>NZ_JAJPWN010000008.1:0-450246 GCF_046549135.1 Amycolatopsis sp. lyj-23 | reverse complement strand
TCCGGGTACGCGAGCCGACCCTCCGGGTACGCGAGCCGACCCTCCGGGTACGCGAGCCGACCCTCCGGGTACGCGAGCCGACCCTCCGGGTACGCGAGCCGACCCTCCGGGTACGCGAGCCGACCCTCCGGGTACGCGAGCCGACCCTTCAGGTGCGCAGGCCGACCGTCTGGGTACGCGCACCGACCTTCCAGGTGCGTGGGTCGACCTCTCGGGTGCGCGAGCCGACTGTCCGGGTACGTGGGCCGACCTTCCAGGTGCGTAGGCCGACTCTTCGGAGGCGCGAGCCGACTGCTGGGCACCTCGGTCCGACCTGCCGCGCACCCAAGCCGACCTCCCAATCACGCGAGTCGACCGCTCCTTCACCCGCGCCCAGCTGCGCGCGATGCTGAGGAGGCCACATGACCGTCCCAGCCCAACGCGGCACACCCGACACCCCCGCCCGCATGCTCGTCCTGTGGTGTCCGGACTGGCCCGCCGTCGCCGCCGCCGCGCTCAACGGCGTTGCCCCTGACCAGCCCGTTGGCGTCTTCAGCGCCAACCGGGTCGCTGCCTGCAACGCCGTTGCCCGGCGCAGCGGCGTCCGGCGGGGGATGCGGCGGCGGGATGCCCAATCGAACTGTCCGGAGCTCGCCGTCGTCGCCGCTGATGATGGGCGGGATGCCCGGCTCTTCGAAGCCGTCGCGCGGGCGGTTGAAGGGCTCGTCGTCGGGGTTGAAGTCGTGCGGCCCGGGCTGGTGGCCGTTCCCGTCGACGGGGCCGCCCCCTACTTCGGCGGGGAACACGCGCTCGTCGAACGGCTTCTCGACGAGGTCGCCGCCGCGGCCGGGGTCGAGTGTCAGGTCGGGGTGGCCGAGGGGCTCTTCGCCGCGACGCTCGCCGCGCGGTGCGGGGAGTTCGTTGCGCCCGGGCGGGTGGCTGACTTCCTCGCTCCGCTTCCGGTCACCGAGCTCGACCAGCCCGGTGCCGATCGCGCGGAGCTCGTCGACCTGTTGCGGCGGCTCGGGTTGAAGACGCTCGGGGCGTTCGCCGCCTTGCCGGAACGGGACGTCGCCAACCGCTTCGGTGCGGCCGGGGTACTCGCGCACCGGTTGGCGCGCGGCCGTTCCGAACGGCCTCCTCTGCGCCGGCAGCCGCCGCCCGAACTTTCCCTCGCCGAGGAATTCGACCCCGTCGTCGAGCGGGTCGACGTCGCCGCGTTCCTCGCCAAGGGGCTCGCGACGCGGTTCTGCGCGGCCCTCGCCGGGCACGGCCTCGCCTGCACGCGGCTCGGCATCTACGCCGTCACCGAGGAAGGCGAACACCTCGGGCGGGCGTGGCGGTGCGCCGAACCGCTGACGCCCGCCGGCGTGGCCGACCGCGTGCGCTGGCAGTTCGAAGGCTGGTTGCGCGCCGCACCGGGACAGCGTCCGACGTCCGGCGTCGTGCGGCTGCGGCTGGAACCCGAGGAGGTCGTCGAAGGGCGGTCGCTGCAGCTCGACCTCTGGCGCAACGGCGGTTCCGACGAAGACGACGAGCGGGCGGCCCGCGCGTTCGTGCGGGTCCAGGGCCTGCTCGGGCCCGAAGGCGTGGTCACCCCGGTGCTCGACGGCGGCCGTGACCCCGCGGGCCGCGTCCGGCTGGTGCCGTGGGGCGACCCGCGCGAACGGACGACGCCGCCGGACGCGACCTGGCCGGGGCGGCTGCCGTCCCCGTCGCCGGCGACCGTCCTCACCCGTCCGGTGCCGGCGCAGATCTTCGACGACGACGGCCGGCCCGTCGGGATCACCGCCCGCGACCAGCTGACGTCACCGCCGCGGCGGCTCAGCATCGCGGGCGCGGCGGGGCGGGAGATCGTGGCCTGGGCGGGGCCGTGGCCGCTGGCGGGCGATCGACGACGGCCGAGCCCGCGACGCGCGCGGCTGCAGCTGGTGCTGGCTGGTGAAGGCGACGGACCGCCCGAAGCGGTGCTGGTGCACTGCGCGGGCACGGAGAATCCACTGTGGACGGTCGAGGGAGTGTACGACTGAGCATGGACGACGACTACGCACGAAAGCTGCGGAACTGGCTGCGAGCCGAGCCCGGGGGCACGCCGGACGGGACGTCGGATGAGCGCGAGTGGCTGCGCGAGATCCCCGAGCCGGCCTCGGAGGAGCAGCCGGACACGCCCGACAGGTGGACGGTCCGCGGCCGGCTCCCGGAGACACCCGCCGACGACGACTGGGTGTGCCCGGTGATCGTGCTCCCGGTACCGCGCCCGTCGCGGGAGAACGGCTGCCGCATGAGCGGGGTCGAGGTCCGCTTGCGCTGGCCCCGCTCCGCGGAGCCCCCGGACGCGAGCCGCATGAGCGACGCCGAGGCCCGCTCGCGCTGGAACCACCCGTCGAACGCCAACCGCCGGGCTCAGTCACCTGGCGACGTTGACTCGACTGCCGACCGCCGCGGCCAGAGCCCGGAGCCGGACCCAGACCCCAACCCCGCCCCCATGACCGAAGCCGAAGCCCGGTCCCGCTGGAACCACCCCGCCAACTGGCACCGCCGTCGCGCCGCCGAAAACGAACAGCAGCGCCGCCCTGATCTTCCCGGGAGCTGCTGAATGGGCTGGAACAACCCACCCGTCCGCTGGAAGGACCTCGCCCGGACCCTCGGCGGCGGCCCGCCTCCCGGTGACCACGGTGACAGCCCCGCTTGGAGCCGTCACCGCGATGGCTACCGCCGGCCCGAAGACCTCCCCGCCCGGCGGAACGACGACGGCGCCGAGACCGTCCGCGTTCCCTACGCCGAGCTGCACTGCCACTCCAACTTCAGCTTCCTCGACGGGGCCAGCCACCCCGAAGAGCTCGTCGAAGAGGCCGCGCGGCTGCAGCTGGACGCCATTGCGCTCACCGATCACGACGGTATGTACGGGGTCGTGCGCTTCGCCGAGGCCGCGCGGGAACTCGGGGTCGACACCGTCTTCGGCACCGAACTCAGCTTCGGCCTCCACGGCCCGCAGAACGGCGTGCCCGACCCGGAAGGCGAACACCTCCTGCTGCTCGCCCGCGGCGACCAGGGCTACCGGACCCTCTGCCGCGCCATCACCGCCGGGCAGATCCACCACCAGGCGGAAAAGGGACGGCCGATCTACGACCTCGGCGCGGTCGCCGAGGAGGTCGCCGGGCAGTGCGTCGTCCTGACCGGCTGCCGCAAGGGCGCCGTGCGCTCGGCCCTCGTCACGCACGGTCCGGCCGCCGCCGCCGAAAAACTCAAAGAACTTACCGACCGCTTCGGCAAGGACAACGTCTACGTCGAGCTCACCGATCACCGCCAGCCCCTGGACAGCACCCACAACGACCTCCTGACGCAGCTCGCGAACGAACTGAAGCTCCCGACCGTCGCCACCACCGCCGCCCACTACGCGCGGCCAGAACGCGCGCCGCTCGCCGATGCCCTCGCCGCGATCCGGGCGCGGCGGGGGATCGACGAGCTCGAGGGGTGGCTGCCCGCCGCCGGGACGGCTTTCCTGCGCAGCGGCGCCGAAATGGACGTCCTGTTCCGGCGGTACCCCGGCGCCGTCCGGCGCAGTGCCCTGCTCGGCATGGAATGCGCGTTCCCGCTGAAGCTGATCGCCCCCGAGCTGCCGCCCTTCGACGTCCCCGAGGGCCACACCGAAACCACCTACCTGCGCAAGCTGACCGAAGAAGGCGCGAAGGAGCGCTTCGAAGGCAAGCCGCACGAGGACAAAGCGAAACAGCAGATCGAGCACGAACTCGCCATCATCGAAGAGCTCGGTTTCCCCGGCTACTTCCTGATCGTCTGGGACATCGTCCGCTTCTGCCGCGACCACCACATCCTCTGCCAGGGCCGGGGCTCGGCGGCGAACTCGGCCGTCTGCTACGCGCTCGGCATCACCAAGGTCGACTCCGTCGCCTACGAACTGCTCTTCGAACGCTTCCTCGCCCCGGACCGGGACGGCTACCCCGACATCGACCTCGACATCGAGTCCGATCGCCGCGAGGAGGCCATCCAGTACGTCTTCGAAAAACACGGCCGCCTGAGAACCGCCCAGGTCGCGAACGTGATCACCTACCGCGCCCGGTCCGCCGTCCGCGACGCCGCCCGCGCGCTGGGCTACTCCCCGGGCCAGCAGGACGCCTGGAGCAAGCAGATCGACCGCTGGGGTTCGCTGCAGAACACCGAAAAGGACCACGACCACGACATCCCGGACGAAGTCCTCCAGCTCGCCTTCGCGCTCGAGGACTTCCCGCGCCACCTGGGCATCCACTCCGGCGGGATGGTCATGTGCGCCGAGCCGGTGAGCCAGGTCGTGCCCGTCGAATGGGCGCGGATGGCCGACCGCAGCGTGATCCAGTGGGAGAAGGAGGACTGCGCCGCCGCCGGACTCGTCAAGTTCGACCTGCTCGGCCTCGGCATGCTGTCCGCGCTGCACTACATGATCGACCTCGTCGCGGAGTACAAGGGCGAAACGGTCGACCTCGCCGAGCTCGACCTCGCCGACGAAAAGATCTATGACATGCTGTGCCGCGCCGACGCGATCGGCGTCTTCCAGGTGGAGAGCCGCGCCCAGCTGGCGACGCTGCCGCGGCTGCAACCCCGCGAGTTCTACGACCTCGCCGTCGAGGTCGCGCTGATCCGGCCGGGCCCGATCCAGGGCGGCTCGGTGCACCCGTACATCCGCCGCAAGCAGGGCCGCGAGAAGTGGGCCTACGACCACCCGCTGCTGGAAAAGGCGCTGCACAAGACCAAGGGCGTGCCGCTGTTCCAGGAGCAGATGATGCAGATCGCGCTGGACGTCGCGAACTTCACCGCGGCGGAGGCCGACCAGCTGCGGCACGCGATGGGGTCCAAGCGGTCGGACCGCAAGATGGACCGGCTGCGGCAGCGGTTCCTGGAGGGCGCCGCCGCGAACGGTGTCGACGACGACCTCGCGCAGAAGATCTTCGGCAAGCTCAAGGCGTTCGCGAACTTCGGCTTCCCCGAAAGCCACGCGCTGAGCTTCGCACACCTCGTCTTTTCCAGTGCCCACTTCAAGTTCTACCACCCGGACGCGTTCCTGGCGGGCCTGCTGCGCGCCCAGCCGATGGGGTTCTATTCGCCGCAGTCGCTGGTCGCCGACGCGCGCCGGCACGGCGTCACCGTGCACGGCCCGGACATCAACCGCAGCCTGCCGCACGCCACCCTCGAGCCGGGCACCGGGAAGTTCCACGACGTCCGCACCGGGCTGAGCACCGTGCGGAAGATCGGCGAAGACCTCGCGAAGCGGATCGTGGCCGAGCGGGCCGAGCACGGCGAGTACCGCGACATGGCCGACGTCGCCCGCCGCGTGCGGCTGACCACGCCGCAGATCGAGGCCCTCGCCACCGCCGGGGCGTTCGCCGGTTTCGGCGGGGATCGCCGGCAAGCGCTGTGGACCGCGGGCGCGGTCGCCGGGGAACGCCCGGAGCGGCTGCCCGGCCTGCTCGGCGCGCCGGCGCCGGTGCTGCCCGGGATGGACGGGCTCGACGTCGCGGCGGCGGACGTCTGGGCCACCGGCGTGTCGCCGGACAGCTACCCGACCGAGTTCATCCGCGACCGCCTCGACGAGCTCGGCGTCGTCCCGGCGAGCGGCCTGGCCGACCTCGACGACGGCGTGCGCGTGCTGATCGGCGGGGCCGTCACGCACCGGCAGCGCCCGGCGACCGCGGGCGGCGTCACCTTCCTCAACATCGAGGACGAAACGGGGATGGTCAACGTGATCTGCACGCTCGGCCTCTGGCAGCGCTACCACCGGGTCGCGCGCAGCAGCCCGGCGCTGCTGATCCGCGGGGTGGTGGAGAAGGCCGACGGCGTGGTCAGCGTCCTCGCCCACCGCGTCGAGCCGCTGCCGATGCGCATCAAGGCGAAGTCGCGCGACTTCAGGTGAGGGGACGCCGGGCGATCGTGATGATCTCGGGGCTGGTGCCGGTCACCGGGGTGCGGTCCCAGTAGCCGTACTGCTCGTCGACGACCAGCCCGGCCTCCTCGACGAACCGCGAAAGCGCCGGCCCGTCGAGGAAGCGCAACGTGCTCTCGCTGTACCGCGGTGCGTCCCAGCTCGGGCTTTCGTACGTCGTCGTGAAGCTGACGTACCCGTTCTCGAACGGCCCGGCGTCGTTCCACGACCGCACGTCACCGGCTTCCCAGACCTGCGCCGGCGTCCAGCGCTCCCAACCGCGGGCGGCCGGGTTGCGCGTCTCGAAACCGAAGCGGCCGCCGGGACGCAGCGCGCGGCGGACGGCCGCGAACGCCGTGCGCACTTCCTCGTCGGTCAGCAGCACCTGGAACGCGTGCCCGGTCATCACCGCGAAGTCGAACTCGCTCTCCCAGGAGGCAGTCGACAAATCGCCGTGCACCCACTCGACGTCGTCGCGGCGGCGAGCCTGGAGGAGCATGCCCTCGGCCGGGTCGAGCCCGACGAGCCGCCCTGCGTGGCCGGACTCGCGCGCCCAGTGCAGCAGCGAACCCGTGCCGCACCCGACGTCGAGCACCGCTTCGGCGGCCATGATCATCGGCAGGTAGAACGCGAAGTCGCCGGTGCTTTCGCGCGGGTTCATCGTGTCGTAGAGCGCCGCGAGGCCGGCGTCGGTGTAGTGCTCGTCGGGCATCCCGTCACGGTAGAGATCGGCTTCGCCGGATTCACGCGGTTTTCGGGCCGAGGCCGAGCAGTTCGGGGCGCGCGGCCAGCTCCCGCCAGTACGCACCAGGATCGGGCAGCAGCCGCCGCCGGTCGAGGTCGAGCAGGCCGGACACCGACGACACCGAGGCGGCGAGCGTGCCGTCCGGCGCGTGGAACTCCTGCGTCACGCGGGAGGTTTTGCCGGTGCCCCACCGGAAATCGCAGCTGACGTCGACTTCGCCGTACGGGGGCAGTTCGCGGTGGAACCGGACGGTCGTCTCGAGGTTGACCGGGCCGATCCGGCGCGCGGTCAGCCCGGCCGGGTCGATGCCCGCGGCCTGGAGGCACGCCCAGCGCGCGTGGTCGGCGTAGGCGAGGTAGGCCGGGCCGCGGACGTGGCCGTTGGCGTCGATGTCGTCACAGCGCACGGCGATGGTGACTCGGAACATGCGTCCGATCGTGGCGCGCGGGCGGCGCCGGTGTCTGGAACTTTTCGGCCACCCGCACCAGCGCGGCGGGCGAAGAACCGGAGAGGCGGCGGCATTCGCGGCCGAGGTGGGACTGGTCGGCGTACCCGAGGCCGGCGGCGACCCCGGCCAGCGTCGCCCGCCCGGCCGCGAGCGGCTCGAGGAGACGCAGGAACCGCTGGAACCGGCGGACGCGGTGCAGCTGCTTCGGCCCGGCACCGACGGCGTGGACGAAGTGGCGCCGCAACGCGCGTTCACTGATCCCCACGGCGACCTCGGACGTCCGGGTGGCCGCGCCGAGGGCGTGCACCGCGGCCAGCACCCGCCGGTCCGGCACCGCGTCCCGCCGTGCGACGAGCGCTTCGAGGATCCCGCGCTGGGCGGCGGGGTCAGCGGTCGCCGCCAGGACTTCCTCGGCGCGACGGGCGTCCGCGCCCCAGAGCTCGTCGAGCCCGAGCACGGCGGGCAAGTCCGCGATGGCCGTCCCGAGCACGGCGGCCGCGGCCCCGCAGCGCAGCCGCACGCCGACGCGGGCGGCCGAAGCGGGAACCCACAACCGCAGGGGAGCGCCGACGGTGACGACCACGGTGAGCGCCGCGCCGTCCCAGACCAGGTCCGCGCAGCCGTCGGGCAGCACGCGCAGCGGCCGCGCCCAGCCCGTTCGCCCGTGCCAGCCGCACGCGACGACGTCCGCGAGCGCGGGCGGCGGCGCCACCTCGCGGTACACCGACCGGGCCGCCACCGGCCGCAGCGGAACTCCCATGCAACCCAGTATGCAGCGGTCAGGAACCGGCTTCTTCGAGATGGCGCGCCGCGGGTGCGTCGAGGCGATGAACTACGTCCAGGGTGTGAAGCGCCAGCAGCGGGTGTGGCACCCTGGGCCCCGTGCTGGAGACGGGGGAGGACTACCGCGAAGCGGTGTTGTCCGGGCAGTGGTGGGAAAAGCGGCGGTTCACCGGCTGCGACTTCACCGGGGCGGACCTGAGCGGGCTGCGGACCCGCGGCTGCACCTTCGACGACTGCACGTTCGGCAAGGCCGACCTCTCCCGCTCGCGGCACGACGCCTCGGCCTTCCGCTCGTGCACCTTCGACCGGACGGTGCTCGCCGAAAGCCGCTGGACGTCGTGTTCGCTGCTCGGCTCGTCGTTCGCCGACAGCGGGTTCGGCGGCATCGCGCTCACCGAATGCGATCTTTCCCTTGCGTCGCTGGCGAAGGCGCGGTTGCGCCGGCTCGGGCTGTCCGGGCTGCGGCTGCGGGAAGCCAACCTGACCGAAGCCGACCTCACCGGCGCCGACCTGCGCGGCAGCGACCTGACCGGGGCCCGGCTGCAGGGCGCGAAACTCGACGGCGCCGACCTGCGCGGCGCGCGCCTCGACGCGAACGCCCTGGTCCAGGCCGACCTGCGGGGCGCCGAGGTCGACGTCGAGACCGCCATCGCCTTCGCCGTCGCCCACGGGCTGGTCATCCGCTGAGACGACGAAGGCCCCGGCAGCGCCGGGGCCTTCGTCAGCGGAACTCAGTCGATCGGGGGTTCGCCCGGGTCGAGTTCGATGAGGTCGCCCTCGGCCAGCAGCTCCTCGATCGACGCCGGCAGCAGGTACGCCGACCCGCCACCCGGCTGGTTGAACCACGGGATCGCGACGCCGGCCAGCGTCTCCAGCGGCCGCTGCACCCGGTAGACGTGGTACGGCCGGTTCACCCACTCGGGCACCAGCGACCGTTCGGCGAACGGCGTGCCCGCCGCGTACGTCAGGTTGCCGTTGGGGCCGCCGAAGCGGTCCAGTTCGCTGCCCGCGGGCAGCTCGCGCAGCTCCTTGCCGCGGAACAGCGTCAGCGGCGGCTCGCCGGCCAGCGGGCCGATCGGCCACTGCTGCTGGCCACCGCCGCCCCCACCGCCGTTGACGGCCGGGCGTACCGGTTCCTCCCGGCGCAGGGGCGCGGGCGGAGCAGCCGGACCGGGCGGCGGCACCGGCGGCGCACCCTGCGGCACCGGGGCCAGGACGGTCGGTGCCGACGGCGGTTCACGCCGCAGCGGCGCGGGAGCCGCGGGCGGCGGACCCGCCTGCTGGGCGGCCGGCGGCGGCCCGGCGGGCACCGGGGCGGGCTGGCGCGGCGGGGCCGGCGGCTCGTCGTCGTCGAGGTCGCCGAAGAGCTCCTCGGCGCTGGTGAACGCCGTCTGCTCCTGCGGCGGCACGGGCTCGGGCTTGCGGACCGGGTACGAGCCGGTCGCGATCTCGGGCGACACCGTCGCGACGACCCGCTGCGGCGCCGGTTCCGGCTCGGGCTCGGGTTCCGGCTCCGGCGCGGGCGGCTCCTCGGCGGGCAGGCGGCCCTCCGGGTTGAGCAGCACCTTGCCGAGCATGAACGCGGCCGCGTCTTCGGCGTCGCCGAACACCGCCGGGTTGCTGAGCTTGCCGTCGTACCAGCCGACGCGCCAGCCGTCCTCGACCTCTTCGACGCTCCACCCGTGCTCGGCCGGACCGCCCAGCTTGTAGCCGCTTTCGGGCACGTCGAGCTCGTCCAGCTTGGCCTGCAGACCGGCGAGCACCGGGTGGTCCGGGGTCTCCCGGCGCAGCGCCCGGCGGCCCTGCCGCGGGGGCGCGGACGGCTCGGCCTGGGCCGCGGCCTGCGGGGCCGGCTCGGGCACCGGCAGCACGCCCGGCACCTCGGGCTGGGTGATCATCGTCGGCGGACCCGGGTCGAACGCCGGCTGCTGCTCCCGCCGCGGCGGCTGGAACGGCGGCTCGTCTTCGGCGCGGGCCGGCTGGAAGTCGTGCTCGTCCTCGTGGCGCGGCGGCTGGAAGGCCGCGTGCGACGGCTCCTCGTCGTGCCGCGGCGGTTGTCCGGGCTGGAAGTCGTGCTCGTTTTCGTGCCGCGGCGGTTGCCCGGCCTGGAAGGCGTGCTCGTCGTCGTGCCGGGGTGGCTGTCCGGGCTGGAAGGCGTGCTCGTCCGGCTGGAAGTCGTGCTCGTCCGGTTGGCCGCCGGTCTGGAATGCGTGCTCGTCCGGCTGGAAGGCCGCGTGCGACGCGTCCTCCTCGTGCCGCGGCGGCTGCCCGGCCTGGAAGGCGTGCGCCGGTTCGTCCGCCTGGCCGGTGTCGAAGGCGCGTCCGGCCTCATCGGCCGGGCCGGCGCCGAACGGCTCCTCCGCCTGGTGACCCGCCGGTTCGTCTTCGGCGCCCTGGAAGGCGTGCTCGTCCTCCCGCGGGGGCTGGAACGCGGCGTGCTCGTCTTCGCGACGCGGGAACGGCTCGCCGTCGCGCGGCGGCTGCTGCTCCTGCCCGATCGGCTGGTCCGGGACGTACTCCGCGGTTTCCTCGAGGTCGGGCACCCGGCCCGGCTCCGGCGACGAGCCGTTCGTCCCCGCCGCGTGCTCGGGCTGCTGCGCGTACTCCTCTTCGCCGTAGTGATGGTCTTCCTCGGCGAAGCGGTCGTCGAACTCCTGCTCGTCGTAGCCCGCTTCGGCGTACTGGCCGTCCTCGGCGTATTCGTGCTCTTCGGCCGGCGCTTCCGCTTCGGCCGGGGCCTGCACCCCGAGCGGCGCCTCCACCGGTGCCGGCGGTTCCTGGTGCTGCTGCGGCGCCGCGGGCGGCGGCGCGACGGGCGGCGGCCCCGCGGGCGCCTGCTGCTGGACCGGCCCCTGCGGCGGCGGACCCTGCGGCGGGAGGCCCGGCGGCGGGCCCTGCGGCGCCAGACCCTGGGGCGGCGGCCCGGCCGGGCGCTGCTGCTGCGGCGGCGGCTGGCTGCCGCGGGTGAGGTACGCGGCGGCGGCCTGCAGCGTCGGTTCGTCCACCGGCGGCAGCGTGAAGCCGACCGCGCGGACGTGCTCGACCAGGTCCGGTTCGGGCGAGACGCCGTACTTGTGCAGGTAGAAGTTGACGGCGGCGGGCCAGATCCACTGGCCGTCGCTGTGGAAGGCGACCGGGACGGTCGCTTCCGGCGTCGCGGCCAAGCGGTCGATGTCGTAGCCGCGCTCGGGCACCACCAGCGGGGCGTGCTCCAGGTACTCCAGCAGCCGGTCCTGCTCGTCGACCTCGAGGTCAGGCCGGTTGATCACCGGACGGCCCGCCGGGCCCACGGTGTCGAAGATCCGGGCGATGCGGAAGTGCGGCCCCGGCTGCTCCGGGCCGAGCCCGGACATCCGCCGGATCAGCCATTCGGGGACGTTGTCCTCGGTGCGCGGGAACATCCGCAGCTCGTCGGAGTAGGCCTGCGGCGGCGGCGCGAGGTTCCACACCGGCTCGTCGCGGTTGTACTCGAGGTTGTAGCTGGACGGGTGGTCGAGCTGGTAGCGCGCGTTGAACCACGTTCCGCGGCCGTCGCGGTACATGCCGCCGCGGAGCCTGCCGAACAGGGTCGCGATGTCGTGGGTCGCGAGCCACTCGTGCACCGTGCCGTCCTCGGTGACGATCTCGCCGGTCAGCTCGTGGTACCTGCCGACGGCTCGGTACTCCGCGGTGACCTTGCGCCAGTCGCGCGGGGCGGCACGGAGCAGGGCAAGTCCGATCTGCTTGACTAGGGTGTCCTGCTCGGTCGCGTTCAGCTGCGTCGTCGGTTGTGCCACCCGCACATTTTGACTGCTCGCGCGCGCGAGTGCACCCCGCATGTGGTTTTTGCCGCCGGGTCACCCGGTGGCACCGCGTCTGACCTCGGGTGATGCGACGTGCGGTAGATCACAGCTTGATCGCGGCCATCGTCGCGAATGGACCGAGTGGGGTAGCGATCACTCTACGGGCTGCGACCACCCGCGCCTGGAAGCGACGCGCGGGGGTCGCTTTGCCAGAATGGGGGCCGTGACGGCGAAGATTCTCGACGGCAAGGCCACCAAGAACGCCATTTTCGCGGAGCTCGAGCCCCGCGTCGCGGCCCTCGCCGCGAAGGGGGTGACGCCGGGTCTGGGCACCGTCCTGGTCGGCGACGACCCGGGGTCGCACTCGTACGTGCGGATGAAGCACGCCGACAGCGGCAAGATCGGGATCAACTCGATCCGCCGCGACCTGCCGGCCGACATCACCCAGGAGAAGCTGGAAGCCGTCATCGACGAGCTGAACGCCGACCCGGCCTGCCACGGCTACATCGTGCAGCTGCCGCTGCCGAAGCACCTCGACGCCAACCGCGTCCTGGAGCGGATCGACCCGGAGAAGGACGCCGACGGCCTCGCCCCGGTCAGCCTCGGGCGGCTGGTGCTCGGCCAGCAGGGCGCGCTGCCGTGCACGCCGTACGGGATCATCGAGCTGCTCAAGCGCCACGGCGTCGAGCTGAACGGCGCCCGCGTCACCGTTGTCGGCCGCGGCATCACCGTGGGCCGCACGCTGGGCCTGCTGCTGACCCGCCGGAGCGAGAACGCCACGGTCACCCTCTGCCACACCGGCACCCGCGACCTCGCCGCCGAGGTCCGCCGCGCCGACGTCGTGGTCGCCGCGGCCGGCGTGCCCGGGATCATCACGCCGGACATGGTCGCCCCGGGCGCCGCGGTGCTCGACGTGGGTGTGTCCCACGTGGACGGCAAGCTCACCGGCGACGTCCACCCGGGCGTCGCCGAGGTCGCGGGCTGGATCTCGCCGAACCCGGGCGGCGTCGGCCCGATGACCCGGGCGATGCTGGTCAGCAACGTCGTCGAAGCGGCGGAGCGCTCGGTACAGGGCCGATGACGATGACCGAGGACCGGCGGGACGTCCACGACCGCCGGAGCGGGCCGGACCGGTTCGCCCAGCTGCCGTTCGCGGTGGTGCTGCTGGTGGTGGCCGTCGCCGCGCTGCGGATCTTCCAGTACCACTGGCGCGAGGGCGCGGCGCTGATCGGCGCCGCGCTCCTGCTCGCCGCGGCGCTGCGGGCCGTGCTGCCGCCGGCCAGGGCGGGCCTGCTCGCGATCCGCGGCAGGCTCGTCGACGTCGTGACGTTCACGGCGCTGGCGGCCGCGGTCCTGTACGTCGCCCTGACGATCATCGGCGGCCCGCTCGGCTCCTGAACGCCGAAAGCGCCACTTTCGGGTGAAAGTGGCGCTTCCGGGACGGTGGTCAGGACGCGAGAGCGAGTTCTCGGCGCTCGGCTTTCGCTTCCCGGCGGTCGAGGGTGCCCGAGACGATCGCCAGCGTGAGGCCGAAGACCGCGAGCAGGGCGCCGACCCAGTTCGGGGCGACCAGGCCGAGCCCGCCCGCGATCACCAGCCCGCCGAGGTAGGCCCCGATCGAGTTGGCGATGTTGAACGCGGACTGGACGGCGGCCGACACCAGGGACGGGGTGCCGCCCGCCTTCTCCATGATCCGCGCCTGCATCATCGGGCCGATCATGAACCCGGCGACGCCGACGAAGAAGATCGTGATCGCCGCACCGACCTTGCCCTGCGCGGTGATGGTGAAGATCCCGAGCACGCAGGCCAGCGACAACAGCGCGGCGTACAGGCCCGGCATCAGCGCGCGGTCGGCCAGCCGGCCGCCGAGCAGGTTGCCGATCGTCATGCCGACCCCGGCCAGCGACAGCAGCAGGGTGACGTTCGACGGCGAGTAGCCGGCGACGTCGGTCAGCATCGGCGTGATGTAGGACAGGCAGGCGAACACGCCGCCCAGCCCGAAGGTCACGATGGCCAGCGCGAGGTGCACCTGCGGCCGCTTGAACGCGCCGAGTTCGTTGCGCAGCGACGCCTCGGCGGGCTTGCCCTGGTGCGGGACGAGCTTCGCGATGGCCGCGGCGGCGACCAGCCCGATCACGGCGACGACACCGAAGGTGGCGCGCCAGCCGACCTGCTGGCCGAGCAGCGTGCCCAGCGGCACGCCGATGACGTTCGCCAGGGTCAGGCCGAGGAACATCAGCGACACGGCCTTGGCGCGCTCGCCCTGGCCGACGAGGCTGGAGGCGACGACGGCCCCGGCGCCGAAGAACGCGCCGTGCGGCAGGCCGGCGAGGAACCGGAACGCGACGCCGAACTCCTGGTTGGGTGACAGCGCGAACAGGCCGTTGCCGAGCGTGAACAGGCCCATCATGGCCAGCAGCATGGTCTTGCGCGGCAGCCGGACGGCGACCGCGGTGAGCAGCGGGGCGCCGACGACGACGCCGAGGGCGTAGGCGGAGATGAGGTAGCCGGCGGTCGGGATGTCGACGCCGAAGTCGGCGGCCGCTTGGGGCAGCACGCCCATCATGACGAACTCGGTGGTTCCGATGCCGAAAGCTCCGATGGCGAGCGCGAGCAGCGCGACGGGCACGGCACTCCTTCCTGGGTGGGTAAACGATTACTGAGCCTGGTTATCTGGATCGGTTCAGTAGACGGGCAAAAAGAAAGACAGCCGATCGGCCCCAGCGCCGTGAGCTGCCTACGCACAGTCCAACAAGCGAGGGGGCCGGTTGTCATCCCGATATCGGGTGACGATCCACACCCGGGCCGCGGCGATCAGCGCCGAGCGGCCAGCACGCCGTTGAGCAGGCCCGGGAAGAGGGCGTCGAGATCGTTGCGCCGCAACGAGTTGAACCGCGTGGTGCCTTCCTGGCGGCCGGCCACGACGCCGGCCTGCCGCAGGATGCTCAGGTGGTGGGTCAGTGTGGACTTGGTCACCGGGACGGTGAGCCCGCCGCAGGCGATTTCCTGATCGGTGCCCGCGAGCTGCCGGACGATGGCCAGCCGCACCGGGTCGGCGAGGGCGCGCAGCACACCCTCGACGGTGATCTCCTCCCGGGCCGGGTGGGCGATCGGGGGCAGCGTGTCGGTCTTGGCCATGCGGCCATTGTACGGCTTGTACGACGTCGGTCGAAATTCTGGCGGCCACGTAGTACGGTAACCGTCGAACTACGACGTTCGTCGAACCAATCCCGGCTTCACTGGGGGGCTCAACCCATGTCCGCACCTGCTCCTTCGAGGATCTCCGTCCTCGCCTTCGGCGCCTTCGGCGTCGGGACCAGCGGCTACATCGTCGCCGGGCTGCTGCCCGCGCTGACCGGCGAGCTGCACGTGTCGGCCACCGCCGCGGCGCAGCTCGTGACCGCTTTCGCCATCGCGTACGCGATCGGCTCGCCCCTGTTCGCGGCGGCTACCGGCACCTGGGAACGCCGGACGCTGCTGGTCGCCGCGCTCGCCGTCACCGGCGCCGGCAACCTGTTCGCCGCACTGGCGCCCGGCTACGGCTCCCTGCTGGTGGCGCGGGTGGTGACCGCGGTCGGCGCGGCGGTGTTCACCCCGGCGGCGAGCGCCGTGGCGGCCGAGCTGACCGTGCCGGAGCGCCGCGGCCGGGCCGTCGCGCTGGTGTTCGGCGGCCTGACGGTCGCGCTCATCTTCGGCGTCCCGCTGGGGAGTCTCATCTCCCAGCACCTCGGCTACCGGACGGCGTTCGCGCTGGTCGGGGCGTTCTCTCTGGTCAGCGCGCTGGCCGTGCGGTTCGCGCTGCCGAGGGTCGCCGCGCCGCCGCGCGTGGGCCTGGCCGAGCGGTTCGCCGCGGGCCGCGACCCGCGGGTGCTCGTCATGCTGGCTACGACGGTGCTCGCCTGCCTCGCCGCGTTCATGGTCTACACGTTCGTGTCACCGCTGCTGGCCGCAACGGCGGGCGTGCACGGGACAACGGTGACGGTGCTGCTCTTCTGCTACGGCGTCGGCGGCGCGATCGGCAACTTCGCGGGCGGCCGCGTGACCGACCGCTGGGGCTCCCGCGCGCCGCTGCTGGTGGTGACCGTGGCCATCACCGCCGTGATGGCGTTGCTGCCGCTGACGACCGCGACGCCGATCGCGGCCGGCATCTCGCTGTTCGTCTGGGGACTGGCGACGTGGTCGTTCAACCCGCCGGTGCAGCACCGCCTGATCGAGCTGTCACCGGGCCACGCGGGACTGGTGCTCTCGCTCAACGCGTCGGCGATCTACCTCGGCGTCGGCCTGTCCGGCGTCGTCGGCGGCGCGGTGCTCGCTTCGGGCGGGCCGTTGCTGCTGCCGGAGGTCGCAGCCGGGCTGACGCTCGTCGCCCTGCTGCTGGTGGCCTCGGCGTGGGGCCGGGTCCGCGAGCCGCGGGAACCGGCCGTGGTCGGCTGACCGCTGCGCACTCCCGGAGGTCCCACGCGGCGGCACGACCTGCGAGGATGGCGCGCATGACGCGTGAACTGCACCTGACCGGCGAGGAAGCGGCCGACCGGCTGCTCAGCGAGGACCCGGTGGCGCTGCTCGTCGGCATGCTGCTCGACCAGCAGATCCCGATGGAGGTCGCCTTCATCGGGCCGCGGAAGATCGCCGACCGGATGGACGGCTTCGACGTCCGCAAGATCGCCGAAGCGGACCTCGAGGAGTTCGTCCAGCTGTGCGTGACCCCGCCGGCGATCCACCGCTACGGCGGTTCGATGGCCCGCCGCGTGCACGCGCTCTGCCAGCACATCGTCGAGCACTACGACGGCGACGCGACGGCGATCTGGACGTCGGGCCGCCCCAAGCCGGACGGCCCGGAGGTGCTCAAGCGCCTGAAGGCGTTGCCGGGCTACGGCGAGCAGAAGGCGAAGATCTTCCTGGCCCTGCTGGGCAAGCAGTACGGCGTCCACCCGAAGGGCTGGCGCGAAGCCGCGGGCGCGTACGGCGACCGCGGCTCCCGCCGCTCGATCGCGGACGTGGTGAGCCCGAAGACGCTGCAGGAGGTCCGGGCGTTCAAGAAGGCGGCAAAGGCGGCGGCGAAGGCGGAGTAGCGGCCGCCTCGAATCTCGCTGACGCAAAGTAGTGACCACCTGACTATTGGGGTCACTTACTTATTCTTGCCCTACATGTGGTGGTAACACCCGGGGTTCTTTCACCGATGGTAATCTGCAAGGATTACTCGATCGAGTGGGCGAGCCTGCCGCAAGTGGCTTATCGGGCCATGATCCAATTTGCGGGCAGCGTCCGCTGTGGCCCGAGTAGTTGGTGACTTCCAGGAGGAACGTACAGGATGGTGAAGATCGGCGGCGACGAAACCATCGGTGGCTGACCGCCCAGTGGTTCGTCGAGGAGCGCCCGCTGGACTTCAACCGCTTGCCGGGCGCCCTCACTTGAGTTCGAGTCTCATGCCGACCTTGCGCAGTGACGGTACTGATGTTGCGTTCAAGGTGATTTCGGTGTGGCCCGCTTTCGTGCGAGCCGACTTCAACGAGTAGCCGGGTTCGCCGTTCCGGAACCCGACGGGGGCGAGGTAGACGTCCAGCTTCCCCGGGAGCTGAACGCGGTACCTCAGCTTCTGGGTGACCCTGGTCAAGTTCATGCAGAACTCTTCGCTCGTGCCTTCTCGCATCAGCGGGCGGCACTTGGCGGGCCACTCCCATTCCATCACCACGCGGAACTCTTCGCCGTTCGCCACCGGTACCGGCAGGTGGACGAGTGCTTCCAGTTTGTTGTCACTGGTCCAGCTGGTCGTCACATCGCACTTGGGCCCGTCGGCGCCGGCTATGTCGACGCTGCGAACCTTGAGCTTCACCCGCTTCCGGTACTTTTCGGGCTGCTCCCAGTCGGCGCCGACGCTCAAGCGGTAAAACTCCAGGAGGTCGCACTCGGAAACCGCGTGGATGGTCATTATCTGCACGGTGTCGCCATTGCTGTCGATCTTGACGAGCTGGTCCCACTTGGTCACGGCCCACTCCGAGGCCAGCCGGGACTTCATGATGTTGCAGTACTTGGAGACGAGTCTTCTGTTCTTTTCGTTGTGGCGCAGGAGCCTGCGTCGGTCGGCTACCAGCGCCAGGAATGCGTACAGCACGAAAAGCAGGACGGCCGCCAGCGCGCCCGCGCGGATCGCGACGTTCCCCGTGATGGCGCCGAGGAGCACTGAGAACGACAGGAGTCCGAACAGGGACTTCAGCAAGCTTGACGGCTCTTCGCCCGACATGTAGTTGTCGAGCCAGGCGACAAAACTTCGGAACAAGCGGCTCCGTCCCCTCGGTGCTCCACGGTTCGTAGCTTCGGGACAGGATACCGGCGACTCGCTGCAAACCCTAGGGTTGCGCTGTTCCTTCGCGGGCTCGAAAGCTGACAGAAAGACGACAAGAATGTCCGACGTTTCGGATCAATGTCGTTGGGTGCGGGAGAGAGTCACGCTTTCTTGATCATTTATCTTCCTGTGTGGCGGGCTTGGCAGCCTCCTTTGCCGGCAGGTGGGCGACGACCAGCGCCACGGTCGCGATCAGGAAGTTCTGCAGCGCCGGCTGCAGCCCGTTCCACTTCGCCGACTGCCACATCTGGAACCACTCGCCCCCGATGGCGATGAAGCCGACGCCGAACAGCAGCACCCACATGACCCAGCCGAGCGTCGAAAGCCGCCGGGCCGCTGCGCTTCCGCGCAGCCACGCCACGAACGCCGCGATCAGCACCAGGATGATCACCACGTACGCCCGTAGTGACGCTGTCACCGGGTTTTCGCGTAGCGCGACGGCGTCGTGCCCAGGTACCGCTTGAAGTGCCGGGTCAGGTGCGCCTGGTCGGTGAACCCGGCCGCGGCGGCGACGTCCGCCGCGGGGGCGCCGCCGAGCAGGAGGCGGCGGGCGCGGTCCACCCGGCGGCCGGTCAGGTAGCGGTGCGGCGGCAGGCCGAACCGCGCCCCGAAGCACCGGACCAGGTACGCCGGGTGCGCGCCGAGCGTCTCGGCCGCTTCGGCGAGCGTCAGCGCCGCCGGCAGGTGCGCGTCCAGCAGATCGCGGAGGTCGTCGGCCAGGCCGCGCTTCGGCGGGTGCGTCACCGGGCGGCCCAGGTGGGTGCGCAGGCGGTCGGCGACCAGCACGAGCCTGCTCTCGGCCTCGAACGCGTCGCCCGGCTCGGCGAGGGCCGCGTGGAGCTGGTGGATGCGGGTGCGCAGGACGCCGTCGGCGAGGCTCGGCCGGTCGACCGCCGCGCCGATCAGGTCTTCGCCCAGCACGGACGTGTCGAGGTAGAGCACGCGCTTGCGGAAGCCGTGGCTGGTCGCCGCGCGGCCGTCGTGGGCGACGTTCGGGGGCAGCAGCGTCACCGCCGGGCCGAGCGCGCCGTGGTGGTGGCGGTCGAGGTCGTAGCGGATGACGCCGTCGTCGACGATCAGCAGTGTCCACGTGTCGTGCGTGTGGAGCGGGTAGGCGTGGGTGGTGAAGCGCGCGTGGAAGACCTCGGCGATCCCCGGGACCGCCGGCCGCCAGGCTTCGACGTCCGCCATGTCAAGAACGTACAAGACGCGCGGGTGGCCGGCGGGCGAGTGTGGTCGGCATGAGTTCCTTCGACACGAAGATTGCCGTCCTGCTCCGCGACGACCTGGCGTCCTGGCAGCGGCTGAACGTGACCGCGTTCCTGGTGAGCGGGATCGCCCACGTGACCCCCGAGCTGATGGGCGAGCCGTACGCCGACGCCGACGGCACGGAGTACCTGCCGATGTTCGGCCAGCCGGTGCTGGTGTTCTCGGGCAGCGCGGACGTCCTGACGGCGGCGCACGCGCGGGCCCTGGGCCGCGGCCTGCGGTTCTCGATCTTCACCGACGAGCTGTTCCACACGGGCAACGACGCGGACAACCGGGCGGCGGTGCGGGCGGTGCCGGGGGAGAAGCTCGTGCTGGCCGGGCTGGCGGTACACGGGCCGAAGAACGGCGTCGACAAGATCCTCAAGGGTGCGTCGCTGCACGGCTGAGGCGAATCTCCGCTATCGCTCGGCCGGGTGACGCTGCCAGCATGATCGGCAGTGCCGCGAAGCGCGGCCCGGGACGGTGGGCTACACCTCGGAAGACGGCGCTTGGCCGCTCGAGGGCAGCGCCCGCGGCGAGGTCCACTTCACGGCCTGAGCCGCGCCACCGGCGGCAGCCGGCCGGTCGTCACCCAGGTGACCCAGTCTTCGGGGGTGAAGCTGCAGTTCCCGGACCGGATCCGGCGGGCGTGCCGTCCGAGCAGCTGTACGGCACGCCACAGCTCGTCGTCGGCGTCGTGGCGTTCGAACGTCACCGGGTGCGCCGCCGTGCGGCAGAAGACCCCGGTCAGCGTGCTCGTCAGCCGGTCCCGCCGCTGGAGGAACCAGCCCTCGGGATCGGCCGGCGTGCCCGCTTCGCCGCCGTAGGTGCGCCACACGACGTCCGGGCCGAGCCGCGGGGCGAGAGTTCGAGCGCCACGGCGGACTCGAAGGTGCAGCGGTTCGCGTACGGCGAGGGCGGCACCGGTCGCGGCTCGACCCCCAGCGACTCCAGCGCGAAGGCGGCGGCCGTCACCCGGATCCGCAGCGGGGCGAAGAACTCGACCGTCCACCGGCCGTCGTGTTCCCAGCTCCACGGCTCTTCCAGCGCATGGCCCGGCTCCGGCGGCTCGGCCGCTTCGAGCTCGGCCGGATCGGCGCTCAGCTCGAAGACCTCGACGACGGAGACCTCGCCCGGCACGAGCCGGTACTCGACGTACGCCTCGAGCCGCAGCGAAACCCGGCTGCCGTCCGTGGTGATCGACGTCAGGTGGCCGTCGGCGAACCCCTCCAGGTTCACGGGGCCGTCGCGTGCACCAGGAAGACGCTCCGGATCCGGTCGCCGGTGTCGACGCTGAACGTCCGGGCCGACACGTCGGCGAAACCGTGCGCCAACGCCGCCGCTTCGGCTTCGGCGGTCGGGAACGTGAGGTCCCGCGGCACGAACTCCGCGAACCCGCCGGACGGCTTGAACCGCGTCCCGGACACCACCGAGAACGCCAGCCTGCCGCCCGGGCGGAGGACCCGCAGCCAGTCGGTGAACGCCGCCGCCCCCAGGAAGTGCAGTGAAGACGCGCACAGCACGACGTCCGCCGAGTGGTCCTCGACGGGCATCGGCACCGCCGTCGCGACGCGCCACTCGATGCGGCCGTCCGGGTCCTGCGTGGGCGCCTTCGCCTCGGCCCGCGCGACCATCGCCGGCGAGACATCGACGGCCAGCACGCGCGCCGGGTTCAGCTTCAGCGCCGCGTACGCCGCGAAACCCGTCCCGGTGGCGACGTCCAGCACGAGTTCCGGCCCGGGTGGGAGCGGCTCGACCAGGGCGTCGGCCACGGAAGCGTGGAACGGGTCTTCGTCGTAGCGTTCGGCTGTGCCGTCGAAGAAGGCGGCTCGGGAATCGTCGCTCACGAACCCCAACCTAGCCGGGGCCACCAGCGGTTTTCAGCGGCCGGCGGCCGGCGAACCCCAGGTCGGCGCGGTGGTACCAGCCCAGCTCGCGGTCGCCTTCGAGCCAGCACAGGAGGACGTCGGTGCCGTCGAGCTCGGCCGGGAAGTCGACCAGCAGCGGCGCGAACCCCTTGAGCTCGGCGCCGGTGCGCTGGACCGTCGTCATCAGGTCGTCGAGGCGGGCCTGGGCCGCCTTCCACTCGGGCAGGCCGCCCAGCTCGGTGGCCCGCCCGCCCGGCCGCAGCGACGCGGCGAGCTCGGCCGCGTCGGCGCGGACGCGCACCAGTTCGTCGAGGACCGGCCGCAGGCGCGCCAGTTCGTCCCGCGCTTCCGCGACGGTGAACAGTCCCATCCGCCGATGATGCCACCGGCGTGGATCACGCTTCGCGGCGCCGCCGGACCAGCGCCGCGGCCAGCCCGCTGCCCACCAGCAGGAACCCGACGCCGAGCAGGCCGCCGATGAAGAGGAAGTCCATGACGCCGTAGGCGATGTCGCTCTTCGGCATCAGGTTGACCAGCCGGAACCCCCACTCGGGCACGGCCATCGCAGCGACGCCGGGCAGCACGCCGTAGATCAGCCCGCCGAGGATCGGCCCCGCCGCCGAGAGCGCGCCGAGCGCCGCGACCACCAGCAGGAGGATCGCCCCGCCGGCCAGCAGCGCGATGCCGAGTGCGTCGCGGTTGGTGCTCAGCGTGGCCTGGACCAGCTGCTGCTGCCGCAGCCCGCCCCAGCTCAGCAGGCCCAGGGCGACCGGGGTGAGCACGAGCCCGCCGAGCGCGCTGACCACGTGCGCGGCACCCCGGCGCGGCCGTTCGCCGAGCCCGTCGGCGGGGTCGCCGGACTCCTGGTAGTCGTTCTCGTAGTCGTCTTCGTAGTCGGCGTACCGATGGGTCGACATGGCCGTCACCTCCCGCTCGTTGGGTGCACGGGTGGCATCGTGCCCTGGTTCACCCCCGGACGCGACGGTCGCTCGGCGAACGGTCGGATCGGGCACCCGCCCGGTGACCGGCGCCACGAACAGCGGGTGGAGACTTGATACCGGCCACTACTGGAACCATCCAGCTCGGTCAAGCAGTACGCTTGTACCGCTACCGGCGAGACGTTTGAAGCAACGCGAAGATCCGCGGAAGGAGCACCGCTGCTCATGGCCAAGATCAAGGTCCAGGGCACCGTCGTCGAACTCGACGGCGATGAGATGACCCGCATCATCTGGCAGTTCATCAAGGACAAGCTGATCCACCCGTACCTGGACGTGAACCTGGACTACTACGACCTGGGTATCGAGGAGCGGGACCGCACCGACGACCAGGTCACGGTCGACTCCGCGAACGCGATCAAGAAGCACGGCGTCGGCGTCAAGTGCGCCACGATCACCCCCGACGAGGCGCGCGTCGAAGAGTTCGGCCTCAAGAAGATGTGGCTGTCCCCGAACGGGACGATCCGCAACATCCTCGGCGGCGTGATCTTCCGCGAGCCGATCGTCATCCGGAACATCCCGCGGCTGGTGCCGACGTGGACGAAGCCGATCATCATCGGCCGCCACGCCCACGGCGACCAGTACCGCGCGACGAACTTCAAGGTCCCGGGCCCGGGCAAGCTGACCGTCAGCTACACCCCGGACGACGGCTCCGAGCCGATGGAGTTCCAGGTCGCGCAGTTCCCCGAGGGCGGCGGCGTCGCCATGGGGATGTACAACTTCAAGAAGTCGATCGAGGACTTCGCGCGCGCGTCGCTGCAGTACGGCCTCGACCGCGGCCTGCCGGTGTACCTCTCCACCAAGAACACGATCCTCAAGGCCTACGACGGCCAGTTCAAGGACGTGTTCGAGGAGATCTACCAGAACGAGTTCAAGGCCGACTTCGACGCCAAGGGCATCTCCTACGAGCACCGCCTGATCGACGACATGGTCGCCGCGGCGATGAAGTGGGAAGGCGGCTACGTCTGGGCGTGCAAGAACTACGACGGTGACGTCCAGTCCGACACGGTCGCGCAGGGCTTCGGCTCGCTGGGCCTGATGACGTCGGTGCTGCGCACGCCGGACGGCCGGACCGTCGAGGCCGAGGCCGCGCACGGCACGGTCACCCGGCACTACCGCCAGCACCAGCAGGGCAAGCCGACGTCGACGAACCCGATCGCGTCGATCTACGCCTGGACCCGCGGCCTCGAGCACCGCGGCAAGCTGGACGGCAACCAGGAGCTGATCGGCTTCGCGAACACGCTGGAGCAGGTCGTCGTGGAGACCGTCGAGAGCGGCCAGATGACGAAGGACCTCGCGCTGCTCATCGGCAAGGACCAGCCGTGGCAGACGACCGAGGAGTTCCTCGCGACGCTGGACGACAACCTGGCGAAGAAGATCGCCCAGGGCTGAGTTCGCTTTGTGGACGCCCCCTTCCCGGTTCGCCGGGGAGAGGGCGTCCGTTTGCTCACGCGTTGTCACCTTCCGCGTGAGCCACTGGCGCCTCCGGGTGGTTGCTGCGTCCGGCGCTGTCCGTCCGGGTAAAGGATTGCCTACCCTTGGCGTGGGGACGGGCCCGCGGGTTGGAGGAAGGCATGTCGAAGAAGACTCTGCTCATCTTGGGCGCGCTCGTCCTGGTCGTCATCGTGTACGCCATGAACACGGGCAAGCAGGCGTCGGGAGCCTCGGCGACCGGCTGCAAGGTGACGGTGACCGCGGATGTCCTGAACGCCCGCGAGTCGGCCGACGGCAACGCGAAGATCGTCGGGAAGTACCTGCGTGACGCCCAGTTCGACGCCGTGCCGGGCGTGCAGAACGGGTTCCGCAAGGTGGCCGACGACAAGTGGGTGGCCGCGGCGTTCACCCAGCCCGTCGCCGGTTCCGCTTGCTGAGGTTTTAGGCATCCGGCCCCTGCGGAGGGGTCCGTTTCTTCCACCACGTAGAAGTCGATCAGCCGGCGCGGGTCGGCGATCTTGGCGCGCGTGCGTTCTTGCCGGGCCGTTTTTGTCGGTGGTGGGTGGTAGAAGTGATCGTCGGCAAAAACCGCAGGTGGCGGCCGGTGGGTCGCTGGGAAGGAGGAGACGTCCGGGGGCGGGCGACAACTGAATCGCGGTGTGGGCTGCGAGTGGTCCGCGGGGTCTCCAGGGGGAGTCTCGCGGGTTGATGTGGGCGGCTCGGGCGGCGTGGGTTTGTCGGATGGCGCGTGGTGCATGGCGCCGGGTCGGCGGGGATCGAGCCTGGGGACCGCGCTCGGACGGGGGTCGGAGCGCGAGGGGGAGATCTGCGGCGACCCGGCGATGGGTGGCTGCTGAGTTGTCCGGCGGCCTGTCGCGGTGGTCGAACCCGACACCCTGGCCGCCGGCGCTGGGGCGGTAGCGTTCGGCGGGTGCTGACCGTCTCCACCGTGAACGTCAACGGCCTGCGGGCCGCCGCCAAGAAGGGCTTCGTCGAGTGGCTCGGCGCCACCCGGGCCGATGTCGTCGCGTGCCAGGAGGTGCGGGCCGAAGCCAGTCAGCTGCCCGCCTCCGTCGTCGAGCCCGATGGGTGGTTCTTCGTGCACGCGCCGTCGGCCGTCAAGGGGCGCAACGGCGTTGCCGTCTACAGCCGCGTCGAGCCCGAAGAGGTGCGGATCGGCTTCGGTGAGCCCGAATTCGAGGACAGCGGGCGGTACCTCGAGGTGCACCTGCCGAACGTCGTCGTCGCCAGTCTCTACCTGCCCAGCGGGGACGTCGGCACCGAACGGCAGGACGAAAAGGAGCGCTTCATGGCCGCGTTCCTGCCCTACCTCGGCGAGCTGCGGGCCAAGGCCGCCGCCGGTGGGCGGGAAGCCGTCGTCGTCGGGGACTGGAACATCGCCTACGACACCGTCGACCTCAAGAACTGGCGCGGCAACCGCAAGAACTCCGGCTTCCTGCCCGAAGAACGTGCCTGGCTCGGCCGCGTCTACACCGAGGCCGGCTACACCGACGTCCAGCGCCGCCTCGACCCGGACGGTCCCGGGCCCTACACCTGGTGGTCCTACCGCGGCCAGGCCTTCGACAACGACTCCGGCTGGCGCATCGACTGCCAGCTGGCCACGCCCGGCCTCGCCGAAAAGGTCGTCGGCGTCGTCGTCGAACGAGCGGCCGCCTACGACCAGCGGTGGTCCGACCACGCTCCCGTCACGGCCACCTACGACATCGACTTCCCCGGCGCGCTCGGTTGACCACTATCGGGTGAGAGGCCTGCCGAGCAGGCGGCACCGCGGCGAGCGTCGCAGTTTCAGCGGATTCTGCGAAGAACAGGTGACACACTCCGGACGCGCTCTACTACCTAGAGTAGTCGCTCCACCCATGTGGGTGGCCGGAGTGAACCCTAGGGGCGCCCGGTGCGTCTTAACTAATGAACGCTACCCTCGTTTCCGAGTTGATCAGTACCGGCAGGTCTTGACACGCTCGGTAGTTTTCTGACCAGTAGCACGCAACGTCTCACTCGGATGGGTGAGCGTTAGTCGCGGGAGGCACTCCGGTGCGCAACCCAGGTCGAACCCTGTTGCGGTCCACCCTGCACGGTTTCCGTGCGGCCGTGGTGCTCGCGCTCGTTCCGGCCGGCCTGCTGGCCGCCGGCGGCAGCGCGTTCGCCGCCGTCACGACGACTGCCCAGGCCGACACCAACACGGAGAGCTTCGGCCTGCTCGGCCCGGTCGGGCTGGTCGCGGTCGCGCTCGGCATCGTCGGCATGACGCTCGGTGTGCTGCGCCAGCGCCGCAAGACCCGGCTGGCCGAGGCCGCTCCCGCGGTGCCCGAGGTCCCCGACCCGGTCACGGCGATGGCCGAAGCCGTCCTCGGCGAGCCGGAGGCGACGCCAACCCGCCCGTTCCTCACCCAGCGCCCGCACGCCTGAGGGCCCTCGGCGCCCGCCGGTCGTCCCGGCCTGGAACAATCCTGACGTGTCCGAAGAGCAGACCGTCGCAGCAGAGCGCCGCCCGCGGGTCCTGTCCGGGATCCAGCCCACCGCCGACTCGTTCCACCTCGGCAACTACCTCGGCGCGCTGCGCCAGTGGGTGAAGCTGCAGGACACGCACGAGACGTTCTACAGCGTGGTCGACCTGCACGCGATCACGGTCGAGCAAGACCCGAAGGTGCTGCGCCAGCGCACCCGCGTCTCGGCCGCGCAGCTGCTCGCGATCGGCATCGACCCGCAGCGCAGCGCCCTGTTCGTGCAGAGCCACGTCCCGGAGCACGCGCAGCTGAGCTGGGTCCTCGAGTGCCAGACCGGCTTCGGCGAGGCCGGCCGGATGACCCAGTTCAAGGACAAGTCGGCGAAGCAGGGCTCCGACCGCTCCAGCGTCGGCCTGTTCACCTACCCGGTCCTGCAGGCGGCGGACATCCTGCTCTACCAGGCCGACGCCGTCCCGGTCGGCGAGGACCAGCGCCAGCACCTGGAGCTGACGCGCGACCTCGCGCAGCGCTTCAACAACCGGCTGGGCAAGACGTTCGTGGTGCCCGAGCCGTACATCATCAAGGACACGGCGAAGATCTACGACCTGCAGGAACCGACGGCCAAGATGAGCAAGTCGGCGTCGAACGTCAACGGGATCATCGAGCTGCTCGAGGACCCGAAGCGCTCGGCGAAGAAGATCCGCTCGGCGGTCACCGACACCGGCCGCGAGGTCAGGTTCGACACCGAGAACAAGGCGGGCGTCTCGAACCTGCTGACCATCTACTCGGCCCTGACCGACCGCACGATCCCCGACCTCGAAGCGGCGTACGAGGGCAAGGGCTACGGCGACCTGAAGAAGGACCTCGGCGAGGTCTTCGTCGAGTGGGTGACCCCGATCCAGGAGCGCGCGAAGTCCTATTTGGACGATGCCGCCGAGCTGGACAAGGTCCTCGCCGCGGGCGCCGAACGCGCGCGCGAGGTGGCGTCGAAGACGCTGGCCAAGACGTACCAGCGGATCGGGTTCCTGCCGCCGGTGCGGTGAAGCTGATCCTCCTGAACGGCCCGCCGGGCAGCGGCAAGTCGACGCTCGCCCGGCGCTACGCCGACGACCACCCACCGACGCTGGCGCTGGACGTGGACCGCATCCGCGCCATGCTCGGCGGCTGGCGCGGGAACCCGGGCCAAGCCGGTGCGCTGGCCCGCGAAATAGCGCTGGCGGCGACGCGCACGCACCTCGGCGCGGGGCACGACGTGGTGTGGGGTTTGGCCTCGGCTTCCGAGCGTTCTGAGCCGGCGCCGGGCTTCTCAAGGATGTGTGCGGGACAGCCCCGAAAGCACCCCCATCGGCCCCGAAAGCAGCCCCCGCCACTCCCAGGGGGGCGTGCCCAAGTCCAGTCTATCGGCACCCCCGGACAAATCCCGTTTTCCCGGCCCCGAACGACCCGCTTCTCCACAACCGGCCGACCCTGGGGACAACCCCGGCCCCGGAGGTACCTCCCTCACCTGAGCCGCTCGCGTTGCGGGGTGCACACCCCCTGGTTAGCGTTTGCCAGTGGCGAACGAAGAGAAGGAAAAGCTGCTTCCGCGCTTGCGGCGGAAGTACCCGTGGCTCGATCACCTCATCCGGGCCAACGACGCCTTCACCGAGAGGTACGGCAACCACTACGCCGCCGCCATCACCTACTTCAGCGTTCTCTCCGTCTTTCCGCTGTTCATGGTCGCCTTCGCCGTTGTCGGGCTCGTCGTCAACCACGACCAGACGATCATCCACAAGATCACCGACGGCATCAACAACTCCGTGCCTGAGGGCCTCAAGGACCTCGTCAACGGCATCGTCAAGGGCGCGCTCGACTCCGGTGGCGGGATCGGGATCTTCGGCCTCCTCATCGCCCTCTACTCCGGCATCGGCTGGATGTCGAACCTGCGGGACGCCCTCACCGCGCAGTGGGGCCAGGAGAAACAACCGCAGCCGATCGTCAAGCAGACGCTCAAGGACCTCCTCGCGCTGATCGGGCTCGGGGTCGCGCTCGTCGTCTCCTTCGCGCTGACCGCCGTCGGCAGCGGGGTCGGGCAGTTCCTGCTGCAGCTCGTCGGGCTCGAACACGCCACCTGGGCCATCGTGCTGCTGCGCGGGGCCACCATCATCCTCGGCCTCGCCGCGAACACCCTCGTCTTCGTCTGGGTGATCGCCCGCCTGCCGCGGGAGCAGGTGGCGCTGCGCAGTGCCGTCAAGGGCGCCGTCGTCGCCGCCGTCGGGTTCGTCATCCTGCAGCAGGTCGGGTCGATCTACCTGGCCAGTGTCACGAAGTCGCCGTCGGCCGCGCTGTTCGGGCCGGTCATCGGGCTTCTCGTCTTCGCGAACCTCGTCTCCCGGTTCCTCCTGCTCATCACCGCGTGGACGGCGACCGCGGAGGAAAACCAGCGCACGGTCATCGCTCCGCCGCCGCCGGTACGGCTCGAGCAGCACGTCACCGTGCAGCGCGGACCGGGCCTCGGCGCCGTCGCGGGGGCCTTCAGCGCCGGCGCGCTGCTCGCCTGGCTGGGCCGCCGGAGGCCTTGACACCGGCGGAAGCGGTAAAGAAACTGAACCGGTAAGAAATCTGAACCGGAGGGGTTTCGTGCTGCTGGACGCCGCCCGCGAGTGTGCCGACCTCGCCAGGACCCTCGCTCCGGTCACCGAACGCGAGCGGGCCCTGCCGCCCGAACTGGTCGCGAAGCTGACCGACGCCCAGCTGTTGCGCACCGGCGTTCCGGGTCACCTCGGCGGCCCCGAAGCGCCGCCCGCGGTCAGCCTCGAGACCGCCGAGATCCTCGCGCGCGGGGACGCCTCGGCCGGCTGGTGCGTCTCGATCGCCGTGACGAGCAGCCTGCTCTCGGCCTACGCCCCGCGGAAGTGCGCCGAGGAGGTCTTCGGCGACCCGCGCACGGTCGCCGCCGGCGTCTGGGCGCCGCGTGGCACCGGGCGGGAGGTCGACGGCGGGTACGTCGTCACCGGCCGGTGGGCCTTCTGCAGCGGCATTCCCCACGCCGATTGGCTCTTCGCCGGGTTCGTGCACGAAGGCGCCCTGTACGTCGCCGCGCTGCCGAAGGCCGAAATCGAGGTGCTCGACACCTGGCGCACCACCGGGCTGCGCGGCACCGGCAGCCACGACTGCGTCGCCGACGAACTGTTCGTCCCCGGGCACCGCGTCTTCTCGGTCATGGGCGGGCCGCCGCCGGAAGCCGGGGCGCTGCACCGCTTTCCGCTCTTCGGTTTCTTCGCGCTCTCGGTCGCGGCCGCCGCGCTCGGCAACGCCCGCGGCGCGATCGACGACCTCGTCGAACTCGCTTCCACGCGCAAGCCGCTCGGCTCCAGCCGGTCGCTGGCCGAACGCTCGGCGACCCAGGCGGCCATCGCGGAGGCCGAAGCGGCGCTGCGCGCGGCGCGGCTGCTGTTCTACGGCAGCATCGACGACGCCTGGCAGGCCGCACAGGGCACCGAACCGGTGCCGGACGCGCTCAAGCTGGGTCTGCGCCTGGCCGCCACGCACGTGACGCGCACCGCCGCGAAGGTCGCCGAAAGCCTGTACGACCTCGGCGGCGGCGCGGCGATCTACGAGACTTCGCCGTTGCAGCGCCGGTTCCGCGACGCGCACACCGCGACCGCCCACTTCCAGGTCAACCCGGCCAGCTACGAACTGCCCGGCAAGCTGCTGCTCGGTGTCCCGGCCCGGACGGACCAGCTGTGACCGGCCTCGGCCACCGGTTCGCGGCGGACTCGGTCGGCCGCGCGCTCGACCTGGTCGGCGAGCGGTGGAGCCTGCTCATCCTGCGCGAAAGCTTCTTCGGCGTCCGCCGCTACGGCGAGTTCGCGCGCAACCTGGCCATCCCGCGCCCGACGCTGTCCGCGCGGCTGAAGACCCTCGTCGACGCCGGCGTGCTCGACCGCGTCGACCCGGTGCCGGAGTACGTGCTGACCCCCGCCGGGCGGGAGCTGTTCGGCGCCGTCGTCACGCTCATGCAGTGGGGCGACCGGTACCTCGCCGGTCCCGAAGGACCGCCGATCCTGTTGCGCCACAAGGACTGCGGCGAGGTCGCCGACGCCGTCGTGGCGTGCCGGCACTGCGGCGGAGAGATTGCCACCGATCGGGTGATACCGGAGCCGGGGCCCGGTTTCCGCTAGCTCGTGGCCTTCTTGCGCTGGTGCCCGACGAAGAACCCGCCGACGATGATCAGGAACACCACGAGCGTGATGATCCAGCCGGTGACGCCGAACGGGTCCTCCTTGGCCGCCGAAGCGGCCGCGGACGTGCCGCTGTTGCCGGTGCCGGTGCCGCTGTCGGCCGCCGCGGGCCGGTCGCCGTTCTCCGGCGTCGCGGCCGGTGCCCGGTAGGTGATCTGGCCGACCGGCGCGGCGTGGTCGTCCTCCAGCGCGAAGCCGTAGTCGAGCAGCTTCGCCGCCTGGTCGACGACCTTGGTCGGCTTCTGCTCGGCGCGCAGCATGACGACCGCGAGCCGCTTGCCCTTGCGCTGCGCCGCGCCGACGTAGGTGTGGCGGGCGTCGTCGGTGAAGCCGGTCTTGCCGCCGAGGAAGCCGGGGTAGACGCCGAGCAGCTTGTTGTCGTTCCAGATCGGGATGGCGGGCTTCCCGCCGGCCGGCGGGATCTCGAAGTTCTTCGTGGCGACGACCTGCGCGAACTCCGGCTGCTTCATCGCGTAGTGGAAGATCAGGCTGAGGTCGTAGGCCGAGGTCGACATGCCCGGGCCGTCCAGGCCCGACGGCGTCGCGGCGCGCGTGTCGAGCGCGCCGATCTTCGCGGCCAGCGCGTTCATCTTCGCCACCGCGGCGTCGGCCCCGCCGAGCGCCGTGGCGAACGTGTGCGCGACGTCGTTGCCGGAGTGCATCAGCAGGCCGTGCAGCAGCTGGTCGACGGTGTACTGGCCGCCGGCGACGAGGCCGACGCAGGTGCACTCCTGCTCGGCGTCCTCCTTCGACGCGACGATCACCTGCTCCGGCTTCAGCTGCGTGACGACGACCAGCGCGAGCAGCGTCTTGATCAGCGACGCCGGCCGGTGCCGCGCGTGCGGGTCCTTCGCCGCGATGACGGCGCCGGTGTCGAGGTCCTGGACCAGCCACGACGCCGCGGTGTTGCCGTCCGGCGGGTTGAGCGCGCCGTTCGGGGTGATCAGGCCGCACTCGGCCATCCGGTCGCCGCCGACGGGGACCGCGGGCACGGCCAGCGGCGGCGGCACCTGCTTGCCGGGCGCCGGCTTCTCCGAGGTGTCGACCGGCGGCGGGGGAGCCTGGTGGTTCGCGCACTGGGCCTGCTGCGGCGCCGCGGCCGCGAGCGCCGGGGTGCTCAGGGCCAGGAGAGCGGCGGCGAGCGTGGTCGTGAAGACCTTGAGCGACCGGGAGACAACGGAGTGCACCCAAGCAATCTAGCGCCGCGGGCCGCACCGCATACTCAGGGGCATGCGCATGTCACGCGGCACCTCGCTGTTCCTGCTGGTCTTCGGTGTGTGGTCGTGGATCATCTGGATCACCTTCGCCAAGAACTTGTGGGACAGCGACCGGGCCTGGGCCCCCGACGGCTCGCCCACCGCCTACTTCCTGGTGCACGCCGTGCTGACGGTCGTGTCCTTCGTGCTCGGGACGATCATCGGCGTGCTGGGCTGGCGCGGGCTGCGGGCCGCTTCGCGGGTCTCCTCCTGACTTTGGTCGGTGGCGCGCCTTTCGGGGCCGGTTTAGGTTGGCGCCACTGACCCTGGAGGTGGAATGTCCCGTTTACGTCGAATGGCGGCCCCGCTGGTGCTGGCCGTCGGAGGCGGCCTGTTCGCGGCGGCCCCGGCCGCGGAGGCCGCGCCGGTCGCCTGCGACACGACGAGCACGCCGTACACCTACGTCGTGACGTACCAGCCGGGCACGCGCGCGTCGGTCGTCGACAAGGAACTGGCGGCCAAGTGCGGCACGAAGGTCGCCTACTACGCCCCGATCGGCGTCGCGATCGCCAGTTCGCGCAACGCGGACTTCCAGCAGAAGATCGGCGTCTACCGGGCCTACTCGGGCGGCAAGGACGTGGCTTCGGCCGGATCCGCCGTCGCGGCTCGCTCCCTGGGCGCGGTCCGGACGCTGGAGGACACGCGGTCGACGGCGGCCGCGGGTGACCTGTCGGCCCAGCAGTGGGACATGAAGGCGATCCATGCCCCCGAGGCCAACAAGATCTACCAGGGCAGCCGCTCGGTGACGGTCGGCGTCCTGGACTCGGGCATCGACGCAACGCACCCCGCGCTGCGCAACGCGGTCGACCCCCGGTCGTCGGCGGGCTGCGTGACGGGCGCACCGGACCTGACCCCGGCATCCTGGGCTCCGACGACCTCGGACCACGGCACGCACGTGGCGGGCACGATCGCGGGCAAGGACCCGGCGGCGGGCTTCACGGGCATCGCCCCGGGCGTGCGCCTGGCCTCGGTGAAGGTGGTCAACGACGCCGGTTACATCTTCCCGGAGTCGGCGGTGTGCGGCTTCGTCTGGGCGGCCGAACACGGCTTCCCGGTGACGAACAACAGCTACTACATCGACCCGGGCATGTTCTTCTGCTCCCACGAGGCCGGCGACGCGGCGGCGTACGAGGCGGTCCGCCGAGCGATCGAGTACTCGACGCACCACGGCGTCCTGAACGTGGCGGCGGCGGGCAACTCGGGCTTCGACACGACGAAGCAGACAACGGACCCGAACCGCCCCCACAAGGTGGACTCGACGTGCGGCATCCTCCCGAAGTCGATCGACGGAGTGCTGAACGTGTCATCGGTGGGCTACGAGGGCACGAAGTCCTCGTTCAGCAACTACGGCGAAATCGACGTAACGGCCCCGGGCGGCGACTTCTCGCAGACACCCCCGGAAGGCGCGGGCCCGGCGTGCCCGCTGTCATCGACGGTGTTCGGCGGCCAGTACGGCTCGAAGTGCGGAACGTCGATGGCATCGCCGCACGCGGCGGGCGTAGCGGCGCTGCTGGCCTCGAGGTTCCGCGGCGCACCGCCGTGGCTGCTGACCCGCATCCTGGAGGGCGAGGCGGACACGGTGAAGTGCACGGCAACGGAGACGGAGTGCACGGGCCCCGCGAAGAACAATTCGTACTACGGCCACGGCCTGGTGGACGCCCTGGACGCGGTCCGCTAAAGAACACGACAAAGGAGCAGGGTGGTCATCCCGTCGCCTGAGGCCGTGAAATCACTTTGAGCCGGGCCCGCAACACAGAGCGAAACGCAAGACGACAACGCAAGCTTGCGGGCCCGGCTCAAAGTGATAGGCCTCGTTCAGGCGACGGGATGACCACCCAGCGGCCCACCTCCCAAACGAGAGATTGCCGCAAAACTAATGGTCATCCCAGAGCCTGCTCGTCCGGCGAGGACAATCTTTTAATTCTGCCGGGGCCGAGTTCTCTGCCGCGGCAGGGGCTGCCGCGGCAGGGGGCTGCCGCGGTAGACCTCTGCCGCGGTAGGGATCTGCCGCACTCAGCCCTGCCGCGCCAAGCAGCGGGTCCGACCTCCCCCGCCCCTCCGTTCGGATTTTCGGCCGCCGGTCGGGTTCGTCAAGGCGGGAAAGCGTGCCTTGACGAACCCGACCGGCGGCCAACAGAAGGCGGGGATGAGGGGCGGGGGAGGTCTGGTGACGTCGTGGTCCTCTTGCGCTGCCGGCCGCCTGTTTCGGGACAAAAGAAATGCCCTCCGGCGCGAATCTCCGCCGGAGGGCATTTCTCGTGGGAACTCAGACGCGCTTGAACAACAGCGCGCGCTTCACTTCCTGAATCGCCTTCGTCACCTGGATTCCGCGGGGGCACGCGTCCGTGCAGTTGAACGTCGTGCGGCAGCGCCACACGCCCTCGCCGTCGTTCAGGATGTCCAACCGCTCCTCCGCTCCCTCGTCGCGGGAGTCGAAGATGAACCGGTGGGCGTTCACGATCGCCGCCGGGCCGAAGTACGAGCCGTCGTTCCAATACACCGGGCACGACGAAGTGCAGCACGCGCAAAGGATGCACTTCGTCGTGTCGTCGAAGCGGTCGCGGTCCGCCTGGGACTGGATGCGCTCGCGCGTCGGCTCGTTGCCGTACGTGATCAGGTACGGCTTGATCGCTCGGTACGCCTCGAAGAACGGGTCCATGTCGACGTAGAGGTCCTTCAACGTCGTCAGGCCCTTGATCGGGGCGATCGTGATCGTGGTCTTCTTGCCGTCCTTCTCCAGCAGGTCCTTCATCAGGACCTTGCAGGCCAGGCGGTTGATGCCGTTGATCTGCATCGCGTCGGACCCGCACACGCCGTGTGCGCACGACCGGCGGAACGAGAACGTGCCGTCGATGTAGTCCTTGACGTAGAACAGCAGGTTCAGCAGCCGGTCCGTGCGCTGGGCCGGGACGTCGTAGGACTCCCAGTGGGGCTCCGAATCGACCTCCGGGTTGAAGCGGAGGATCTTCAGCGTGACCGTGATCGGGGTGTGCTCGTCCGAGGCGGCGGTGGCCGAGTCGGCAGTAGCCGTAGTCATCAGTACTTCCGCTCCATCGGTTCGTAGCGGGTGAAGGTCACGGGCTTGTAGTCGAGCCGGATGTCCGAGGACAGCCCCGTGCCCTCCTTGTAGGCCATGGTGTGGCGCATGAAGTTCGTGTCGTCGCGGGTCGGGTAGTCCTCGCGGGCGTGGCCGCCGCGGGACTCCTTGCGGGCCAGCGCGCCCACGACCAGGACCTCGGCCAGCTCCAGCAGGAAGCCGAGCTCGACGGCTTCCAGGAGATCCGTGTTGTACCGCTTGCCCTTGTCCGACACCGTGATGCGCTGGTAGCGCTCCTTCAGCGCCTGGACGTCGGTCAGCGCCTGCTTCAGCGTGTCCTCGGTCCGGTACACCGACGCGTGCGAGTCCATCGTCTGCTGCATTTCCTTGCGGATGTCGGCGACGCGCTCGTCGCCGTGCTCCGACAGCAGGCCCGACAGCTGCTCTTCCACCAGCTTGGTCGGGTTCTCCGGCAGCTCGACGTGCTCGTGCGCCAGCGCGTACTCCGCCGCGGCGATGCCGGCGCGGCGGCCGAACACGTTGATGTCGAGCAGCGAGTTCGTGCCCAGGCGGTTCGAGCCGTGCACGGACACGCACGCCACCTCGCCCGCCGCGTACAGGCCCGGGATGACGTTCTCGTTGTCCCGCAACGCTTCGCCGTGCACGTTCGTCGGGATCCCGCCCATCACGTAGTGGCAGGTCGGGAACACCGGCACCGGCTCCTTCACCGGGTCGACGCCCAGGTAGGTGCGGGAGAACTCGGTGATGTCCGGCAGCTTGGTCTCGAGGACCTCGACCGGCAGGTGCGTGACGTCGAGGACGACGTAGTCCTTGTTCGGGCCGCAGCCCCGGCCCTGCAGCACTTCCTGCACCATCGAGCGCGCCACGATGTCACGAGGCGCGAGGTCCTTGATGGTGGGCGCGTAGCGCTCCATGAACCGCTCGCCGGAGGCGTTGCGCAGGATCCCGCCCTCGCCGCGGACGGCTTCCGAAATGAGGATCCCCAGACCCGCGAGGCCGGTCGGGTGGAACTGGAAGAACTCCATGTCCTCCAGCGGCAGGCCCTTGCGGAAGATGATGCCGAGGCCGTCACCGGTGAGGGTGTGCGCGTTCGACGTCGTCTTGAAGATCTTGCCCGCGCCGCCGGTGGCGAACACGATCGACTTCGCCTGGAAGACGTGCAGCTCGCCGGTGGCCAGCTCGTAGGCCACGACACCGGACGCGACCGGGTTCCCGCTCTCGTCCTCGGACAGGATCAGGTCGAGCACGTAGAACTCGTTGAAGAACTCCGTGCCGTACTTGACGCAGTTCTGGTAGAGCGTCTGCAGGATCATGTGGCCGGTGCGGTCGGCGGCGTAGCAGGCGCGGCGGACCGCGGCCTTGCCGTGGTCACGCGTGTGACCGCCGAACCGGCGCTGGTCGATCTTGCCCTCGGGGGTCCGGTTGAACGGCAGGCCCATCTTCTCCAGGTCGAGCACCGCGTCGATGGCCTCCTTGGCCATGATCTCCGCGGCGTCCTGGTCGACGAGGTAGTCGCCGCCCTTGACCGTGTCGAAGGTGTGCCACTCCCAGTTGTCCTCTTCGACGTTCGCCAGCGCGGCGCACATGCCGCCCTGGGCCGCGCCGGTGTGGGACCGGGTCGGGTAGAGCTTGGTGAGGACCGCGGTGCGGGCGCGCTGGCCGGACTCGATGGCCGCGCGCATCCCGGCGCCGCCGGCGCCGACGATCACCACGTCGTACTTGTGGAACTGCATGAAAAAGTCTCCGTGGCTGTCAGTTCGCGGGCATGTTCGGGTCGAACGTGAAGATCACCATCGTGCCGACGGCCAGGATCAGCACCATCGAGACGTAGAGCAGGATCTTCAGCCAGAACCGCGTGCTGTCCTTGCGGGCGTAGTCGTCGATGATGACGCGCAGGCCGTTGCCGCCGTGGATCTCGGCCAGCCACAGCATCAGCAGGTCCCAGAACTGCCAGAACGGCGAGGCCCAGCGGCCGGCGACGAAGCCCCAGTTGATCCGGTGCACGCCGCCGTCGAGGACGTTCATGATCAGCAGGTGCCCGAGCACCAGGATGATCAGCGCCATGCCGGAGATCCGCATGAACAGCCAGCTGTAGAGCTCGAAGTTGCTCCGGCGCGCCGCGGGGCGCTTCGGCGAACGCGGCTTGTCGAGGGTGAGCGACTCGGCCATGTCAGTTACCCCCGAAGAGCGTTTCGACGGTGCGCTTCAGCATGAAGAAGGCACCGGGGACCATCACCACGACCCAGACGACGCCGATGACCCACAGCATCGCCTTCTGCAGCTTCGGACCCTTCGACCAGAAGTCGACCAGCATGACGCGGATGCCGTTGAGCGCGTGGAACAGGACCGCGCCGACCAGGCCGACCTCCAGGAGGTTGACGATCGGCGTCTTGTACGTCTCGATGACCTGGTCGTAGGTGTTCGGCGACACGCGCACCAGCGCGGTGTCGAGCACGTGGACGAACAGGAAGAAGAATGTGAGCACGCCGGTGATGCGGTGCAGCACCCAGGACCACATACCGGGGTCGCCCCGGTAGAAGGTCCCCTGCCGGCGTGAGGCACCCGCCCGATCGCTCGCCGCCGCCTCTGGGGCGGTGCTCGCCGTGGTGGACATCGGTGAACGGCCTCCAACGTCTGACTATGTGCCCGCCTGACCGTGAGGTCCGCACTGATCGTCGTCGTCCACCTGGGACGGCTACGGCGGCAATGCCGAGATCAAGGGTCATCGAGCGTGGATGAAAAGGATGCTAGACCCGCCCCCGACGGACGGCTCACCTCCGGGTTCCTCTCTGTGACGGACCAGACACCTGGGTACACACCGGTTGTGGGCGCCGTCACAGCCCGCGGCGTCCACTGTGGACGAGGGCGGGCGGATCGCGGGCCGCTCGCCCGCCCGGCTGACCCTCGATCGGGTGGTGAGGGCCGGAACCGGCACTGGAACGATTCCGATGGCGGGGAACGGACGTTCGTCTCAAGGAGTGATCGGAGTGGTCCACTCCTCGGTCGGCCTGCCACACTGAGTCACCTCGAACGGTATTTCGGCCGTCCCGGAGCCCGGGACTCGACCGAAAGCGACGCCGCGTGAGTCATTTGATCACGTTCGGTGTCCAGTTCGTCGCGCGCGCGACTCGTGAGTAAACGTTTGTGTTACGTAGCGTGCCTTTCCTATGGCGCCTTCCGGTCCGGCGGGTACGGTCTGGCGGTCGACCCGGCAGTAGGGCCGGGTCGTGCCCTTGACCATCCGCTGGATCAGCGGGGAGGGAGACACACGTTGCGTCGCATGCGTGGAACCGCGCTGGCCGCCGCGGCCATGGCCGGGGTGCTCACCCTGGCCGGGTGCGCCAAGGATTCCGGCGGTGGTAACAGCTCGAACAACACCGCGGCCTCGACGGGCGGTTCCGACTGCGTCACCGCGCAGAAGCCGCCCGCGGCGCCTGCTGCCGCCAGCAGCTCGACCGCGGCCGGGGCGAAGGTCGACGGCAGCCAGCTGAAGATCGGCCTGGCCTTCGACGTCGGCGGCCGGGGTGACGCGTCCTTCAACGACGCCGCCGCCGCGGGCACCGACAAGGCGAAGTCCGACCTCGGCGTGAAGACGGTCAGCGAAAGCACCGCCTCCGCCAGCGAGGCCGAGTCGGCCAAGCAGCAGCGCCTCGACCAGATGGCCTCCTCGGGCCTGAACCCGATCATCGCGGTCGGCTTCGCGTACGCGCCGTCGGTCAAGGTCGTCGCGGCGAAGTACCCGAACACGAAGTTCGCCATCGTCGACGACGACTCGATCCAGCTGCCGAACGTGACGCCGCTGGTCTTCGCCGAGGAGCAGGGCTCGTTCCTGGCCGGCGTCGCCGCCGCGTACAAGAGCAAGAGCTGCCACGTCGGCTTCGTCGGCGGTGTCAACACCCCGCTGATCCAGAAGTTCGAGGCCGGCTTCCTGCAGGGCGCGAAGACCGTTTCGTCCAAGATCAAGATCGAGGACGAGTACCTGACCCCGGCCGGTGACTTCTCCGGGTTCCAGGACCCGCCGAAGGGCAACGCGAAGGCCGCGGCCGAGATCTCCAAGGGCGCGGACGTGATCTACCACGCCGCCGGTGCCTCGGGTAAGGGCGTCTTCGACGCCGCGAAGGCGGGCAAGGCGCTGGCCATCGGCGTCGACTCCGACCAGTACAACCAGAAGACCGTCGAGGCCGACAAGGACGTCATCATCACGTCCATGCTCAAGCGCGTCGACGTCGCGGTGTTCGACTACGTGCAGGCCGTCGCCAAGGGCGACCTGAGCGGCCTGCCGAAGCGGTTCGACCTCAAGGTCGACGGCGTCGGCTACGCCACCTCCGGCGGCAAGGTCGACGACATCAAGGACGTCCTGGACGGCTACAAGGCCCAGATCATCTCGGGCGCGATCACCGTTTCGGACAAGCCGCAGAAGTAGCTCACAACGTGTCCGGGGCTCGGAGGATTCACTCCTCCGGGCCCCTCACGCGTTTCCACGAGATAGGGAATCCTCCCGCCCATGAGCACAGCCGAGGCCCCGGCCGAGGCCGTCCCCGACCGGGGCGTCCCCGCCGTCCAGCTGACCGGGATCACCAAGCGCTTCCCCGGCGTGGTGGCCAACTCCGACGTCAACCTCACCGTCGCCGCCGGCGAGGTGCACGCGATCTGCGGTGAGAACGGCGCCGGCAAGTCCACCCTGATGAAGATCCTGTACGGCATGCAGCCGCCGGACGAGGGCACCATCGCGATCAACGGCGAGGAGGTGAAGCTGCGCAACCCGCAGGACGCCATCCGCGCCGGCATCGGCATGGTGCACCAGCACTTCATGCTCGCCGACAACCTGACCGTCGGCGAGAACGTCTTCCTCGGCGCCGAGGCCCTGCACGGCATCGGCCGCGCCGCCCGCGCGCGGCTTGCCGAGCTCGCCGAGCGGACCGGCCTGCACGCCGGGCCGGAGACGCTGCTGGAGGAGCTCGGCGTCGCCGACCGCCAGCGCGTCGAGATCGTCAAGGTGCTCTACCGCGGGGCGAAGATCATCATCCTGGACGAGCCGACCGCCGTGCTGGTCCCGCAGGAGGTCGACGCGCTCTTCGACACCGTGCGGGAGATGAAGGCGGGCGGCTACACGTTCCTCTTCATCTCGCACAAGCTCGACGAGGTCCGCGCGATCGCCGACACCGTGACGGTGATCCGCCGCGGCACCACCGTCGGCACCGCCGACCCGAAGACCATCACCTCCCGCGAGCTCGCGGAGATGATGGTCGGCTCCGAGCTGCCCAGCCCGGAGACCCGCGAGTCCACCGTCACCGACCGCGCCGTGCTCCGCCTGACCGGGCTGACGCTGGGCGCCGAAGGCTCCGGCCGCAACGCGCTCGACGACGTCACGTTCACCGTGCGCGCGGGCGAGGTGCTCGGCATCGCCGGGGTCGAGGGCAACGGCCAGACCGAGCTCGTCGAGACGATCATGGGCATGCGCAAGCCGACCGGCGGCACGATCGAGCTGGTCGACGCCGAGGAGCGCGCCCGGGACATCACCAGAGCCGGCACGCTCGCCCGCCGCGAGGCCGGTATCGGCTACATCGCCGAGGACCGCACCCGGCACAGCCTGCTGCTCACGCAACCGTTGTGGGTCAACCGGATCCTCGGTTACCAGACCCGCGAGCCGGTCTCGAAGGGCCAGCTGCTCGACATCGCGGGCGCCCGCGCCGACACCGAGCGGATCGTCCGCGACTACGACGTCCGCACGCCGGGCATCGACGTCCCGGCCGCGGCGCTCTCGGGCGGCAACCAGCAGAAGCTGATCGTCGGGCGCGAGCTGTCCGGCGACCCGGTGCTGCTGCTGGCCTCGCACCCGACCCGCGGCGTCGACGTCGGTGCGCAGGCGCTGATCTGGGAGCAGATCCGCCAGGCCCGCGCCGCCGGCCTCGCCGTGCTGCTGATCTCCGCCGACCTCGACGAGCTGATCGGCCTGTCCGACACGATCCGGGTCATGCTGCGCGGGCGCCTCGTGAGCGAGGCCGACCCCGCCACCGTGACGCCGCAGGAACTGGGCTCGGCGATGACCGGCGCCGGGGAGGGTGAAGAAGAGTGACTTCCTGGCGCACGAAACTGCTGCCGCCGCTGCTGGCGATCGTGTTCGCCGTGCTGCTGTCGGCGATCGCGCTGATCATCTCGGGCGCGGACCCGCTGCAGGCGTACGGCACGATGATCGGCCAGATGTTCAAGGGCTCGACCGCGGTCGACACGGTGAACCTGGGATGCGTCTACTACCTGTCCGGGCTCGCGGTCGCCATCGGCTTCCAGATGAACCTGTTCAACATCGGTGTCGAGGGCCAGTACCGGTTCGCCGCCGTCGTCGCGGCCATCGCCGGCGGCGCGATGAAGCTGCCGCCGGTCATCCACGTCATCGCCATCCTGCTGGTCGCGGTCGTCGCGGGGATGACCTACGCGGCCATCCCGGCGGTACTGAAGGTGACGCGCGGGGTCAGCGAGGTCATCTCGACGATCATGCTCAACGCGATCGTCGCCGGCATCATCGCCTTCCTCATCAACGCCGACCAGTTCGGCGTCCAGACCGGCAACAACATCGGCACCCGTGTGATCGAGCCGTCCGGCCGGATCCCGGGCATCCCGCTCGGCTCGGGCACCCTGTTCGGGTTCGTCGTCATCGCGGCCGTCATCGGCGGCGCCTACTGGTTCATGCTCAACCGCACGCGGTTCGGCTTCGAGCTCAAGGCGTCCGGCGAGTCCACCACCGCGGCCGCTGCGGGCGGCGTCAACGCCAAGAAGATGACGCTGATCGCGATGCTGCTCTCCGGTGCGGTCGCCGGCCTGGTCGCCATGCCGGAGCTGCTCGGCCGCGACTACAGCTACGGCATCACCGCGACCCAGATGTACGGCTTCACCGGCATCGCGGTCGCGCTGCTCGGCCGCAACCACCCCGGCGGCATCGCGCTCGGCGCGCTGCTGTGGGCGTTCCTCGACACCTCCGCGGTGTCGCTGGAGCAGATCAACGTGTCCAAGGAGATCGCGACGATCATGCAGGGCATCATCGTGCTGTCGGTCGTCGTGGCGTACGAGATCGTGCGCCGGGCCGACCTCGCGGCCGAACAACGCCGGGTCGGGCGCGCGCTCGCCGGCCGCAAGGGTTCCTCGGTCGCCGAAGGGGGTGCGGTGTGATCACCGACGTCGCTCCCGAATCCGGCTCGACCATGCCGGTGCAGCAACGCCGCCGGGGCCGGATCCCCGGCTGGCTGCGCGGGGTCATCTGGGCCGTGGTCGCCATCGCCGTCGTCTCGACGGCGTCCTACTCCACCGGCGTCGCCGCGCTGACGTCGTCGAACACCGCGTCGACGGCGTTGCGCCTGGCGCTGCCGATCCTGCTCTGCGCGTTGGGTGGCCTCTGGGCCGAACGCGCGGGCGTGGTCAACATCGGGCTCGAGGGCATGATGATCCTCGGGACCTGGGGCGCCGCCTGGGGTTCGTACAACGGCGGCGTGTGGACCGGGCTGATCTCCGCGATCGTGTTCGGCGCGCTCGGCGGGCTGCTGCACGCGGTGGCGACGGTGACGTTCAACGTCAACCACATCGTCTCCGGTGTCGCGATCAACCTGCTCGGCCTGGGTGTCACGAAGTACCTGGCGAACCTGATCTTCGCGCCGATCTCCGGCAACCCGCGGCAGTCGCCGGTGGTGCCGAAGTTCGACACCTACTCGGCCACGTTCCTCTCGGACTGGCTGGGCGACCTGGAGAAGCAGCAGCGCGTCGGCATCTCCGACGTCGCGGGCATCCTGCGCGGGCTGGTCACCGAGGTGGCGCCGCTGACGATGCTCGCGATCGTCCTGGTGCCGGTGAGCTTCTGGATCCTCTGGAAGACCCGGTTCGGCCTGCGGCTGCGCTCCTGCGGTGAGAACCCGGTGGCGGCCGAGTCGCTCGGCGTGAACGTCTACCTGCACAAGTACGTCGCCGTGATCATCTCGGGCGCGTTCGCCGGCATGGGTGGCGCTTCGCTGGTGCTGCTGCGCGGCGGTGCGGACTACCTGGAGAACCAGACGAACGGCCGCGGGTACATCGGTCTCGCGGCGATGATCTTCGGCAACTGGCGGCCGGGCGGCCTGCTCGGCGGCGCGGCGCTGTTCGGCTACGCGGACGGCCTGCAGCTGGCCGGCGGCGGCGAAGCGGTGCTCGCGCTGCTGTACGGCGCGGTGATCCTGGTCGCCGTGATCGTCGTCGTGCAGCTGTTCCGGCGGCAGTGGATCGCGGCCGGGCTCGGCGTCGTCGGCGCGGGCGTGCTGTACGCGATCTACTGGGCCAACGACACGCTGCCGTCGGACCTGATCCCGTACACCGCGCACTTCGTGACGCTGATCGTGCTCGCGGTGGCTTCGCAGCGGCTGCGGCCGCCGAAGGCCGACGGGCAGCCGTACCGACGGGGTGAGGACTGAGTGTCTACTGTGGATTGGGACGCGCTGCGTTCCCAGGCGATCGAGGCCGCTTCCCATGCGTACGCGCCCTATTCGGGGTTGCACGTGGGCGTGGCCGGGATCGTCGACGACGGCCGGGTCGTGACCGGGTGCAACGTCGAAAACGCTTCCTACGGGCTCGGGCTGTGCGCCGAGTGCACGATGGCCGGGCAGCTGCGGCTGTCCGGTGGGGGCCGCCTGGTCGCCGTCGCCTGCCGTTCCGGTGCCGGTGACCTGCTGATGCCGTGCGGACGGTGCCGCCAGATCCTGTTCGAGCTGGGCGGGTCTTCGTGCCTGGTGGACACGCCGAGCGGGATCCTGCCGATGTCCGACGTCCTGCCGGACGCCTTCGGGCCGGACGACTTGCCGTGACGGCGTTCGCGGCGGTCGACGTCATCCGGGTGAAGCGGGACGGCGGGACGCTCTCCGACGAGCAGATCGACTGGGTCGTCGACGCCTACACCCGCGGTGACGTCGCCGAAGAGCAGATGTCGGCGCTGGCCATGGCGATCTTCCTGCGGGGGATGACCTCGGCCGAGATCTCGCGGTGGACGCACGCGATGATCGCGTCGGGCGAGCGGCTGTCTTTGGACGTCTCCCGGCCCACGGTGGACAAGCACTCGACGGGCGGGGTCGGCGACAAGATCACGCTGCCGCTGGCGCCCTTGGTGGCCGCGTGCGGCGCGGCGGTGCCGCAGCTGTCCGGGCGCGGGCTCGGGCACACGGGCGGGACCCTCGACAAGCTGGAGTCGATCCCGGGCTGGCGGGCGTCGCTGTCCACCGCGGAGATCGCTCGGCAGTTGGAAGACGTCGGCGCGGTGGTCTGCGCGGCGACGTCCGGGCTGGCCCCGGCGGACAAGAAGCTGTACGCGTTGCGGGACGTCACCTCGACGGTGGAGTCGATCCCGCTGATCGCCAGCTCGATCATGAGCAAGAAGATCGCGGAGGGCGCGTCCGGACTGGTCCTGGACGTGAAGTTCGGGTCGGGCGCGTTCATGAAGTCGCTCTCCCAGGCGCGTGAACTGGCTTCGGCGCTGACCTCGATCGGCGCCGACCACGGCGTCCCGACGACGGCGTTGCTGACCGACATGAACGTCCCGCTGGGGCGAGCGGCCGGCAACGCGGTGGAGGTCGCGGAGTCGGTCGACGTCCTGAAGGGCGGCGGTCCTGCGGACGTGGTGTCGCTGACGGTGGCGCTGGCGCGGGAGATGCTGGCTCTGGCCGGTCTCGACGTGGACCCGGCCGCGGTGCTGGCTTCGGGGGAGGCGTACGAGGTCTGGTGCCGGATGATCTCGGCCCAGGGCGGCGACCCGGCGGCCGCGTTGCCCACGCCTTCGCACGTCCACGTCGTCGAGGCGCCTTCTTCCGGCGTGCTGGCTTCGCTGGACGCGTACGCGGTGGGGGTCGCGGCGTGGCGGCTGGGCGCGGGCCGGGCCCGCAAGGAGGACCCGGTCCAGGCGGCGGCGGGCATCCTGTGCCTGGCCAAGCCCGGCGACCGGGTCTCGGCCGGTGACCCGCTCCTGGAGCTGCACACGGACACACCGGACGCGGTCCCGGCGGCCCTCGCGGCCTTCGAAGGCGGCTTCGTGATCGCTGACTCGGCACCTGAACCGGGCCCGATCGTCGTGGAGACCATCCGCGGCTAGCCGGGGTGTGACGAGCGTCGCGAAGATGATCACCCCATCGAGTGACCCGGCGTCGATGGAGCCGCCGGAGCCACCCGAAACTGTCGGTGGTGCTCGGTGAGCTGGAAGACGGGGGGCGGAGGCCCGCCCTCCCCTCCGAGCACGAAGAAGCCCCCGCCGGATCCCGGCGGGGGCTTCTCGTGTGGCGTGCTTACTCCGTGGCTTCTTCGGCGCCTTCGGCCTTGGCCTTCCCGTCGGCCGGCTTCGGCGCGCGGCCGTTGCGCGAGCTGCGGCGCGGCTGGCGCGGGGCCGGCGGGGGCGGGGCGATCTGCTGGACGGCCGGGCCGCCGCCGAGCATCAGCTCCGCGAAGGTCGCCATCGCCTCGTCGAGCTGGCCGCCGATGCGGCGGACGCTCTCGTCGTTGCTCCGGCGGACCAGCGAGTCGACCGAGTCGGTGTCCGGCTGCTTCGACAGCGTGCCCTCGACCTTCGACAGCCCCGCCTTGAGCGCGCCGTCGAGGTCGCCGATGCCGGACAGGAAGCCGTCCTCGACCTTGTCGAGGCGGCCGGCCAGGTCGTCCAGGCGGGTGGTGACCGTCTCGAGCCGGTTGCCCAGGTTCTCCAGCCGGTCGGACGCGTCGATCATCTCGCCGGTCTCGGTCAGCGCGACCTTGAGCGCCTCGGTGTTGGCGTCGATCCGCTCGTGCGTCGTGCGGCCCAGCTCGCCGACCCGCTCCTGCGTGACGCGGCTGAGCTCGTCGACCTTGCCGCGCAGCTCGTGGTCGGCGTGGTCGACCCGGTCGCGCAGCGTCGACTCGGCCTGCTCGATCCGCTCGCGGACCGGGCCGTGCACCGACTGCGGCAGCGAGTCGAGCTTCGCGTCCTGCTTGTCGAGGTGGCCGCCCAGCTCGTCGAGCCGGCGGTGGATGTTCTGGAGCTTGTCCTCGAGCCCGTCCATCCGGCCCGCGACGCCCTCGAAGCGCGCGGCGACGCCGTCGAGGCGGCCGTCGAGCTGCGCGAAGGGCTTGGCGAGCTTGTCGACGATGCTCTCGACGGCGCGGGTCAGGGCGGCGATCGCCGCGTCCTGGGCCTCGAGGCGCGACATCGTCTCGTCCAGGCGCTCGGCGAGGACGCTGGTCTCGGTGCGGTCGGGCATTTCGGACAGCCGCTTGCGGACCGCGCCCAGCGAGTCCACCGGCGCGAGGCGGGCGTAGATGTCGTCGAGCGCGTCGAAGATCTGCTGCTGCTCGCTCTCACGCACTTCGGCCGCGCGCACCAGCATGTTGCGCATCCGGTCGAAGGACGGGGCGGCAATGTGGTTGTCAGTGGTCACTGCTGTGTGTCCTTCGTCGGCGGGGAAATGGAGGGACGTGCCACGAAGCTTATCGATTGCAAAAATTGCTGTCTGTATGGCCCCCGTGAAGAGGCTATTGCGGAGGCCGCCCCCGGATGGCCGATTCGGGACGTGATCCTCGACGCTGAGGGTTAGCCCGAGCCGGAGAGTTACGGCCATGTAGGGGAATGACAACGAGGTTACCGTTGGGGGATGCCTGACGAAAGCCCTGTTCTGCCCACCGAGACACTCCGCCGCGCGCCCAAGGTGCTGCTGCACGACCACCTCGACGGCGGCCTGCGCCCGGCGACCGTCGCCGAGCTCGCCGAAGAGACCGGCTATGCCGGTCTGCCCACCACGGACCCGGCCGACCTGGGCAACTGGTTCCGCCGTGCGGCCGACTCCGGCTCCCTCGTTTCCTACCTGGAGACGTTCGCGCACACCTGCGGGGTGATGCAGACCGAGGATGCGCTGGTCAGGGTGGCCGCGGAGGCGGTGGAGGACCTGGCCGCCGACGGCGTCGTCTACGCCGAGGTGCGCTACGCACCGGAGTTGTTCGTCGAACGCGGTCTGTCACTCGATGCGGTGGTCGAGGCTGTGCAGGCGGGGTTCACGGAGGGCACCCGGCGGGTGGCCGCGAACGGCGGCACCATCCGCGTCGCGACGTTGCTCTGCGCGATGCGCCAGCACGCCCGGGCGCTCGAGATCGCGAACCTGGCCGTCCGCTACCGCGACGCCGGCGTCGCGGGGTTCGACATCGCCGGTCCCGAGGACGGATTCCCGCCGACCCGCAATCTCGACGCGTTCGAATACCTGCGTCAGAACAATGCGCACTTCACCATTCACGCGGGTGAAGCATTCGGTTTGCCGTCCATTTGGGAAGCGATTCAGCACTGCGGCGCCGAGCGGCTCGGGCACGGCGTGCGCATCGCCGAGGACATCAAGACCGACGCGGACGGCACGGTCCACCTTGGACGGTTGGCGGCCTATGTCCGCGACCGCCGCATCCCCCTGGAGATCTGCCCGACGTCGAACGTCCAAACAGGCACGGTCCGCTCGATCGCCGAGCACCCCATCGGGCTGCTCGCCAAGCTGCGCTTCCGGGTGACCGTGAACACGGACAACCGGCTGATGAGCGGATGCACGATGACCAGCGAATTCGCCGCGCTGCACGAGACGTTCGGCTATGGTCTCGACGACTTCCGCTGGTTCACCATCAACGCGATGAAATCCGCGTTCATCGATTTCGACGCCCGGCTCGCGCTGATCGACGACGTCATCAAGCCCGGGTACGCCGCGCTCGCCTGACCTCCCCCGCTTCGGACCGCAACCTGCTTGCGGTCCTTAGCCATGCCAACTATTGTTCACCATGTAGGAAATATTTCTCATATTTTGAGACGGTGGCGAAGATGGTGCAGGTCGCGAGCGGGCAGCAGGTCAGTCGACGGCGATGGCTCATCCTCGCGCTCGGGCTCGCGGCGCAGACGGCGAGCTGCTCGTTCCTCTACGGCATCCCGTTCCTGGTCCCGGCCATGCGGGCCGCCGAGGGGCTGACGCTGGCCGAAGCCGGCACGGTCGTCGCGGCGCCCAGCATCGGGCTGTTGTTCACCCTGATCGTGTGGGGCGCGGCTGCGGACCGTTACGGAGAGCGGCTCGTCATGGCCCTCGGCCTGGGTGCGTCGGGGTTACTCCTGGTGTACGCCGGGATAGGAAATCACCCGGTCGGGCTCCTCTTTGGGGTGTTCTTGGCGGCCGGCGCCTGTACGGCTTCGGTGAACGCGGCGAGCGGTCGCGTCGTGATGGGCTGGTTCGCGAAGTCCGAGCGGGGCGTGGCGATGGGGATCCGCCAGACGGCCCAGCCGCTGGGCGTGGGCGTAGCCGCGCTGGGCCTGCCGCCGCTGGCCGCGCACTTCGGCTTCCGGGCGGCGATCCTGCTGCCGGCCGGGCTGGCGATCGGTGTCGCGCTGCTGGTGGCGTGGCTGGTGACGGACCCGCCCCGGCCGCCCCGCCCGGTCTCCGGCGAGAAGCCGCCGTCGCCGTACCGGCACGCGGCGCTGTGGCGGGTGCACGGGGCGAGCGCGCTGCTGGTGGTGCCGCAGTTCGCGGTGACGGCGTTCGCGCCGGTGTACCTGGTGTCGGTGCAGCACTGGAGCGCGTTGTCGGCGGGCTGGTACCTGGCGGTGGTCCAGGTGCTGGGCGCACTGGGGCGGCTCGGGTCGGGCTGGTGGTCGGACCGGGCGGGCAGCCGCCTGCGCCCGATGCGGGTGCTGGCGGTGGCCAGCTGTCTCGTCATGCTCCTGGTGGCGCTCGGCGACGCGTCTTGGCCGTGGCTGGTGCTGCTGGCGCTGGCGTTGGCGGGGGTGATCACGGTGGCGGACAACGGCCTGGGCTTCACGGCGTCGGCGGAGCTGGCGGGCTTGGCGTGGTCCGGACGCGCGATGGGCACCCAGAACACGGGCCAGAACATCGCGGCCTCGCTGACCCCGCCCCTGCTGGGCCTGGTGATCGGCGACAGCAGGTACGCACTCGCGTTCTGCGTCGCGGCGGTGTTCCCGGCGCTGGCGGTGGCGGTGGTCCCGACCGGCGCAGAGCACCCACAGCCGTGATGCCCGCCCAATCACGCAAGATGCCCGCCGGATCACGCGAGATGCCCGCCCAGTCACGCGAGATGCCCGGCTGAGCACGGACCGACCCGCGGGGTACGCCGGTCGACCGTTCCGGTACGCGAGCCGACCCTCCAGGTACGCGAGCCGACTGTCTGGGTGCGCGAGCCGACCGTCTGAGTACGCGAGCCGACTGTCGAGGTACGCAAGCGACCGTCGAGGCACGCGGGCTGACCGTCGAGGTACGCGGGTCAGCCGCCTGCTGCACGCGCGAATCGAACCCGCAGCCCGCGGGGGCGCCCCCCGTCTCCAGCGTATCGGCCGCCGGTGACAGAAACCCGCCGACGAGAGGCACGCTCGGCCGGGTTGTCCACATTCCACCTGGGGTGTGGATCGGTCGGCCTGCGTAACCGGGATGGTCGACTTGCGTACGTGGAGGGTCGGCTGCGTACCTGGAGGGCCGGTCGGCGTGCCTGGACGGTCGGCCTGCGCACCCAGACGGTCGGGCTGCGTACCCAGACGGTCGGGCTGCGTACCCAGACGGTCGGGCTGCGTACCCAGACGGTCGGCTGGAGGATCGACGGACCTCAGACATGGCGAAGGCCGCCTCCCCAACCACGGGAGGCGGCCTTCGGAAGAACGATCAAGCCACCGTCAGGCGGTTCTCGAAAGTTTCGACGAGCTTCCGCCACGCGCTCTGCTCGGCGTCGAACGGGGCCGACGGCTCCAGGCGGGACGGGTCCGGGCGCAGGACGAACGACACCAGCCAGCCCAGGCTTTCGTTGCCCGCCAGTGCCGTCTCGGCCGAGTCGTCGCCCGCCCACTCCGCGGCGTCCGTGATCAGCTCGACCGCCAGCTCCAGCTGCGTCGGGTCGATCGCCTCCGGCCCTTCCGCGATGTCCGCGTCCAGGCCCGTCAGCACGTAGGTGTTCTCCGGGTCGACCTCGATCTCGAGCTCGCCCGCCGTGGCCTTGGCCAGGACCTCGTCCCACGTGGACACGTCCGCGAGGTCCGTGTCGGCCAGCTCCTTGCCGTCCGCCAGGGCGCGGGCCAGCGCGCCCGTCGACGTGAACACGTCGATCTCGCCCTCGCTGCCCAGGAACACCGGGGCGTCGTCGAGGTAGCAGCGCAGCGTGTAGTACTCCGCGCCGGACGTGATGATCTTGATCGGGTCGATGCCGACCTCGGCCCAGAACCCGACCGGGCCTTCTTCTTCCTCGATCGGGTCGTCGTCGTCTTCCGAAGACAGCGCCTCGAGGTCCTCTTCGCCCTCGGCGCCGGCCTCGGCCTCGGCGGACTCCTCGTGGAACGCGGCCAGCTCCTCGGCCGTCTGCTCCAGCACCTTCTCGTCGACCTCCGGCTGGGTGACCAGGCCGTCGATCGCGTCGAGCACGGTGTCCCACTTCTGCGACACCGTCTCGGACAGGTCGTTCCACACCTGCACGCCGACGCTCCCGGTGAACGGCAGCGTCCCCTGGTCGAGCAGCGAGAAACCCTCGGTCGAGTCGAGGATCTCGTGGACCTCCTCGAGGTCGCAGACGTCGGCGAGCGAGCGCACGATGCCGACGATCTCCGCCAGCTCCGCGATGTGCCAGACGTCCGGCTCCTCGGCGACCAGCTCCGGCACGCCGACGAGGTCGTACGTGTGGTCCTCGTCCGGGATCAGCTCGGGCACGTTCAGCGACGGCACCGCGTCCCACGCCGGGTGGTCGAGCAGGTCGTGCCGCTCGGACGTGCGCACGAAAGCGGCCAGGTGGGCGGCGTCGGCGAAGGCGTACAGGTCGTCCTCGTCGCCGAGGAACGCTTCCCACTCCTCGCCGTCTTCCCGCCAGCGCGGCGCCCACAGGGTGACGACGTCGCCCTGCGGCAGGCCGAGTTCGATCGGGATGATGTCCTGTGCCATTCCTAAGCCCTCCGGAGTACCGCCCGTGTGCGCGCGTGATGGGAAGTATCACCCAGTCCACGCGCGGTACCGCGAAGCCTACGGGTTTCGCACTCGCGATGCGATCGCCCCTGCCGACTTTGCGACGAGCGGATGGCACGATGGACGCCTGATGACTCTCACAGACCTCCTGCCTGCGGATCCCGACCCCGACGCGCTCTTCGAAGCCTTCACCACCTGGACGGCCGAACGGGGTATCGAGCTGTACCCGGCGCAGGAGGAGGCGGTGATGGAGGTCGTCTCCGGCTCGAACGTCATCCTCTCGACGCCGACCGGCTCCGGGAAGAGCCTCGTCGCCGTCGGCGCGCACTTCACCGCGCTCGCCCAGGGCCGCCGCAGCTACTACACCGCGCCCATCAAGGCCCTCGTCTCGGAGAAGTTCTTCCAGCTCATCGACATCTTCGGCGCCGACAACGTCGGGATGATGACCGGCGACTCCAGCGTCAACGCGGACGCCCCCATCATCTGCTGCACCGCCGAAATCCTGGCGAACATCGCGTTGCGCTTCGGTGCCGACGCCCCGGTCGGGCAGGTCGTGGCCGACGAGTTCCACTTCTACTCCGAGCCCGACCGCGGCTGGGCCTGGCAGGTGCCGCTGCTGGAACTGCCCAAGGCCCAGTTCGTCCTGATGTCGGCGACCCTGGGCGACGTGTCCTTCTTCGAGAAGGACCTCACCCGCCGCACCGGCAAGCCGACCGCGGTCGTCACGTCGGCGCAGCGCCCGGTCCCGCTCACCTTCCGGTACGCGCTGACGCCGCTGCACGAGACGATGTCCGAGCTGTTGAACGGCGGTCAAGCGCCCGTCTACGTCGTCCACTTCTCCCAGGCCGCGGCCATCGAGCGGGCGCAGACGCTGATGAGCATCAACGTCACGTCGAAGGCCGAGAAGGACGCCATCGCCGAGCTGATCGGCGACTTCCGGTTCTCCGCCGGCTTCGGCAAGACGCTCTCCCGGCTGGTCCGCCACGGCATCGGCGTCCACCACGCCGGAATGCTGCCGAAGTACCGCCGGCTGGTCGAGACCCTGGCCCAGTCCGGACTGCTCAAGGTGATCTGCGGGACCGACACCCTCGGCGTCGGCATCAACGTCCCGATCCGGACCGTCGTGTTCTCCGCGCTGACGAAGTACGACGGCGTCCGCCAGCGGCACCTCAAGGCGCGCGAGTTCCACCAGATCGCCGGCCGGGCCGGGCGCGCGGGGTACGACACCGACGGCTACGTCGTCGTGCAGGCGCCCGACCACGTCGTCGAAAACGCCAAGGCCCTCGAGAAGGCGGGCGACGACCCGAAGAAGAAAAAGAAGATCGTCCGGAAGAAGGCCCCGGAGGGGTTCGTTAACTGGACCGAGAGCACGTTCGAGCGCCTCATCGCGGCCGACCCCGAGCCGCTGACGTCCAGCTTCAAGGTCACGCACTCGATGCTGCTGAACGTGATCTCGCGGCCGGGCAACGCCTTCGACTCGATGCGGCACCTGCTCGAGGACAACCACGAAGACCGTGCCTCGCAGCGCAAGCTCATCCTGCGCGCCATCGCGATCTACCGCGCGCTGCTCGCCGCCAGCGTCGTCGAACGACTGTCCGAACCGGACGACCAGGGCCGGATCATCCGGCTCACCGTCGACCTGCAGTTCGACTTCGCGCTCAACCAGCCGCTTTCGCCGTTCGCACTGGCCGCGATCGAGCTGTTCGACCTCGAGTCGCCGAGCTACGCGCTCGACGTCGTGTCCGTTGTGGAATCCACAGTGGACAACCCGCGGCCGGTGCTCTCGCAGCAGCAGTTCAAGGCGCGCGGCGAGGCCGTGCAGGCGATGAAGGCCGAGGGCATCGAGTACGACGAGCGGATGGAACTGCTCGAGAACATCAGCTACCCGAAGCCGCTCGAGGAGCTGCTGCAGGGGGCCTTCCACAGCTACCGGCAGGGCCACCCGTGGGTCGCCGACTACGAGCTGTCGCCGAAGTCGGTCGTGCGGGACATGTACGAGCGGGCGATGAACTTCGTGGAGTACATCGGCTTCTACCAGCTGGCCCGGTCCGAGGGGCTGGTGCTGCGCTACCTCGCGGACGTCTACGACGCTCTGCGCCACACGGTCCCGGACGAGGCCAAGACCGAGCCGCTGCAGGACCTCATCGAGTGGCTCGGCGAGCTCGTCCGGCAGGTCGACTCCAGCCTGCTCGACGAGTGGGAGGCGCTGCGCCACCCGACCGAAGAGGGCCCGGTGTCGCACCGGCCGCCGGAGCCGCCGCCGGGCGTCACCCGCAACGAGCGCGCCTTCCGCGTCCTGGTCCGCAACGAGCTGTTCCGCCGGGTCGAGCTCTTCGCGCGGCGGGCGTGGTTCCCGCTCGGCGAGCTGGACGCGGACTCGGGCTGGGACGCGGACGCGTGGCAGGAAGCGATCGAGGACTACTTCGAGGAGTACGAGACGCTGGGCACCGGCCCGGACGCGCGCGGCCCGCAGCTGCTCATGATCGACCAGCAGCCGGACGTCTGGAAGGTGCGCCAGATCTTCGACGACCCGGCGGGCGACCACGACTGGGGCATCAGCGCCGAGGTCGACCTGGCCGCGTCGGACGAAGCCGGGATGGCGGTCGTGCACGTGACCGAGGTCGGCGCGCACTGACCGCCCGGCGTCAAGCCAGTGGCGTGAGGATCGCCTGGGCGTCTTCGCCCGCGAACCACAGCCTGATGGCGAACGCCGCCGTGGCCTCCAGCAGGGCCGCCTGGTCCAGGCCGCCCGCGGGCACCGGCCGGGCGCCGATGTCCCGGACCAGCGTGCTCACCGCGGCCAGCGCCGCCGGGTCGTCGCCGCACAGCGGCACCGACAGGGGACGGCCGCCGAACACCGGTGGGGTCAGCCGCCAGACGTCGACGTGGGCCAGGTTGAACGCCTTGACGACGTGGGCGTCCGTGGCGATCCGCGACGCCACCGGGGTCCCCGTCAGGCCGGGGTCGTTGCTGCAGTCCACCAGCACCTTCCCGGCGAGCGGGCCCGCCCCGGCGAGCACTTCGCCGATGGCTGCCGCGGGGACGGCCAGGAGCAGCACGTCCCCGAACGCGGCCGTCTCCCGCCACGATCCGGTCGCGGCGCCGAGCCGCCCGGCCAAGGCGGCGGGGTCCGAACGGCCGCTCACCATCAGCTCGTGGCCCGCCCGGGCCCACTGCGTGCCGAGCGCGTCCGCCATCCCGCCCGTGCCGAAGATCCCGATCCGCATGCGTCCTCCTCGTGCTTGGCTGGTACCAGCACGACGTTAAGGACCCGGGAAGGAACCGAACGGTAACCATGGACTTCCTCGCCGACTGCCGGACGCGGCTCGCGTTCGACCTGGTCGCCAACACGTGGAACCCGGTGGTGCTGTGGGCGTTGCGCGACGGGCCGCGGCGGCACGTCGACCTGCGGCGGACCATCGGCGGCATCAGCGCGAAGGTGCTCACGGAAACCGTGCGGCGCCTGGAATCCGACGGTCTCGTCGAGCGTCGCGAGGGCGCGTACGCGCTTACGCACCTGGGCTCGACGCTGCTGGCGCCGATCGAGGGCTTCGGGCGCTGGGCCGCCGAGCACGGCGATGACGTCGTCGCCGCTCAAGCGCGAGCACGCCCAGTGTGACCAGCTCCAGCGCGGGGAGCGGGTAGCCGAGCAGCAGGCCGGCGGTGACGTCGAACGCCGGTGCGGCGATCCCGGCCACGAACACCCAGGTGGGTGCGGTCGGTGGCTTCGCGGCGGGTGACCACGGCGTCTTGCGACCCGGTTTCGCGACCGACAGCCAGGCTTGGAACGCGAGGGCGCTCGCCATCAGCGCCGCGCCGGCGACCTGCGGCCAAGCGACGGCACCGGTGTCCGCCGACTCGCGCAACGCGGGCGACAGCAGGAAGATCCCGGCGTAGAGCTGGATCAGCGTCAGGGCGAACTTCGTGAGCACCCACCAGTGCCGGAGGTAGCCCCACGCGGTCGCGCCGGCGAGCAGGAGGCCGGTGAACGCGGAGACGTTGGCCATGGGGGCGAGCAGGACGGAATCGAGGCGGTCGGCCATCGCGGGCGCGCCCGCCGACATGAGCACGACGAGCGCGAGGGCCTGGCTCATCCAGGCGACCGAGGAAACGACGTGCAGCCACACCACGGACTGCCGCCAGCGGGGAGAAGTCTTCACGGGACCCAGGCTCGCCGGGCGGCGGCGCGGGCACATCGGGCGCGACCCGGGTTTCGTCCCGGACCCGCCGGGACCGGGTTTGCGCCCGCCGGAGTACGCCGCGGGGGGCGGAAGTACGCCCGGGGGAGTAACCGGATCTCGCGTGATCAGAGGCGGAAGTCGCGTGATCGGAAGCGGGACTCGTGTGATTGGGCGCGGAACTCGCGTGACTGGAGGGGCATCATGCGTGATCAGCGGGACATCACGGGGTTTGGCGGCCAGGACCGCGGCCGCCGGGTCGGTGATCAGCATCGCTTCGGTGAGCGGTGCGCGGTCCAGCAACGCCGAAGGCCACCTCGAGCGGGCTCGAGGTGGCCTTCGCGCGGTCAGTCCTGGAGCGAGAGGGCCTGGCTCGGGCAGACGTGCACCGCTTCACGCGCCTTTTCGACCAGCTCACCCTCGGGCTGGTCGTCGAGCACGATGACCGTGCCGTCCTCCTCGCTCTGGTCGAACAGCGAGGGCTCGGTGAGTACGCACTGACCGGCGCCGACGCACTTGCCGGTGTCCGCGATGATCTTCATGGTCCTCTTCTCCTGTGGTGGTTTGGCAGTTCGTCTCTACCAGGTCACCGGCAGCCGGTACAGGCCGTAGATGTTCGCGTCGTCCTTGAACGGCAGGTCGTCGACCGGCGCGGCCAGCGCCAGCTGCGGGATCCGGCGGAAGAGCGTGTCGAAGACGATCTGCAGTTCCATCCGGGCCAGGTTCTGGCCGAGGCACTGGTGCGGGCCGAACCCGAAGGCGACGTGGTGGCGCGCGCCGCGCTCGATGTCGAGCGTGTCCGGGTCGTCGAACGCGCGCGGATCGCGGTTCGCCGCGTACCCCAGCGCCAGGACCCCCTCGCCGGCGCGGATCAGCTGCCCGCCGACCTCGATGTCCTCGACGCACAGGCGTGCCGTGGCCGCGTCGACGATCGTCCAGTACCGCAGCATCTCCTCGACGGCGTCGAGCGTCTTGCCCGGGTCCGCCTTGATCACCGCGAGCTGCTCCGGGTTGCGCAGGAAGGCGACGGTGGACAGCGAGATCATGTTCGCCGTCGTCTCGTGGCCCGCCACCAGCAGCAGGAAGCCCGTCGCGGCGAGCGACTCCCGCCGGTAGGTGCCCTCTTCGCGGAGCTTGACGATCTGCCGGCCGAGCAGGTCGTCCGGCGGGTTCGCCTCCTTCTCGGCGATGAGGTCCGCCATGTACCCGCGGATGGTCTCGAACGCCGCCCGCCGCTCCTCCGGGGGAGTCGCGCGCTTGAGCATCTGCGCCGTGTGGACCTGGAAGAAGTCGTGGTCGGCGTACGGGACGCCGAGCATCTCGCAGATGACCAGCGACGGCACCGGCAGCGCCAGCGCCTCGACCAGGTCACCGGGCTTCGGGCCGGCCAGCAGCGCGTCGATCCGGCTGTCGACGATCTCCTGGATGCGCGGCCGCAGCGCCTCCATCCGGCGCACGGTGAACTCGCCGAGCACGGCCTTGCGGGCCGGGCCGTGCTCCGGCGCGTCCATGGTGATCATCGTGCGCTCGTCGCCTTGGCGCCGGAACCCGCCCTTGACCAGCTGCGGGAAGTCCGGGTGCTGCCGGTCGGCGCTGAAGCGCCGGTCGTTCAGCACGGTCCGGACGTCCTCGTGCCGGGTGACCGCCCAGGCGTGGCCGCCGTCGGGCAGCCGGACCCGCGAGACGGGCTCGCCTTCGCGGATCTCCTCGTACGCCGGCGGCGGCGCGAACGGGCACGTGCGGGTCATCGGGAATTCGCGCTCTTCGACGGTCGTCATGGCGTCCCCCTTCACCAGGTCACGGGCAGGCAGTAGAGGCCGAAGATCGAGGAGTCGTGCTTGTACGGCAGCTGGTCCGCCGGTGCGGCCAGCTTGAGGTCCGGGATGCGGCGGAAGAGCGTGTCGAAGACGATCTGCAGTTCCATCCGGGCCAGGTTCTGGCCGAGGCACTGGTGCGGCCCGAAGCCGAAGGCGACGTGGTGGCGCGCGCCACGCTCGAGGTCGAGGGCGTCGGGGTTCTCGAACGCCGTCGCATCGCGGTTGCCGGAGTAGCTGAGGCCGAGCACGCCTTCGCCCGCGCGGATGACCTGGCCGCCGATCTCGACGTCCTCCGTGGCGACGCGCGAGGTCGCGAATTCGGCGATGGTGAAGTACCGCAGCAGCTCCTCGACGGCGTCGAGCGTCTTGCCCGGGTCGTTCTTGATGATCGCGAGCTGGTCCGGGTTCTCCAGCAGCGCCACGGTGCCCAGCGAGATCATGTTCGCCGTCGTCTCGTGCCCGGCGAGGAGCAGCAGGAAGGCCAGCGAGACGAGCTCGTCGTGCGCGACGTCACCGTGCTCTTCGCGCTGCTTGAGGATCTGGCGGCCGAGCAGGTCGTCGGTGGGGTCGGCCTCCTTCGCCGAGACCAGCTCGTCGAGGTAGTTCTGCATCTCCTCGACGGCCTGCATCCGCGCTTCCTGCGTCACTTCCCGGTTCAGCAGGGTGGAGCTGCGCGACTGGAAGAAGTCGTGGTCGGCGTACGGCACGCCGAGCTGCTCGCAGATGACCAGGGACGGCACGGGCAGGCTCAGCGCCGAGACCAGGTCGGCGGGCTTCGGGCCGGCCAGGATCGCGTCGATGTGCTCGTCGACGATCTGCTGGATCCGCGGCTGCAGCGCCTTCATCCGCTTGACGGTGAACTCGCCGACGACCTCGCGGCGGGCGGCGCCGTGCTCCGGGGGGTCCATGTTGATCAGCGACGCGGTGAAGCGGCGGCGCTGCGGGCGGCCCTGCCTCGTCAGGATCGGGAAGCCGGGGTTGAACCGGTCGGAGCTGAACCGCGGGTCGTTCAGCACGGTCCGGACGTCCTCCAGCCGCGTCACCGCCCACGCCTCCTGGCCGGACTGCAGCGTGACGCGGTGGACCGGCCCGGCCTCGCGCAGCTCTTCGTACGCCGGCGGCGGGGCGAACGGGCACGAGCGGAGCAGCGGGAAGGTGTCGTCCCGCGTCGCAGGTTCGGCCACTTCGGTCATTTCGGACCCCCTAAATCGGACGGAAAGTATGCGGAGGATTACATTCCGGTTCTCTGCTCCAAGGTACCGAAGCGGAAGGAAGTCGTCCACTAGATGCCGACTACCCGATCGCGGGGGGAGTGGGTGGCCGGTTGACCATGCGAGAATCACCCCGCGCGATTCAGCGGAAGGCGAACGGCATGACGGCAGACCCCGAGACCAGCCTGCGGGCGGATGCGCGGCGCAACCGCGACCAGATCCTGGCCGCCGCGAAGCACATCTTCGCCGTGTCCGGTCCCGAGGTACCGATGGAGGAGATCGCCCGCGCGGCCGGCGTCGGCGTCGGCACGCTCTACCGCCGGTTCCCGGACCGCGACGCGCTGGTCCGCGCGGTCGCCATGGACAACTTCGAGCGGGTGCTGATCGACGCGCGCGTGATCGCCGCGGAGGAGACGTCGTCGTGGCGCGCGCTGGAGCGGCTGCTGCGGCAGTCGGTGGAGCTGCAGCTGAGCGTGCAGCTGGCGATGGTGTCGCACCGGGCGCTGGTGATCCTCAAGAACGACCCGCAGGTCCGCCGGCTGCGCGACGAGATCCTGGCGGTCCTCGACCGCTTCGTCGACGGCGCCAAGGCCGAGGGCAAGCTCCGCGACGACGTCGGGGCGGGTGACATCGCGATCCTGTTCGCGACGCTGCTGCGCCAGATGCGGGCGAAGTCGCCGGAGGTGGCCGAGATGGCGGCCCGCCGGTGCGTCGGCATCATGATCGACGGCCTCAGCGCCCGGCCGGGCACACCGCTGCCCGGCCGGCCGATCACGTCCCACGACCTCGACCCGGACTGATTCCGCGGATTTCCGTGTTAGGGTTCCGCCTCGTTCTGCCGGAAATTGCAGCTGCGGGCGGGAAAATGCGACGAAGAATGCTGGCCGTGTTGTTGGCGATTTCCTTCCCGGTGCTCGCCGGGTGCGGCGGCGCGCCCGTCGACGGCGTGGCGGCAGCGCCCTCGCCGCTGCCGGTCGCCGCGTCTTCTGCCGTTCCGCCTTCTGTGGCTTCGTCGGCGCCGCCGTCGTCGTCTTCAAGCGCCCGACCTGCGCCTTCGTCGGCTCCGGTGCCGCCGTCGGCCACGCCGGTGCGGGGCTGCCGCAGCCCGGAGTTCACCACGAGCGACCCCGACGGCGGCTGGTCTGACGGCGGTTACTACGTCCACAACAACATGTGGAACGCCGGGGAAGCGGGCCCGGAAACGCTGCGCGCGTGCGCGTACGACAACTGGTACGTCGATTCCACTCAACCCGATTCGACGTCGGTGAAAACCTATCCGAACGTGCACAAGGACATCAACAACCAGAACGGGAAGCCGTTCAACGACTATTCGGTGATCAAGTCGACGTTCGCCGGCCGCGGCCCGGGCACGGGCGTCTACGACGTGGCGTACGACCTGTGGCTGAACGGCGTCGGCAACGGCAAGGGCGTCACCGAGGTGATGGTTTGGACGGAGAACAGCAAGCAGGTCCCCTCGGGCGACAAGCTGACGACGTACACGGCGGGAGGTCTGACGTACGACGTCTGGGCGGACGACGAGGGGTACGTGGCGTTCGTGTCCCGCGCCACGCAGTATTCGGGGAGCGTGGACCTGAAGGCGATGATCGCGTGGGCGATCGGCAAGGGCCTGGTCCCGGCGAACCCGACGGTGAACCAGATCGGCTACGGGATCGAGTTCTGCTCGACCGGGGGCGGGAAGGCGCGGTTCACGCTGTCGGACTTCTCGGTGACGATGAGCTAGAACCGGTAGCTTCGGCGCACGGCGAATGACGTCAGCGCGCCCACCGCCACCGTCAGCACGGCGATGAGCGGCACCGCGAGCGCCAGGGCTGCCCCGAGCCCCGCGGTCCCCCCACGCCCTGCGGTGCCGAAGACGATCACGCAACCGATGACGTCGACGACGATCGCGCACCACCACATGGCGAGAACCAGGTTCCGGACGCCGGTGACGAACGACGGAGTCAGCCGCCCGGCGATGGCCCGGGCGTGCACGGTCAGCGCGCCCGTTCCAGCGAGGAGCACCGCGAAGCTTCCGGCGCCGAGGAAGATCAGGCCGAAGTAGACCAGCGGATGGGTGTGCCGCGGCGCTCCGACGCCCAGCCAGACGAGCGCGACCCAGCTGAGCAGCGCAACGGCCACGGCGATCGCGCCCGTCGGCCGGGCGGCGGAACCCCGGCCGGCCGACGGCTGTCGTGGCAGGTGGGAGTTGGTCACTGCATCACGTGCCAATCGGACTTGTCCTGCATGGCACCGACGTTCGACTTCGACCACTGATCGCCGAGGTCGTGCACCTTCTGAGTGAGGGTGTTTTGTTCGGTCGAGATGGTGTTCACGAGCGACATCACCGAGATGATGGCCGTGGTCACCAGGCCGATGGCGACTCCGGCCGCGGTGGCGATCGCCGCGATCGCGGCCGGGATGCCCACGACGGTGCACGCCGCGGCGATCGCCCCGGTCGCCCCGACCAGGAAGACGCCGCCGGCGACTCCCATGGCCACCCAGAAGGTCTCGATGCCGTTCGCGAGGTTGTCCAGCGAGCCCCGCAGCTGGTTGGCCAGGTCCTTGACGGAGTTGAGGCCGCCGACCTGAGCCGGAACAGTGGCTTTGTACGCCTCGGCGCCGCGTCCCTGCCAATCCAGGTTGGCCTGAAGTTTGTCCAGCGTGACGTCACCGGCGATATCGCCGACCACGTTGCCGACCTTGTCCACCCAGTCGGCTGCTACCTGGTGGAGCCGGTCGGGGCTGCCGGGCTGGTCGATCAGCTGGTTCACCCGGTCCCAGAACTCCTTGGCCTTCTGCTGCAGGACGGCCATGCCCTGCTTGATCGGCTGGATCAGGTCGGACAGGAAAGCGGGAACCCAGCTCAGCGCGTCGTTGACCTTGTCGATGAACTCCCGGATCTTCTGTTCCAGCTCGTGGAACGTCCCCGTGCTCTGCTGGATCGCCGTGCTCGTCAAGTTTCTGGTCCTTCGCTGGCTCAATGACCGGACGCGCGCTGGATGCCCTGCTGGTGAGCGGCCTCGGTCTCGTCGTACAGATCCGCGGCGTGCCGCAATGCGCCGGCGAGGGCGTGGAAGTTCTCCGATGCCTGGCCGAGCATGTCCATCAACGCGTGCTGGGCGTTGGCGTAGGTCTTGTCGATGCCTTTGTCGACTCCGAACATCATCACGTCGCTCGGTGCTAAGCCGAGGTCGCCGATGGCCTGCTTGGGCCCGTCGACGGCTTGCCCCGCGTGGTCCCACACGCCCGCGTCCGAGCGCAGGGCAGCGACCGCGGTCTTGAGATCCATCGTTGCGCTCCTGTCAGTCGGTATTCGGTGGTCAGCCGACCGGCATGCCCAGGCGGCGCATGAGCAGCTGCGGATCACGCGCCAGGTCCATGAGTTCCGTGATCGCGGGACCTCCGGGGCCGGCCGCCAGTTCGCCCGGTGTGCTCGCCGAGTGCAGCTTTTGGAGCACTTCGGTCAGCTCACCGGCGATTTCCGTGTGCCGCGCCTGCCCGGCCCACAAGGAATCGATGGTCAGCCTCGTGAAGTGACCCCGTTCCGCTGCCCCATGTACGTGGCCGCCCGAGCTTTCCGCCTGTGCCGGTTGATCGACGACGGTCGAGAGCCGTTGAGAGAACCTGGCGAGCTCGGCCGAAACACTGTCCAGCAACCGCTGAACGTCGGCCGAGGTCAGCGGGCCGACGTCCGCGTCGGGCGGGACGCCCGGCCCGGGCGAGACCTCGATCTCGGTGTCTTCCACGCTTCTCGCCAGAGCGCGCATCACGGCCGTGTTGGCGGCGGTGAGCACGGCCTGGTCGAGCACTCGCGGATCGAGGGACCGGCGCCACTCTCGGGATAGCCGGACCGCGACGATCTCCGCTGCAGCCGTGACGAGCACCTCGACCACACCGTCCGGATCGGTCCCGGTCAGACCCGGATCTTCCGATGCGGGTTCGCCGACCGGGACCGGTGACGGCTCGTCGTCCCAGCTCCGGTACTCCTGCTCGAAGGCCCAGCGTTCGTCATCGCTCATGCAGCGTCACTCCCCGTTTCGCTGTGTGACCGGAACGCTACCATCGGGCCGGGTGGGTGTCTCGCGTTCGCCGTTCGGACGGGTCAGACGCCCAGGGGGTGCCAGACCGTCTTCGCCTCCAGGTACCGCCTCAGCCGGGCCAGGTCCGGGGCCTGCGTCCAGTCCGGCTCCGCCTCCGGGACGGTCAACACCCGCTTCACCGTGTTCGCCGCTTCGCGGGCCAGCTCCACCCGGTCCGCCGGGGCCGCTCCCGTCGGGTCCAGGGCGTTGACATCGCCGTGGGACGCCAGCCACGGGCCCAGTTCCGCAGCCCGGCCCGTCAGGATGTTCGCGACTCCGCCCGGGACGTCCGACGTGGCCAGGACCTCCGACAGCGTGATCGCCGGCAGCGGGCGTTCGGCGCTCGAGACCACCACCGCCGTCGAGCCGGTGGCCAGGACCGGGGCCAGGACCTCGACCAGGCCCAGCAACGACGAGCTCTGCGGGGCCAGGACGCCCACCACGCCCGTCGGCTCCGGGACCGTGAACGAGAAGTACGGGCCCGCCACCGGGTTGGCCGCGCCGAGGACCGTCGCGATCTTGTCCGTCCAGCCCGCGTACCAGACCCAGCGGTCGACGGCCGCGTCCACAATGGACTCGGCCTTCTTCGCCGCCAGGCCCTCCGACGCCGAGACCTCTGCGATGAACTGGTCGCGGCGGCCTTCGAGGACCTCGGCCACGCGGTAGAGGACCTGACCGCGGTTGTAGGCGGTGGCGGAAGACCAGCCTCCGAACGCCTTGCGCGCGGCCACCACCGCGTCGCGGACGTCCTTGCGGGACGCGTGGGCCGCGTTCGCCAGGAACTTGCCCTTGCCGTCCGTCACCGGGTACACCCGGCCGGACTCCGAACGGGGGAACTTGCCGCCGATGTACAGCTTGTACGTCTTCGCGACGGAAATCCGGTCAGACATTCAGGTACGCCTCCAGCCCGGTGCGGCCGCCTTCGCGCCCGAAGCCGGATTCCTGGTAGCCGCCGAACGGGGCGGCGGGGTCGAAGCGGTTGAAGGTGTTGGCCCAGACCACGCCGGCGCGCAGCTGGTTCGCCATCCACAGGATCCGGGAGCCCTTTTCGGTCCAGATGCCCGCCGAAAGGCCGTACGGCGTGTTGTTCGCCTTCGCCACGGCCTCGTCCGGCGTGCGGAACGTCAGCACCGACAGCACCGGGCCGAAGATCTCCTCGCGGGCGATCCGCATCGACTGGTGGACGTTCGCGAACACCGTCGGGGCGAAGAAGAACCCGCGGTCCGGGAGCGGGCACGGACTGGTCCAGCGCTCCGCGCCTTCGGCGTCACCCGATTCGACCAGCCCGCGGATCTTCGCCAGCTGCTCGGCCGAGTTGATCGCGCCGATGTCGGTGTTCTTGTCCAGCGGGTCGCCGATGCGCAACGTGGACACGCGGTGGTGCAGCTTCTCCAGCACCTCTTCGGCGATCGACTCCTGCACCAGCAGCCGCGAGCCCGCGCAGCAGACGTGGCCCTGGTTGAAGAAGATGCCGTTGACGATGCCCTCGATCGCCTGGTCGAGCGGCGCGTCCTCGAACACGATGTTCGCCGCCTTGCCGCCCAGTTCCAGGGTCAGCTTCTTCGGCGTGCCCGCGACCTGGCGCTGGATCGCCTTGCCGACCTCGGTCGAGCCGGTGAAGGCGATCTTGTCGACGTCGGCGTGCGCCACGATCGACGCGCCGATGTCGCCCGCGCCCGGGAGGATGTTCACCACACCCGGCGGCAGCTCCGCCTGCTGGCAGATCTCCGCGAACACCAGCGCGGTCAGCGGCGTCGTCTCGGCCGGCTTGAGGACCACGGTGTTGCCGGTGGCCAGCGCCGGGGCGATCTTCCAGGCCAGCATCAGCAGCGGGAAGTTCCACGGGATGATCTGGCCCGCGACACCCAGCGGCCGCGGGTTGGGCCCGTAGCCGGCGTACTCCAGCTTGTCCGCCCAGCCGGCGTGGTAGAAGAAGTGCGCGGCCGCCGTCGGGACGTCGGAGTCGCGCGACTCCTTGATCGGCTTGCCGTTGTCCAGGCTCTCCAGCACGGCGAGCTCGCGCGAACGCTCCTGGATCAGCCGCGCGATCCGGAAGAGGTACTTCGCGCGTTCGGTGCCCGGCATCTTCGACCAGACGCTGTTGTACGCCTTGCGCGCGGCCTTCACCGCGGTGTCCACATCGGACTTCGACGCGGTGCCGACCTCGGCGAGGACCTCCTCGGTGGCCGGGTTGATCGTCTTGAGCGGCTCACCCGAGCCGTCGACGAATTCGCCGTTGACGAACGGCTTGTAGGAATCCTTCAGGTTCGCGATGGCCCGGGATTCGGGCGCGGGGGCGTACTCGAAAACAGGCATCAGTCCACCGTCACGTAGTCGGGGCCGCTGTAGTGGCCGTCCACCTGGGTGCGGCGCTGCAGCAGCAGGTCGTTGAGCAGGCTGGACGCGCCGAAGCGGAACAGGTCCGGGGTCAGCCACTGCTCGCCGGCGACCTCGTGCACCGCCACCAGGTACTTGATCGCGTCCTTCGTCGTCCGGATGCCGCCCGCGGGCTTGACCCCGCGCAGCTGCCCGGTCTGCCGGTACCAGTCGTGGACGGCCTGCAGCATGATGTGGGTGACGGGCAGGGTCGCGGCGGGGGAGACCTTGCCGGTGGAGGTCTTGATGAAGTCGCCGCCGGCCAGCAGCGCCAGCCACGACGCGCGCCGGACGTTGTCGTAGGTCGCCAGCTCGCCGGTCTCGAGGATGACCTTCAGGTGAGCGTCGCCGCAGGCGGCCTTGATGGCCTGGATCTCCTCGAAGACGGCCATGTACCGGCCTTCGAGGAAGGCGCCGCGGTCGATCACCATGTCGACTTCGTGCGCACCGGCATCGACGGCGATCTTGGTGTCGGCCAGCTTGACGTCCCGCGAAGTGCGCCCGGCGGGGAAGCCGGTGGCGACGCTGGCGACGTGCACACCGCTGCCCTCGAGCGCTTCGACGGCCGTGGCGACCATGTCCGGGTACACGCAGACGGCGGCGACGCGCGGGGTGTCCTGCCGCTCGGGGTCGGGCCGGACGGCCTTCGCGGCGAGCGCGCGGACCTTGCCCCGGGTGTCGGCGCCCTCCAGGGTGGTCAGGTCGACCATGGAGATGGCGGTGTCGATGGCCCACCGCTTGGCGTCCTTCTTGATGCTGCGCGTGCCGAGGCCCGCCGCGCGCTGCTCGACGCCGACCTGGTCGACTCCGGGCAGCCCGAGCAGGAAGCGGCGCAGGCTCGCGTCGTCGCGAGTCGCGTCCACCAGCGGCGCCGGGGTGGCCGGCGCCGCTGACGTGCTGGTCGTGGCTGTCATGCGCCTGAGTCTAGGCGGCGGGTCCGACAGTGCGAGCCCCCGTTGGTTGTGACGCTGAGTGCGCGACGCGTCACAATGCCGAGGTCAGGCCCCTTCGATCTGCGGTGGCTCGGTGCGTTTCGCCGGCTTCCGGTACACGACCACGCCGCCCCAGAACGCCAGGCCGTTGATCTTCACCGTGGGCGCGGTCGGCGGCGCGGGCGGCGCACCCGACTTGTCCTCCAGGACGAAGCCGCCCATCAACCCGATGCCCGTGACGTCCACGTTGATGTCGTCCGGGACCGTGATCTGGATGCCGCCCATGATCGCGACCGCGGTGATCGTGCTGTGCTTGTCCGCGAAGCGGGCCTGGCGCAGGTCGATCTCCGCGCCGCCCCAGAACGCCAGGCTGTTGTGCTGCGGGGGCAGGACCCAGCTGCCCTTGCGGACCGCTCCCGACAGCACGCCGATCGACACCGGGGAGCCCGGGTGGCCGCCGATGCGCTGGTCCGGGTAGCCCAGCGCCCGGGTCGGCGCCGGCTCGACCGCCGCCGAAGCTGCCGGCAGGTCCGCCGTCACGGGCTTCAGCTCGCCGAGGGTTTTGGCCGCGTAGACCGTCGTGAGCCGCTCTTCCAGCTCGTTGACCGTGATCCGGCCCTCCGCGAGGGCGGTGTGCAGCACCTGGGCGACGCGTTCACGGTCCGCGTCGGAAGCCCGCATCTGGTCGGGCGTCAGTTCGCTCACCCGGCGCAGCTTATCGGCGAAAACCACTCTGTGTGTCCATCTTCTGCGAGGACACTGGGCCCATGGTCGAGTTTCCGGACGGCACCCGCGTGCACGGACGCGGGCTGCGGCGCCCACGCCCCGACGGTCCCGCGCCCGATTTCGGGCTCTACCTGGGGACGAGCCGCCTGCGGCGCAAGCACGGCGGCGGGATCACCTGGCCGCACGAGTGGGTCACCTGGCCCGATTTCCTGCTGCCCACCAGACCCGCCGACGCCCGCCAGAAGATCAAGGCCCTCCACGAACGGGCGAAGACCCAGACGGTGGAAGTCGCCTGCTACGGCGGTGCCGGGCGGACCGGGACGGTCATGGCCTGCCTGGCCATCCTCTCCGGTGTCCCCGCCGAAGAAGCCGTCGCCTGGACGCGCGCGCACTACCACGAGCGGGCCGTCGAAACACCCTGGCAGCGCGGCTGGGTGAAGAGCTTCGCGAAACAGCTAGATTGACCCGCATGGATGTGCACGTCGTCGACCACCCCCTCGCGAAGGCCCGGCTCTCCACGATGCGCGACGCGCGCACCGACAGCGCCGCGTTCCGGGCCGCGCTGCACGAGCTGACCGTCATGCTCGTCTACGAAGCCACGCGCGACGTGCCGGTGAAGGTCCAGCGGATCCACACCCCGGTCGCCCGCACCGACGGCTACTCCCTCGCCAAGCCGCCGCTGCTCGTCCCCGTGCTGCGGGCCGGGCTGGGCATGGCCGACCAGGCGCACAAGCTGATCCCGGACGCGCAGATGGGTTTCGTCGGCCTCGCGCGCGACGAGGAGACGCTCAAGCCGACGCCGTACCTCGAGTCGCTGCCGGAGTCGCTCGCCGACCGGCCGGTGCTGGTGCTCGACCCGATGCTCGCCACCGGCGGCTCGATGGAGTACACGATCCGCCTGCTCACCGACCGCGGTGCCGACGACGTCACCGCGATCTGCGCGCTGGCCGCGCCGGAGGGCCTGGCCCACCTGGAGAAGACCGGCCTGCCGGTCCGCGTGGTCACGGCGAGCATCGACGAGCGCCTCAACGACTCGGGCTTCATCGTCCCCGGCCTCGGCGACGCGGGTGACCGCCAGTACGGCGCCGTCTGAGCCGGTGCCGGTCCTGAAGTGGCGGTGGATCGCCGGCGCCGCCGTCGTGGTCGCGGTCGTCACCGGCGCCCTGCTCTGGCTGTTCCTGGCCTGGTCCGGGCACCCGGACGCGCCGGTCCGGATCGACGCGGTCAAGACGGCGTTCGGCGTCGGCGCGGGTGCGGGCGGCGTGTTCGCGCTGTGGCTGGCGACGCGGCGCCAGCGCACGCTGGAACTGCAGCTGGCCGAGACGACCCGCGTCGCCGCGGTGACCGAGCGGGACCTCGAAGAGCGGCGGGTCACCGAGCTGTACACGAAGGCCGTCGAACAGCTCGGCAGCGACAAGGCGCCGGTGCGGCTCGGCGGGCTGTACGCGCTGGAGCGGCTCGGGCAGGACAACCCGAAGCAGCGCCAGATGATCGTCAACGTGCTGTGCGCGTACCTGCGGATGCCGTTCAAGGGCCCGAAAACCGGCCTGCGCGGCCGGACCGGCGCCGAGCTCGGCGAGGACACCGATCCCGAGCTGCTGGTCCGGCTGGCCGCGCAGGAACTGCTCAAGACGCACCTGAGCCACGACGACCCGGGCTACTGGCCGGGCATGTCGGTCGACCTGCAGCGGGCCGTCCTCGTCGACTTCCGGCTGAGCGGCTGCACCCTGGCCGCCGCCGACTTCAGCCGCGCCCGGTTCGTCGGCGCGGTCCACATCCGCGGTTCGCACTTCACGCGGCGGACGGGGTTCTACGGCGCGGAGTTCACCGACATCGCGAACTTCGACCGGTCGACGTTCGACGAGGGGGCGTTCTTCTCCGGGGCGCACTTCGCGCGCAGTGTCCGCTTCACCCGGATCCGCTCGGGCGGGAAGTTCCAGTTCTCCCACACGGTCTTCGGCGAGAGCGCCGACTTCGATGGCGGCGAACACGAAGACCTCGATCTGACGGACGCGCACTTCCCCGCGTAGCAACACCACCGGCGGTGCCGGCCATGAAGGGGTGTGACCAGCCAAGCGACGGGGGCGCCGGTGGATGACCGGGATCTGTGGAACCGGGCGTCCGAAGGCGACGAAGCAGCCTTCAGCGAGCTCTTCGAACGCCATGCGGAAGCCGTCTGGAACCACGCCTACCGGCTGACCGGGTCGTGGACCGCGGCCGAGGACCTGACCTCGAACACCTTCCTCACCGCCTGGCGCCGCCGCGCCGAGGTGACGCTGGTGCGCGACAGCGCCCTGCCGTGGCTCTACACCGTCGCCGGCAACGCGGCCCGCGACGAGCACCGCGGGGCGCGAAGACGGCTGCGGCTGCTGCGGAAGGTGCCCGACCCGCCGGTGGTGTCCGATCACGCCGACGCGGTCGCCGAGCGGCTCGACGGCGAACGGCGGCTCCGCGAGATCGTCGCGGTCGTCCGGACCCTGCCGAAGGCGCAGCGTGAGGTCGTCGAGCTGTGCCTGCTCGCCGAGCTGAGCGCCGCCGACGCGGCCGCGCTGCTGTCCGTCGCCGAGGTCACCGTCCGCGCCCACCTGTCCCGGGCCCGCGCCCGGCTGCGCTCGCTGCTGGAGGAGAAATGACCGCCGAACTCCGGTTGCCACCCCGGCGTGAGCTGCCGGACGACGTCCGCGCGCGGCTGCGGGCCGAAGTCCGCCGTGGCCTCGGGAAACGGCGTCCGTCCCGTGCTTGGTACGCCGCCGCGGCGGCCGTCGTGGTGCTGGCCGCGGGCGCGGTCGTCGCGACGCAGGCGATCCGGCACCAGCCCGTTGCCACGCCCGGGCCCCGCACCGTCAACCCGCTCACCCTCGACGCGCGGGTGGCGACCTTGTCGCTGGACCGCTGCTGGGCCGCGGTGCAGGCGGCGGGCAAACAGGACCGCGTGTCACCGCGCCAGGACTGGGTGCCCGTGTTCACGCAGGTCCTGCAAGCGGATGCGGTGGTCGTCGCGACCGCCGCCGGAAAGCCGATGTTCTGCGAAACCACCGACACGACCGTGACGCTGTCGGACCCGGACGCCACGCCGGCCCGCGCCCCGGGCACCCGCTCGGGGCTGCTGCTGCACAGCGCGACCGGGATGGTCGGCGGGGTCCTCGCCCCGGACGAGGACGGGAGCTACCTCGACGCGAAAACCGAGGACGGGGACAGCAGCATGTCGCAGCTGTTCGTCTCCCCGATGACCCGCCAGTTCGTCGGCGTGACCCGGGCCGGCCCCGCGCGGACGACGCTGACGCTCGGCAAGCCGATGCAGCCGGGGGTGACGCTGCCCGCGGCGCCCCCGCCCCTGCTCGCGGTCACCGACCGCCCGGTGACCGCCGACCGGACGTCCGCCGAGGGCCGGGCGCTCGGCGACTGCCTGGCGGCGGCGGAGCTGGAGGCGATCCCCGATCCCGCGGCGTACGCGCCGGGCCCGCTGCTCGAGACCGACGAATACCGCGTGGTCCTCGGCCGCTACGGCGACCGGTACGTGGTCTGCACCACCGAGCCGGACTACCAGCGGCCGGGGAAGACGAGGGCCCGCGCCTTCCCGAGCGGCCCCTCGCCGCAGGCACCGCCGGCGTACCCGTTGATGGCGGACACCCTGGGGCGCCGGCCGGGTGCCCCGCCGGCCACGGATCGCCGTCCGGTGGCGGTGGCCCTGCCCGGGCTCGCGGCGACGGCGGTCATCGACTTCGGGAGCGGCAAGAGCGTCGAGGCCCACGTCGTGGCCGGGATGGTCGTCGTGTGGGCCCCCGAGGACATCAAGATCTCGCTGGAGACGAAGGTCCACGTGACAGCGCGGGACGCGAAGGGCGCGGTCGTCTACGACGGGACGGTGCCGCTGCCTTGAGGCCGCAGCCAGCCGGAGGCGTTCGCGCGCAACGCCGCTTCGTACGACGTCGTGACGTCGAACTCCTCCGGCAGGTTGCCGGTCAGCTCCAGCGACACCAGGCCGTGCACGATGGCCCAGCAGCCGACCGCGACGGTCTCCGGCGGGACGTCGAGGAAGACGCCGTCCGCGACGGCCCGGCGGATCACCTGCTCCAGCGGGTCCAGCGTCTTGCGGGCGAGCTTCTCGGCGTCTTCGTTGGGCTCGAACCCGGGCACCGACTTGGTGAACATGATGCCGTAGAGGTGCGGGTCGGCCAGCGCGCTCGTGCGGTAGGCGCGGCCGAGCGCGACGAGGTCCTCGACGGCGTCGCCGGTCAGCGGCGTCCCGGCCATCCGGGCGCCGAAGCGGCGGAAACCCTCGGTGTAGAGGGCGTTCACCAGATCGGGTTTGCTACCGAAGAGCGAGTACACGGCGGTGGTCGACGTCCCGGCGTCGGCGGCCAGCTTGCGCAGGGAAAGCGCCTTCGGCCCGTCGGCCGCGATGAGCTCGCCGGCCCGGTCGAGCAGCTTGAGCCGGAGCGCTTCGTCATGCGTGCGTGGTCGCGCCATGCACCCAGCGTATCGGAACGGTGTTATGCAAGCCAGGCAGCGGGAGTTGACCTGGAGTGCACTCCAGGTCGTACTGTCGGCTCATGAGCTACTCGATAGCGGAAGCCGCTCGACGTAGCGGACTGTCCATCGACACCCTCCGGTACTACGAGCGCATCAAACTGCTCGACCCGCCCGCGCGGGACGCCGCGGGGCGCCGGGCCTACTCGGACGACGACCTCAACTGGCTGGGGTTCCTGACCAAGCTGCGCACCACCGGGATGCCCATCAAGAGCATGCGCGAGTACGCGTCGCTGCGCCGCCACGGCGTCGCGAGCGCGGGCCGCCGCAAGGCCCTGCTGGTGGAACAGCGCCGGTCGGTCGCCGAGCGGATCGCCGAGCTGCAGGGCTGTCTCGACATCCTCGACTACAAGATCGAAAACTACGCCCAGGTCGAGCGCAACGTGCTCGGTGTGGAACCCGGCATGGAGGAGATTTCCGCGTGAAGAACAGGAAGCTGGGCGGCCTGGAAGTCGGCGCCCAGGGGCTCGGCTGCATGGGCATGAGCCAGGCCTACGGCGTCCGCGACAACGACGACGAGTCGATCGCGACGATCCACCGCGCGCTCGAGCTCGGCGTGACGCTGCTCGACACCGCGAATGGCTAACGTTTGACACCTTAGCCGACCTGCGGATACCGACGCTAGCGGACTTGGCCGCTACAGGCCCTCTGTGGGCCGACGCCGTCCGGAGCGTCGGCGAATCCGTTGCAAGCGTGTCAGGCTGTCAGCGGCCCTGCTAGGCCAGTCTACGAGGCCGCTACGGTTGGCCCATGACGAGCGACCGCCGGTTCGAACATATCGAGCAGCCTGCCGGGCCGGGCAACGTGCTGCACTCCTGGTTGATGCGTGGCGCGAGCGGAACCGGCGTCGCCGAACTCAAAGCATCGCACTGGACGTACCCAGGCGCGGGCGACGAAGTCGAAGACGATGACATGGCCTTCGCCGACGGCGCGGATGCCTCATGGCTCGCCCTTCACGTAGGCGTCCACTCGACGTCGCCCCACAGTGTCGGCGACCTTGATGCCGTCGTGAACCAGCGAAGTGACTTGCTCGACGGGAGCCCGGTTTACACCTGGTACGACCAGGCACCCGCGAGCGTTGTCCTTCCTCGGTGGCTCGCAGCGGGCAAGGACGACGAGATCATTCGTCAGTTCCTCGATGCCTTCTACGGCCAGCACCTGCCGGACTAGACTTTGCCCGCGCTTAGGCGCTCGCGAATCCGATACCTCACTTCGTCGACCGGACGGGCGTGTACGTCCTTCGCACGCTTGATGAACAGGTGGAGTTGGTGTGTTGTCCGGCTGGACAACACAGAAGACTTCAGGATCTCGTCAATGGAAGCGGCGGCCTCTTCGTATCGGCGCAAGGTGACCATCATGCGCGAAAACATCCCGAGATACAGGGTACGGTCGCGGGAGTCCTCTACGCCCGCAGCTTCGATCGCGCGGCGAAGCTCGATTTCAGCCTTGGGATAATCTTCGACCTTCTTGTAGGCAATCCCTGCGTTGCCGTAGATCTCAGTATCGGACCAGTAGGCAATGAGCGGTCGGCGCGGACCCGCATCGGCCATTAGCTCGCGACTGGTCCCAATAAGTCGGTAAACCTCTTGCTTGGCGCCTTTTAGTGCTTCCGCGCGGGCCTGTCGCCCCATGAGCATCGCACGCTCGACCGCTGGCAAATTCGGCAACGTCTCCAAAGCGGTAACGCAATGGGAAGCGCCTTCGTCACCTTCGTCTTTCCAAGTTGCTCGCATACTCATAAGCGCGCGGACTTGACCGGCAAGTGGATGCGCTTCGCTTTGGTGCGCGGCTTGCAGTGCGAGCGAGTAGTAGTGACTGGCAAGAGTGTGCTCTTGTGCGTCGTAGTGGGCGTATCCAGTCAGCCCGCACAGTTCGCCGAATGCGGCAACGGCGGCCGGGTAACCTACGGCGCGAACCTGTGGTTCGAGGACGCTTACTTCACGCACGAGCTGTTGACGAATCGAGTTTCCGCCGCGTTTACGTTCCAGTGCTGCGTACTTCTCGGTAAGTGCACGAATCTTGGCGGCGGTCTCCGCTGCGTGAGTACCGGGGATGGGAGTCGTGTTCGCCTGCACGCTCGTCGGACCACCTATCGCGGCAGAAGCCAGCGTTGCCGCAGCCAAGCGGCCAAAGTCTCGACGGTCCACCGGGTCGACCTCCTCCTGTTCACCCCCCACACCGACCAAGTGAGGCGGGATACCCAGCTCGTGAACGATCTGAAGGGCCGTGTCGAGGCGGAGCGCGTTGTCCCGGCGGATGATCTTGCCTAGACCCGACTGGCCATATCCCAGAGTGCTCGCAAGCTGAGACTGGTTCCACCCGGGCAGCTCCGTCACCGCCTGTAAGACGGCGGGCAGGTCGAACCGGCTCAGGTGCCCGGCCACGTCCGGCCGGTACCAGAAATCGTGCGGCACAACTCGCCTCATGGCGAGCAGTCTACGGCGGTTAGTCCAGCCTGGACTAACCGCCGGTCGCACGCTCGGACCTCGTTCATGGTCATTACCAGGCACCTCCCGCCCAGGACGATCAGCCAGGGCGGGAGGTGTCACCCAGAGGGGTGATGGCCTCGCTACGCCTCCTCCTCGCCCAGTTGGCCTATCGGAGAGGTGGACCCATGCTGAACAGCGACGCGGCCCCGGTCTCCCCGCAGTGCGCGCCCGGCTCCCTGTCGCAGGTGAGCCGCCATGCATAGGGAGATCGGATCGGAGGACTTCGCCGCCCTCTACGTCGTGGGCGTGATCATCCTCGCGGCTATCTGTCTCGCCGCCGCCACGACGTACGCGAGGGTCACGCGCAAGAGCCCGTACCGCGCCTTGGTCGGCTTACTCATTGCAGTCGCTCAGGTGCTGTTTGAGTGGTTGATGCCGAAGGGGCGGCACACGAACTACGACGAAGCGACGTCGGTCGAGGCACTGAAAACAGCTCTCAATGACGAAAAAGAACGAGAGATCGCTTCGGCGGTGACCCAGGTGATACCGGTCGTCTCGGAGCCTGCCACGCGACCGACTCTGACGTGCGCACCACAAGAGAGCACCGCGGCCGGCGTGGGGTGCACACCACAAGAGCCGCAGAAAACCCGCTCGGTACACCGTGCGCCCGTCGAGGCAAATTTCCTCGATCACTTTGACCCACCATACGAGGAACAGCCGACTAAACGCGCCTTTCCTAGCGCAAAAGAAATAATGGATACCTGCACGGACGTCGCAGCTTGGCCGCCTACCTCCGGCGACCTACCCATGAGGTCGGTAGAGCAGCGAGATCCAAAAAGGGCGCGGCCGTACGTCGCCATTCCCGAGCAGACCTCCGGGCGGCACGCCTTGAGAGAGCACACCGAAATCCCGGAGTCAGTTTCAATCTGATCTCTGGCCCATCAACCTGCTTGCCGCCTCTTTCTTGGGTGCAAGGCGGCAAGTTGGCCCTGTTGAGCCAAACAGCAGGGTTGGAAATGTCAATTTAGAGAAAGGACCGAACGATGCTCGATCTCTACTCGATTCCGCTCAAGGGTGACCCGCTGACGCTCTGCGGCGGGAACGTCGGCGACGCGGGTACGGCCGAATCCTGCGCGCTCGTGACGCCCATCCCCGGTGTGGACGGGGCCTACGCGGTCGGCGACACGAAGCGGGAGGGTCAGCAGGTCCGTTTCACCGAAAGGGAACTCCTGAACCTCAAGGACTGGCTGAACAACCGGTTCGGTGGGGTCGCGGCCTGACTCATGCACTGGCACGGCTACGCCTTCGCGGGACACAAGACCGGCGGCAAAAACGGCGCTAACAACGGCGCGCAGCGAAGCCCCGAGGGAGGTACGGTGTTTTACAACTCCCCGACGCCGCCGTATCTCCTCGCCTGGTGGCTTCTCAAATCGCCTGCGTTAATCGCTGGCACCTGGAACAGCTCGAAAGAAGCCGCGCGTTGGCTCGACAAGTCTTTTCGCGACGCTAACGCGGGTAACGTCGATGAGCAGTTCCTAGCGTTTCGGTACGAGTACTCGTCGGGTTCAATCGCGCGCGGTGTAGATGCCGTCTGGGATTGCTGGCTTCCCGATGGCAAGTTCGCGTGCTGGAACGTGATTGCATGTTCGCCGAATCGCGAAGCTGAAATCCCGTGCCCGCTCGATAAGAAGTAGCTCCGAAGGCCCCGGCACTGCGAATCGTGTCGGGGCTTTCGGGGTTTGGGAGATTGGAAAGTACGTGACCGAAGAGGGCTGGAATGCGGCGCGTGAGAGGTTTTGCGAACTGGCAAGACTTCGAAGTCGGTCACACGACCCGAACTTCAGCGAGGCCGACAGGGTGCCCCTCCTGGGCTTCAATGCGCTAGTAACCGAATGGTACCGCGAGGGAGTCGTAAAAGACATCTTGCGCCCTTTGCTGGAGTCTGAGGAAAGCGCCGTAAGATACTGTGCTGCAATATTTCTGATGCGAATGGGCGCACCTGACGAGGCGCTTACGGTTTTGAGCGAGCTTGAATCTATTGGATCATTCATTGCCGGAGAGGCCGAACGAAGCCTTCAGCGACGCGACAACGGCGAACTTGAATAACAGGAAATTATAAGTTGACTAGTAAGAGACTTACTGCGCGGGAGCGAGCAATTCTAAACGCCTTGGCGAGCCTCAAAAAGGGCCTTACCTATGCCGAGCTTGGGCGCGCCTTGAGGCTTGAGACGAAGGATTTTTATACCGTGGTTGCTACGCTCCGCGGACGCGGCATGATTGACGGAAAGATGGAATTGCGCCAGGGTGCAGAGATTCCAAGCAAGTATCTGTACTGCACCCGTGCGGGCCTATCCGCATTGGCTAGGTAAAACTTATGACGCACCTAGAAAGTATTCTAGAAGGTTTCACGCTCGACGGTTGGCAAGCGCACGAGGCAAAGGCCGAACGGCTCGTGAGCGAGCTAACTTCCGAGAAAAGCGAAATCATTGCCGCGATTCATAAGCGTGGAGGACTTACGTTTTCCGACCTGTGTCGACTTACGCAAGTTGAGCCAACGCGGATCTATGAAATAGTAATTGACTACGTGCGCGAGGATGTTATTCAAGAGCTTCGACCGTATGCAGGCACATTGAAGCAACGTCGCTACTTCTATTGTGGAATGTTCGGTAACTCACTGATTTTTACGCTGGGACTTGACGGACATGACGAATAAGGAGTCGCTAGGAAAGCTGGTACACGACGAGCGTCGAGCCCAAAAACTTAGTCAGATTAAGCTTGGTGAACTGGCGACGCTCAGTCAAACGACGCTTTCTCAATTGGAACTAGGTAAGCGTCAGTTGCGATACGTCACAGATGTTGTGAGAGTTGCCGACGCTTTGGGGCTCTCTCGTAATAAATTTGTTTTACAGGCCGTCTCTGATTACAGGACGCGGCAAGAGTCAAAGTCTCGCCCGTGGTACGCGGAGCCACTATGAAGGAGGCCCCCTCCCGGCGCGGGGAGGGGGCCTCTGTGGTTCAAGAAATCAGTTCTCACACTGCTTGGGGCCGTACTTCTCGTTCTGGTGCGCAAGGGTGCTGTCATCTGCGCTGCGCACGGCGACGCTTTGAAAGTCCGTCTTCGTGTCCCGGGCGGCCTTCGTGGCGGCTTCGCAGGCGGCGACCGTGGCGGCCTTGTCGGTCTTGGTGAATGTGGACCAGACGATCACAGCCTTGCCGTCCAGCTTGACCGCTGACACTTTCCCGGCCCAGGTCTGGCCCTTCGTGGCGGCGGTGAAGTTGTCGACGAGAGCGGTACTGGTGTCGGCGGCCGGTTCCGCCGCCGTGGTGGCCGTCTGGACGGGCGCGGACGCCGGGGCCTGGGTGTCGCTGCTCCCGCAGGCGGTGAGGCTCAGAGCGGCGAAGACAGCGGCGGCAGTCGCGGCGGTAAGTCGAGTGAGGTTCACGCCCGGCATATCGTCGCCAACCGGGCATTAGTTACTTTGTAGTGCACACCACACAAATGCGGATACAGAAAAGCCCCCCACCCGTGAAGGTGGAGGGCTTCCCTGTTCGGGTTAGAAGCGGCGTGTAAGTCCGTCCCGGCCCGAAGCGCGCCCAGGCTACCAGCCATGGACGACACTTCGGGACCGACCTTCGGCGTTACTTCCGCGCCGCAGCCGTCTTGCGCGGAGTGCGCTTGCGGGCGGCGGGCCTGGACAGCTTCGGTTCTGACTCCGCCTTCGAAGCGCGGTACTGCTCCAGCACTTCGGCGGACACGCGGCCGATGGCCGCAACTGCAATGCCGTTCTCCTGCGCCCACGCGCGGGCTTCGCTGGCTTCGCCGTTGCGCTGCGGCGGCTTGGCCGCTCCGGTGCCTCGGTTCTTCCGGCCACCGACCCGCCGGGCGGCGGCGACGTAGCGGGCAAGCTCGTCCCGCAGCGCGGCGGCGTTCTCCTCGGACAGGTCGATGGTGTATTCGACGCCGTCCAGGCCGAAGTCAACTGGCGCTGCTCCCTCGGAGCCGTCGATGTCGCACAGCACTTCCACGGCTACACGTTGTGCCACGTGATAGATCCTTTGCTCTTGATTCCTGCGATGTCCTCTCAGCTTATCGCCTTCGTGGCCTTCCGTGTTTCATTTTCGAGAGATCCGTGTTTACTTCTTTGCCATTTGTGGTGAGCACAACACAGCGGTTCTGGCGCCGGCCTCGGGTGCGCGTGGCGTGCACACCATAAGACCGGGTCCGCGGCCGGCATTCCGGTGCTCGTGGTGCACACGCCAAGGTCACGGCTTGATGGCTGCCTCCGGGTACCGCTCGTCCGTGACGACGTGAGTGCGCGGGAAGCCTGCCTTCGTCCGGCACTCGCGGACGCTGAACGACGTACCCGAACGCAATTCCTTGATGTGATGAGTGACGCCGTGTTCGCACGGGGAGACCCGGCGAAGTGACGAACTCATGCGACGGGTTCGGGCACGTCGCCCGCGACCCATTCCGCCGCGTCGAAAAGGTCGACTTCGGGCACCTCGAACACGGTGGCCGTGATGCGCAATGCGGTCGCGCGCCGGAGGAGATCGGCGAACGGCGGGGCCGGGACGTCGGCGGCCGGGTCGGTGTCGGCCGTGGTGGCGGTGAGGGTCAGCCGGTCGGCGAGGTCGGCCGCGTCGGTGTGGGACAGGATGACGTCCCGGCAGGTGCCGCCGTCCAGGCAGGCGGAGAACAGGATTCCGGGTTCGTCGGTGGTGCGCCCGAGGAACAGTCCGGCGACGGTGCCCGCCTGCCCGGTCTGCGCGGACAGCTCCCGCAGCTTCGCGGCGATCTCGTGTGCCTGCGGGGCGGTGAACTCCAGCTCGGCCGTGTCGGGCTGCCCGTCGTCGGAGTCGGACTCGTGGACGGTGAGCACGGCGGACGAGCCGGACACGGCGAAGCCGATGTAGTCGTCTTCGTCGCTGACGCATCGATAAATGTGCATTTTTATTCCCCAAGAAGGTGATGAGCGGTGCGCCCTATGCGGGGCACGGAATGGTGGCGCGGGTGCGTTGCCGGACGATGTCGGGCACGGTGGCGGCCGGTTGGTCTTCTGGTTGGTCCTCGTCGTCGGCGAGCCCGAGGCCGGCCGCGGCCCGTCCGAGCTTGACCAGCGCGGATGCGCGCAGGCGCTTCACGTGGCGGGTGGACATGCCCAGTAGTTCGGCGGTCTCCTCCGTGGTGGCGGCGAGCCCGTGCAAACCGAAGATTGCGGAAATGACGTCGTGTTCGCGCATGGTCAATTCCGCGTGCTCGATGATGCTGTGCGCGGTGATGCGGTCGTCCACCCGGTCGAATGCGTCGGTCGCTGCGGGGTCGGCCGTGGTCTCCGCGAACGTCAGTCCGGCGGAGGTCGCCGAGTCGCCCCACTGCACCGGTGCGCCGAACGCGGAGCCGTGCACGGCCCAGAAGTGCCCCAGCGTCCACGCGAAGTGGTTGCGGGCGTACTGCACGGCCGCGAGGGTGTTGTACGTGTCGTCGGCGTTCATCGTGGCGTTCAGGGCCTCGCGCAACCGGCGGCGTTCCCTGCCGGGGATGGGCGGCCGTCCCGGTCGCTGCGAGTCGACCAGGTCGACCAGGTACCGCCGAAGCGCCCGGCCGATGTACGGGCCGACGGCCCCGCCGAACCGTTCGGTGACCATGCCCGTGCGGATGTCCTCGATCAGCCGGAGCGCGCCCTCCTGGTGGAGATCTTCCCGGCTCAGTGCCGCGTCCCCGGCGACTCGTCCGGCCGTCCGCTCCAGGTCGGTCGCTACCCGGACGTAGAGCGGCAGCTCGGCCCCGCGATCTCCGGCGGCGGCTGCGTGCGCGAGGTCCGGCGTCGTCCGGGGGTCGGCGTTGGCCTCCCCGGCAAGTGCGTTGTTCGCAAGACGTGCGATGTGCCCCGGTAGAGCTGCCCCCTGCGCCTGGACCGGTTTGCCCGCATCCATCCGCTCACGCAGCGTGTCGACTAGCGCTCTCTCCCGGGTGGTACCCGTACTCAACTCTTCGTCCTCCCCTTGACCCTCATCGCGTCCCCCGACCCGATCCCCCGACCTGCCAAGCTATCCGCCCGAAGGGGCACCCCGCTTTCGTGAAAAAAGTTCGCCAAAACCTGTAACGCGCAGCTCAGCGCCTTTACCTTCGGATGAACCGGCTTGACTTGATCATGTATCCGCAGCTCGGGCGCCGGTTTTCGTCCGAACATGTGTTCGAGTTCGCGAGATACCATGCCGCTGGCATTGTGGCGAGTGTCACATTCTCAGCGTTTGCTCAGTTGCTCTGTTGGAGTGGTCTTTGTGGTGTGCACGTCAATACAGCGTGCAACCGGGCGCTACGTCCGGTCGAACGCCCGCACGGCGCGGGTGGCGCAGCGCTGGGCTTCCTCGGCGTGCAAGACCGCTTGCGCGGCGTGGCGGCGGGTGCGGTCGGTCGCGGTGTACAGGCCGCTGTCTTCGCGGGCGAGCACCAGGTCTTCGACGGGACGGTTCACGCCGTCGGCGGAGTGGGAGACCAGGCCCCGGGGCGGGGCGACGGCCGCCACGTCCACCAGCTCGGCGACGGCGGCGAACTTCTCGGCGGCCTGCCGCAGGCGCGCGGCGATCGTCACGAAACTGTCTGTCTTCAGGCTCAACGCGTCAGCTCTTTTCGTTGTCGGCAATGGCTAGCAATTCGTCTCCGCGCGCGAGATACGCGATGGCCGCGCGCAGGAGGTCCGGCGACTCGCGGAGGTGGCCAAGCCCTGCGTTGCACGAGTGGCACAGCAGGGCGCGCACTGTGCCGGACTGGTGGTCGTGGTCGACCATGAGCCCGAGCGGCAAGCGGTCTTCGTGGCGTCCGCACAGGGCGCACCGGTAGCGCTGCGCGGCCCGCAGCTCGTCCACGTCGTCGGCGGTGATGCCGTACCGAGCGACGTACCGGCGGTTGCGGGCGGTGTCGCGGGTCGCCTGGTGTCGGATGGCGGCGGCCCGGCGGGTGCACTCGGCGCAGACACCCCGGCGGCCGTCCCGGCTCGAAGTCCGCCGGTAGAACTCGCCCAGAGGGCGTGTGGTGCCGCAGCGGGCGCACACCTTCCGGTCGGTCAGGCGGGCGTCCACGAGCGCCACACCTCCCGCACGGCGGCCCGCTGGTCCTCGGGCAGCTCGGCGAGCCTGCCGGGCAGCCACCCGCCGACGGCCCGGCCGCCCTTGGACAGGTTGCAGTCCGCGCAGGCGGGCGCGAGGTTCCACGGCGCATCGTCACCGCCCAGCACCAGGGGCCAGACGTGATCGATGTGCGCGGCCTTCCCGCCGCAGTAGGCGCACCGGTCGCGGTAGAGCCGCCGCAGCCACGGCACGTCATACGGCAGGGCGTACACGGCACGTTCAGCGGCCCGTACAGCGTGGCCCCGGGCGCGTTGCCGATCCCGGTAGGACGGGAACACCCGGTACGCCTGGTCCCCGAACTCACGGAAGTACCGCACGGCCTGCGCGGCGAGCGCGTCCAGGCAGGCCCGCACGTCGGCCGCCGCCTGTGGTGCACACGCCAGGCCATCCGAGGCCGGCTCGAGTACGCCCGTGTGGTGTGCACACCATGCCGGCCGCGGTGCCCCCGGTTGTGGTGCACACGCCAACGCGGCCTCCGCCTCGGCCCGCAGCGCGACGTGGTGGGCCTCGGCCCGTAGCGCGGCCTGGTCCACGTCGCCGTAGCGGGCGAGCATCCCGGCGGTCTCCTCCCGACGCCGGGCCTTGAAATACGCCGTCGCGCACGATCGGCACAAGAACAGCTTGCGCGGCCACATCGGGTAGACCCGCACGCCGTCGGTAGCGCCGCAGCGGCACCGCGCCATCATTTCCCCCTCATTCCTCATCCGGCGGCCCCGTACAGGGACCCCCACGTGCGTCCGCCGATCTCCAGGTCGGTGGTCAGCGGCACGCCGAAAAAGTCGTCGACCGCCATGGCCGTCTGAATCTCCCGGCCGATTTCCTGCGCGTCAGCGGCCGGAGCCGCGAACACCACTTCGTCGTGAACCGGTAGGCGCAGGTATTCCGTCAGCCCGCGTTCGTCCAGCCGCAACAGCGCCTCGGCGAGCACGTCTCGCGCGGTGCTCTGAACCATGTAGTTCGTTGCTGCGTAAAGCCTTCGTCGGTCCAGCGGGAGCCGTCGCCCGGCCGGGGTGACGACTTCCTTTGCGCCCCACTCGGCGCGGTTTTGCAGGCGCTTCGAGTACCGGCGCACTCCCGCATACGCGCGGTCGTAGGCGCGGATGGCGGCCTTGACCTGGTCCAGCGGTGCCCCGGTCTGTCTGCTCAGCGTGTCCGGGCCGCCGCCGTAGACCTTCCCGAACCCGATCCCCTTGCACACCTTCCGGTGGTACTCGGTGAAGCCGGGGCCGTAGATCAGCTCGGCGGTGAAGCCGTGCAAGTCCTTGCCCGCGTGGATTGCAGCGGTCATCTGCGCGTCGCCGGACAGCGCGGCCAGCACACGCAGTTCCACGGCCTGGTAGTCGACCGTGCCGACGACGCACCCGGGTTCGGCTTGCATCGCGCGCCGGATGACCCAGTCCCCGGACGGGAGTTGCTGAAGCGGCGGACGGGAAATCGACATCCGGGCGGTGCGGGCCTGAAGGCTTGCGATGTCCGGGTGAATTCGGTCCTGCCCGTCGCGCCGGGACAACATGGCGTCCGCATAGGACGTCGCCCACTTCGACGCCCGTTTCGCGCGAAGTACCGCGTCCGCAAGGGGATTCGCCTCACGCGCGCCGATCCGCTGCCACTTGCGGTCCAGGTCCGCGAGCGGCAACAGCACCTCCTTGTCGACCTTGAGCGCGCCGGATTCCGTTGTCTCCGTGAGGGTTTCGCCCATCCCTTCAAGCGCGGCGGCAATCTGCGCAGGCGCGTTGACCGACGACACCCCGAACCGACGGGCAACCGCGCTCCACTCGTCGGACTCGGCCAGCAGCCGAGCGGCAAGGGTCTCGGTGTACTCGACGTCCAGCAGGAACCCGCGCGCCTCCATGCGCGCGCACACCAGCGCTACCGCGTGCTCGAACTCCGAAAGCCGCGTGTACCCCGCGAACTCGATCAGCGGACCCAACGCGGCGAACAGCCGGGACGTCAGGATGACGTCAAGCCCGGCGTACAGCGTGTACAGCGGATGGTCCAGGGCGATTGCGGCCCACCCGGTTTCCTTGGTGTGCCCGATCTTCCGGAACTCGGCATACAGCCCGGCTTGCGTGTCCGGCGCGTCCGGGTCGACGTGCCGGGCAGACAACGGCTTGAGTCCCTGCCCGATACCGCCGGGGTCCTGCGGGCCGCGCGGGTCGAGCAAGTGCGCCAAGATCCGCGTATCGGTGATCCGCCGCCACAAGCCGACCAGGTCCACCCCGAGGTGCGCAGCCACGGCGAGCGCATCGAACTTCGCGTTGTGCGCCAACAGGTACGGCAACGTGTCGAGCGCTTCCCGCACGGCCACGTGTGGTGTGCACCCCAGGCCGGCCGCCGGGTCGACCGGAAGCACCCACGCTTCCCGCTCCGTGCCGAACTGCACCAGCCGCACCCGAAAACCGGACGCGTAGATGTCCAACCCGGTGGTCTCGGTGTCGAACGCAATCGGCCGATTGTGGTTGCGGCGGCACCAATCCAGGAACGCGCGGACGTCCTCGGCGGTCTCGACGTTGCGAATGATGACCGGCTCTCCGGCAACCCGGTAATGCTGTACGCGCATGGTCCCCCTTGCCGTGAGCGCGCAGAACAAACCGGGCCGCAAGGGAAATCCCTCCGCCCGGTCAGCCTGCGTGGTGGTTGCGGTCAGCCCGCGTGGATCTCATCCGGTCGCGCCAGGCGCACCCCGAGCAGCTTCTTACCCGCGTTCGCCCGGACGCTTTTCACCTTCCGGGACTCCAAGTTGCGCGTGAATTCCCGTGGACCCCAGCGAAGAACCTGCATGACCTGTTCTTCGTCACGCCAGTTCTGGAACGCATCCCACGCGGCTTTCTGCAAGATGCTGCCCTGCGGGTCGTGCACCAGGACCCCGGGCAGGAACCCGTCCAGCAAATCGGACTGTTGCCGGTACTCCGCCACGGCGGCCCGCACGGACGCGGGCTCACGCAGGCCCCCGGCGTACCACTCGGCCGCCCCTTTCACTGCCCACGCAAGAATCCCGGGCGCTTCGTCGAGCAGCGTCCGGGCCAACGTCGGGTCCTTGTCCGCGTCACTGAACGATCGGGTGAACGGGATAAGCCTTGTCCTGCGCCAAAACCCGTCATCCTGCCCGCGCACGTCGGGCCGGTAGTTGGTGGCCATGAGCATGAGCGCGGTGGGCTGGAACGTGAAGATCCCCTTGTACAGCTCGCGCGCGGTGACCGGGTCGCCTGCGGTGAGCTGTTTCAACAGGGCTTCGTTCAGCCGCAGCCCTTCCGACAACTCGGACAGCACGGCGAGCCGGACTCCGCGCAGGGCAGCGAGTGCGGGGTTTGCCGCGCCCGGGTCGTAGCTGCGCTGGTAGGCGACGGCCGCCTGTGACACGTGCCCGGTGATCCCGCGCAGCACATCGGCAAGGGTGTTGACGAACACGGACTTGCCGTTGGAACCGTGCCCGTAGAGCAGGGCGAACGCGTGCTCCCGGGTCTCGCCGGTGATGCCGTACCCGATCAGCCGCCGCATGTAGCCGGGCAACTCGGCGTCGTCCGGGAAGATCTCCCCGAGGAACTGCGTCCATCGTGGACACTGGGCGGCCGGGTCGAAGTCGGCGCGGATGAGCTTGGTCAGCCGGTCGTCCCGAGCGTGCGCCCGGAGCTGCCCCGTCCGAAGATCCACCGTGCCGTTGGCGAAGGTCAACAGGTGCGGGTGTGCGTCGAAGTCCTCCACTTCGTGTCCGGTGATCGTGCGTAGGTGTTCCAGCGCGGCGCGGATGCCGGAATCCATGTGCATCCGGCGGGTGGTCTTCAGCGCTTCCTTGTACGCCAACGAGTCCCCGCCGTGTGCCTCGCGGATCTCGGCTAGCTCGGCCGTCATCGCGTCGGCGACCCGGTGCCCGATGGCGCGTTCGCGGGTCGTGCTCATCACCGACCACACTTTCCCGGTCCAGGTGAGGAACCCGACGCCGTCCACGTAAGCGGTGTCTGCTCCGACGATGTCCAGCGCCCGGCGGGCGTTCGCGATGTCCGTACCTTCCATCGGGACCCGTTCCCGGCGCGCCTTGGTGGGCTTCGGCGGTGTCTTCTCCGGCGCAGTCCACGCGGGAGCATCGGACACGGCCTGGTGCAGCGCGGCGGCGAAGGCGGCTGTCTCGGCGGCGCGCCAGTCGGCGAGGTCTTTCCGCCCGGCCGGGATCGTGAGCACCCGCGCGGGGCGGCCCAGCTCGGCCAGGCGCGCGCCAAGGGCCGCGTTGAACTCGCGGCCGGAGGTGTCGTTGTCCCCGGCGAGCACGAACAGCGCCCCGTCGGCCGCGCCGTCGACCAGCTCCCGCGCGGTGCGCTCCGAGCGAGCCACCCCCGACCCGCGCACGGCCACGGCGGTGTACCCGGCGGCCACGGCCGTGAGCGCGTCTCCCGGCCCCTCGGTGACTACCACCGTGTCGAAGCTCCCGGACGTGCGGAACACGCCGGTAGCGCTCCAGCGCATCGCCTCGGCCGGACTCGCGAGGTTCACCCAGCGGGCCGGGCAGGCTCCGCCGACATCGCGGCCCTGAAGCCCGCGCGGAGTGCCGTGCCAATCGACCATCGGGACGACCAGGCGCGGGTGAGCCGTGTACGCCTGTGTCCGGTAGTCCCGGCCCCGGATGCTCACCGTGCCGTCGTCGTAGCCGAGCTGAAGTTCCCGCCCCATGTCTTCAGTCACGCCGAACCGCTCCAGGGCGTAGGCGGCGCTCTCAGAGCCGGGGAAGCGGCCCGCTGCGGCGGTGACGTACTGCATGAGCGCGGCGACCGCGCCCGGGTCGAGCTCAACCGGCGGTGTGTCGGACAGCGTCGGCTCACCGGTCACCCGGAACAGGTCGGCCGTGGTGAGCCCGGCCGCCTTCAGCACGGCGTCGGTCGAGCACCCGGCGCGGCAGTGCACCAGCGCCCGCCCGTCGGGCTTGAGCGAGACGAACAGCGACGGCCGCCCGTCCGCGTGGGCCGGGCAGGTCACCAGGACCCCGCCCCGGTCTTCCAGCACGGCTCCGCCGCCCAAGTGCTGTAGCAGCGCGTCAACGTGCAACGTGGTCCCCTCCGATCAGATGTTGGCGTGTGCACCACGAGCCGCACGGCGCCGGCCTCGGCCCCTCGGTTGGCGTGTGCACCACAAGGCCCCCGAGGCCGGCTCGAGTGCGGCCGGTTGTGGTGTGCACACCAGCGGCCCCGAGGCCGGCCGCGGACCCGTGGTTGACGTGTACACCACGAGCCCGGCCGGGGCGGAAACGAGAAAAGGCCCCCGGAGCCCGTCCGTGTGGACAGGCCCCGGGGGCGGGTGAAGCGTGGGTGCCTACGCGGCACCCGTGATGGTGATCTCCGGACGGTGGTACTCGACGTGGCGACCGGCCTTCGTGTCGTACTCGACGAAGGTCAACTTCAGGTCGGCCCGCACGGGACCGTCCGCCGCCGACAACGCGCGCTCCAGCTCCGGCAGGTCGTTCACGAGCGACCACGAGCCGGACGAGAACAGGAACATGCCGACGTCCAGGTCATCCTTCAGCCGGAACCGCAGGCTGATATCCGGCTTCGGACCCCGGCCGCTCTTGGCCTGTTCCTTGCGCTTGGCCAGCTCGCGCGGGCAGCCGCACGCCTCGCCGATCTCCTCATCCTCGGGGTGACCCTCGATGAAGTACGCGCCGTCACAGATGTGGATCGGCCCGGCCTGCCCGTACAGGGCCATCCGGGTACGCAGCGCAGCCGCGTTCTCGATCACAACGGGCACGCTCGCGGCGTCGGTCATCACCTGAAGGTTGTCGGACTTGTCGGTGTCCCACTCCTCCGGGGTGCCGCCGTACAGCTCGGCCATGCGGTCGGCGACGTCCGGGTCATCGGTCGTCACGCGCCACTCGGACAGGGCCTGCGGGCGGCGGCCGATCAGGATGCCCGAGCGGAACCGGCCGACGATGTCGTCGGCGAAGGTGTTGCGCGGCTTCGGCTTGGAATCCGGATCGGTCTCGAAAATGCGCAGCGACAAATGCGCTCCTAACTGTCGCGTGTGGACATCGTCAGCCCACAGGGGTTGCGGAAACTCAGAACCGGAACGGGTACTCCCGGTACGGGCGCGGGGTGCCGTAGAACAGCCCGTCCAGCAGCGGGGCCACGCGCCGGGCAGCGGCCTTCTGCTCCTCGGCGAGCTTGCGCGCCTTCTCGGCCCGCTCGCGCGCGGTCCGTTCGGTGGCGGCCTTGTCGGCGGCCTTGAGCAGCGTCGTGCCGATCTCGCGGGCCTGGTCCTCCGTCAGCGGCAGGCCCTTGGACTCGCCGGTCTCGGCGGTGATCTTCACCGTGGCGGCGTGCATGTCGTTGCCCGCCAAGCGGTTGACCCGCAGCGTCCGGCGGTGCGCGGTGACCTCGGCCGGGAACGGCGAGATCTCCTCGACCCGCGCGCCGGTCGGCAGGGCCTTCGGGTCCGGCTTGGTGGTGGTTTCGTACGTGACCTTGTGCGTTGCCATGAAACGGTTTCCCCTCTACTTGGTGGTTGCGCGACGTTCGGAACCGGTGGAGGCCACGGACTCGAACAGCGGCTTGCCGATGACGGTTGACGACTCGGTGGTGACCCAGTCGAACACCTTGCGCAGGTTCAGGAAGTGGCCGAACACACCGACGTCGACCCGGGCCGGAACGAGCTTCCAGCCCTCCGGCCGAAGGTGCAGGACCGCGCCCGCGTGGATCTCCGGAATGGGGACCTGTTCCCCGTCCTGTGTCACGATGTGGTCGGCGAAGCTGTACGCGGAAAGCTGTAGCGCCACCTCTTCGTGAACCCCGGAGCGCGTCGACTTCGCATCGAGCATCACGGTTTCGCCGTCGATGTCACAGACGGCGTCGAAGGAACCGGCGTACTTGTAGGTGTCCGACCACACCGCGTCTTCGATGAACCGGTAACGCGGCTGGTAGCGGTCGTGAAACTCGTTGATCCAGCGGACGTAAGGTTCCAAGTCCGGGTGCTGCCTGCCGACCTTGTCGCCCCGGGCGAGCTTTTCGTACAGGGCGTGGACTTCCGTGCCGACGTCGGCGGCTTCGTTGGTCGTTCGGCGGTGCGCCCGCTTGAGGTAGTCGACCGCGCCGCCGGGGTCGTTCATGGCCAGTCCGACCACGGGGCCGATGTTCGAGACGGCCGACTCGGCGGTGACCTTCGCGGCCCAGTAGGTCAGGAAAGGCTTGGGAAGCATGGAAAGTACGGAGGTGACGCCGGGGACCTTCTCGCGGGTCTCCGGGTGCACGTAGAAGCGTGAGCCTCCGCGCTTGATGGTTTTTACTGCGCTCACTCGGTTTCCCCTCTGTCGCGCTCTCTCGTCTCGTTCAGTGGCGGTAGCGGCGCGCGAGGGGACACGGTTCGACGAGAAAGTTTTCAGACACGAAAAAGCCCCTGTCCCACAAGGGAAAGGGGCTCAGTCGTCAGACGGCGTCTACGGGGCTCCTGGACTCAGTCGAGCGCGCAGGCGGGTGCAGAGTGCGGCGGTGTCGGCGAGTGCGGCCCGGACCAGCTCAGCCGTCTCGGCGTCCAAGGTGGACGCTTCCGGCGACTCGACGAGCGCGAAGGCAAGGGCGTGCAATTCGGCCACCCGATCCGGCAGGCTCGCCGGGGTATCCACCTGATCGGCGTCCGGGCGGGGCGCGGGCTTGCGGCGCGGGGCGTTGCGGTCGTGCGGGTTCAGGTCGTAGGCGGTGAGCGTGTCGGCGTCCAGGCGTCGGCGCAGTTCGATGCCGACTTGATGGCGGACCGCTCCTTGCACCCGGCGGGAGTCCTCGCGCGACAGTCCGGCCGCTTCGTACAACGCAGCGACGGCCGTGCGGTACGCCTGCGTCTTCGCGGTGTAGTCCGGGCGGCCCTGGTCGTCCTGGAAGGTCTCGCGCAGGTTGACCAGCAGGCGGCCAAGGTCTTTCTTGGCGTCGAGCGAGTTTCGCAGCGCTGCGGCCCGCGCCAGCTCGGCCCCGTCGGCGACAAGCGCGGCCTGCCGGGTCGTGAGGTCCGGTTGTTCTCCCATGCTCCCCACCTTCTCACAGGGGCGAGCCCGGTTCCCCGGACTCGCCCCGTGACCATGGTAACGCAGCTCAGTCAGGCGGCGTCGGCGTCTTCGCGGGGCCGGAACGGCTCGTCGCAGTCACCGCAGATGATCGCTCCGCGCTCCAGGCGACCCGGGGTGATCGGGAAGGCGTCGGGTGTCTCGCAGCCGCACACGGCGTAGATCCGCTTTCCGCCGCGCGACCCGCCGCGTGCTCCGCGTCCCCGGCCGGAGCCGCCGTCTCCGCCGCCCTGTCCCGTGGTGCGTCCGGTCTTGCCGTTGCCGCCGAAGGACTGGCCCTTCTCGGCGCGGCGGCCGTCGGCGAGGAACGCGAGCCGGGCGGCTTCGAGCTTTTCAATCGTCTTTTCGTACTTTTTGGCGGTCTCGTCGGTGATCTCGACCTGAGAGAAACCGATGGAGCCGTGCGGTTCCTTGCCCTCGGGCCAGATGAGGCCCAGTTCGTTCGCGGCCTTCACGAACGTCTTGTTGTGACGGCCGTTGATGTTGGTCCCGTGCTCGCCCCGCGTGTGGTTGAGGCTGTGCGCGGCTTCGTGCAAGAGGGTCTGCATGATCCGGCGACCGGGCAGGCCCAGCAGTTCGCCCGAGACGAACAGTTCCGGCATTCCCTTCGTGATCTGGTCCACGAAGTTGATGTCCGCGCCTTCCTTGCCCTCTTCGTCCTGCGTCCAGCGGCCCGGCCAGAAGTGCGCCCACTTCGGGTTCTTGCCGTGGAAGCCGGAGCCGGTCACCACAACCACCTCCGCCACGTCGGCGTTCTTGCGCTGGATCGTGCGCCAGGCCGCTTCGATGGCCTTGATGATCTGCGATCCGGTGTTCGTCATGTCCGCCGTCCCTCCGTCGTTGCCGTTGAGACCAACCTATGCTGCGTTACCATGGTAACGCAGCTGTTTGTGGTGCACACCACACCGACCAGCTGGACCCGGACTTGGTGTGTGCACCACACGGACAGGCCCACGGCCGGCCTGGGGCGGCTTGTGGTGTGCACGCCAACCACAGGGCCGCCGCCGGCCTCGGGGTCGTCGGTGTGCACACCACAAGCACGGGCCGGGTCAGTCGGCCGGGACGGTCTCCGGCTCCAGCTCGGGCGCGGGCTCGACGTCCTCGAACTCGTATTCGTGGGCGCTCAGGCTGCGCTGATCGGCCGGGACGGTGGTCACCCGGCGGTGGATTTCCACGCCCGCGATGAGCGAGACGACGGCGGCGGCCACGTCCAGCAGCGGGCCGTCCGGCAGACCGGGCACCAGGTGCGCGAGCAGACCGACCAGGGTGGCGGCGAGGGTGAGGACCAGGGCCGGGAACCGGCGGATGTAGGCGATCACAGCGTGTACTCCTTCACGAGCTGGTGGACGCGGTCGGCGAGCGCGTCCGGGGTGGAATCGTTGGTCACGGTCACGTCCGCGCGGATGGCGTCGGACTCGGTTTCGGACACGTGCGGGTCGAGATCGGACAGGCCCGGCCGCCGGATGCGCAGGATCACGAACCCTCGCGAGCGCAGCTCCGCCGCCTCGTTCTGGAACCGCACGTCCGGGACGACCACGGGGCCGTGAACCCGGCGGACGTGGTCGGTCAAGGCCGTGATCCACACGTCCGGCCCGAGGGTGTCTCGCGCGCTCACGCCGAGCCGCTGAAGGAACCGGCGGGCCTCGGGGTTGTAGTCCTTCGCCCGCTCCCAGCCGAGCCGGTCGACCGCGTCGGCGAGCCGGTCTCCTTCGTGCAGGATCGGGCTCGTGGCGTAGGCCATGGCCTTGAGCGGGTCGGCGAAGGCCAACCGCGTGTACCCGTGTTCCCGCACCAGCACCCCGGCGGCGGTGTCCTTGCCCGACCGCATCCGGCCGACGATGCCGACAGACCTTCGTGTCATCGTGTCCCCTCCCTGTGGCTGCCCCTTGCGTCGTGTTCAGTGGCGGTAGGAGGGCATGAGGGGACATGGGCGGACCGGTGACTTTCCCGGCCCGCCTCGGGGCGTCTCAGAGCTTCAGAGCCGCGAGCGTGCGCGGACCCGCGATGCCGTCGGCGACGAGCCCGGCCCGGCGCTGGAACTCACGCACCACGCTTTCCGTACCGGCCCCGTAGACGCCGTCCGCCGTGAGATGCGAGTACGCCGGGTACCAGGCGTTGAGCCGCCGCTGAAGCGCGGTGACCGCCGGACCCTGTGCACCGCGCTTGAGCGTGGTCCCCGTCGGCGCAGGCGTAGAACCGCCCCCGCCAGTGCCAGCACCAGGACCGCCAAGACCGGCAGTGATCCGCGCCCAGGTGGCGGGGCCGACGATCCCGTCTGCGGTGAGGTGCTGGGCGGACTGGTAGCGCTTGACGGCCCCTTCGGTGTCAGCTCCGAAAATGCCGTCCGCCTTGAGACCAAGGTATCGCTGAACAAGGGCGACGTCGGCCCCGGTGGAACCGCGCTTGACGGTGGCGTGTCCGCCGGAGCCGGGGGCAGGAGGGGCGGGGGTGCCGCCGTTCAGCCGGGCCGCAACCGCAGCCACTCGCGCGTACGGCGCGTAAATCTCGAAGTGCATTTCGTCGCGACGGCCGGTGTAGTCCCCGCCCCAGCGGACCACGCCGTCCACTTGGGACAGAATGCGGTGGATCTCGGCGACCTGCGCGCCGGTGAACGTGCCGACCGCGCCGAGGGGGTGCCGGGTGGCGTTGGCGTCCACGGCCGTAGCGCTCGCGTGGTTGCTCGTGGTGGTGCTGCCTCGGATCGGGCGGTTCGCATAGCCCCAGTCGTCCGCGCCCGCGTCCAGGTCTTCCACGCGGCGGTCGAACTGGGCGAGCACCCAGACGAGCACGTCTCCGGCCGGGCCGTCGGCGACGACCACGCGGACGTTCGTTCCGGGCACCGTGCGGGACCGGCGGGCCGGGTCGACGGGCCAGCCGTTCTGAGACACAGCCATATGAACTCCTCTGCGATGAAGGGAAAGAGGGAAAAGTCGGGCCCCGAGGCCGGCCGGGGCCGGGGTGGTGTGCACACCACAAGGGGCGTGCCCGCGGCCGGCTCGAGTGCGGTTGTGGTGCACACGCCGCGCCGGGCGTGCCAGTCAGTAGCCGAAGCCGCGCGGCTCCAGCGGCCACGCGCCGAGCTGGTCCGGAAACGGCGAGGGCTCCGCCGGAGACGGCTCCGGAAGGTCCGGGGTGTCGAACACGGGCGGCGGGAGCGGCGGAACCGGCTCCGGCAGGACCACGCGGCCGGGCTGCGCCGGATCGGTCGGGGGCGGCTCGTCGGTCGGCGCGGGCTCGTCCTGGACGGCGGCGCGTCGTGCCCGCAGTGCGGCGCTGGTGGCGGGCGTGCCTTGCAGCAACGTCCCTTCCGCCGTGGCCGTCGGGTACGTCGAGAGCGGAGAAAGGAACACGTACTCCGGTTCGAACGCCAACACGGGAGTGGTGTTTTCGGTCGGCGTGATCCAAGTCAGCAGAACGTTTGCTTGCTCATTGGTGAAACCGTGCGCGGTCGCGTCGTCCCACACGTCGGCCGGTCGCGTGTAATTCACGTGGTCCTTGGTGGCCTGGACGTTGTACCGGACGACGCACTTGCGGAGAACGGAGACAACCTCGGTGTCTTCCCATTCGTCCAGCGGCATTCCGTGAAGCCACGCGACTTCGAAAACCTGGACGTTATAGCCGTTCGGATTAGTCAGACCGTTCATGGTGAACGTCCGCGTGTTCGTCGTCAGGTTCCCAAGCGTCGCGGTGAACCGGAATTTCATCGACGCTTGGCCGAAGACCTGGACCATGAACCGCGCGACCATCACCGGATATTTCGGATTGACCAAGCCCACGGTGTAGATCGCTCGTTCGCCGTTCTTGACCCGCATTTCGCGGGCCACGATTCCGTCCACGGTGGCGAGCCGATCCATGTAGGTGACTCTCCGTTCGCCGCGCTCTAGTGCGCTAATGCGTTCGGACAGGCCCCGGAATTCGGCTTGCAGGGACGGCGGCAAGGTGGGATTAGGCATTCTTGTCATCACTCCCGAATACGTCGCGGGATGCTGCGGTGAGCGTGATCTGTTCCGATCCAGACTCGTCGACCGATACGGCCAGCTCCGTGATTCGCCACATGCCATCGATCGGGACAAGGCCGTATCCGCCGCGCACGGTCAATGCGTCGCCTAGGTCAAAATCATCCAGGCCCGGCGAGCTTTCCGGATATAGGGCGATGGACGGAAGAACGATCGGGGCCGCGCCGATACGAAGCCGTTCTTCCGCCTTCGCCTTCAGCGTGGCGTATTCCTTGATGTCGGAAAACGACTCGACGGCTTCCAGGCGCGGGAAGATCTTCGACGGCTGCCCGGCCGACGCCCACACCTGGTCTGCGCCGTCGCCGGAACCGAGCGCGAAAGCGTGCGTCACCACGGACTTTCCGCCGATACTGGCGCCGCCGATGTCGCAGTTCCGGCCCTGCTCCAAGGTCAGAGCTCGCGCACGGCCGACGGCCGGATAGTGCACCCGGAACGTGGTGATCAGATCTTCGCCGCGCCACGCACTATCGAACGAGAAATCAAACCCGTCGATAACGGTGGCGAGCTGTTCGACCGCTTCGCCGATTCCCTTATGTTCGGAACTCTTGTATGTTCGATCCCGCTTGACGCCGGTTTTCTCAGTGCCGTACTCGACCATTCCCAAACGGGAGCCGTCGCCGTACTGCCCGGCGTGCTGAAGCAATGCCCGTGCAATATCGGCCTGGTCGACCTGAGTAAACGCGGTGGTCGCGTGGTAGTGCCGAAGCCGGTAGTAGCTCAACCATCCTTCGCATTGCAGTTCCATCGTTCCGGCGGCGAAATCGGCTTGCCCATCCCACGCAAGCCCGGACCAATTGATCCGGCCGTTGCGTTCGATGTAGATAGCCGTCGCACCGCCGGTAACGATGGTCTGCCGGTTCACCCGCTTGATGAGCGGGTTAAGTGGAATGGTGATGTTCGCTGACCCGGGAGCGTTCAGCGTATTGGAGTAGCTGAATTTCTCGGCCGGAAGCTCGCCGTGAATAGTGCCCGATAAAACGTCCTGGAACAGGACCCGGTAATTTGCACTCTTGGTCAAGGGCCGCGCCAGACGGCGGTAAACCCGCTAATCTGATCGTTGGTGGATTCCCGGGTGATGCCGGCCGCGTCCTGCGAATATGAGTAACAACTGAATGTCGCGCCCGCCGGAAGCTTTTTCGATGCCTTGGCGTTGACATTCAGAGTGGAACCTGAAGTGCTGTCCTTGGCCCACAGATTCGAGGAGCTTGCGCCGATCATTGCGTACTTGTCGGTGGACGCGAACGTATACCGCAGGTTCAGCGTAAAGTCCCACCAGCCGGGCCGGGAGATCGTGAACACGCCATTGGAATCGAGCGAAATCCCCTGCGGTGACGTGATGACGTTCGGAAACGTGATCACCTTCGGGCTTGCGCTCGTCGACTGGTTCGCGGTGATGCTCCAGTCTCCGCCGGGCGTGGTGCCGCTCATGTCGGCGACCAGCAACCAATCCGTGCCGCTCCAGCGCAACAGCACCCGGTCCGTTGCCCGCAAAACGATCTGATTCACGTACGGCGCGGTGACCTCGGCCGTGCTGCCCACGATCTGCACGCCGGGGCCGATGCGCTGCCACGTTGCGCCGTTGTAGATCCAGGCTTCCCGGTTGACACTGTCGGTCCAGACCTGCCCCGGCCGGTTGAACGGTGGGCGTTCCGAGCCGTAGAGCGACGGTCCGGAGATGTATTGCTGTCCGCTGGAATAGCGGCGCTCCGTCGCGGACGGCTGGATTCCCTTGGACTGTGCGGGAATCACGAAGTCCTGAACGACGTAGGCGGCCGGGATGACCGGCGCTTGCGGGGTCGCGGCCGGGTCGCCCTTGCGGATTTCCAGGAACCAACGGCCTGTCTCCGATGCCGTGGCGGGCGAGACGACATAGGCGACCAGGCGGTCTATCCGGTCGCGGGTGGCGTCGGCCGGGTCGAGCGTGAGCACGGTGGACGCCGTCGCCTCGACGAAGTACACGCCGGTTTCCGTTGCGGGCGAGGGGATCGCGACGCGGCCGGGTGAGACGGTGACCGTGGAGCCGTCGAGCGAGACGGCGAAGTCGGTCACGCCGAACATGCCGACCTGACTGCCGATCAGGCGACTGAGAATGCGCCGGACGAGCCCGGCAGAGTACTCCGTGTTGTCACTGAAAACCGGAGGTGAATCCATCTGCTTTATCAATGCCATATGGTGCGGAACTCCGATTCGGTTACACCCAGGCGCTTGACCATTCGCACGTCAACGACGCCCCGTCGCCCGCTGGTCCGGGGTCGAGACGGGAGCCTTGGAAAGCGAATTCGGTCATGCCCGGCGGGCAGGTGAGCCACGTATTACCGGTACCCGCCGTGGTGAAGCGGGGAGCCGTGCTGTTCAACAGCACTTCGTGCGTGTAGGTGTCGACGTCGAGCCATTCGCCCGCAAGCAGCAGATAGTTGAATGTGAGCCGTTCGGCCGTCGCGAGGTTCACGATTTGCGGCGTCTCCACGGGGCCGCGCACGATGAAACGCGGGTACGTCGTGAACGTCCCGTCGTTGACGACCCGGATTATTCCGCGTTCCGACGGGACCCCGAATTTGATCGGGAACCGGAACGGCGCGCGGATTCCGCCGCCGGATGCGTCCGGCACGGGAAGCGTGGTGGACACACTGCGGATGACCGGGTCCACGATGAGCGGGCTACTGCAATACAGCTCCACGGTGACCATAGCCAATCCGTGCGCGTATTCGACGTTGACCGGAATCGTGCGCTTTCGGACGCGCGCGGCCACAAAACGGATTCCGCCCCCGGCGATACCCGGGAAGCGGAACACCAACGGGGCGTCCGGTTGGGCCGGGGCGAACGCTGCGGTCACGGCGTCCAACGCGGCGGCCAGCTCGGCGCGCTCGCGTCCGTACACCTCGATGGTCAGCGTGACCGTGCGCGAGCCGAGGTAGTCCGACCCGCTCACTTCGCCGTGGCGGCTCAGAGTGGCCCGGTCGGAGGTGCGCATACCCGGAACGTCCAAGAGCCCGTCTACGGCCGCGAGGGACAGCGGAGAGTCGGGGGCACCGATGACGAGCCCTCGATACTCCGCCGTCCACTCGTCGGCGACGTCGGCGGCGGCGGCCTGCGCTGCGGAGAAAAGCTCCGGAACGATTTGCATTCGGCTACCTCCCGCCTGTGCGCATGGCCCACGCGACTTCCCGGCCGATGGCGTAGGGATTGGCGTTGGTTTGCGCGTAGACATTCACGGTCGCGCCATTTCCGCCCCCGAGGCCGGCCGCGGAGTGACTGGGAATTACTTGAGCACCTTTCGGCAAAAGGACTTGTTCTGGTCCGCGCTCGCCAACCGTGTAAACTCCGGTCGCGGCAATCGGACCACCCATAGCCCGGAACGGGTTCAAGCTGGAAAGGAAACCCTGTACTTCGTTGAAACGGTCGCGAATCCAGTTGATCGCGCCACGCACCTTGCCTACGACAAAGTCAATCGCATTTGCGATTCCGTCGCGGATGCCGCGTCCAATTCCTTCGAAGAACCCGACGACGTCGCGCCAGGTATCGACCACGGTGTTCTTCGCGTCGCGCACCAGGCCGATCACGAAGTTGAAAGCGTTGCGCACACCATTCACGAGACTTTGTCCGGCAGATGTTACCGCGCCGACGACCGCATTCCAAGCATCGATCGTCCATTGCTTGACGGTGTCCCAGTTCGCGATGATCAGCGCGACCAGGGCAACGACGGCGGCGATAATCCAGCCGATCGGACCCATGGCCAGAACCCAGGCGGCGGCCATCTGCGCGCCCCGGATCAGGCTCTCCACGCCGAGGGCGACCCAACCGGCCACCAACGCCGTGAACGCGGGAATCTGCGCGGCGAGCGAGGCGAGCGCTTCCACTTTGGACAGAATCCACGCACCCGCGACCTGTGCACCGCCGCCGAACGCCTGAAGCCCCATGAGCACCCACGCGGTACCGAGGGCCGCGAAGGCGGCGGCCTGAATCGCGAGTGACGCGATAGCCTCGATCTTCGACAACGCCCACGCAGCAGCGATCTTCGCGCCCTGAATCAAGCTCTGCGCGCCCAGCGACAACCACAGTGTGGCGAGCTGCGCTAGTGCGATCGATTGCGTGGCAAGGGAAGCGATCGCCTCGACCTTGCCCGCCACGAACGCGGCAACGGTCTGCGCGCCGCTGATCGTGGCCTGAACACCCATCGCGATGAGCGCTGGTAAGAAAACCGCGCCGATCACACCCGCGACGATGGTCAGCCAATCACTGTTCCGACCGATCCAGTCCACAAGCGACTGAAGCGCCGGAACGACAACCGTGGCCAGAATGCCGGCCGCCGCCGACACCGCCGGTCCGAACAGGGTCGTCAGCACGCCCGCGACCTTCTCCACGAGCGGGATCACGTACGTACCAAGCACAGTCACCAGGCCCGATGACAAGGCGCGGCCGAAAGCCTCTAGCTTGGCTTGTGCGTTGTCGTGCAACGCGTTGCCCGCTTTGTCAGCAGCTCCGGCGACGTCGCCGAGTCCTGCGGCGGCGGTGGACGGGTCGAGCGCGTACAGCGCTGCTTGCATGTCTTCGGCTTTGCTGCCAAACAGGTTGACTGCGGCGGCGGACCGCGCAACCGGGTCGGGGATCGCGCGGAGACGGTCTAACGTGAGGTCGAGCGCTCCGGCGGCGACGGGGCCGCCTGCGGCGAACTTCTCCGCCATGTCCGTAGCGCTCAAGCCAATTGCCTTGAACCCGTTTGCGGTTGCGGTACTGCCGTCTTTGGTGCGGAGGACTAGTTCCTTGAGTCCGTCGGCGACCTGGTCGGCGTCGCGCGCTCCGGCCTGTAGTCCTTGGGAGAGCAGGCCCGTTGCGGTCTTGCCGTCGATACCCAGTTCGCGGAAGAACGTCGAGTATTCGTTCAGGGTGTCCAGGAAGTCGCCGGACTTGTCAACGCCTCGTTGAAAGCCTGCGGTGATGATGTCGAAGGCTTCGTCTGCGTTGGCGGCCAGTCCGGTCCGGAGCATCTGTCCGACGGCACGTGTTACACCGCCTAGGTCTTCGTCGAAGACGGTAGCGACGTTGGATGCTTTGGCCGCGATGCGTTCAAGGTCGGCCTGTGATGCATCGCGGAGCCCGTCGATGTTCTGGACGACACCGCGAATGGCGGCGGTGATGTCGGCCATGGACTCGCCGTATCCCCTGGCGTACAACGCACCCGCTGCGGCACCGTAGGTTTTCGCCTGCGCGCCGGTCGCGCCAAGCTGCGCGTTCAGCTTGTCCGTCAACGACTCCTGCGAGATTGCGTCCGCGATGGCGTCACCGATCCCGGCGACCGCGCCGGACACTACGGCGAACTTCGCGGCCATTCCGGCGACCTTGGACGCGACGTTGCCCAGGGAGACCCCGAAGCCGGAGACGGCTTTGTCGCCGTCGTCGAGCTTGCGGGTCAGGTCGGAGACGTCTCCGAGGATCGTGACCTTGATCGGCTTTGCCATGGACACCCCCTCACGTCATGACCGGGGTACGGCGGGTACCCGGCTCGTCGCCTCCGCCTCCCCGGCGGTTGCGGGCCTTCAGGTCCTTGTCCATTGCGGACACCAGCGCGTTGAACTCGTCGAGCCGCAACGCCTGTAGGTCCGCCCACGTGACCCCGAAGTGGGCCACGAGCCGCGCCTTCGTTACTGCGCGGCGGGTTCGGTAGGGTCCGGCTTCGCCGGGCTCTCCACGCGGATCTTCAGCTCTCCGGCCTGTTCGATCGTGAACGCCGGGTCCTCGCGGCGTTTGACCACGAACGCGAGCGCGCGCAGGAACTTGCCCTTTCGCGTGCCGGGCTTGGCTACCGATTCGATGGACGCGTCGATGATGTCTTCGACGGTCTCGATTTCGGCAATCGTCAGCTCGTCGATGTCAATGGAAATGAACTCGGACAACAATTCTCCTTTTAGGAACCGAGGGCACGCCGGATAAGCCGGGTGATCCGGTCGCGGAACACGGCGATGTACTCGTCTTGCTTCTGTCCGGCGGTGCGGAAGAGGAACGGTTGCGGGCGGATGTGCCGCTTGCGCCACCCGAAGTGGATCGGCCCGGCATACGGCACGGAGCTGCCCCGTCCGGCGCGGACGATGGCCCCCTTGACGCTCGCCGAGGGCTTCACGGTGCGGGCGAGTCGGCCGGAGCGGTGCGGGGCCGCGCGGCTCGCGGGCTGGGCCACCACGTCGGCGGTGTCCTTATGCGCCTGGGCCAGCTCCTTACGCAGGTCGTCGTCCTTGGCGCGGCGGATGGCTGCCCGTAGCTCTTTGAGCCCGTCTACCCGGACTTCGAAGTCACGGCCGATGAGAGGTCACCCCCTTGTGTGGTGTGCACGCCAACCGGCCCGAGGCCGGCGCCGGGGTGCCCGGTTGTGGTGTGCACACCAGGGGCCGGGCCGGGCTCAGCTGCCCGCCGGAGGGGCCGGGGCCGCCGGGGTCGGTTCGGTGTAGACGAGCTTCAGCGCGTCGGCGGTGCCCGGGTCGAGAATCCGGAACGGAAGCTCCACGGTGGTGATTTCGTCGATGGACGCTTCCGGAGAATCGCCGGTGAACTGAATCGCCGGAGCCTCGATCACGAACCCGGACAGCTTTCCGTCGGCCGCCTTCGTCGCGCCCGTGTACGTGATCCGCGCCGAGAGGACCGCGCCCGCGATGAACGCTTCGTACAGGGCAAGGGTCGCGTCGTCGAGCTCGGCTTCGAACGAGCCTTCGTAGGTCGGCACGGCCGCCCGGACAGGCACCTTCTTGAGCGGGTTCGCGCGGACGAACCGGCGATCGGTCTTCAGACCAGACTCAGCCGAGACCGACCACTTGGTGACGTCGAGCGCGGTGTACCCGAACGCGCCGGGGGCCTTGAGCTCAACCACGCCGGTTGTCCAGTCGTACGGGAACGCTGCGGCCGGGTAGACCGGTTTTAGCGGGGCCGCGCCGTGCGTGACGGTCTGGAAGTCGAAGCCGGTCTTCACCGACAGCGGCGAGCCGACTTCCTGTGTGAACTCGACCGTGGTCGCCACGCACCCGAGGTGTCGGAACGCGACGAGTCCGCCGGACGACTTCGGGCGCACCATTTCGGCGGTGAAGCTCGCGCCGCTTCCGGTGCTCGCGGAGGTGAACGTGTGCACGGTGGTCTTGCCTGCGGCCTTGGTGTCGTGGCGGTCGAAGGCGGAAGCGAACAGGGTTGCGGCCCCGGCGTCGAGTACGTCGCACTCGATCTCGCCTTCGCCGCCCATGTCGACGATGCGGCGGCGGTCGGCGCGGGCGGTCTGAAGACCGGTGCGGAAGCCGACGGATTCCATGAACTCGCGGGTGGTCTTCCACGAGTCGCCCTTGCCTTCGTAGCCGTCCACTGTGGATGCGGCGGTGCCGTAGGCGGTCTCTGCGCCCAGGGCGATTGATGCGTCTAGCGCCACTCGGGCGTCCTCCTAGGTGTACATGCGCGCCCGCAGGGACAGCGTCACGTCCGCCACGGCGGTTGAGCCGTTGCCGCCGTCGCCATTGGTCACGGCGACGCGGATGGGGCGGGCGTCCATGAGCCCGGACACGCTGCGCGGGTCGAAGTCGTCGAGCACGGCCGCTTCGATGGCGGCGCGCAGCTCGTAGACGGCGGTCTCCGCCCGGACCGGGTCGCCGGGCACGGTGGCCCACGCGCGCACGGTCAGTTCGGCGGTGATGTTGGACGGCTTGCGGCGGCCTGCGGCGAGCGCGGCCGGTTCGATCTCCGGTTCGACGGTGTCGGTGAACCACACGGAGCGGCTACGTGCGTCGGCGGGTTCGGCGTAGGCGACCTGGACCCCAGTCCCGGCGAACCGGCGCGTGAGCGCGTCGTGCAGGGCGAGCTTGGCGGCGAGGATGACGTACACGGGCCTCAGCCCCACGGGGGCCGGGAGCGGTAGCGGTTGAGGACCGCGTTCACCTCCGGCAGGCTCGTCGGCCGCCAGTCGCCCCCGGCCTGGGCAAGGGAGACCTGTCCGAACTCGGAGTTGATCGACAGCGCCCGGTCTGGCATCCGGGAATGCAGGTCCACGGCCCACTGCCGCGCGATGGTCCGCACGGCCCACCGAATCGCCGTAGGCGGGCGTTCAGGCCACTCCTGGCCCGTGTACCCCTCGACGGTCTCCACGGCGTAGGACAGGGCCTCTGAGAGGTCGGTATCGGTAATCAGCTCGGCGTCGGCGAGCCCGTCCAGCCGCCGCAGCTCCGGCAGGGTCGCGTACTGGTCGAGAGCGACCACGCGGGCACCCCCTTCGTTGTGGTGTGCACGCCACGCGCGCCCGCGGCCGGCTCGAGTGCGCACGTTGTGGTGTGCACTCCAGGCCGGCCGGGGCGTCGGCGCAGGTGGGACGGATCAGGCACCCGTACCCGGGGCGGGCAGGGTCAGCAGGGCGGTACCGGTCGCGTCGACCAGGGTCCCCGCCGCGCGCTGCACGAACTTGAACGAGACCAGGTCTTCGACGAACTTGGCTTCGGTCGAGCGGGCGACCCGCAGCGGCCCGGCGAACCGGGTGATGAAGCCGGACAGGTCCGACAGCACGACCTTGGTGGCGTCGTCGTCGAACCCGGCGTCCCGCAGGACCGGGCGGCCCATGAGGGTCAGCGCGGAGCCGTCGGACACGCTCTTGAGCAGGTACTGACCCTGGTTGTCCTTGAGCTTGCGCAGGCGGCTGATGGCCTTGCGGCCCATGAGCCAGCTCGCGCGGTTGGCCGCAGCGGTCGGCAGGTCGTAGAACAGGTCGATCACGAAGTCGGCCGCGTCGGCTTCCTTGGTGAGCTTCGCCGGGGTCTCCTTGATCACGATTCCGGCGAGCAGGGAGGCGAGGAAGTCGCGGCCCATCTGGTCGGCGAGGTTCGGCCCGGCGTCGGCGGCGAGGAAGCCGACCAGGTCCACGGCGTCGTCCTGGACCAGCTCGGCCGACAGGTGCGACACGTAGCCGTACTTCTCCGGCGAGTTGCTGACGGTGTCGGTGGACGGGTAGTTCTCCGGCAGGGCCTCGGCTTCCTTCGGCTTCGCGGTCGGCCGGACCGGGGTCACGCGCGGGAAGGTCAGCTTCTCGCCGGTGCTGGTGGTCAGCGGCCGGGCACCGCCGACGATCACGTTCGACCGCTCGGCGATGATCTCGATGAGCTGCGTGTACAGCGTGTCCGCCGGGACGGCCTTGCCGACCTGCTTGTTCGCCGCGTCCACGCCCACGCCCATAACGGCCCGGAACTCCGCGCCGTCGCCGACGTTCAGACCCCGGAGGGTCGCGTTGTCCTTGTCGCGGGTGTCGGTCGCCTGCGGCTGCGGCGCACCCTGCGCGAGAAGGTTCACCGCGAGGCTGCGGGCCTCCTCGGTGCGCTGCGCGGCCTCGGCGCGGGCCTCGGCGGTGGTGGCGCTGGTGAACAGCTCGGCGAAACGGGTGTCGAGCCGGTCCAGGACTTCGAGAATGCGGGCGCTGGTGTCGGTCGCGCCGTCGGCGTCGGCCGCGTTCAGGGCGTGCTCTGCGCGGGCGCGCTCCTCGGCGGTCTCCTGAAGCTCGGTGGTGGTCAAAGTGGTGGTGCTCCCCTTTGCGATGGGCGCGGCCGTGGTCGGCCGGGCGTGGGCTGCCTGGGCGCTGCGGGCTTCGTCGAGCGCGCGCAGGGCGGCGGAGGTGTCGGGGTAGGCCGGGTTCAGGACCGGGCCAAGCTCCACGACGTCGATGCGGCGAAGGGTGCGGATGACTTCGCCGTCCGGGGTGTCGGTCCATTCCTGATCGGAACGTGCGTCCGGAAGGGAGAACGTGAACGAGCTGCCCGCTACGACACCGCGCCGGATCAGCTCGGCGACGTCGCGGGCGGTGCTGGTGTCCGGCAGGTCGATTTCGTACCAGCCGCCGGTGTCGTCCTCACCGACGCGTAACCCTGCGCCCGTGCGGGCAAGCGGGGCGTTCGCGTTGTGGTTGAACGTGGCCAGCAAGTCGTTATGTGCCAGGGAATCGCGGCCCGCGCCGCGTTCGATGCGCTCCCGGAACCCGCCAAGGTCATGGGACAGCGCGCCGAAAACGTAGGCGTAGCCGCGAATGGTGATGTTCTCGCCCTCGGAACGCAGTTCGACCGGGCGCGCGTAATCGCGCCGCTCAGTGGTCAACTGGTCGGGGTCTCCTTCGTGTTCTCGGCGGGTTCGCCGCCGTTGTCTTCCGCGTCGTCGGGCGCGGGCTCGTCCCCGAGGCCGGCATCGGGCGGGGCGTCCGGCTCGTCGGCCGGTTCGTTCTCGGTTTTCCCGCCGGACAACGACATTGGGCCGTCCGGGGTGAGCAACGCGAGGTTGAGCGGAAGCTGAAAGAAGTCGCCGTAGTCGGAGTCCGGCGGAAGGTCTTCCCACGCGCGGACTTCGTTGCGGGTGTAGACACCCGATGCCAGACCGACCCGGTAGGTGTCCATCCGGTCCTTGAGCGAACCGCGCTGGATAGCGTCGATGTTCAGGCGTACGAACGCGCGCTTATCGCCCGTGTCGGCGACCAGCAACGCGGTTAGCGCCTCTTCGATCCGCTCGACCCACGGGCGCGTGGAGTACTGGGCGAAGCTCGTGTTCTGCTCCGAAAGCCCGGAGCCCCACGACGTCGAGTTAGTGGCGTCCGCGATGAGATGCGGCGGCACACCGAACAGCCGGGCCACGTCCGGTACCTGGAACTGCCTTGTCTGCAAAAACTGCGCTTCGTCCGGGCTGATCGTGACTTTCTGGAACGTCGCGCCCTCGGTGAGGATCGCAAGCCCGTGCCGGTTTCCCCTGCCGCCGTGGATGTTGCGCCACGTCTGCCGGGCAGCCTTCAGGCCCTCGGGGGTCATCGGGCCGGGCACGTTGACGACCGCGCCGGGAAGCGCGCCGTCTGCGAAGAACGCGGCCCCGTACTCCAGCGCTGAAAGCGCCGACCCGATCGTAAGCGAAGCGGCCTTCATTGGGGAGACCCCGCGCAGCTCTCCGGCGAGCGGAAGCCCTTGCAGGTGAATGACATCCTTCGGGTCCAGGGCTCCGACGACGTCGGACGGTTCCTCTTCCCCGGCAACGGAGAGCTGATACACCAACCGTTTTCGGCCGGAGCGGGTCGCGACGTAGCGCGGCTCGACCATGGACGCGGGGATGACGTCGAGCGCCACCACCCGGCCGCCCACGCGGGACACCAGGATGTAGGCGTTGCCTTCGAGGAGAAGGCTCGTCATGATCTGGCCGAAGAACGCAATCCGGCCGATGTCCGGGTTCGGCTTGACCAGCCAGTCCGGGAGGGCAGGGAACGCGCGACGGCGGCCGGACACCCGGCGGTAGGCGTCCACGGGCAGTGTCGCGATGGCGTCGGTGAGCAGGCGCACGCAGGCGAACACGGCGGAAACCTTGAGCGCGGTCTCCCGCGTCAACGGCTCGTCGGCCGGGGTGTCGGTGCCCCACAGCTCGGCCGTGGTCGTGGCCTTCTCGACCGGAACGGGTGCGGAGCGTTTCTCCACAAAGGACAGGAAGCCCACTAGCTCACACCCCCTTTGACTTCTCCGCGCACACCGCGCCGACGATGGACAGCACACCGCCGGTGATCCATCCGGCGGGGCCGCAGGTCATCCCTGCTCCGACCGTCACGGCCGACGCTCCGCCGACGGCGAGGATCTCCGGCAGGTTCGTGCCCCAGAATTGGGCAACCCACGATCCGGCGTTCTTGGTGGCGTCGGTGATCCGCCGCCGCATATCAGCGTTGAGCACAGCGGCCCCCTTTCACCACAGGTCGTCATCGTCGAAGTCGTCCCAGGGCTTCGCGTCCACCAGGAATCCGTCATGCGTGCGCCGGTCCTCGCGGAACAACTGCGCACGGTGCAGCGCGCCGATGAGGCACACCGCCAAGTCGATTTTTCTTTTGCTACCAGCGGTTTCCTTCTGAAGGCGCGGTCCGCGGCTGTCCTCCCGGACGACCGCGTTTTCCAGGTGCCGGGCTAGCGACGGGTCGCCGGAGTGCGACATCCGGCCTTCTACGATCACTTCGTAGGCGCTTTGCGTCGCGGGCACCATGCGGGCAAGGGAGTTGGTCGGGAATTCCACGACGGGCAAGCCTTCTTCGGCTAGCTCTTGCATCGCGACTTCCCACCGGTACGGGTCGCCCGGAACCTCGGCGACGCGGTAGATCCCGCAGATATCGCGGATTCGCTGTTTCACCTCGGCGAGCGGGGTTCGCCAGTGCGGGTCACCCGGCGGGGCCTCCCAGTGCCCGAGGACTTCGGCGTGCAGGTCGTCCAGGCGCACCCCGACAATGCCGGTTGAGTCGCCTTTCCACGCTGCGTCAACGAAAGCCACGATCTCGTCCCCGGGGGACAGGCGCTTGTCCGGTCGGGCGAGCGCATCCCATGCGCCGTGTGGAAGCCACGTCGAGCCGCCCCGGACGAACTGATTCAGCCGGTACATGCGGAAGTTCGCTTCCGGTGTCCGCTTGCAGCTCGCGGCAAAGTCCTCGTGGTTCATGATTTCCCACGACGGATTGCAGCGCTGCCACACTTCGGGGTCGCGGTGGTCCACCGTTTCCCCGGGCTGGACGCCGTACCAGCGGGACCAGAAAGACGGGTCGTCCTCTTCGCCGGAGGTCACGCGGCGGCCGTGCTCGACCATGTCCGCGAACGGCCCGTCCGGCAACGGCCCGGCCGTCGAGATCACCAGGAACAGCGGCTCGTTTCGTTGCGCAGAGCCAAGGGTGAGCGCGTCGAACAGGTCGGAATTCTTGGCCTGCGCGTACTCGTCCATCACGATCATGGACGGGTTCAAGCCTTGCTGAAGCCCGGCGTCCGCCGACACGGCCTTGAACCGGCCGCCCGTGGCGTGACAGATGATCTGGTCCCGCTGGACCGTGCAGATATCGGACAGCAGCGGAGACATGCGGACCATGCGCGACGCCTCGGCGAACAGGAGCCGGGCCTGGTCGCGGGTGTTAGCCGCGCAGATGACTTCCGGTGCGGCATCGCGGTTGTCGGCGCACAGGTGGTACAGCGCGAGCGCTGCGGCAAGCTGTGTCTTGCCGTTCTTGCGTGCCACGCCGAGAACGGCGGTGCGGTAGCGGCGTCGGCCGTCCGGGGTGAGCGCATAGATTTCGTCAATGACGTCGCGCTGCCAGGCGAGCAAGCGGAAGGGCTGCCCGAGATACGAGCCGCCCAAGGTGAGGTGCTGGACGAACCGGCGTACGCGTCGTCCCTCTGTTTTGGGGGACAACGGTTTCGCCTCCTAGTCGTCGTCGGGGCCACCCAAGATGTCGTCCAAGGTCGTCCGGCGCGCGGCGTTGGCCGCGATGCCCAGACGAAGGCGGGCTTCGAGGTTGAGCCCGAGAGTTGTTTCTATGGCGCGCATTTCCTTTTCGGTGGACTCGACGTAGCGCAGCGCCGGATGCACCACGGTCTGTCCCGTGCTGCCTTCCGTCGTCAGGCCGTCGATGTCCACTTCGCGCAGCAATGCGGCGCGGCGGTCGTGCAGCTCGCAGTACCGTTCGATGACGAACCGGTCGGTCGCCGGGTGGTACGCGCCGTCCCCGGCCGCCCACACCGCGCGCCACACTTCACGCCCGATGTCGCTCAGCTTCGCCGGAACACGCGGCGCGCGCCCGGAATGCACCACGGGCGCGGGGGAATTCCCGGCCGCAGTACGCGGGTTGCCGGAGCGATCCTCCGGCGGCTTCGCGTGGGACATGCTCCGGTCCTCCCCTCATGGTTGTGGTGTGCACTCCAGGCCAGCCCCCGCCGGCCTCGAAACCCCTCTGTGGTGTGCACTCCAGGTGCACCGATATTTGACAGTGCTTCCCTTATTTGACAAGGGAATCCGCGACTGTGCCCGCGTGCGCGGTGGTAGAATGGTGTCATGCCAATGACTTCACGCCTGCGCGTTCCGTCCCGCTTCCATACCTGGATCGAAGGTTCGGACGCGGCAATCGCGCTCGACCACAAGGGCGGCACCGACGACCCGACGCACGACCCGAAGGACTACGACCCGGACCGGCTCAGCGCGTACCGCCGGATCTTCGAGACTCCCGCGCGGAAGGACGGTTCACGCCACGTCGCGGACCTGACAGTGGAAGAACTCGACGTGCTCACGTGGGACGCCGAGTACTTCGAAACCCTGTCCCTGGACAACACGTGGGATGCCGATGGGCGAGCGGAGCTGAACGCAGCGCGCGCGATGCTCCGCGCCCTCGCCAACGTCCAGCCCGCCGCAAGCACGATCGGGTGAACCCGGACAGACTCCACCCCGCCGGTTCGCGGGGCTGCCATCCTGGCGACCATGAGAATCAGACCGCTGCCCGAGTACGAGCCGCCCGCACGAGAAACCGTTACCATCGTTGAACTTGCCGCACTACGGGCCGCACGGGATGGGTCCGTGGTCCGCTCGGCGGGTACCTGGTGGGTCTCCGACGAAGAGATGGACGGCGAGCGGGACGCCGCGTTCGCGTCCTTGCTGAACCGGGGACTCATCACCCTGGCCTCCACCGATTCCGGGCGTGGCTACCTTGTGAGCGCGACGGCCGACGGCTTGGACGTCATCGGCGCGAACGACCACCGGGCCGCCGAGATCTAGTAGCCGCTGTAGTGGCTGCCCGTGCGCCTGCCGACGACTCCGGGGACGTTGCTCTCCGAGCCATAGCGGCCACGGGCGTAGCGGACCCCGGCGACGATGTTGTCTACCGGGTGGCGTATGTCGCCATACCCGGTCAGCGCCCACCGGTCGAACGTCGGCCGGATGGTCTGCACGAGCCCGATGGACGGCGTGCCGCGCCGGGCGTTGGCGTCCCACGTGTTCACCACGCAGGGGTCCCCGGAGGACTCCGCCGCGATGATGAGCCGCAGCGCGTCCCGGTCGGTGATCGGCGGTTCCCCCGCGTACTCCAGCGCGGCCGACGCCTGCGCTATCCACCGGTCAAGCGCGTCCGTCCGAGCCGGGCCACACGCGGGAGCGGGGTCCTTGAACGGCGGGCCGGGGTCGGGGCCTGCGCCCGCAGGCGGCACGCTCGGCGGTACCGGGGCCACAGGGCCGGGGCGGGCCGGTTCGGCGGGCTGCGGCCACACCAGGGCCGGACGGGGCCGGGGTGAGACGGGCTGGACGCTCGATAGCGTCAGGATGACGACCAGCGCCCCGGCGAGTGCGCGGTCTGTCGCCGACAGGGTGCCGGGTCGCAACAATCCTCCGATCCAGGGGCGGCCGGGTGACCGCTGCGTGGACCGGGCGTGAAAGTCCGTCCCGGGGTCAGTCCGGTAAGAGGGTGGGAACCGCCCCGGGGCGGGGAGCACCAGGCCACGGAGAGGGGGCGCGGCCGGGCTCAACCCGCCACGGGGCGGCGGTCAGGTCCGGTCGCGGCATCGGTCGAGCGCGACGGACAGGTATTCGGGGTTCAGGTCGACGCCGATGGCGCGGTGCCCGGCGGACAGGGCGGCCACGAGCGAGGTACCGGACCCGCAGAACGGGTCAAGCACCGTGGCGTGTGCACCACAACCGCAGTCCCCGCGGCCGGCACCGGGGCACGTGGAGTGCACACCACACGACGCGGCCACGCAGCGAGCCGCCAAGCGCAGCGGCATCGGCGCGAAGTGCGCGCCCTTGAACGGCTGCGTCGGCAAGCGCCAGACGTCGCCGGGATTGTGCCCCCGGTCTTCGTAGCCCGGCGGCGGCCACACCGACGTCACGGAGTTGGCTTTCTTCGGCCCCGGCTTGCGCGCCCGCCGCGAGGGGGAGCGGTCACCGGTGTACGGCTCGCGCACGGCGTCCAGGTCGAAGCGGTACCGCTCGGACTTCGCGAGCACGAACACCGTTTCGTAGGTGTTGGCAAGCCGGTCGGTGCCGCTGTAGGGCATCGGGTTGGTCTTGGACCAGATGACCGCGTTGCGCAGCCACCAGCCGTCAGCCTGAAGCGCGAACGCCACCCGCCACGGCACGCCGATGAGGTTCTTGGGGGGGGACACCGACCGTGCCCGGCCGACGCGGGCCGGACTTCGACGTGTACCCGTCGCCCAGGTTCAGCCACGCTAGCCCGTCGTCGGCGAGCACCCGGCGCACCTCGGCGAACACGGACACCATCCGATCGACGTAGTCCGTCACCGTGGCTTCCTGCCCGAGCTGCCCGGCCGCGCCGTAGTCGCGCAGTCCGAAGTACGGCGGGCTCGTCACGACCGCGTTCACCGAACCGGCGTCCAGCGTGCGGAGCACGTCGGCGGCGTCGCCCTGGTGCAGCGTGAGCGCGCCGTCCCGGTAGTACTCGGCCACGGCCGATCACCTCCGTTCGGTCGACGCGGGGAAGCCCGCCACGGGGAGCCAGCGAAAAGGGCTCGAAAGCCCGATAAGCGCGCTCGACCCGTGGCGGGCCTGGAATGGCTGCCTTAATTCCGCTTTTCGCAGGGTTTAGGCACGTTTAAGAGGGCTTTTCGCCCTGTTTCAGGCAGCATGAACCGGGCCGCGAACAGGCAAAATGCGTGTTCGCGGCCGGCCTGGCGCTGGTCGAAAAAACGGAAATGCACTCAGGGCGTGTCCAAAAAGGGGCCGGGGTGTTCTTGTCGCGCCGTGGCGCTGAACTTTCGCCCCGCCTTCCCCGTCGGGCGCGCATCGGAAATTTTCAGGAAAAGAGCGTGAAGGATCGCAGGATGAAAGTGGGTTGGGCCTGCCTGTCCTAGCTCTGTGGCCTGAAGATCCGGCGCGTGTTCTCGTCTTCGGTCTTGTCCCTGTGGCACGCGGTGCAGAGCACCTGCACGTTGCCGGGCTCGTCGCGTCCGCCGTCACGCAGTGGTCGGATGTGGTCAACCTGCACGGCCCGAGAGGGGAACGTATGGCCGCAGGCGTGGCACCGTGCCCTACCTGTGCGGTTGATCGCTCGTCGTACTGCCTGCCGGACGCGGTCACCAGCGGCACGGCGGTGCCCACCCCCGCAGCGTTCGCAGTGGGCGGCACCAGGGACAGCCACCCCGGGGCATGTCATGCACGCACGTCGCAGCATGAGCACCCCCGGGGCCTGTTGTGGTCTCTACTTAGTTCAGTGGCGGTGGGGTGACATGCGACCAGGGCAAACCGGGCTCGTGTGGTGCACACCACACCGGGCGGTGTCGAAGTGTCGATATGAGCCCTGTTGTAGAACCTTCTTAGGAAAAGAAGCCTATAGAAGACCTAGAACAGACCCCATTTCGACACTTCGACACTCCGGCCCACGCTAGGCGGCGGTCAGCGCCTCCGCGTCCACGGGGTCCATCCGGAAGGTCAGCCGCTCGCCCGGCTCGCCTGCCTGGACGATGACTTTCGCCGAGTGCCCGAGCAACGCGCTTCGGCGGGCCGCGTCGTCGCCCTCCTGCCAGATGTCCAGATAGTGAACGTTCGTCGGCCGGTGCTCGACCCATGCCGGGATGTTCGGCCGTGCGGCCAATTCCTTCCTACGCTTCTTGAGCGCGTGGAGCGAGGCTGTAAAGTTCTCGTCCTCTTCGTCAAGCGCCCCGGATGTGAACATGGCTGCCAACTTGGCAATTCGCACCTTGACCGTCTCCAGTTCGACCGTGTTATCGGACGCCGGGTGCTCGATGCGCTCCATAAGCGGCAGGGTGCCCACCAGGTTCAGGAACTCGGTCTCAACGAACGTTTCCACCTCGGCCGCCTTGACGTTCTTCATCGTGCAGCCTGTGCGGTGGTTGAACCGCCCGGAGCACCGGTACTCCAGTACCTTCGTCTGCTTGGACGAGCGGTACATCTTTTCGCCGCAGGCGCACCAGACAACGCCGGTCAGCATGGCCTTGGGAGCACGTCCCCGAGGGGCCTTCGCCCGCGCGGACATGGCCGTATCCAGCCGGAAAGCGTCCGCTGTGCTCAACAGTGGTTCGGCGTACTTCACGTGCTCGATGATCTGGCCCTTGTGCACGGCCTTGCCCCACCGGATCGTGGGGTTCTCCAAGATCAGTTTGACGCGGGTGTTTGACCATCCGCGCTTATTGCTCGCGCGGGGCGTCGGCACCTCTTCATCGTTGAGCCACTTGGCCACCGACCGGTAGCTCTCCTCGTTCTCCTGCCCGGCCGTGTCGATGATCATCCGGGCCATCTTGCGGACGATGGCGGCACGCTCCGGGTCCTCCACCAGGTACCAGCCGCCGTCTTCGCGCTTCTCCTTCGTGTAGCCGTACGGCGGCGTCCCCCCGGCCCAACGGCCCTGCTGACGAAGCTCGTCCCGGCTCGCCTGCGTCCGCTCCTCGATGAACGAACGCTCCACCTCGGCGAAGATCGCGGCGAGCTGAATCCAGACCCGGCCCATCTTCGTTTCGGTGTCCAAGCCGTCGTCTACGCAGACGATGCGCTTGCCGTGCTCCTCGCACCACTTCAACAGCTTGAGCGTGTCTTCGGCCGAACGTGAGATCCGGTCGAGCTTCCAAGCCACCAAGACGTCCCACTTGTGGGCGTTCTCGTCCTTCAGCCACTCCCCAAGGCCGTCCCGGTCGAAGGGCGACACCTTGCCGGACACGTCCAGGTCTTCCGCGATGTGGACTAGCTCGCAGTCGTGCCCAGCGGTCCACCAGTCGATACGCTCTGTCTGGCGCTTCGGCGAGGTCGACTCGTCGGTGTTCCGGCTAAGGCGGATGGCTCCCAAGACTCGCAGCGTCACGCTGTGACTCCCTATTTCCCCTGGTAAACAGGATATCAATGGGTGTCCAGTCGCGATGTTGTGCAAGCCGGGCCGACGTGCTAAGGCGACCCGTCCGGAGAGGTGTCAAACACCCCTCATCCGACACCGCGAACGTCTACGGGAACGGCGTCAACGAGGAGCTGGTCGGCCGCGCGATCGCCGGCCGCCGCGACGAGGTCGTGCTCGCGACGAAGTTCGGCATCGTGTGGAACGACGGCGCGATGGGCGCCCGCGGGGACGCCGCGTACGTCGAGCAGAGCTGCGACGAGTCGCTGCGCCGCCTCGGCGTCGACCACATCGACCTCTACTACCAGCACCGCGTCGACCCGGACACGCCGATCGAGGAGACCTGGGGCGCGCTGGCTTCGCTCGTGGAAGCCGGGAAGATCCGGTACGCCGGGATTTCCGAGGCGAGCGCGGCGACGATCCGGGCCGCGCACGCGGTGCACCCGGTGACGGCCCTGCAGAGCGAGTGGTCGCTGTGGACCCGCGGGATCGAAGGGGACATCCTGGAGACGTGCCGGGAGCTGGGCATCGGGATCGTCCCGTTTTCCCCGCTGGGCCGCGGTTTCCTGACCGGCGCGGTGAAGTCGGTGCAGGACCTGCCGGAGGACGACATGCGCCGCGGCCTGCCGCGCTTCGCCGACGGCAACTTCGAGCGCAACACGGCGATCGTCGAGGCGCTGCGGAAGCTGGCCGAGGCCAAGGGGGTCACCGCCGGGCAGCTCGCGCTGGCGTGGGTGCAGGCCCAGGGCGAGGACGTGGTGCCGATCCCGGGGACCAAGCGCCGCAAGTACCTCGAGGAGAACGTGGCGGCGGCCTCGCTGGAGCTGACGGCCGAGGACCTGGCGGCCGTCGAAGCGGCGGCCCCGGCGGCCGCGGTCGCCGGAGAGCGCTACCCGGAACGGCTCGCGCGCGCGGCCGGGAAGTAACTTTCTTCTGAGGCTTTTCTGAGATCTCCGGAGCAGGCTCGGCGCCGATCATGCGGTCGGTGCCGAGCTCCAGGAGGTCGTCGTGGCGGAGGAAGTGCTCGATTATCTGGTCGTCGGGGCGGGGCCGGCCGGCTTGCAGCTGGCACAGCACCTCGGCCACGCCGGGCACCGGTACCTCGTGCTGGAAGCCGGTTCCGCGCCCGGGCACTTCTTCGAGACCTTCCCGCGGCACCGGACCCTCATCTCCATCAACAAGAAGCACACCGGGTACGCCGACCCGGAGCTGCGCATGCGGATGGACTGGAACTCGATCCTCGCCGACGGCGACGACGACCCGGTCCTCTTCACCGATTACAGCGACAAGCTCTTCCCGGACGCCCCGGACTTCCTGCGCTATGTCGCCGACTACGCGGCGAAGCACCGGCTGAACATCCGGTACGACACCCGCGTGACGCGCATCCGCCGCGAGAGCGAAACTTTCGTCCTCACCGCCGGTGACGCCGAGTACCGGGCCGCCCGGCTGGTCATGGCCACCGGCGTCACCAAGCCGTACATCCCGCAGTTCCCCGGCGTCGAGCTCATCGACCAGTACGTGGACGTCGACGTCGACCCGAAGAGCTTCACCGACCAGCGCGTTCTCGTGCTGGGCAAGGGCAACTCCGCCTTCGAGACCGCCGACAACCTCATCGAGACGGCCGCGGTCGTGCACGTCGGCGGGCCGCGGCCGGTGAAACTGGCCTGGCGGACCCACTTCGTCGGCCACCTGCGCGCGTACAACGCGGGCATCCTCGACATGTACCAGCTCAAGCTGCAGCACGCGATCCTCGACGGCGACGTGCGCGAGGTCCGCAAGGACGCCGACGGCTACCACGTCAAGTTCGCCTTCGCCCGCGCCGACGAGGTCATCAAGGAAATCCGCTACGACCGCGTGATCGGCTGCACCGGCTTCCGGTTCGACGCGTCTCTCTTCGACGAAGACTGCCGTCCGGAGCTCACGATCGACGACCGGTTCCCGGCGCAGACGCCGGACTGGGAGTCGGTCAACGTGCCCGGCCTCCACTTCGCCGGCACGATCACGCAGGTCCGCGACTTCAAAAAGGCCACCAGCGCCTTCATCCACGGCTTCCGCTACGGCGTCCGCGCGCTGGCGAAGGTGCTGAACGAGCGCCACCACGGCGTCCCGTGGCCGCACACCGAGCTGCCCGCCAAACCGGACGCGCTGACCGACGCCGTCATCACCCGGATCAACCGGACTTCCGGGCTGTACCAGCAGTTCGGCTTCCTCGGCGACGTCGTGGTGGTGGACGGCGACACCGCCCGCTACCTCGAGGAGGTGCCGGTCGACCGGGTGCTGGCGGACCCGCCGGCCGACGCCTACGTCGTCACCCTCGACTACGGCCCGGACCACGACAAGATCGACCCGTTCGACTTCGTCGCCCGCGCGGCCCAGGACAAGGCGAACGACCACGGCGAAGGTCACTACCTGCACCCGATCGTCCGGCACTACCGCCGCGGCGAGCTGGTCGCCACCCACCACGTCACCGAGAACCTCGAGAACGAGTGGGACAAAGAGGTGCACGTCGAGCCGCTGACTGCCTTCTTCACGCGGGAGCTGTGATGCGGACGATCGCGGAGTTCGAAGCGGCGGCCCGAGAGCGCCTCGATCCGGCGCACTACGACTACTTCGCGGGCGGTGCGCAGGACGAGATCACCCTGCGGGAGAACGAGACGGCGTTCCAGCGGCTGCGGCTGGTGCCCCGCGTGCTGCGCGGCAGCGACAAGCGCGACCTGTCGATCGAGCTGCTCGGGACGCCGTCGTCGATGCCGATCCTCGTCGCGCCCACGGCGTTCCACCGGCTCGCCCACCCCGACGGCGAGCTCGCCACCGCGCGGGCGGCGGCGCGGGCGGGCACGATCATGATCGTCAGCATGGCCGCGACCACGGCGATCGAGGAGATCGCCGCGGCCGCCCGCGAGGCCGCGCCGGACCCGGGCCTGTGGTTCCAGCTCTACCTACAGCCGGACCTGGAATTCACCGAGGCGATCGTGCGCCGCGCCGAGAACGCCGGGGTGAAGGCGTTCGTGGTGACCGTCGACTCGCCCGTGCTCGGCCGCCGCGAGCGCGACGACCGCAACGCCTTCCACGACCTGCCACCCGGGCTGGCCGTGGAGAACCTGCGCAACCTCGGCGAGAACCGCAGCGGCGGCAACGCCAGCCACGTCCGCGAGATCGTCATGTCCGCCGGCCTGAACTGGGACCACATCGCGTGGCTGCGCGGCAGGACCAAGCTGCCGGTGCTGATCAAGGGCGTCCTGCACGCCGAGGACGCACGGCTGGCCGTGCACCACGGCGTCGCCGGGATCGTCGTGTCCAACCACGGCGGCCGCCAGCTCGACACCGTGCCCGCGACCGTCGACGTACTCCCGGAGATCGCCGCGGCCGTCGGCGGGACGCTGCCGGTGCTGCTCGACGGCGGGATCCGCCGCGGCACCGACGTCGTCAAGGCGCTCGCCCTCGGCGCGGACGCGGTCGGCGTCGGCCGCCCGGTGGTCTGGGGGCTGGCCGCGGACGGCCGCGAAGGCGTCTCGGAGGTCCTGGACCTGCTGCGGGCCGACTTCGACCAGGCGCTGGCGCTGTGCGGCGGCCGGCACCCGGCGGACCTCACCCCGGACCAGGTGCGGCGGTGATCGGCAAGGTGCTGGCGGCCGCGGCGGTGGTCTCCGCGCCCGCCTGGCTGCCCCGCCGCGTGGTAGCTCTGCGGATGAAGATCTTCGCGCTGGTCAACGGCCAGGACGCGGTCACGGTCCCGGGGCCGCAGGTCGGCGCCGGGGACTTCAAGCGCGTCTACGCCGATCCCGCGGCGAACGGCCGCAGCCGCGGCGCCGCGCTGTCCGACCTGTTCTGGTACTGGCTCGCGCCCGGCCCGCAGGTGCACCAGGAGCACCTCGAAGCCGGACCGCGCTACGACGAGGTCGCCAAGTGCACCCGCCACATCCTGGTCCGGTCCAAAAAGGACTCCGAGGAACTGGCGCGGCGGGTGGCCGCGCACGTCCTCGACGACGTCGAGCCGGGGTTCGTCCGGCTGCGCGACCTGATGATGCCGATCTGGGCCGAGCTGTACCACGAGCTGGTGTTCGAGGAACCGTGCCCGCCCGAGGCGCGGGACCTCGTCGTCGGGCACGCCGACGACGTCGTCTCGGCGCTCAAGTGCGTGCGGCCGCGGAACATGCGCCGCCGGGCACGGCTGACGCGGTACCTGCGGCGGCGGCTGGCCGATGTCCCGCACCCGCTGCCGCCGTCCCTGACCCCCGAGGAACAGGTCTTCTACCTGCAGGGGACGTTCTTCAACACCGCCGTCGTGCAGATGTCGGAGGCGATGGCGCACCTGCTGATGATCATCGCCCGTGACGAGGGCCTCCAGCGGCGCCTCGCCGAGCACCCGGAGGACATCGACGGCGTGATCGACGACGGGTTGCGCGCGTACCCGCTGTTCGGCATCGCGCACCGGATCACCACCGCCGACATCGAGCTGGACCACCTCACCATCCCGGCCGGGACGGTGCTGTGCTTCAGCTACCCGGACTTCGCCGCGCAGTCTGCCAAGGACGAGTTCATCCCGTTCGGCGTCACGCAGAACCGCGCCTGCCCGGCCCGCGGGCTGGCGCCGCCGACCATGCGGGTCGTGGCGCAGGAGGTGCTGCGCCGCTTCAGCCTCGCTTCAACCGCCGCGCACACGCGTTCGATCCCCAACCGCGGCCCGGCGCTGCTCACCCCGCGCGGAGTCCGGCCCGGACGCGTTCCGCTGGGGTGGCTCGCGGTCCGCGACCGCTGGGAAGACGTCTGGCGCAGCCTCGCCCAGCTCGTGTTCGGCACGTACATGGTCCTCGACGCCCGTCGCCAGGCCCTTTGCTCGACCTACTTCGCCGGAGGCAATCGATGAGCCCGTCCGAAGCGGCGCCGGTCTTCTTCCTCGCCGTCGTGGTGATCCTCGTGGTGGTCCGGCTGGTCTGCCTGGCCGCGGTCAAGCTCGGCCAGCCGCCGGTGGTCGGCGAGATGGTCGCCGGCGTGCTGCTCGGCCCGTCGCTGTTCGGGCTGCTGCTGCCGGACGTGCAGGCGGCGCTGTTCCCGGACGGCATCCGCTCGCTGCTCTACGTCGGCGGCCAGATCGGCCTGGTCATCTACATGTTCGGGGCCGGCTACGAGTTCAACCTGCGCAGCGTCGTGCAGTCGCGGAAGTCGGTCGCGGCCATCTCCTCGGCGGGCACGCTGGTGCCGCTGGCGCTCGGCGTCGGCGTCGCGGTCCTCGGGACGACGTGGGTCGACATCGGCAAGGACGGCGTCCCGCTGGTCACCTCGGCGGCGTTCGTCGGCGTCGCGGTGGCGATCACCGCGTTCCCGATGATGGTCCGGATCATCACCGAGCGCGGGATCGCGTCGACGAAGTTCGGCTCGCTGGCGCTGGCCTGCGGCGCGCTCGACGACGTCCTCGCGTGGCTGCTGCTGGCCGTGGTGCTCGGCATGCACGCGGGGTCGGCCGGGCCGGTGGCGCTCGCGCTCGGCGGCGGCCTGCTGTTCGCGCTGCTGGTGTTCATCGTCGGGCGGCGGCTGCTGGCCCGGATGATGGGCAGCGACCGGGTGACCGTCGACCAGCGCGTGCTCATCACCGCGATGACGTTGTTCGCGGCGGCCTGGTTCACCGACACCATCGGTCTGTACGCGGTGTTCGGCGCCTTCACCGTGGGCGTGGCGTTCCCGCGCGGGCTCGCCTCCGACGCCGTGCTCGCGAAGATCATGCCGATCGGGCGGATCGTGTTCGTCCCGCTGTTCTTCACCTATTCCGGCCTGAACACCCGGTTCGCGCTGCTCGCCGACCCGAAGCTGCTCGCCTTCGCGCTGGTGACGGTGGCGGTGGCGATCATCGGCAAGCTGGGCGCGTCCTGGGGTGCGGCGCGGCTGGCGGGGGAGCCGCCGGAGATCGCCTCGCGGGTCGGCGTGCTCGTCAACGCGCGCGGGCTGATGCAGCTGATCGCGCTCAACGTCGGGCTCGCCGCGGGGATCGTCTCGCCGGCGTTGTTCACGGTCCTGGTGCTGGTCGCGCTGGTCACCACGATCATGACCGCGCCCGTCCTCGCGTGGCTCGACCGGCGGGACGCGCGCCGGGGGAGCAGCGAGGTACTCCTGACGGCCGAGCCCGTTCCGGTGACCGGGAAAAGTTGATTCTTCAAGTTCGGAAATAACTGTCAAGATGGATCGGTGCGCGACGGGGTGGCGAAACCGAAGGTGCTGCTGGTCGAGGACGACCGCGAACTGGCGGGCATGCTGGCGGAGCTGCTCGCGGACGAGGGCTACGAGACCGAGGTGGCGCACGACGGGCAGCGCGGGCTGCACCTCGGGCTCACCGGGAGCTACGACGTGATGGTCATCGACCGCCGGGTCCCGGTGCTCGACGGGCTGGAGCTGCTGCGGCGGCTGCGGGCCCGCGCGGTCACCACGCGGGTCCTGGTGCTCTCGGCGCTGGGGGAGGTGGCCGACCGGGTGGCCGGCCTCGACGCCGGCGCGGACGACTACCTCGTCAAGCCGTTCGAAGCCGAGGAACTGCTCGCGCGGCTGCGCGCGCTGGCCCGCCGCGACTTCGAAGGGGCCGAGTGCCTGCCGCTCGGCACGGCGGCCCTCGACCTGCGCCGGCACGAGGTCGTGCTGCCGCGCGGGGAGCGGATCACGCTGTCCGGGCGGGAGTTCGAGCTGCTGCGGACGCTGGCGCAGCGGCCGAAGGCGATCCACCCGCGGGCGGCGCTGCGCACGCACGTGTTCGCCGACTCGACCGGCGAGTCCATTGTGGACACGTACGTGTACTACCTGCGGCGCAAGCTCGGCCGGGACGTCGTGCGCACCGTGCACGGCCTGGGGTACCAGATCGGTGCGGTATGAGCCCCGACCCCGAAGAACGGGCCCTGCGGCGGGCGCGGTGGGCGATCACCGCGCAGATCGCCGTGGTGGTGTCGCTGCTCGTGGCCGTCGCGGGCGCGATCGCGTACGGGATCCTGCTGTCGCGGCAGCACGCGGACGCGGACCGGACGCTGGCCAGGACGATCCAGCTCGGGCCCGCCGCGACCCCGCCCGGCTGCGTCTGGCTGTTCACCCCGGGCGCGCACGCGCCCGCGGGACCGGTGCCGCCGGGGATGCCGATCCCGGAGCTGAACGCCTTCGTGCCGTCGCCGGGCGACGTCTACACCGATCGGCGGTCGATCGGCGGGATGACGCACACCATCCGGGTGGAGAACCACGGCGGCGTCGTCTCGCAGGCGTTCTTCGAGGAGCGGTACCAGATCCAGGACCGCGCCTCCCTGGTGTCCGGCCTCGGCGTCGCGGAGGTGCTCGCGCTGCTGGCGGCCCTGGGCTGCGGGCGGGTGCTGGCCCGCCGGGCGATCCGGCCGCTGGAGGACGCCCTGCGGCGGCAGCGGACGTTCGTCGCGGACGCGTCCCACGAGCTGCGGGCCCCGCTGACCCGGCTGCACACGCGCGCGCAGCTGCTGGCCCGGCGGTCGTCCGGCCGTGACGCGGCGGAGCTCGACCAGCTGGTCCGCGGAACGCGGGAACTCGGCGAAGTCGTCGAGGACCTGCTGCTGTCGGCGCAGGCGTGCGGCGAACGTCCGTCGCTGGAGCTGGTCGAGCTGGGTGTGCTGGCCGAGGAGGCGGTGGCGGCGGAGGCGGTGCGCGCTTCGGAGGGCCAGGTCCGCCTGGCGGTGACGCGCGAGCGGCGGCCGTACGTCGTCCAAGGCGTGCCGACGGCGTTGCGCCGCGTGCTGTCGGCGTTGCTGGACAACGCACTCGGCCACACCCCGCCCGGCGGCTCGATCGAGGTGTGGCTCGGCGTCCCCGACGAGCGGCACGTGGAGCTGAGGGTCCGCGACACGGGCGTGGGTTTCCCGGCCACCGAAGCGGACCGCATCTTCGAGCGCTTCGCCCGTGGCTCCGACGGCGACGGCCGCCGCTTCGGCCTCGGTCTCGCCCTGGTCCGCGAAGTGGTGACGGGCCACGGCGGCACGATCGCCGCCGCCGCCCGCCCCGGAGCCGGCGCAACGTTCACCCTCCGCCTCCTCCGCGCCGACCCCTCGTGACCAGACCCGGATCTCGCGTGATCGAACTCGTATCTCGCGTGCTTGGAGCCGGAACTCGCGTGCTTAAAGCCGGAACTCGCGAGTTACGGCCCTGATCACGCGAGTTACGTCCTCAATCACGCGAGTTACGGCCTCAGTCACGCGAGATCCGGTCTTGATCACGCGAACAGGCTGCCGAGATCCAGCACAAGCCGAACCGGTTCAGCCCAGGAGGGCTCGCACTGCCGCGGGGGCGTCGGCGATCGCGACCGGGTTCTGCTCCCGCGTCGCCAGGCTGCGGACCGTGACGTTCCCGGCGGCCCAGTCCTCCTGGCCGACGATCACCACCGCCACCGCGCCCGCCTTGTCCGCGCGGGTCAGCTCCTTGCCCAGCTTCCGGTGGTCGATCGGCGTCGACGTCCGCAGCCCGGCGGACCGCAGCGAGCCGGCCACCGACCGGGCCGCGTCGAAGAGGTCCTCGGTCACCGGGATCACCATGACGTCGACCTCGCTGCGCGGGGCCGGGGTCAGGCCGTGCGTGTCGAGGAAGTCGATCAGCGTGACGTCGCCCATGCCGAACCCGATGCCCGGGATCTGCTGCGGCGTGAACATCGACGCGAGGTCGCTGTAGCGGCCGCCGCCGAAGAGGGCGCGGCGGTTCTCCGGCGAGGTGTCGAAGACCTCGAACACCGTCGACGTGTAGTAGGCGAGCCCGCGCACGATCATCGGCTCGTACTTCACCAGCGAACCCGCGCTGCTGTTCAGGACGCGGACCAGGTTCGACCGCTCCCGCACCTCGGCCGGCAGCTCGTCGAGCAGCGCCTCACCCGCGTCCAGCGTCTCGGCCAGCTTCGCGAACTGCTTGTCCGAAAGCCCGATCTCGCCGGCGTTCTCGGCCAGCTTCTCGCGCGGGTACTTCTCCCACCGGTCGACCAGCGCGAACACCTGGGCCAGGTGGTCCGCCGACACGCCCGCGACGTCGGTGAGCGCCGACGTCAGCAGGTTCCGGTCGTTGACGCGCAGCACGAACATGTCCGGCGACGCGCCCAGCGCGGCCATCATGTCGTGCACCAGCTCGAAGATCTCGATCTCGCAGTTGGCGCTGTCCGAGCCGAAGATGTCCGCGTTGATCTGCCAGTGCTCGCGGACGCGGCCGCGCTGCGGCGCCTCGTACCGGTGGCAGTTCGGGTGGCTGTACCAGCGGACCGGGAACGACAGCGACTTCGCGCTCCCGGCGATCATCCGCGCGACCGACGGCGTCATCTCCGGCCGCAGCGCCAGCCGCCGCCCGCCCTTGTCGGTCAGCGTGTACAGCTGCTTGTCGGCGATCTCCTGGCCGGACTTGCGCTCGTAGATCTCGGCCGATTCGAGGATCGGGCCGTCGTAGCGGAGGAAGCCGCGGCGCTCGAGGACGTCGTAGAGATGACCGAACACCTGCGTGCGCACGGACATTTCGGCGGGCAGGAAGTCCCGGGTCCCCTTGTAGGGCGCGGTCGGCAGGTATTCAGGCACGTCACCAGCTTAACGACCGGCGCTCAGGCGAAAGCGACCCCGTACGCGGTGAGCAAGGTGGCCGCGGCCAGCAGCAACGCACCGGCGGACGTCACGCGGCCGCCGAGCCGGCCCCGATCGGGCAGCAGGTGGAGGAAGAATCCACCCGACTGGGCGAGGATCCCGAACAGCAGCAGGAAGCACGCGACCCACAGCGCCGGGTCGGACAGCGTCGTCCGGCTGAGGAGCTGCAGCGCGACCAGGGCCAGCACCAGCAGGACACCGGCGTGGGCGTGGCCGGCGCGGAACATCGCGCGCTGGTGCTCGGTGAGCTTGCGGTCCCGCAGGACACCCAGCAGCGCGTAGCCGCCGTACATCACGGTCGGCAGCGAGACCAGGGCGATCACCGTGAACAGCTGGGTCGGTCCGTGCATCGGGAGCTCCTTCGGGGCGGGGTAGCGCTACAGTAACACTGTTTTAAAACGTTGTCACCAAAGCAGGCATTCCCCGATCGGGGAGCTAGGCGGGACGGCCCTGGGCGAGCACCAGCAGCGGGTTGCGCAACGCGGCCAGCGACGCCAGCGGGTCGCCTTCGACGACCAGGACGTCCGCCGCCAGCCCGGCTTCGAGCCGCCCGGTGACGGCACCCAGGCCCAGTCCGGCCGCGCTGTCCTCGGTGGCGATCTCCAGGATCCGGCGCCGGGAAAAGCCGAGCCATTCGTACAGCTCCAGCGCGCCCACCGGGTCGTCGAACACCGAGCCCGGCAGGCCCGCGTCGGTTCCGGCGAGCAGCCGGACGCCGTGTTCCTCGAGCCACGGCAGCCGCCCGTACATCGCCTGGGCGGCGTCGTCGCCGAGCTTCTCGACGATCACCCGCCAGTTGCGGCTGCTCGTCGAGCACGCCGAAATCCCGGCGGCCGCCATCCGCTCGGCCACGTGCTCCCGGCGGTCGAAGGAGCGGGGCCCGGTCAGGAAGCTGCAGTGCTCGACCGTCGACACCCCGGCCTCGACGGCGGCCTCGATCGCGTCGGCGCCGTGGGCGTGCGCCGCCACCGGCAGCCCGTGCGACGCCGCGTGGGCGACGATCAGCGCCAGCTGCCGCGCGTCGAACTGCGACTCCCACATGTCGGCGCCGCCCTCGGTGATCTGGCCGCCGCTGGCCATCACCTTGATCACGTCCGCGCCCGCGGCCGCGTTGGCGTCGATCAAAGCGCGGATTTCGTCGTCTGACGCCGTTTCGCCGCCGAAGAAGTGGCAGTGCCCGCCCGGCACGGTGATCGGCGGCCCGGACACGAGCAGCCGCGGCGCCGCCGCACCCTCGAACGACCGCCGGACGGCGGCACCGAGGTGGCCGCGGTCGCCGAGGTCCCGCACGGTCGTGACGCCGCTGCGCAACATCGCCGTCAGCCGGGACCGCGCGCCCTCCAGCGGGTCTTCGCCGTCGGAGAAGCGGGCCAGCATTTCACGGGAGGCGTCGAACGCCAGGTGCACGTGGACGTTGCACAGCCCCGCCAGCGCGGTTCCGGTCGGGAAGTCGTGCCGGGACGCGTCCGGCGCGGCCTGCGCGACGACGTCCGCGCGCGGGCCCGCCGCCACGACCACGCCGTCGCGCACGAGCACGGCGCCGTCGTCGACCGGAGTGGCGGGCCGGGGCAGCACCCGGCCGGCGGTGATCAGCGTGTCCACGTCACTTCCCGTTCGCCAGCGCGGCCGACAGCGCGAGCAGCGGCCGGACGTCGGATTCGAGGTCGTCCGCCCCGGCCGGGAGGACCTGTTTGGCGCGGCCGTCACTGGCCTCGCCCTCGGCGTGCCGCCGCAGCGCCGCCTTCAACGCCGCCGCCGCGGCACCGGGATCGGTGGCGACGACGTCGCCGAAGTCCGCGTCGAGGTACGGCGAGAGCTGCACGAGCCCGTCCCGGATCTCGATCACCCGGCGGTAGTGCCCGCGGTGGACGCCACCGCGCCCTCGCGGCGGGGTCCGCAGCACGATGCTGGGGAACGCCTCGACCAAGACCGTCCACAAAGGAGCGAGCGCCCGGTGTTCGCGCCGGTGCTGTCGCCGCCGCCGCAGCGCCGACACCCGGGCCCGCAAGCCGGGATAGGTGACACCGGCCAGGAACAGCATCCCGCCGACGACCACGAACGGCACGCCCAGCAGCAGCAGGACCTTCACCACGGGCCCGAAGACCCACGCCACCACGATGTACAGCGCGCGGAAGACGCTGCCGGCCGCCGCGCTCGCCATGCCGATCGCGCTCAGCCGCAGGCCGATCCGCAGGTCGCGGTCGGCCACCCGCTGGTACCGCACGATCCAGGCGGTGCAGGCGGCCAGGCCGTAGATCAGGTACAGCCCGGCGCCGAGGTAGAACACCGCGATCCGGCTGTCGTGGATCGTCGACGGCCCCAGCGGCAGGCCCCGCAGCGGCGGCGGGGTCAGGCTCATCGCGACGATCATCAGCGTGATCGCCGCGGCCAGCGGCACCAGCTCCACCGCCACCCGCCGGTACCGGCGCGGGCCCAGCGCCGAGCCGAGGAAGAAGATCACCAGCGCGCAGATCCCGCAGGCCAGCAGGGCGTTGTTCGCCACCCGCGCCGCACCCGCACCCAGCAGCGCGTCGACGTCGTCGGAGAGCTCCGGCTGCTGCAGCAGGAACGCCGCCGCGAACCCGGCCACGCAGGCGGTGACGGCCCAGTTCGGCACGGTCGGCGCGCGCGTCACCTGGTAGACCCGCCACGCCAAAGCGGCGGCGAACAGCACCAGTGCCAGCAGGTTCACGGGGCTGAACAGCGTGCTCACAACCACCCTTGGTGATCGCCGAGCGCACCCTGGATCCGGCGGAGGTCCCGGTCCGCGGCGCGCCGGGGGATCGTGTAGTTCAGGACCGACGCCCATTCGAGGATGATCGTCGCGACCGTCTCGGCTTCCCACTCGTGCGCGTCATCGTAGGACGAGCGGCGCAGGGCGCGGTGCACGGCATCCGGGTCGAGGCCCGCCGCCGGGCCGCGCAGGAAGTCCGCCGGCTCGGCGTCGCCGTGCGGGTGGTGGTCGGCCAGCATGTGCCCGAGCTCGTGCAGGATGATGTGGTCCTGGTGGGATTTCGTCGTTTCGGCCTGGTAGAAGATGTAGTCCGCGGACGAAGTCGCGATCCAGCAGCCGAACGGCCCGGGCACCTCCAGCGGGTACGCCAGCAGCCGGATCGGCCGCCCGCGCCGCTCGCCCAGCCGCGCGCACAGCACCTCGACGTCCAGCGGCGGCCCGATGTCCAGCTCCTTGAGCAGCTTCCGGCAGCGGCGGCGCAGCTCGCGCTCCTTCATCGCCCGGTGTTCCCCGGGCTCCAGCCCCCGCCGGCCTCCGGGTCCCGGCCCTCGCGCTCGGCCCGCTCGTAGCGTTCGACGAGCTCCAGCAGGTCCATCACCTGGCGACGGCCCTGCGGCGAAAGCTCCTGCGCCCGCATGGCCATCAGCTGGGCCTCGCCCGCGGGCGCCGCGGCGGCTTCTTCGTCGAAGAAGTACGTCACCGGCACGCCGAACAGCTTCGCCAGCGCCTCGACGTAGTGGATCTTCGGGTTGACCCGCTTGCCCGTGGCGAGCTGCTGCAGGTAGGCGGGCGACATCGCCGGGCCGCCCGCGCGCTCGACGGCCGCGGAGATCTCCCGGTAGCTGTGCGGTGCGCGGCCGTCCACCCGAGCGGCCTCGATCAGGGCGCTCAGGCGCTCCGCGAAAGTGCGTTCCCGTGTCATCTCCACCCCCTGGGAGTCCCGCCGCGGAAATTCTAACCGCAGACCACTGTACGCACTTGTTGACAGCTGTCGTATGCAGTGGTTTACAGTTGGCTCGCCTCTCGCCTGGCTCTCCGTGCCCTGGGGGTGTACGGAACAGCCCAGGCGAGAGGTTGTCGTGCCTTCGACTCGTCATGATCGCACCGTCTGTAGTACGCTTCACAGGCCAAGGTTGATCGCCTCTCGGGGCGAACCCTTGGCCACGGCCTGTTGCCGGAGGTCGACCCCCAGGGCTTCCGGTGACAGGCCCCTTTACGTTTCAGCCCATCAGCGTCGCGGCCAGCGTGCCGCCCAGTTCGGTGCACGCCTCAAGGGTCTTCTTGTCCGGTTCACCCGTGCTGATGACCGGTTTCGCCGCTTCGGCCCACGCCAGGCCCGTCGTGATGGCCAGCAGCTGCCGCTGCGTGCCCGAAGTGTCGCTGTTGCCGTGAATCCAGTACCCGAACGGGCGACCACGCGTCTCGTCCAGGCACGGGTAGTAGATCGTGTCGAAGAAGTGCTTCACCGCGCCGCTCATGCTGCCCAGGTTCGCCGGCGTACCCAGCAGGTAGCCGTCGGCGGCCAGCACGTCGGAGGCGGTGGCCGCCAGCGCCGCGCGGCGGACCACCTCCACCCCTTCGACGTCCGGGTGCGTCGCGCCCGCCAGCACCGCCTCGAACAACGCCTGCGTCGACGGCGACGGCGTGTGGTGCACGATCAGCAGCCGCGGCATCAGGCGAGCAGCTCCTCGACGTCCGCGCGCAACGCCGCCAGCCGCTCCTGCGCCGCGCCGCGAGCGTCCGCCAGCGCGTCCGTCACCGGCGCCACGACCTGCAGGTACGCCTTCAGCTTCGGCTCGGTCCCGGACGGCCGCACGACCACCCGCACCCCTTCGCCGGTCAGCCGCACGACGTCGGCGTCCGGCAACAGGTCTTCGAGCGCCACCTCGACCCCGCCGAGCCGCGACGGCGGCATCTGGCGCACCTTCGCCATCAGCTGACCGCGGACGGCGAGGTCGGTGACCCGCAGCGAAACCTGGTCGGTCAGGTGGACGCCGTGGCGCTGCGCCAGCTCGTCGAGCACGTCCAGCGGCGTGCGGCCCTGCGCCTTCAGCTGCGCGGCGAGCCCGGCGGCGAGCGTCGCGGCGGCGATGCCGTCCTTGTCGCGCACGAAACCCGGGTTCACGCACAGGCCGAGCGCTTCTTCGTACGCGAAGACCAGTCCTACGCCGGCGCGGACCAGCCACTTGAAGCCGGTGAGCGTCTCGGCGTACCGCGCCCCTTCGGCCTTGGCGATTTCGCCGAGCATCGACGACGACACGATCGTGGTGGCCACCAGCGGGTCCGGCAGCGTGGTGCGGTCCACTGTGGACAGGACGTACGAGCCGAGCAGCACGCCGGTCTCGTCGCCGCGCAGCATCCGCCACCGCCCGTCCCGCTCGCGCACGCCGAGCGCGCACCGGTCGGCGTCCGGGTCGAGGGCGATCGCCAGGTCGGCGTCCACATCGGACGCCAGGGCCAGCAGGAGGTCCGTCGCGCCCGGCTCCTCCGGGTTCGGGAACGACACGGTCGGGAAGTCCGGGTCCGGCGCCGTCTGGGCGCCGACCAGGTGCAGGTCGGTGAACCCGGCCCGCTCGAACGCCGCGCGGAGCGTGTCGGCGCCGACGCCGTGCAACGCCGTCGCGGCCACCCGCACCGCGCGCTCGTGGCCCAGCGGCAGCGTCGCGACTTCGTCGAGGTAGCGGGGCAGCAGGTCGACGACCTCGGCGCCGGGCGCGCGCGGCACGTCGGCGGCGGGCGGCGCGGCCTCGATGGCGCGCTCGATCTCGCCGTCGGACGGCGGGACGATCTGGCCGCCGGTCGCGTCGTAGAGCTTGTACCCGTTGTCCGCCGGGGGGTTGTGGGACGCGGTGACCTGGATCCCGGCCACCGCGCCGAGCCGCCCGACGGCGAACGCGAGCACCGGCGTCGGCAGCGGGCGGGGGAACACCTTGACGTCGAAGCCGGCCGCGGTCAGCACCTCGGTGGCGGCGGTCGCGAAGGCTTCGGAGCCGTGCCGCGCGTCGCGGCCGACGACGACCAGCGCACCGGCGTGCCCGTGGCCCTTCAGCCACTGCGCGACCCCGGCCGTCGTGCGGGTGACGACGGCGACGTTCATCCCGTTCGGCCCGGCGCGCACCGGGCCGCGCAGGCCGGCGGTGCCGAATTCGAGGGGGCCGGCCAGCCGGTCGGCGAGGTCCTCGGCCGCCACGGGGTCGTCCCCCGCCCGGTCCAGCAGGGCCTCGAGTTCGGCGCGGGTGGCGGGGTCCGGATCGGCGGCGATCCAGCGGGAAGCGGCGTCACGCAGGGTGGAATCCGATGTCACCGCGTCAGCCTACGGGCTATGGTCGGGTAGGTGCGCTTACTGTTCACCTCACTGGGGTCCTTCGGTCACACGTTCCCGCTCGTCCCGCTGGCGGTCGCCGCGCGCGACGCGGGCCACGACGTCGTCTTCGCCACCTCGGAAGATTTTCTGCCGCAGCTGACCAAAGCCGGGCTCGAGACGGCGGCCGCCGGGCCCGCCATCAAGGACGCGTTCGGGCAGGCGTTCGCCGAGTCCGGTCCGCCCGGCCCGCGGCGCCCGCCGGGTGAAATCCCGCGCGAGGAGCTGTTCCCGGTCGTCGCGAAGGTGTTCGGCGAGCTGATCCCGAAGCGGGTCTTCGCCGACCTGCTGCCGGTGTTCGAGCACGTCCGGCCCGATCTGGTCGTGAGCGAGGTGGCCAACTCCGGGGGCGCGTTCGCCGCGCTCAAGGCGGGTGTCCCGGTCGTGGCGCACGGTTTCGGCCGCGTGTCGACCGGCGACCCGATGACCACGCAGATCCGGGACGCGATCCGCGAGCACGGTGCCTCGCTGGGCGTCGAGATCGGCGAGGACCTGGCGTTCGGCGGCCCGTTCGTCGACATCTGCCCGGAGTCGGTGCAGGACAGCGGTTTCCTGGCCCGCACCCACCGCGTGCCGCTGCGCCCGGTCGGCTGGAGCGAGCCGGGCGAGCTGCCGGCGGGCGTGCTCGACGAGCGGCGGCGTCCGCTGGTCTACCTGACGCTGGGCACGGCGATGGGCCACGCGGGCGTGCTCACCGAGGCGATCGCCGGTCTGTCCGGTTTGGACGTCGACGTCCTGGTCGCCACCGGCCCGTCGCTGCCCGACGACGCGCTGGGTGACGTCCCGGCGAACGTCCGGCTCGAGGCGTGGGTCCCGCAGGCGGCGCTGCTCCCGCACGTCGACCTGATCGTCCACCACGGGGGCAGCGGCACCACGCTCGGCGCGTTCGGCGCGGCGCTCCCGCAGCTGCTGATGCCGCAGGGCGCGGACCAGTTCACCAACGCGGACGCGGTCCTCGCCGCCGGCGTCGGCGACCGCCTGCTCGGCGCCGAGGTCACGGCCGAAGCGGTCGCCACCAAGGCCCGTCACCTCCTGACGGACACCGCGGTCCGCGACGCGGCCCGCAGCTTGGCCGACGAAGTCGCGGCCATGCCCTCCCCGGCCGAGGTGGCCGCCCAACTGCCCACCCTGATCTGAGTTCCGGCCCCGATCACACGAGTTCCGGCTTGGATCACGCACGTGCGTGATCCAAGCCGGAACTCGTCAGGCGCGGGTGACCAGTTCCCGCAGCAGGGAGCCCATCTTGGTCGCGGCCGCGCGGCCCGCTTCCAGGACTTCCTCGTGGTTCAGCGGCTCGCCGGTCATGCCCGCGGCGAGGTTCGTCACCAGGGACAGGCCGAAGACCTCGACGCCGGTCGCGCGGGCGGCGATCGCCTCCAGCACGGTCGACATGCCGACCAGGTCCGCGCCCAGCGTGCGCAGCATCCGGATTTCCGCCGGCGTTTCGAAGTGCGGCCCGACCAGGCCCGCGTAGACGCCTTCTTCGAGCGACGGGTCGATCTCGCGGGCGATGTCCCGCAGCCGCTTCGAGTACAGGTCCGTCAGGTCGACGAAGTTCGCGCCGACGATCGGCGAGCGCGCGGTCAGGTTCAGGTGGTCCGAGATCAGCACCGGCTGACCCACTTCGAAGCCCTCGCGCAGGCCGCCCGCCGCGTTCGTCAGCAGCACCGACCGGACGCCGGCCGCGGCCGCGGTGCGCACGTTGTGCACCACCGGGTCGATGCCCTTGCCCTCGTAGAAGTGCGTGCGCCCGAGCATGACCAGGACGTTCTTGTCGCCGACCTTCAGCGAACGGATGGTGCCGCCGTGGCCCACCGCGCCGGGCGTGGTGAAGCCGGGCAGCTCGGCGAACGGGATCTCCGTCTCGCACTCCCCGATGACGTCCGCCGCCGGGCGCCAGCCCGACCCGAGGACCACCGCGATGTCGTGCGCGTCGACGCCGGTGCGCTTGGCGATGGCGCTCGCGGCTTCTTGTTCACTCATACGAGGGAGCGTAACCGGACGGCTCGCACCACCAGGAACACCACCAGCCCGAACGGCGAGAGGAAGATCGTCAGCAGCAGGATCGGGCTGACCAGCCACGGCGAGATGCCCCGCGCCCGGCCTTCGAAGTACATCCACCGCGCGATGAACAGGTCGAACGCGATCAGGTGCGCCCAGACCAGCCCGGCACCCCACGGCGTGCCCAGCAGCGTCTGCAGGACGCCGAGGTCGGGCCGCAGCATCGCCCGCCCCCACTCGCCGAAGTGCGGCAGCACGAGCGCGAAGTAGCAGACCAGCGGCAGCAGCGGGACCCACGGCGACTTCATGATCCGCTCGGTCCACCGCCAGTTCGGCGCCAGGACCAGCAACGCCCAGAACGGCGCCGCGAGCGGAAAGGCCAAGCTGAACAGCGTCATCGGACGGCCGCCCGCTCGGGCGCGCGCAGGACGGCCAGCGCGCCGAGCCCGACCGCGGCGACCAGCAGCGCGAACGCCCCGAGCGTCGTCGCGTCCGGGTGCACGATCGACTGCGCCCGCAGCGCCTGCCAGGTGACCAGCGCGATCAGGCCCGCGTACCCGGCCGCGCCGAGCAGGACGAGCCGGGCGCGGACGACGTCGTCACGCAGCCGCGGGAACCGTGCGGCCAGCGCGGCGAGCGCGATGGCGAGCAGGGGCAGGGCCTGCAGGGCGTGCATCCCGACGAAGTGCGGGATCCGCAGGTCGCCGCCGGCGGTGCTCCAGCCGAGGATCGGCAGGCCGGGGCCGCCGTCGGCGAGCCCGACGGTGTGCGCGCCGACCACGTCCCGCGGTCCACCGGCTTTCCACTGCGCGTGCTGCTGCGCGGTCGGCGACGTCATCAGGACGCCCAGCGAGATGCCCACGAGGGAGAGGATGGCACCGGCCCGCACGGCCCAGAAGCTCGCCCGGTCCGCCACCTTCGTGAACATCACCAGGACGGTCAGCGCGAGGGTGGCGACCCAGAGCGCCATGATCATCTTGCCCATGACGTCGTAGATCAGGGCGTCCTGCGGCGTGGCGTTGTTGAAGTGGCTCGCGCGGCCGCGGGCCGCTTGGAAGACGAGCAGCACGTACTCCGCGGCGAAGATCGCTATGAGGAAGTCGGTCAGCAGGCTCGCGGTGCGCCGGAACCGCGGCAGCAGCGAGACGAGCCAGCTCCAGGTGGCGAAGAACAGCGAGCCGGAGACCGCGAACTTGAACGGCTTGGCCCAGATCGGCGCGCCGGCCAGGATCCGCTGGTCGAGGACCATGGCGGCCACGCACAGCACCGCCACCACCACCAGCCCGGCGGCCGCGAGCGCGGACGGCCGGTGCCACGTGTGCGTTCTGGTCCGGAGATCGGCACGGCGCTTCTTTTCGGGGGTTCCGGGTGGCGGAGCCCCCGGCCCGGGGCGAAGCCCCGGAAGGCGCAAGATGGTCATGGTTCCTCCCAGAATGGATAGTCAAGCTCTCCGTTTTGGGAAGTTAAACTATCCATGCTGAGAAGTCTTCAGGGTTGTCCCCGAGGCGGACCCCGGGATCGGAGCGGAACGCATGCGGATGGCCGAGCTGAGCGCCGAGTCCGGCGTGCCGGTCGCGACCGTCAAGTACTACCTGCGCGAAGGCCTGCTCCCGCCCGGCGAGCGCACCAGCCCGAACCAGGCGCGGTACTCCGCGGCGCACGTCCAGCGGCTGCGGCTGATCAGGGCGCTCACCGAGGTCGGCGGGCTGTCGCTGGCCTCGGTCGGCGTCGTGCTGAACGCGATCGACGGCGACGAGACGCCGCACCGCACCATGGGCGTCGTCCAGCAGGAGCTGGCCGGGCCCGCGCCCGCGGTGTCCGACGAGGCCGCCGAGTGGGCGGCCGCCCGGCTGGCGGACCTCCTGCGCCGCCACGGCTGGAAGGCGCACCCGCCGGAGCACCGCATGATGGCCAACCTCGTCGCGGCGCTCGCCACGGCCAAGGAGCTGGGCCAGGAGAAGCTGGTCGGCCGGCTCGAGGAGTACGCCGGCCTGGCGATGCGCGTCGCGGAGGTCGACGTCGAAGTGGTCAGCGGCCTGACGTCCTACGACAAGATCATCGAGACCGGGCTGGTCGCCACGGTGCTCGGCGACCGGATCTTCGCCGGCCTGCGCCACCTCGCCCAGGAACAGGTGTCCCGCGAGGTCCTCGGCGGTTAGACCTGGTCTCGAAGCTCGGCGTGTCGCCAGGGTGAACCAACGGCCCGCCCCTGGCTCCGCACCGCCCGCCGGTGGGCCCGGCCCGACGGACCGGAGGTCTGTCAGGGAGACTGGGGGCCAGTGCCCGCCCTCTCGACCTGGAGCCGTTGATGCCGCAAGGAACCGTCCGTTGGTTCGACGCCGAACGGGGTTTCGGCTTCCTCGCGCCCGAGGACGGCTCGCCGGACGTGTTCGTGCACGCCTCCGAGATCGTCGGGGACGGCGGCGGGAAAGTGCTCCGCGAGGGTCAGGCCGTCGTGTTCGAGGTCGGCGAGAACGACCGCGGGCCCCAGGCGCTGCGCGTTCGCGTCACCGCCGATGCGGCCACCGGCAGCGCCGTGGGCCTGCTCGGCACCATCAACTGGTACGAGCCGGGCAAGGGGTACGGCTTCGCGTCGCCGGACGGCGGCGGCGCCGACATCTTCGTGCACAGCTCCGCCATCGTGACCGGCGGCGTGGTCACCGAGGGGCAGCGGGTGGCCTTCCTGATCGTCGAAGGCGAGCGCGGCCCGCAGGCCGGGCACGTGATCCCGCTGGGAGCAGGGGCCGGCTCACCCGCTGCGGCCGGTGTCGCGGACGGTGCCGACGGCACGGTGGCCTGGTACGACGAGGACAAGGGCTTCGGCTTCATCAACCCCGACTCCGGCGCCGGGGACGTCTTCGTCCACGCCCGGGCCCTGGCCGAAGGGCTGACGTGGCTCGCGGAGGGCGACCGCGTCGCCTACGAGGTGGCCAGTGGAGACAAGGGCCCGCAGGCCCGCGACGTGCACCTGGTCCGGGGCGCCGAGCCCCAGACGGCGCCGCAGCGGCCGGCACCTGCCGCGGCCGCAGGGCCGGCGGCGCGGAACGTGCCCGTACGAGGCGGCGAGGGCGTCGTCGCGCGCTACGACGCCGACCGCGGCTTCGGCTTCATCACCCCGGACGCGGGCGGCGACGATCTCTTCGCCCACGCGTCCGTGATCGTGGGGTCGGAGCCGCTGCAGAAGGGTGACCGGGTCCGGTACATGGTGCGTCAGAGCGACCGGGGCCCGCAGGCCGACCGCATCGAACGCCTCTGAAGAGGCGGCCCCACCGATGGCTGATCACTGCTCGACGAGAGTGCTCGTTCATCCCCTGCCCAGGCTCGAGGACCAGGACCGGCAGGTTACGCAGTGACACACCCTTGAGTTCTGGGACCAGGTCTCAGTCCGAGACGCTCAGGGTGGGCGCGACGCGGTCGAAGACGTCCCGGCGGCCCGAGTTCTCCTGCTCGGCCGGCACCGTGACGGACAGGATCCACAGGCTGGTCCCCGCCTGGGTCAGGTTCACGAACGTCACCCGCGTGCCGCCGCTGCCGTCGCTTTCCGGCAGCGTGCCGCCCTCGGCCAGGCGGTACGTCAGCGTCGACCCCTTGCCGCCCGGCAGCGGGACCGGGCCGTCGAGCACGAACGCGTTGCCCGGGTAGGACCCCCTCAGCCAGGTGATGTACTCGCCGTCGTCGGGGTACTGGGCGAAGTACTTCGCCAGCCGTTCCACCCGCAGCGACCGGCGGCCGTCGGGGGAGACGTACTGGACCGCCGTGCTCGCCCCGAACTTCGTGGTCGTGTGCGGGGCGACGAACTTCTGCCAGCCCTCCGGCACCTGGAGGCCGAACTGCCCGCCGTTGCCGGTCACGTAGCTGGCGTCGCCGGACTGCTGCACCAGCGACGGCGGCGGCACCTCGGTCACGCCGTTCGACGTGCTCCGCGGAGCCGCGGCCGGCGGCAGCAGTGACTGGCCGCCGACCGCCCTGGCCAGCGCGAACCCGCCGCCCGCGGCGAGGAGGAAGAGCAGGATCGCCACCGCGACGAGCACGGCGGTGGCCGTGGAGCTGCGGCGGCCCACCCGCGGCGGCGGGACGAACACCGTCGGCGGGTCCGCGGCCGGCGGCGCGGTGGGCGGGCGCAGGAACGGCAGCGGGCCCGGGTCGGCGGCGAGCTCGCTGCTCGACGCCTCGGCCTTCTTCTCCGCCTTGGCCTTCTCCGGCAGGACGGTCTTGATCACCTGCGTGTCGGTCGCGTCCGGCTGCGCGGACGTCTTCTTGCCGTCCGGGGTGTGGAACAGCTGGGGCCCGAACAGGTCGAGCGGCGTCTTCGTCTGCAGCGGGTACAGCCGGTGCCGGACCTCGCGCAGGGTGATCCGCCGTCCGGGCTCCTTCTTCATCAGCGCGCCGATGACGTCGGCCAGCGGGCCCGCCGTCGGCTGCGGCACCTTCCCGTTGACGACCTTGCCGACCGTCTCCAGCGGGTCGCCGTCGGCGTCGTACGGCGGGGCGCCCTCGACCGCGGCGAACAGCGTCGCGCCGAGGCCCCACAGGTCCGCGGCCGGCGTGACGGCGCCGCCGGAGGCGACCTCCGGCGCGATGTAGGCGGGCGAGCCGAGCATGATCCCGGTGCGGGTCATGGTCGCCTCGGAGACGTTGCGGGCGATGCCGAAGTCGGTCAGCTTGATCCGGCCGTCGCTGGCCACCAGGACGTTGCCCGGCTTGACGTCCCGGTGGGTGATCCCGGCGGAGTGCGCGGCCTCCAGCGCGGACGCCACCGCGATGCCGACCGCGGCGGCCTGCCCGACGGTCAGCGGCCCGTGGTCGCGCAGGATGTGCGCCAGGCTGCGCGAGGGCAGCAGCTCCATGACCACGAACGGCTGGTCGTCCTCGCGGGCGACGTCGTGCAGGATGATGACGTTGGGGTGGGAGAGCACGGCGATCGCGCGCGCCTCGCGCAGCGTGCGCTCCCGCAGCTCGTCCGCCTGCGTCGCCGGGATGCCCGGCGGCACCTTCATCTCCTTGACGGCCACCTGCCGGTGCAGGAACTCGTCGTAGGCCGACCAGACGGTGCCCATCGACCCGGAGCCGAGCACCGAACGCAGCCGGTAGCGACCGGCGACCACTCGTGTCTCTTCGCTGGAGGGGGGCACGCGCCAATTGTGTCGTACGCGACCGGCCGTCTCGACGCAGCGTGCGCGTTCAGGCCCCCAACCCTGCCCCGGCGCGACCAGACTCACAGGTCGAGCGCGGCGAGTGCCTCTACCATCACAGGTTATGACTGAAGTGGCCGGTCCGGAATCAGTGCCGATCTCCGAACTCGACCTCGCGGCCGAGTTCCCCCAGGCGACCCGCGAGCAGTGGCAGGAGCTGGTCGCGGGCGTGCTGCGCAAGAGCGGGAAGCTGCCGGAGGACTTCGCGGGCGCCCCGGAGAGCAAGCTCGTCACGCGGACCTACGACGGCATCGAGATCCAGCCGCTGTACACCGCCGAGGACGTCCCCGGCGACATCGGCTTCCCCGGCCTGCCGCCGTACGTGCGCGGGTCGCGGCCGGACGGCCGGGTCGGCACCGGCTGGGACGTCCGGGCCCGGTTCACCGGTTCGGACGCGCGAGAGGTCAACAAGGCGATCCTGGCCGACCTCGAGGGCGGTGTGACGTCGATCTGGCTCTCGGTGCCGCCCCCGGCCCTGGCCGACGCGCTGAACGAGGTCTACCTCGACCTGGCGCCGGTCGTGCTCGACGCGGGTCCGTCGTACGAAGAGGCCGCTTCGGAGTTGCTGGCGCTGTTCGCCGAGCGCGAGATCCCGGCGAGCGAAGCCACCGCCGTGCTGGGCGCCGACCCGATCGGGCTGGCGGCCCGGTCCGGCTCCGCCGTCGCGCTGGAACCGGCGGCCGCGCTCGCCGCGCGTGTCGCCGGCAAGTACCCGAAGGTGCGCACGATCGTCGCGGACGGCCTGCCGTTCCACGAAGCGGGCGGGTCGGACGCGCAGGAGCTGGGCGCGCTCGTCGCGGCCGGCGTCACCTACCTGCGTGCGTTGACCGACGCCGGGCTCGACGCCGAGGCCGCGGCCGGGCAGCTGGAGTTCCGGCTGGCCGCGACCGCCGACCAGTTCTCCACCATCGCGAAGCTGCGCGCGGCGCGCCGCCTGTGGGCCCGCGTCGCCGAGGTCTGCGGCTTCACCTCGCCGATGCGCCAGCACGCCGTGACGTCGCCGTCGATGCTGACCCAGCGCGATCCCTGGGTGAACATGCTGCGCACGACCGTCGCCTGCTTCGGCGCGGGTGTCGGCGGCGCGGACGCGGTCACCGTGCTGCCGTTCGACGCCGCCATCGGCCGTCCCGACGCCTTCTCCGCGCGGATCGCCCGCAACACCCACGCCGTGCTGCTGGAGGAGTCCAAGCTGGCCGGCGTGGCCGACCCGGCGGGCGGCTCCTGGTACGTCGAAAAGCTCACCGACGACCTCGCGCACGCGGCCTGGGCCGAGTTCACCGCCATCGAGGGCGAGGGCGGCCTGGTGGCTTCGCTGGCCTCCGGCGCGCTCGCCGAGCGGCTCGCGTCGACGTGGGAGAAGCGTTCGAAGCGGATCGCCACCCGGCGTGACCCGCTCACCGGCGTCAGCGAGTTCCCGAACCTGGCCGAGAAGCCGGTGGTGCGGGAGCCGGTTTCGTCCACTGTGGAAGGTGGGCTGCCCCGGCACCGGTACGCCGAAGGCTTCGAGGCGCTTCGCGATGCTTCGGACGCCTACCTCGCTTCGCACGGCTCCCGGCCGAAGATCTTCCTCGCGACCCTCGGCCCGGTCGCCGCGCACACCGCGCGCGCCGGGTTCGCCGCCAACCTGTTCCAGGCGGGCGGGATCGAAGCCGTCAACCCGGGCGCGACCGACGACCTGCCCGGCGCGTTCCGGGCGTCCGGCGCGAAGATCGCCTGCCTCTGCGGCACCGACGACGCCTACGCGGCCCAAGCGGCCGACGTCGCCGCGTCCCTGGGCGCCGAGTACGTCCTGCTCGCGGGCAAGGGAACCTACGACGGCGTGGACGGCAACGTCTTCGCCGGCTGCGACGCCCTGGAAGTCCTCAACGGCCTGCACGCCAAGCTGGGAGTCACGCGATGAGCATCCCGAACTTCGCCGGTCTCGACCTCGGCACGCCGGCGCCGGGCGACCGCGACGCGTGGGCGCGCGCGGTGGAGGACGCCACCGGAAAGGGCCCGGACGCCCTGGCCTGGGAGACGCCCGAGGGCATCGGCGTCAAACCGGTCTACACCGCCGCCGACCTGTCCGATGTGGACTTCCTCGGCACGTACCCCGGCATCGCTCCCTTCCTGCGCGGGCCGTACCCGACGATGTACGTCAACCAGCCGTGGACCATCCGCCAGTACGCCGGGTTCTCCACCGCCGAGGAATCCAACGCCTTTTACCGGCGCAACCTCGCCGCCGGCCAGAAGGGCCTCTCGGTCGCCTTCGACCTGGCCACCCACCGCGGCTACGACTCCGACCACCCGCGCGTGTCGGGTGACGTCGGCATGGCGGGCGTCGCCATCGACTCCATCTACGACATGCGCCAGCTCTTCGACGGCATCCCGCTGGACAAGATGTCGGTGTCCATGACGATGAACGGCGCGGTGCTGCCGGTGCTGGCGCTCTACGTCGTCGCGGCCGAGGAACAGGGGGTGAAGCCGGAGCAGCTCGCGGGGACCATCCAGAACGACATCCTCAAGGAGTTCATGGTCCGCAACACCTACATCTACCCGCCGCAGCCGTCGATGCGGATCATCTCCGACATCTTCGCCTTCACTTCGCAGCACATGCCGAAGTACAACTCGATCTCCATCTCCGGCTACCACATGCAGGAAGCCGGCGCGACGGCCGACCTGGAGCTGGCGTACACGCTGGCCGACGGCGTCGAGTACATCCGATCGGGGGTCGACGCGGGGCTCAGCGTCGACAAGTTCGCGCCGCGGCTGTCGTTCTTCTGGGCCATCGGCATGAACTTCTTCATGGAGGTCGCGAAGCTGCGCGCGGCGCGCCTGCTGTGGGCGAAGCTCGTGAAGGGCTTCAACCCGCAGTCGTCGAAGTCGCTTTCGCTGCGTACGCACTCTCAGACGTCCGGCTGGTCGCTGACCGCGCAGGACGTCTACAACAACGTCGTCCGGACCTGTGTCGAGGCGATGGCCGCGACCCAGGGCCACACGCAGTCGCTGCACACGAACGCGTTGGACGAGGCTTTGGCGCTCCCGACGGACTTCTCCGCGCGGATCGCCCGCAACACGCAGCTGCTGCTGCAGCAGGAGTCCGGCACCACGCGCGTGATCGACCCGTGGGGTGGGTCTGCTTTCGTCGAGAAGCTGACCTACGACCTCGCGCGCAAGGCGTGGGGGCACATCAGCGAGGTCGAGCAGGCCGGCGGCATGGCCAAGGCGATCGACGCGGGCATCCCGAAGCTGCGCATCGAGGAGGCCGCCGCGCGCACGCAGGCGCGGATCGACTCCGGGCGGCAGCCGGTGATCGGCGTGAACAAATACCAGGTCACCGACGACATCGACATCGACGTGTTGAAAGTGGACAACGCCGGTGTCCGCGCGCAGCAGCTGGAGAAGCTGCGGCGGCTGCGGTCCGAACGCGACTCCGCCACGACGGAAGACGCGCTGCGGCGGCTCACCGAGGGCGCCCAGCAGGGCGGCAACCTGCTGGAACTGGCCATCGACGCGGCTCGCGCGAAGGCGACCGTCGGCGAGATCTCCGACGCGCTCGAGAAGATCTGGGGCCGGCACTCCGGCCAGATCCGGACGATTTCGGGTGTCTACCGCGAGGAGGTGGGGAAGACGCAGAACGTCGAGAAGGCCCGTCAGCTGGTCGACGAGTTCGCCGCGGAGGAGGGCCGCCGTCCCCGGATCCTCGTCGCGAAGATGGGCCAGGACGGCCACGACCGCGGCCAGAAGGTGATCGCCACCGGCTTCGCCGACCTCGGCTTCGACGTCGACGTCGGCCCGCTGTTCTCCACCCCGGCCGAGGTCGCGCGGCAGGCGATCGAGGCGGACGTGCACGTCGTCGGCGTCTCGTCGCTGGCCGCCGGGCACCTCTCGCTCGTGCCCGCGCTGCGGCACGAGCTGGCCGAGCTGGGCCGCGAGGACATCATGGTCGTCGTCGGCGGGGTCATCCCGCCGCAGGACTACCCGGCGCTGCGCGAGGCCGGCGCGGCCGCGATCTTCGGGCCGGGCACGGTGCTCGCGGACGCGGCCATCGACCTGCTCGGCCAGCTGTCGGCGCAGGAGTCCTGACCGTTGCCGCGGAAGATCGACGTCACCGCCTACGCCAAGGGCGTCCTGGCGGGTGACCGCGGAACGCTGTCGAAGGCGATCACGCTGGTCGAGTCGCAACGGGACGACCACCGGGCGCTGGCGCAGGAGCTGCTCGTCGAGCTGCTGCCCGCGGCCGGCGGGGCACAGCGCGTCGGCATCACCGGTGTGCCCGGGGTCGGCAAGTCGACATTCATCGACCAGCTGGGCACCGACCTGACCGCGGCCGGGCACCGGGTGGCCGTGCTGGCCGTCGACCCGTCGTCGACGCGGACCGGCGGGTCGATCCTCGGCGACAAGACCCGGATGGCGCGGCTGGCGGTCGACGAGCGGGCGTTCATCCGGCCGTCGCCGACGTCGGGGACCTTGGGCGGGGTCGCGCGGGCGACCCGCGAGACGATCGTCCTGATGGAAGCGGCCGGCTACGACATCGTGCTGGTCGAGACGGTCGGGGTCGGACAGTCCGAAGTGACCGTGGCGAACATGGTCGACTGCTTCCTGTTCCTGACGCTGGCCCGCACCGGCGACCAGCTCCAGGGCATCAAGAAGGGCGTGCTGGAGCTCGCCGACGTCATCGCCGTCAACAAGGCCGACGGCGACCACGAACGGGACGCCAAGCGGGCGGCCCGTGAGCTGGCGGGCGCGCTGCGGATGATCTACGGGCCCGAGGCGTCGTGGACGCCCCCGGTGCTGACCTGCAGCGGCCTGCACAACCTGCGGCTCGACGAGGTCTGGGGCGCGATCGAGCAGCACCGCGACACGCTCACGGCGTCCGGCGAACTCGACGCCCGGCGGCGGCAGCAGCAGGTCGACTGGACCTGGGCGATGGTCCGCGAACAGCTGCTGGGTCGGCTGGCGGCGCATCCGGACGTGCGAACGGTCGTTCCCGACGTCGAACGGGCGGTGCGGGACGGTGAACTGACGGCTACCCTCGGTGCTCAGCGGATCCTCGACGCGTTCAGTGGCTGACGCGCGAGCCGTCCGCGGGCAGAATGCCTGGTCGTGGCGAAGGGATGACATGGCGAAACTGCGGGGTCTGGTCCTGGTCGGGCTGCTCGGTGCGGTGCTGTTCACCGCGTCACCGGCACTGGCGCTCGCCGCGCCCGCTCGGCCGGCTGTCGTCACGGTGAGCGTGGCGCAGGCACCGCTCGGGCTGCGCCCGGCGGAGACCCAGCCGCCGGGGCCGGTCCTCGACCCGGCCCAGACGGACAAGGCGAACAGCGAGAAGACCAGGAACAAGCTGATCGCGGGCCTGCTCGCGGTCGTCCTGCTCGCCATCGTGATCTGGGGGCGCAAGATCCGTTCGAAGCGGGCCAAGGGGTCCTGAGGCCTTCGGCTTTGCCGAACTGAGTTCGCCGTTCAACGCAGATCCGGTACCGGCCGTCTCGGATGGCCGTTTTCGAGGCGCGGCTTGCCGCCTGCATGGTGCACGATCGTCTGCAAATGCGTACGACAGATCGATCGGCACGAAGCGTGACCCCAGCCGCTGCGCGGGTTACCCGTGTTGCGGGAGGAGGTGCGGCGTGACGGTGTTGGACTCACGACCGGACGTTCCAGGCGACCCCCATGGGCGCATCATCAACCCCATGGAGGGGTCCGAGGCGCTCATTTCCGAGGCCGGCGTAAGCATGGCTCCCGTGGAGGACCTTGGTGCGGGCCGCGGCCCGTTCTGGCTGGACGACTGGCTGCGCGCCAACGCCACCGACGTGCTGGCCTGGCGGCGGCACATCCACGCGCACCCCGAGCTGTCACGGCACGAGTTCGCGACCACGGAACTGGTCGTCACGCTGCTGCGTTCGGTCGGGCTGAAGCCGTGGGTGCTGCCGGGCGGCACCGGCGTCGTCTGCGACATCGGCAGTGGTGAGCGGTGCGTGGCGCTGCGGGCGGACATGGACGCGCTGCCGCTGACGGAGGCGACCGGCCTGCCCTACGCGTCGACGACCGAGGGCGCGGCGCACATGTGCGGCCACGACGCCCACACGGCGATCCTGCTCGGCGCGGCCCGGGCGCTGGCCGGCGCCCCCGAGCTGCCCGGCCGCGTCCGGCTGATCTTCCAGCCGGCCGAGGAGGTCATGCCCGGCGGCGCGCTGGACATGATCGCGGCGGGCGCGCTGGACGGCGTCGAGCGCATCTACGGCCTGCACGTCGACCCGCGGCTCGAGGTGGGCCTGGTCGGGATGCGCGTGGGCGCGTTGACGTCGGCCGCGGACCTGATCGAGCTGCGCCTGACGTCGCCGGGCGGCCACACGTCCCGGCCGCACCTGACGGCCGACCTGGTGCACGCACTGGGCACGGTGATCACGTCCCTGCCGGCGGTGCTCTCCCGCCGCGTCGACCCTCGGTCCGGCACCGTCCTGGTGTGGGGCGCGGTCCACGCGGGCCAGGCGGCCAACGCGGTGCCCCAGGACGGCGTCCTGCGCGGCACGCTGCGCACGGCCGACCACGAGGTCTGGACGGCCCTGGAGCCCCTGGTGGCGGCGTCGGTGGAGTCCCTGCTGGCCCCGACCGGCGTGGGTTTCCAGCTGGACTACCGCCGAGGCGTCCCGCCGGTGGTCTCCGACCCGGAGTCGACGGCCCTGATGCGCGCCGGCGTCGAGGCAGCGCTGGGCGAGGGCGCGGTGGCCCAGACGGAGCAGTCATCCGGCGGCGAGGACTTCGGCTGGTACCTGGAGCACGTCCAGGGAGCCTTCGCCCGCCTCGGCGTCTGGCCCGGCCCCCCGGCCCCCCAGTCGGACATCCACCGCCCGACGTTCCTCCTCGACGAGCGCGCCCTCCTCTGCGGAGTCCGAACCCTGGTCCACACAGCCCTAACCACCCTCGCCTAACGAGTTCCGGCTCCAATCACGCGAGTCCCGTCCCCAATCACGCGAGTCCCGAGTTTCGTACCCAAGCTATCCACAGGCTGAGCGAGTTATCCACAGTCCGAGGATGAGGCCCTTCCGCTCACCGCCGGAGGGCCTCATCCTCGAAGGTGTGATCACTTGGGGAGGACAACACGGAGCCGTCTCGCGTCGCGAAGCTGATGCAGTTTTGGGACGGCGAGCAGTGCTCGAAGGGCTCAGGACGGGTGTGCTCGCACAGCCTTGGCGCGGAGCGGTCATCCACGCGGCAGACGCGCTGAATCTCCCGACGCTCGCTCAGGCCGCGCTGATCGTGGTCGGTCCACCGGCGGCTTTGTCGGGAGCTACTTCCCTTGCGCTGCATGGGATTTCGGCTGCTCATGAGCCGACGGTGCACTTGACCGTGCCCTACGACCGGCGCGTCGAGTCAAGGTCGGGATTGATCGTCCACCGGGCCGAATTCACCGAGTTCGATGTCGTCGAAGTCGACGGGTTGGCGGTGTTTTCCCTCGATCTCGCCCTCGCCGATTTCCTCTGTGACGGGGACAAGCGAACAGCGTTCGCCGCCCTCGACGAGGCCATGCGGGGTCTGTCCTCTGACCACTGCCTGAAGCTCCGCGAGAACGTCCGTGACCGCCTCCTGGACCGTAGAAGCAAGCGAGGTATCCACAGGGCGCACATGCTCCTGGCGCTCGCTACCGGGAGGGCCGAATCGCCGCCCGAAAGCGTCCTGCGGCTGATCGTGGTCGAAGCCGGGTTGCCGGTGCCGGAGGCGCAGTACGAGATCACCACCATCGACGGTCGCCACCTGTACGTGCTCGACATGGCTTGGCCGGAGCTGCGCATCGCGCTGGAGTACGACGGCTTCGCGGCTCACGAGGAGCGGAGTGACCGTGATGCCGAGCGAGACCAGCGGTTGGCCGGCCGAGGATGGGTCACCATCCGGGCGACGGCGGCGGACCTCCGGGACCCGAGCCGGGTGCTGGCCGAACTCCGGACCCACTTCAAGCGACGAGCGGCGTGACTCGCGTGATCAGGGCCGTCATCCGCGTGATTGGAGACGGAACTCGCGTGATTGGAGCCGGAAGTCAGCCGGTTATGCCGGAGCAGGGGCGGGTTCGGAGGTCGTCGACGTAGTCGGCGGGGGCGCCGGCTGTCTCGGCGGCGTCCGCCAGGACGCCGAGGTAGCGGGCGGACGGGAGGCCGCCTTCGTAGGCGTCCAGGACGTACAGCCAGGCCAGGACCGAGCCGTCCATCGTCTGGACGCGAAGGCGGATCTTCGAGTGGATGCCCAGCTCGCCGCCTTCCCAGCGGTCCAGGCCGTCCTCGTCCAGCGGGGTCACGTCGTAGAGGACGACGAACACCCGTGAGCCGGGGTCCTCGACGATCGTGGCCAGGGCACCTTCCCACCCCAGGTCCTCGCCGCCGAAGGTCAGGCGCCAGCCCTCCAACCAGCCGGTGCCGGCCATCGGAGAGTGCGGCGCGCGCTCCAGCATCTGGGCGGGCTCCATGTTGGATCCGTACGCGGCATACAACGGCACGCCGACAGCGTAGCGACACCTCCCTCACCCGAGTGGACGCACTCGCCGTGTTCGCCCACTTCAGTGTCCGGACACCTTCGCCGCGTACGGTGAGAGCACCGCACGCACTGCCTTGAGGAGGACCCAGGTGACCAGGATCGTGATCATGGGCGGGGGCCCGGCCGGCTACGAGGCGGCGCTGGTCGCGGCCCAGCACGGAGCCGACGTCACGATCGTCGAGCGGGACGGCCTGGGTGGCGCCTGCGTCCTCTACGACTGCGTTCCCTCGAAGACGTTCATCGCGAGCTCCGGCGCGCTGGCGAAGATGCACGACCTCGGCGAGCTCGGCATCAACACCGACCTGGCCGACACCAGCATCGACCTCCCGACCGTCCACGGCCGGGTGAAGGGCCTCGCGCTCGCCCAGTCCGCCGACATCCGCGCCCGCGTCCAGCGCGAAGGCGTCCGCGTCATCGCCGGCGAGGCCCGCTTCTGCGACGAAGAGCCCGGCCTGGCGACCCACAAGGTGGCCGTCACGACGAAGGACGGCACCGAGAAGCTGCCGGCCGACGTCGTCCTCATCGCCACCGGCGCCACCCCGCGCGTGCTGCCCGGCGCGGTGCCCGACGGCGAGCGCATCCTCGACTGGCGCCAGCTCTACGAGCTCCAGGAGCTCCCGGAGCACCTCGCCGTGATCGGCTCGGGCGTCACCGGCGCCGAGTTCGCCTCCGCCTACACCGAGATGGGCGTCAAGGTCACCGTCGTCTCCAGCCGCGACCGCGTCCTGCCGCACGAGGACGCCGACGCCGCCGCGGTGCTCGAAGAGGTCTTCTCCCAGCGCGGCACCACCGTCGCGAAGCAAGCCCGCGCCGACCGCGTCGAGCGCACCGAAAAGGGCGTCAAGATCCACCTCGCCGACGGCCGCGTGATCGAAGCCAGCCACGCGCTGATGACCGTCGGCTCGGTCCCCAACACGAAGGACATCGGCCTCGACAAGGTCGGCATCGAGCTCGGCCCCGGAGGGTTCATCACCGTCGACCGCGTTTCGCGCACCTCCGTTCCCGGGATCTACGCCGCCGGCGACTGCACCGGCGTGCTGATGCTGGCCTCGGTGGCGAGCATGCAGGGCCGCATCGCGATGTGGCACGCGCTGGGCGAAGGCGTCGCGCCGATCAAGCTCAAGACCGTCGCCGCCAACGTGTTCACCCACCCGGAGATCGCCACCGTCGGCATCAGCCAGCAGGCGATCGACTCCGGCGAGGTGCCCGCGCGCACCATCATGCTGCCCCTGGCCACCAACGCGCGCGCGAAGATGGAGGGCCTCCGCCGAGGCTTCGTGAAGCTGTTCTGCCGCCCCGCCACCGGCGTGGTCGTCGGTGGAGTCGTCGTGGCGCCGCAGGCGAGCGAGCTCATCCTTCCCATCGCGCTCGCCGTCCAGAACCAGCTCACAGTGGACCACCTGGCACTGACATTTTCGGTCTACCCGTCGCTGTCGGGCTCGATCACCGAGGCCGGGCGCCAGCTCATGCGCCACGACGATCTCGACTGATCCCGTACGCAACCCGTCGCGCCCCGTCGCGTCTTGTCGGTTGTACGGCTGAAGGACGCGAAGGGTGTGAAGGTGCGCAAGACGGTGTTTTTCGTTGCGGCAGCGGTGTTCGGGGCGACGGCGCTGACGGGACCGGCGATGGCGCAGAGCACCAGCCCGAGCCCGGCGCCGGCCGCCGCCGCGGGCAAGGTCCAGCTCAACGTGAACACCGCGATCAACCAGACGCTGGTGGACAAGTACGTCCGCGACGCGCCGAACGTCGCGCTCGCGAAGTGCGAAGGCCCTTCGCCGGCGTTCTCCTCGCCCGTGCTCACCTTCGCCAACTACACCCCCGGCCCCTTCATGGGCGCCGAGGCCAACATCAGCGCCGACGCCGAGCTGAAGCCCGGCACCGCGGCGGGGACGTACCCGCTGACCGTGACGTGCGGCGGCCAGACCTACACCACGCAGTTCACCGTGCCCGCCGCCCAGGTCGCGAAGGTGCCCTCCGGCGCCGCGAAGGCCGGCGACGGCAGCATGGCCGGCTGAATTTCCTGAAACCGCCACGACCACCCCGCGAGTCACACTCCGGGGTGGTTTTTTCGTGCCCGGGACAACCTCGCCGCAGGTAGAGCGTCTTTCCCAGCAGAACTCCCCGGGGGAGGGAAAAGGGATGGAAATGCAAAAGTTCCTGGCCGTCGCCGCCGTTTCGGGTGGATTGCTGCTGTCCGCTCCGGCCGCTTTCGCCGCGACGCCGGCCGGGCACGCCGGGAACCCGAAGGCCTACCTGCGCGTCATGCCGACCGCGGCCCGCCCGGGCGCGAAGGTGCAGATCCGGCTCGGCTGCGAAGCGGCGAGCACGCGCGACCTGGCGTCCCCGGTCCTCGAGATCGGGGCGCTGCGGCGCGTCGGTCCGCAGAACGACCCGGCCAAGGCGCCCGCCGCGGCCGCGTCGGCGACCGTGCAGGCCGCGAAGCCCGGCGTCTACCAGGTCGCGTTCTCCTGTGGCGGCGCGGAACTGACCGCGAAGTTCACCGTCCTGGGTGAACGCCGTCAGGTGGCGAAGGTACCGTCGGGTGCGCCGCAGACCGGTGGTGGCCCGGCCGGCCACGGCCCGCTCGCCGCGGCGGGTGCCATGGGCGTGCTGGCGGTCGGCGGCGGCGGTCTCGTGCTGGTCCGGCGGTCCCGGCGGCGCTGACCGCGGCCCGGCTCGACCGTCCGAATCACTCGGACGTGTGACCGGCGAGGGACGGGGGAGAGCATGAGCACGAGGACCACGGGCGGCCGGCGCGGCTTCGTGATCGTTCTCGTCGTCGCCCTGCTGGCTGCCCTGGTGGTGCTGGTCCTGACCCTCGCCGACGGCGACTCGGACACCGCCCAGCCGGCGCCCGCCCCGCCCGTTGCCGCGGTCCCCGCGGCGCCCCAGGCGCGCAGCGCAGACGCCGCTGCGGCGCTGCCCAGGTCCGAGCCCGTTTCGATCGACATCCCGAAGCTCGGCGCGCACTCGTCGCTGATCCCGCTGGGGCTCAACCCGGACAACACCGTCGAGGTGCCGCCGGTGACCACGCCCCTGCAGGCCGGCTGGTACACCTACGCGCCGACGCCGGGCGAGACCGGACCGGCCGTCGTGCTCGGGCACGTCGACGGCAACCACCAGAAGGGGATCTTCTTCCGCCTCAAGGAGCTGGCCGCCGGCGACCGGGTTTCGATCGCCCGCAAGGACGGCACCACGGCGGTGTTCGAAGTGACGAAGGTGCACCAGGTGCCGAAGAAGGACTTCGAGGGTGAAGGCGTCTACGACGACACGGCCGGCCCGGAGCTGCGGCTGATCACCTGCGGCGGCGTCTTCGACCGGAGCGCGCACAACTACGTCGACAACATCGTCGTGTACGCCCGGCTGGTCCAGGCCTGATTTTCGGTTTTTGTCGGTGCCCGGTGCCACACTGTGCCGGTCGTCACCAGAGGCGGCGCAGACGAGGGTTGGGAGAGTCGGCATGGTGTTCCGGGACGAAAGATGGCCCGAAGGTACGCCCGGCTGGGTGGATCTGATGGTGCCCGACCAGGCGAAGGCGATCGCCTTCTACGGCAGCCTGTTCGGCTGGGACGTGCAGCGGGGCGGTGAGGACACCGGCTTCTACGGCATGGCGGAGCTGCGGGGACGCCCGGTCGCGGGCATCGGGCAGACGCCACCGGGCCAGGACATCCCGGCGTTCTGGACGACGTACCTCGCGGTGTCCGATGTGGACCGCACGGCCGCGGCGATCACCGAGGCGGGCGGGCAGATCGTCGTGCCGGTGATGGAGGTGCTGAAGGAGGGCCGGATGGCCGTCGCGGAGGATCCGGCGGGCGCGGTGTTCGGCCTGTGGGAGGCCGGCCACCACATCGGCACGCAGGTCACCGCGGCGCCGGGCACCGTGGCCTGGAACGAGTGCATGAGCCGGGACTTCGCGGCGGCGAAACCGTTCTACGAGGAGGTCTTCGGCTACGGCTTCCAGGACATCTCCAGCGACAGCTTCACGTACGCGGTCCTGCTGCTCGACGGGCGTCCGATCGGCGGCCTCGGCGCGGCGCCACCGGAGGTGCCGTCGCACTGGTCGGCCTACTTCTGGGTGGCGGACGTCGAGGCGAGCGCCGCCAGGGTCGCCGAGCTCGGCGGCGCGGTGGAAGGGAAACCGTTCGACTCGCCGTACGGACGGCAGCTGCGCGTCACCGACGACCAGGGCGTGCCGTTCGTGCTCATCGCGCCGAACGAGCAGTCGGGCGAGCCGGAGGGCTGGGAAGTGTGAAGCGGGCGGGCCGGGAGCGCCACCGGGCGGCACCCCCGGCCCCGGCCGGTCAGTCCTCTTCGGAGACCCAGTCGAAGGTCTTCGTGACGGCCTTCTTCCAGTTGCGGTACTCGCGCTCGCGGCGGGCGTCGTCCATCGCCGGGTCCCACTGCTTGTCCTGGGCCCAGTTGGTGCGGATGTCGTCCTCGGACTTCCAGAACCCGACGGCGAGGCCGGCGGCGTAGGCGGCACCCAGCGCGGTGGTCTCGTTGACCACCGGGCGGATCACCGGCACGCCGAGGATGTCGGCCTGGAACTGCATGAGCAGCTCGTTGACGACCATGCCGCCGTCGACCTTGAGCGACTTGAGCGGAACCCCGGAGTCGGCGTTCATCGCGTCGATGACCTCGCGCGACTGGAAGGCGGTGGCCTCCAGCACCGCGCGGGCGAGGTGGCCCTTGTTGACGAACCGGGTGAGCCCGACGATCGCGCCGCGAGCGTCGGATCGCCAGTAAGGAGCGAACAGACCCGAAAACGCCGGGACGAAGTACGCGCCGCCGTTGTCCTCGACGCTGCGCGCGTGTTCCTCGATCTCGGCCGCGGTCGTGATCATGCCGAGGTTGTCGCGCAGCCACTGCACCAGCGAACCGGTGACGGCGATGGAGCCTTCCAGCGCGTAGACCGTGTCGTTCGAGCCGATCTTGTAGCAGACCGTGGTCAGCAGCCCGTTCTGCGACATCACCTTCTCGGTGCCGGTGTTGAGCAGCATGAAGTTGCCGGTGCCGTAGGTGTTCTTGGCCTCGCCGGGCGAGAGGCAGGCCTGGCCGAACGTCGCGGCCTGCTGGTCGCCCAGGATGCCCGCGATCGGGACGCCGGCCAGCGCGCCCTTCTCGCGGACCTTCCCGTACTCCTCGGACGAGGAGCGGATCTCCGGCAGCATCGAAAGGGGGATGCCCATTTCGCCGGCGATCTCGGCGTCCCACTGCAGGGTGTCGAGGTCCATCAGCATGGTGCGGGAGGCGTTGGTCGGGTCGGTGACGTGCACGCCGCCGTCGGCCCCGCCGGTCATGTTCCACAGCACCCAGGTGTCCATGTTGCCGAAGATCAGGTCACCGGCCTCGGCCTTCTCGCGCGCGCCCTCGACGTTGTCCAGGATCCACTTGACCTTGGGCCCGGAGAAGTAGGTCGCGAGCGGGAGGCCGACCTTGTCGCGGTAGCGCTCCTGGCCGCCGCCGAGGTTGCCGAGCTCGGTGACGATCCGGTCGGTGCGGGTGTCCTGCCAGACGATCGCGTTGTACACCGGCTTGCCGGTCGTCTTGTCCCAGACGAGCGCGGTCTCGCGCTGGTTGGTGATGCCGACGGCGACGATGTCCTTCGCCGTGAGGTCGGCCTTGGCCAGTGCCCCCGCGGCGACCCGGCGCGTGTTCTCCCAGATCTCCTCGGCGTTGTGCTCGACCCAGCCCGCGCGGGGGAAGATCTGCTCGTGCTCGCGCTGGTCGACCGAGACGACGCGGCCTTCGTGGTTGAAGATCATGCACCGGGTGGACGTGGTGCCCTGGTCGATCGCGGCTACGTACGAAGTCATGTGTGCTCCCGGAAATCCGTCGAACGGGCGATCAGGTCAGGTTGTGGACGGCGAGGTACAGCAGGGCGGCGAGGGCGCCGCCGACGAGCGGGCCGACGACCGGGATCCACGAGTAACCCCAGTTGGCGTTGCCCTTGTTGCGGATCGGCATCAGGAACGCGTAGGCGATCCGGGGGCCGAGGTCACGCGCCGGGTTGATGGCGTACCCGGTCGGGCCACCGAGCGAGGTGCCGATCACGAGGACGACGAACGAGACGCCCGCGTAGCCCAGCGCGGAGTTGCCGAAGTTCGGCGTCCCGCCGTCCCCGGCGGCGTAGGTCGGGCTGAGCAGGATCCACGCGACCAGCACGAAGGTGCCGATGATCTCGGTGACGAGGTTCCACGCGATGTTGGGGATCTGCGGGCCGGTGGAGAAGATGCCGAGGGTGTTCTCGGGCTCGGGGTGGTCGTCGAACTGCAGTTTGTAGGTGGCCCAGCAGAGCATGGCGCCGATGATCGCGCCGGCGAACTGGCCGATGAAGTAGAGGGGGACGTCGGCCCACGGGGTCTTGTCGGCGATGGCGAGGCCCAGCGTCACCGCCGGGTTGAGGTGCGCCCCGCTGGGCGCGGCGATGCTGGCGCCGGTGAAGACGGCGAACGCCCAGCCGAAGTTGATGAACAGCATGCCGCCGTTGTTGCCGTTGGTCTTCCGGAGGACGTGGTTCGCGACCACACCGTTGCCGAGCAGGATCAGGGCGGCCGTTCCCAATAGTTCCCAGACGATTATTGCCCCAGCACTCACCGCTGCACCTCCACACTGGACAATCTGCGCAGGGTCGATCACGGCGTGCCACGGCTCCGTTGCCGACCCACGTCCGCGCGACGTTACCGGGGCGTAGAAGCTACTTCCAAGCACCGGAGAGCGGAATTCTTTCAAGATCCCGGCCAAGATCGCGGAGGGTTACGCCACAAGTGTCATCCGTGGACGGGCGGATGATCACCGGGTCGTGCGATGCTGGAAGCCTCGCCGGCACGAGGAGGAATGTCACGTGGCTCAGCACGCAGCGGAGACGAACCCGGCTCGACTGGGCCCGGTCAAGCGGGAAGAGACGTGGCAGCGGCTCGGCAAGGAGACGTTCGACCTCGTCGTCATCGGCGGCGGCGTGGTCGGGGCCGGCACGGCGCTGGACGCCGCGACGCGCGGGCTGCGGGTCGCGCTCGTCGAGGCCCGCGACCTCGCCTCCGGGACGTCGAGCCGCTCGAGCAAGCTGTTCCACGGCGGCCTGCGCTACCTCGAGCAGCTCGAGTTCGGCCTGGTCCGGGAGGCGCTGCGCGAGCGCGAGCTGATGCTGACGACGATCGCGCCGCACCTGGTGAAGCCGGTCAGCTTCCTCTACCCGCTGACGCACCGCGTGTGGGAGCGGCCGTACACCGCGGCGGGCCTGCTGATGTACGACACGATGGGCGGCGCCCGCAGCGTCCCGGGGCAGAAGCACCTCACCCGCGCGGGTGCGCTGCGGATGGTGCCTGCCCTCAAGCGGTCGGCGCTCATCGGCGGCATCCGCTACTACGACGCGCAGTCCGACGACGCCCGCCACACCATGACGGTGGCGCGCACGGCGGCGCACTACGGCGCGGTCGTGCGGACGTCGACCCAGGTCGTCGGCTTCCTGCGCGAGGCCGACCGGGTGTCCGGCGTGCGCGTGCGCGACGTCGAGGACGGCCGCGAAACGGAGATCTCGGCGGCCGCGGTGATCAACTGCACCGGCGTCTGGACCGACGAGCTGCAGCGGCTGTCCGGCGGCCGCGGCCGGTTCCGGGTGCGCGCGAGCAAGGGCGTGCACATCGTCGTCCCGCGCGACCGGATCGTGTCGGAATCGGGGATGATCCTGCGCACCGAAAAGTCGGTGCTGTTCGTGATCCCGTGGCGCAACCACTGGATCGTCGGCACGACGGACACGGACTGGGAACTCGACCTGGCCCACCCGGCGGCGACGAAGCACGACATCGACTACATCCTCGAGCACGTCAACACGGTCCTGGCGACGCCGCTGACGCACGACGACATCGAAGGCGTGTACGCCGGCCTTCGCCCGCTGCTGGCGGGGGAGAGCGAAGAGACGTCGAAGCTGTCCCGCGAGCACGCGGTGGCCCGCGTGGCGCCGGGCCTGGTGGCGATCGCGGGCGGCAAGTACACGACGTACCGGGTGATGGCGGCGGACGCGGTCGACGCGGCGGCGGTGGACCTGCCGGGCCGGTCCCAGCCGTCGATCACGGACAAGGTCCCCCTGCTGGGCGCGGACGGCTACCACGCGCTGGTCAACCAGGCCGACCACCTGGCGGCGGAGCACGGGCTGCACCCGTACCGGGTGCGGCACCTCCTGGACCGCTACGGCTCGCTCGTCCACGAGGTCCTCGCCGCGGCCGAGGGCCGTCCGGAACTGCTGAAGCCGATCGAGCACGCCCCGGACTACCTGGGGGTTGAGGTGGTGTACGCGGCTTCGCACGAGGGCGCGCTGCACCTGGAGGACGTCCTGGCCCGCCGGACGCGCATCTCGATCGAGTACGCGCACCGGGGCGTGGACTGCGCTTCGCAGGTGGCCACTCTGGTGGGTGAAGTTCTGGGCTGGTCACCCGAAACGGTGAAACACGAGATCGAGGTCTACCGGGCGCGGGTGGAGGCGGAACGCAAGTCCCAGTCCGAGCCGAGCGACGAAGCGGCGGACGCGCTGAGGTCGGCGGCCCCGGAGGCCCGGGCGGGCATCGTGGAGCCGGTGAGCTGAGCGGGTCCCGTGGGGTTGTCCACAGGGTGACCGACTTGTGGGCAACCGAGCCGGCCGGGCGGCTTCACCCGCGGTTTTGGCCGGTGCAGCCACCCGGCGACCTCACGCCGCAACCCACCCCGAGCCTGCACATACAACGCTTGGTAGATGGTTTCGCAGCTCACATGCCACTCCAGCCGGTCAGGATGGTCACGGCGCAGCCGGCGGCTGATCTGCTGCGGACTCCACCGCGTGTCCAGCCCATCCTGGACGATCGCCCGCAGCGCCGGGTCCGCGGTGAGCTTGCTGACCTTGGGCCGGGCTCGCCGGGCGGCGGCTTTCTCGTGGGCGGCGTGGGGCTGGTAGGTGCCGTCGGGGTGCTGGTTGCGGGCCAGCTCCCGGGTGATCGTCGAGACCGGGCGGCCCAACTCGGCCGCGATCGCCCGCAGCGAGCCCCCGGGCTCGCGGACCCGGTCAGCGATCCGGATCCGCTCGGCCAGGCTCAAGAACGGGGACGACACCTCGGCCGGCGCCGCAGCCGGCACCGCCGTTGCCGCAGCCTGGGCTGCCTCGGCCCGCCAACGTTTCGCGGTCCGGTAGTTGACCCCGACCCGCCGGGCCGCTTCCCTCGTACCGACACCGTCTTCCACCAGGCCAAAGTAGGCCGCCCACTCAGCGGTCAACGGTTGCCAGGCCGACCAGGACCCCGCGACAGACAACCAGGGGCACGATCACGATCCCGTCCGGATACGATGCAACTCCTGAGCACTCAGGTGTTGCAACCACCCCTGGAAACCGCTGAGTGGTGGGGGATGTTCTGGGCCCGTCAGGACGTCCGGTGCCACCGGATCAGGCGTTCACCCGTTGCCGCTCGCTCCACCTCCGGGCCCACGAGCGTGAACCCGCAGCGCTCCGCCACGATCGCCGACGCCGTGTTGCTCTCCTCGTACCGGTAGCTCACTTCCCGCAGGCCCAGGCCGCCGAAGCCGAACCGCAGGGCCGCGTTCAACGCCGTCGACGCGACTCCCTTGCCGCGCTCGGCCGGGTGGACCCAGATCGTCGCCTCGGCGTAGGAGGCGTCCAGGTTCAGCTCGCGCAGGCCGACCTCGCCGAGCAGCCTGCCCGACGTCGGCTCCGCGATCGCCCAGGAACAGCGCTCGTCGCCCGCCCACTGGGCCGCGCGCAGGGCCACGTACTCGGTGGCCTCGTCCAGCGTCCGCAGCCGGTAGTTCAGCACGTACTTGCGGTGCGTCGGGTCCGCGAACGCCTCCATCAACAACGGGCGGTCGTCGATGTGGCGGTCGGCGCGCAGCTGGCGCAGGTAGTACGTGCCCGCGTTGATCTCCACCGGTTCCACTCCACCCAGCCTAGCCAGGCCGGGCGGGACGATCACGACCGGCGGCGGCGGGCTCCGGCGATCATCGCCACGACCAGCGGCAGCGCCACCGAAATGATCAGCAGCCTGCCGCGGGTCAGCACCAGCACCGCGATCGCCAGCACGATCGCGATCGGCACCGCGCCCGCCGTCAGGAACCGCACCAGCGCGCTGTCCTCCGACGACGGCGCCACCGGGACGCCGGGTGCGGAAACGCCGTTGAGCAACGCGCTCGGGCGGGGCGACGGCAAGTCTTCGAACAGCGGGACCAGCTCGCTGACCCGCTTCGCCGCCGTCACCTTCGCCGACCGGGTTCCGTACTCGTCGATGTCGAGCCGGCCGGTGCGGACGTGTTCCTCCAGGACGTCCAGGGCGTCTTGGCGTTCGGCGTCGCTCAGCCGCATGTCGCCCACGGCGGGATCAGCGGCCCGGCTCGCGCCGGTAGGAGTCACGCAGCTCGCGACGCCGCTCGCGGTCGCGCACGTGCCGGTCCCGGCGGTCGCGGTGGTGCTGGTCGTGGTTCCAGTCGTGGCCCCACATCGACTTGCCGAACACCGTCAGCCCGATCGGGACGAAGATGATCGGCCAGGCCAGCGTGTGCGTGGCGATCAGCGCGATCGCGGCGATGAACGCCAGCGGCACGATCGCGGCGAGGAACCGCTGCGGCGGCGACCAGTTCTCCGGTGCCCCCGACGGCTTCGGCGCCGGCGCCGCGGCAGCGGGCTCGGGCGCCGCGACGGCCTGGGGCGCGTCCTCGTACCGCGGGTGCGGGGCCGGCAGGTCGGCGAAGATCTCGCTCAGCTCGCCGCGGGTCTTGGCCGCGGTGATCCGGGCCGAGCGCTCGCCGTACTCGTCGATGTCGATCCGGCCCGCCGTCATGTGCTCACCGAGCGCGGACAGCGCGGACTCACGGTTCTGGTCGCTGATCCGCAGCTGCGGAGACGGGACTTCGGTCACGCCGTCGATGGTAGGCCGCCCCGGGGGCGGCCCACCACGACATCTGCCACGAACCGCGCTACTTGAGCTCCAGAAGCTGCGTGCCCTGCGTCACGGCCGCGCCGACCTCGACCGAAAGGCCGGTGACGGTGCCCGCTTTGTGTGCGGTGACCGGGTTTTCCATCTTCATCGCCTCGAGGACGACGATCAGCTCGCCGGCTTCGACGCTCTGGCCCTCTTCGACCGCGACCTTGACGATCGTGCCCTGCATCGGCGCCGTGACGGCGTCGCCGCTCACCGCGGCCTTGGTGCCGCCCGCGCGCTTGCGCGGCTTCGCCTTGACCGCGGTGCCGCCTCCGCCGCCGCCTTCGAGCGCGAACCCGCCCGGCAGCGACACCTCGAGCCGCCGCCCGCCGACCTCGACGACGACGTTCTGCCGCGGCTGCTCTTCGGCGGCTTCGACGTCCGGCGCCACGAACGGCTCGATCCGGTTGTCGAACTCCGTCTCGATCCAGCGCGTGTGCACGCTGAAGCCGTTCTCGTCGCCGATGAACGCGGGGTCGTCGACGATCACGCGGTCGAACGGCAGGACCGTCGCCATGCCTTCGACGACCATCTCGGCCAGCGCCCGGCGGCTGCGCTCGAGGGCGTTGTTCCGGTCCGACCCGGTGACGATCAGCTTGGCCAGCATCGAGTCGAACTGCCCGCCGATGACGCTGCCGGACTCGACGCCGGAGTCGACGCGCACGCCGGGACCGCTCGGCGCGACGAACTTGGTCACCGTGCCCGGCGCCGGCAGGAAGCCGCGGCCGGCGTCCTCGCCGTTGATGCGGAACTCGATCGAGTGCCCGCGCGGCTCGGGGTCTTCGGTGATCCGCAGCCGCTCGCCGCGCGCGATCCGGAACATCTCGCGGACCAGGTCGAGCCCGGTCGTCTCCTCCGACACCGGGTGCTCGACCTGCAGCCGCGTGTTGACCTCGAGGAACGAGATCGTGCCGTCGGTCGCGACGAGGTACTCGACCGTGCCGGCGCCGTAGTAGCCGGCTTCCTTGCAGATCGCCTTGGCCGAGGAGTGGATGCGCGCGCGCTGCTCGTCGCTCAGGAACGGCGCGGGCGCCTCCTCGACGAGCTTCTGGTGCCGTCGCTGCAGCGAGCAGTCGCGGGTGCCGACGACGATGGCGTTGCCGTGCATGTCGGCCAGGACCTGCGCCTCGACGTGCCGCGGCTTGTCCAGGTAGCGCTCGACGAAGCACTCGCCGCGGCCGAACGCCGCCACCGCTTCGCGCGTGGCCGATTCGAACAGCTCGGGGATCTCTTCGCGGGTGCGGGCGACCTTGAGGCCGCGGCCACCGCCGCCGAACGCGGCCTTGATGGCCACCGGCAGGCCGTGCTCGTCGGCGAACGCGACGATCTCGCTCGCGTCCTTGACCGGCTCTTTCGTGCCCGGCACGAGCGGCGCGCCCGCGCGCGTGGCGATGTGGCGGGCGGTGACCTTGTCCCCGAGGTCGCGGATGGCCTGCGGGCTCGGCCCGATCCAGGTCAGCCCGGCGTCGAGGACGGCCTGGGCGAAGTCCGCGTTCTCGGAGAGGAAGCCGTAGCCCGGGTGCACCGAGTCGGCGCCCGCGCGCTTGGCGGCGTCGAGGATCTTCTCGATGTTCAGGTAGCTCTCGGCGGCCGTGGTGCCGCCCAGCGCGAAGGCTTCGTCGGCCAGGCGGACGTGGGGCGCATCGCGGTCCGGATCGGCGTACACCGCGACACTGGCGAGCCCGGCGTCCTTGGCCGCTCTGATGACGCGTACCGCGATTTCGCCACGGTTGGCGACCAGGATCTTGGTCACCGGACCACCCGTGGTTTCGCCGACCTGCTCGGCCACCCCGCACCTCCTGCGTCCGACAGCTGCATTGCTGACCGCCCACGCGGCATCAGGGAAGTCTACGGATCTGACGTCGGGAGTCTCTGGAGTGAGAGGTGAACCACGCTCAGACGTGGTGGCGCAGCTCCTCCGGCAGCGGCGAATCGAGCACGATCACGTCGTACGGGTTCGCCCGGTGCACCTTCGGCAGGTGCTCGGTGCTCACCAGCACCCACGGCTGGTGCTCGCCGCAGCAGTCGATCAGCCGGTCCAGCGCGGTGAACGCGACCAGCGCGGTGCGGCCGTCCGGTGTGCGGCGCAGCTCGATCGACGCGCCTTCGGTTTCGGCGCTGACCGGGCCGGTCGGGAGGTACAGGGCGGGCGGCAGGTTCGGGTTCGTCACCCGGACAACATAGACGGACACGGTCCGCTACGCCTGACCCTGTCGGGTTGAACCCGCCACATCGTGCCGGGGCGCTGCCGACACGCCGTCGCAAAGCGGCTTACGCTCTGCCTCATGCGGACTACGGCAGCGCGGACGCCCCGGTCGGCGCTGCTCACCGCGGTGCTGGCGGCGGTGGTCACCGTCGGCGCGATCGGCGCGGTGTTCCTGCTGCGCCCGCACCCGGAGGCCGCCCCGGGGCTCGCCGAACCCGCGGCCGCGCCGGTGACACCCGCGGTGACCTGCGGCGGAGGCCCGTGCCGCCAGCTCGCGGCGGTGACGGTCGGGGGCACCCCGGTCGTGCTGCTCACCGACCCGGCGGGCGGCTCGGCCCGCTTGCGCGTCGGGCCCGAGCCGGGCACGGTGTTCGAGCTGTCGGTCGCCCAGCTGGGTGTGCGGCTGGACCAGAACTCGCTGCGCTGCATCGACGGGCCGGCCCCGGCGTGCCTGGTCCGCGGCGACGTCGGCGACGACGGCACGGCCGCGTACGGCGAGCTGCTGGTCGGCAGCGGGGGAGTGTGGCGCGACGGTGGCAAGCCGTTCTACGCGGACGCCGGGACGCTGTCGCTCTACGACGTCACGGGTGACGCGAGCCCCGACGTCATCGTGGTCCGCCACGACTGCCCGGACGCCGCCTCCGACACCCCGAAGTGCGCGGCGGCCCCGGTGCTGGGCGAGGTGTACGACCTCTCGGGCCGGTCGGTGGGCTGCACGCGCCGGGTGACGTCGCCGTCGGACCTGCGCGGCTGGCCGGACATCCGCCTGACCCGCGCCGATCTCCGCACCTGCCCCGCCTGAACGGCGTGAAGGCCGCCTCGAGCATTCGAGGCGGCCTTCACGGACGTGCGGGTCAGGCGGGGGCGGGTTCGGGTTCCGTGTGGCGGGCCGCCGAGCCGTCGTCGGTGTGCAGGGGGTTGTCGGTCGGCGAGTCGAGGACCTCGTCGTCGAGGAGGCCTTCGCTGCGCGCCACGATCGTCGGGACCACGATCTGGCCGGCCACGTTCGTCGCCGTGCGCATCATGTCCATGATCGGGTTGACCGAGTAGATCAGCGCCAGGCCCAGCGCCACCTGCTTGGCGTCGAGGCCGATGAACGACGTCGTCAGCGTGAACGCCGTCAGCCAGCCCGTGGTCCCGGCGGTCGCCAGTGCGCCGACCACGGCGACCACGACGATGCCCACGTACTGCCAGAAGTTCAGCGACACCCCGGCCAGGTTGGCGACGAAGATCGCCGCGATCGCCGGGAAGACCGCCGCGCAACCGTCCATTTTGGTCGCGCTGCCGAGCGGGGTCGCGAAGGCCGCGTACGCCGGCTGGACGCCGAGGTTGACCGCGGACTGGCGGGTCAGCGGCAGGGTCGCGGCCGAGGACTGCGAGGCGAACGCGAACTGGATCGCCGTGCCCGCCTTCGCGAAGAACTTGAGCGGGCTGACCTTGGCCACGAACTGCAGCAGGATCGGGTAGACGACGAACAGCACGAGCAGGCAGCCGACGTACACCGCGAGCGTCGTGGAGAACAGCGGCCGGAACAGCGCGTCGCCGTAGTTCGACACCGCCGCGCCGATCAGGCCGATGATGCCGATCGGGGCCAGCCGGACGATCCAGCCGAGGTACCGCTGGATGATCTCGAACACGCTGGTCGTGAAGTCCACGAACGGCTTCGCCCGGTCACCCAGGCTGTAGGCGGCGGCACCGATGACGAGCGCGAGGAACAGCACCTGCAGCGTCTCGCCGTCGGAGAACGCTTTCACGAAGTTCTCCGGCAGCAATCCCTTGACGAAGGCGTCCCACGAACCCCAGTGGTCGACGCTCTTCGCGGCCTTGTCGGCGTTCTTCGCGGTCGCCGTGACGCCGCCGAGGCCGCCGGCGCCGGGGTTGAAGATGCGGCCGACCGCGATGCCGATCAGCGACGCGATGAACGACGTGATCGCGAACCAGAGCACCGTCTTGCCGCCGAGGCGCGCGGCGGTGCGCCCGCCGCCCAGGCCGCGGAGGCTGTTGATGCCGACCACGATCGCCGTGAAGACCAGCGGGATCACCGCGATCTGCAGCAGCGTGGTGAAGATGGTGCCGATCTGGTCGAGGAGATCGGTCAGCCAGCCGGCCTCGGTCTGCCGCGCGACGACACCCAGCAGGGCGCCGACGACGAGCGAGCCGAGAACCGCGGCCGCGAACACCCGCGGCTTGGTGTATGTCCGTACGAAAGACACGGGGCGACTCCGGTGCTCGAAAGTTTCCTGTCTTGCCTCGTGAAGAGAACGGTAGGCAAGCGGGGACTCTTCCGGATCACCCGTTGGTGTGGTGCCTTTCTCAGGATGCGGGAGGCTGCCAGAGATCCACGACACTCACGCCGACCTCGGCCAGCAGCCGGCGCGTCAGCGGGAGGCTGATCCCGATCACGCTCGTGTGGTCGCCGTCGAGCCCTTCCACGAACCAGCCGCCCCGGCCGTCGATCGTGAAGCCGCCGGCGACGTTGAGCGGCTCGCCGGTGGCGATGTAGGCGTCGATCTCCGCCGGGCTCGGCGTGCCGAACCGGACGGTGGTCGATTCCCAGCCGGCGGCCTCCTTCGCGCGGGCCCCGCCGTCGAGCCGGACGACCGCGTGGCCGGTGAGGAGTTCACCGGATGATCCGGCCATCGCGGCCCACCGGGCCCGGGCGACGTCCGGGTCGCCCGGTTTGCCGACCATCTGCCCGCCGATGTTGAGCATCGAGTCGCAGGCGACCACGACGGCGTCCGGGTGGGCCGCGGCGACCTGGTCGAGCACCGCTTCGGCCTTGGCGGCGGCGAGGGCGGCGACCAGCTCCGACGGCGCCGGATCGGTCAGGGACGCGGCGACGGCGTCCTCGTCGACGCCGGAGACGAACACGACGGGATCGAGGCCGGCGGAACGCAGCACGGCGAGGCGGGCGGGGGACTGGGAGGCGAGGACGAACTGCACGACTGAAACTTACTTGACCAGGCGGTCGTGACCGAATTGTGACCGGCGTCACTCCGTGGGAGAGCTAATTTGTTTTGGCTCGCAACTTATCGATCGACGGATCGTCACGGAGAGAACAATGCCGCTCCTCCGCACCACGAGATCATTGCGAACCACCGCCCTCGCCGGCCTCCTCGTCGCCGGCACGGCCCTCGTCCCGATGGCGTCCGCCGCCGCGACGCCGCTCTACCGGAACCCGCACGCCCGCGTGGCCGACCGCGTCACCGACTTGCTGGCGCGGATGACGCTCGACGACAAGGTCGGGCAGATGACCCAGGGCGAGCGCGGTGCCGCGACGCCCGCGCAGTCCGCCGCCGCCCGGCTCGGTTCCATCCTCTCCGGCGGCGGTTCGACGCCGACGCCGAACACCCCGCAGGCCTGGGCGGACATGGTCGACGCCTACCAGCGGGCGGCGACGTCGACCGGCCTCGGCATCCCGATCGTCTACGGCTCCGACACCGTGCACGGCCACAACAACGCCTACGGCGCCACGGTCTTCCCGCACAACATCGGCCTCGGCGCCGCGAACGACCCGCAGCTGGTCAAGCAGATCGGCGCGATCACCGCCGAGGAGTCCGCCGCCACCGGCGTCAAGTGGGGTTTCGCGCCCTGCCTGTGCGTCGCGCGCGACGACCGCTGGGGCCGGACGTACGAGTCCTTCGGCGAGGTCCCGGCCAACGCCGTCGCGAATTCCGTGGTCATCGAGGGCCTTCAGGGATCTTCGCTCGGCAACACGACGTCGATCATGGCCACGGCCAAGCACTTCATCGGCGACGGCGGCACCACCGGCGGTGTCGACCAGGGCAACACGCAGATCAGCCTGGACGAGCTGCGCCGCATCCACCTGCCGCCGTTCCAGGCCGCGGTCGCCCACGGCGTCGGCTCGGTGATGATCAGCTTCAACAGCTGGAACGGCGTCAAGGACCACGGCAACAAGTTCCTCATCACCGACCTGCTCAAGGGCGAGCTGGGCTTCTCCGGGTACGTGGTCTCCGACTGGAACGGCATCGACCAGATCGACGGCCAGGCCGGGTTCACCGCGGCCGAGGTCAGCCAGGCCGTCAACGCCGGGATCGACATGGTCATGGTCCCCAACGACTACCTCAAGTTCATCAGCACGCTGAAGGCCGAGGTCGGCAACGGGCACGTCCCGATGTCCCGCATCGACGACGCCAACCGGCGGATCCTGACGAAGAAGTTCGAGCTGGGCCTGTTCGACCACCCCTACACCGACCGCTCGCTGCAGCAGGACTTCGGCAGCGCGGCGCACCACGCCGTGGCGCGGCAGGCCGTGCGCGAATCGCAGGTGCTGCTGAAGAACGACGGCGTGCTGCCGCTCGCCAAGCAGAACAACAAGATCTTCGTGGCCGGGAAGAACGCGAACGACCTGGGCAACCAGTCCGGCGGCTGGACGCTGACCTGGCAGGGCCAGAGCGGCGAGCGGGTCATCCCGGGCACGACGATCCTCGACGGCATCAAAGCCGGTGCCGGGAAGGGCACGGGGGTGACCTATGACCGTGCGGGTAACGGAATCGACGCCAGCTACAAGGTCGCGGTCGCCGTGGTGGGCGAAACGCCGTACGCCGAGGGGCAGGGAGACCGGCCGAACGGACTCGGCCTCGACGCCGAAGACGTCGCCCTCATCGGCAAGCTGAAGGCGTCCGGAGTTCCGCTGGTCGTGGTGACCGTCTCCGGCCGGCCGCTGGACATCGCCGCGCAGTTGCCGTCGGCGAAGGGGCTGGTGGCCGCCTGGCTGCCGGGCTCGGAAGGCGCCGGCGTCGCGGACGTGCTCTACGGCGACTACAACCCGACCGGCAAGCTGAGCTTCACCTGGCCGAAGAGCTCTTCGCAGGAACCGATCAACGTCGGCGACGGCAAGCAGGGCCTGTTCCCGTACGGGTACGGCCTGTCCTACAGCCGCCGCCGCTAGCCACCGCTCCCGCGGTCCGTGCAGGCCCCCGCCCGGTACCCGACACCGGTGCGGGGGCCTGCACGGTCTCAGGCCGCGGCGGTTTCGGGCGCGGGCGCCGGCGTCTGCCAGCGCGGCTTGACCCGCTGCATCACGGCCGCCGAAAGCACCCCGAGCAGGAGCACGCCCATCGGCAGCAGCATCGTCACCCGGGCCGCGTCGGTCAGTCCAGTGTGGACCGCGTCGGCGGCCAGCTTCCCGGCCTGCGCGGCGACCTCCGCGGGCAGCCCCGGCATCGGCGACGAGCCGCCCGCCGAGCCGAACTCGCCGGTGCTCGCCGCCGCGTGCGCGACCCCCTCGGCGAACGGCGCCCGGTACTGCTCCGGCAGCTGCGAAGCCGCCTTCGTCGCCTCGTCCGCGATGGACGCGCTGATCCGCGCCTGCAGCAGCACGCCGATCGCCGCGCTGCCGAGCACGCCGCCGACCTGGCGGGCGGTGTTGAAGATGCCGGACGCGCTCCCGGTCAGCCGCGGCTCGACCGAGCCCATCGTCAGGTTGCTCATCGGCGAGAAGATGCAGCCGATGCCCAGGCCGCACACCAGCAGCGCCGGGACGAACGTCCACGCGTTGCTGTCCGGCGTCGCCTGCAGCGCGATGATCCCGAGCCCGGCCGCGAGCGCCGCCAGGCCGAACATCACCAGGTACTTGCCGTTCACCTTGTCCGACGCGCGCCCGACGAAGGGCGCGATGACCCCGGACAGCAGCGACATCGGCGCGGTGAGCAGGCCGCCCATGGTGGGACTCAGCCCGAGCACCGACTGGATGTAGATGACCAGCGGCAGGAACATGCCGGTCATCGCGAAGCCGACGGTCGCGGCGGTGAACGTCCCGGCCGAGAAGTTGCGGTTCGAGAAGACCTGCAGCGGCAGCAGCGGCTCGCGCTTGTTGACCCGCTGCCACACCAGGAAGGCGATCATCAGCACCACGCCGGCGCCGATGATCTCGAACACCGTGACGCCGCCGAAGACCGTGCCCCAGTCGTACTGCTGGCCGTTCTGGACGCCGAACACGATGCACAGCAGTGCCGCGCTGGAAAGCACGATGCCCAGCAGGTCGAACGAGTGCGAGTGCTTCGGCTGCCAGTCCGGCACCAGCAGCACCGTGAGCACGACGGCGACCACGCCGATCGGCACGTTGACGTAGAAGATCCACTCCCAGCCGAGGTGGTCGACCAGCACGCCGCCGAGCAGCGGACCGGCGATCGTGGCCAGGCCGGCGACGCCGCCCCACATGCCCATCGCCGGACCGCGCTTGGCCGGCGGGAACAGGTGCGTGATGAACGCCAGCGTCTGCGGCGTCATCAGCGCGGCACCGATCCCCTGCACGGCCCGCGCGGCGATCAGCATTTCGACGTTGCCGGACAGGCCGCACCACAGCGACGCGCCGGTGAACACGACGAGCCCGGCGAGGAACACCCGCTTCGGGCCGAACCGGTCACCGAGCCGGCTGGTGAACAGCATCGGCACGGCGTAGGTGAGCAGGTAGACGCTGATCACCCAGACGATGGAGTTCAGCCCGGCGCCCAGTTCGCGCAGCATGGTCGGGATCGCGATCGACACGATGGTCGTGTCGAGCAGGATCATGAAGAAGCCGAGGCACAGCGCGCCCAGCGCGGCCCACGGGTTAGCTTGTCTTGCGTTCATCGTCGTCTTCCTTGCTGATGAGCGTGAGCTTGGGTCGTCCCTTGTCCCTGAAGGAGATCCGCCCGGATTCGAGGTCGTCGTGGAGCCGTTCGGTCCATTCGAGCTCGAACTTCCGGTGGTCGCACTGGTAGCGCCAGTCCAGCCAGTAGATCGGCGGCGTGTCGTCCTCGGCCAGCCGCTGCAGCACCGCGTCGTCCCCGGCCACCGCGGCGCGCAGCCGGGTGATCCGGTGTTCGAGTTCGATCATCGCGGTCTCGCGGCCCAGTTCGTCGATCACGCCGAGCCCGGACAGGTAGGCGGGGAACTCCGTGGCGAGGTCGCCGAGCAGTTCGCGCCCGCGTTGTGTGAACTCGTCCAGCCCGGTCTGGGTCATGCCGTAGACGGTGCGCTCGGGCCGCCGTCCGTCACGTTGCGTGTCGACGACCTCGATGAGCCCGTCCCGGAGCAGGCGCTCCACGGTGTGGTAGAGCGAGCCGGCTTTGACGTTGACCCGCATGTGGACGTACCGCTCGCGCATGAGCTGGGCCATCTCGTACGGGTGCATCGGCCCCTCGTGGAGCAGCTCCAGCACGGCGAGGCCGAGTGGGGTCAGCTTGGGTGAGGCCATGATCGGATTCCTCCAGGTTGGTTATTCCACGTGGACTATACGGGGTGGATTAGTGCGCGGTCCACGGGCATTCCTGTGACGGTCCGTACACAGCGTGCAGGCCCCCATGATGTCGTCACAGGGGCCTGCACGGCGTCTCTCAGAAGGGCCAGTCGGCGCTCCGGCCCCGCTCGATCAGCGGGATCATCCGGAACGCCTGGTCGGTCAGGCCGCCGAACGTGTGCCGGTGCCCGGCGCCGGACGGCGCGTGGCCGGCCCGGTAGCCCGCGAGGTTCCACGTGTACAGCGGCACGTGCGCGGGCAGCGCCTGCCCGACGTCGCCGTACGCGGCCTGCTCGTCGGTGAGGATCACGACGCGGTCGTGCTGCGCGAAGTGCTTCTTCACCGCGCCGGCCGTGTCGGTGCCGCCGCCGATGAAGAAGCCGCCGGACTTCCAGCGCTCGACGTCGCTCAGCAAAGAGCCACCGCGACGCAGCTTGAACACCTTGGTGCCCTTGCGGCCCGCCCAGTAGCCGTCCGAGAACGACACGACGTCGGCCTTCGCGCAGCGGCGGGCGAGTGCCAGGCCGAAGACCGCGGCCGCGTCCCAGCGCATCAGGCTGCCGTCCTTGCTGAACCGGTCGTTCATCGACGCCGACGTGTCGACGAGGACGAGCGTCCGGCCGTTCAGCTCCGGCACGTTGGCCAGCGCGTGCGCGATCGCCCGCTCGAGCGCCCACGCCCACCGCAGCGACGGCGCCGCGCGGTGGGCCGCGAGGAACCGCATCGGCAGCTGCCGGGACTTCGCGACCTGCACGGGGTCGGCGAGCCGCTCGGCGACGCGCTGCGCGACCGCGTCCGAGACGCCGGCCTCGTCGAAGTTGCGGAGGTTCCGCAGCCGGGCCATGTACCCCATCGACGGGATCAGCGCCTCCCAGACGCGCGCGTCCAGCGGACCCTGCAGCCACCCGGCGACGGACTCCCACGTCATGCCCGCCGCGCGGAGCACGTCGGCGGCGTCCGGCCGGTCGAAGAGCTTCCGGCGGTCGCCGACGTCCCAGGACAGCAGTTCGGCGCGGGCGCGCAGGGTGCCGAGGGACTCCGGGATCGCGTTGCCGCGGTCGTGCCGCTCGTCGATGATGTGCTTGAACAGCGCACCCCCGCCTGCCGGGTGGGTCAGCTCGAGGACGTCGGCGAACCGGAACGCCCGCGCGGCGGAGTCCCACTTGGCGAAGGACCGCTCGTCGTAGAGCTTCGCCGCGGCGTCGGCGACGCCGCGCTTGACCGGCTTCGGGACGGCGCGGCCGTGCACGGAGATCCAGTAGGCGAGCAGCTCACCGGGCTCGTCGGCCCGCTGCAGCACGTCGGCGACGACCTGACGGCTCAGGCCGTCGAGGCCGGCGTCGCGGCGCGCCTTGGCGAACTCGGCGGCACCGACGAGCGACGCCGTCCGCAGGTGCGCACCGGAGCGCAGCCAGCGCAGGAACCGCGCGGTCCACTCCGGATCGTCCAGTGTGGACTGACGAACCAGGTCGGCGTACCGCGTGTCACGGGTGTCCGCGGACTCGTAGAAGGTGTGCTCGCCGACCATGTTGGCCACGGCGAGCAGGAAGAGCTCGGACTTGGTGTCGCGCAGGTACCCGGCACCGCCCTGGTGCGTGACGGTGGACGGCGTGGCCTCCCCGCGGACCGGAGAGGTCGCGGCGGGCGCGCGTGCGGTGTTGAACTTGCTCATTTCTCCCCCTGATTTTTTTTTGCGGGGGAGCCACGGCCACAGCGATGCCCGAGATCGAAGTCGGTGAAGGTACATAGCTGCTCTAGGCCACTGAGCTACCGGACCGCAGGTGGTCCGGGAGGGATTCGAACCCCCGACCTGCCCATTAGGAGTGGAAGTAACCCTCGCCTGCGCACCGGGCACCGGTGTGGCCGTGGCTCCCGAGATCGGTGACGCACCGGGAGTGCGGATGAAGTTGGGTGCCCGAGGTCTTGAGTGGAGAAGGTGCGTTGACCGGCCACCGTGGTGGCCGGTTCCTGGATTCGAACCAAGTGATACCGAAGTAACCTTCCCCGTCGCACCGGGCGGAACCCAAGGTAGCAACCGATCGCCGTCGGCACGACTGGTTTTCCGGCCGCCTCGCCGTGGCGCCTTCCGCAGTCTAGTAGTTCGCACTAAGAACTAATTGTGCTATGTTCGTAGTACGAACTGTCTGGGAGGAATCATGGCGTACTTCGGCATCGGCGTGTCCACTGCGGTCACCGCCGTCCCGGCCACCCTGGAGCTGGCCGTCCAGGCCGACCGCGGCGGGCTCGACCTGATCACCGTCTCCGATCACCCGTACCACGCCGACCGGCTGGACGCGTACGCCGAAATCGGTGTGCTGCTGGGGAAGACCGAACGGATCTCCGGCTTGGTCAGCGTCACGAACCTGCCGACGCGGCCCGCGTCGATGCTCGCGCGGACCATCACGTCGCTGTCCGCGCTGACCGGGGGCCGGATCGTGCTCGGCATGGGGGTCGGCGGGTTGTGGGACGACATCGCGCGGCTCGGCTTCCCGAAGCTGACGCCGGGGCAGGCCGTCCGGGCCTTCGAAGAGGGGATCCGGCTGGTGAAGCTGCTCGGCGGGGGCGGTGACCCCGTCACCTTCGACGGCGAGTTCCACCAGGTCACGGACTTGGCGCCGGCCGCAGCGAAGATGCCGCCGGTGTGGACCGGGTCCGTCGGGCCGAAGTCGCTCGCCGTCACCGGGCGGGTGGCCGACGGGTGGATGCCCGGGCACGCGGCCGACTGGCTCAGCGAGCGGTACCGGACTTCGCGGCCGGTCATCGACAAGGCCGCCGTGGACGCCGGGCGGGATCCCGCCGAGATCGCCACCGTCTACAACTTCCCGGGGCGCATCACCGCTGCGCCGCTCGCGAAGACCCGTGCCGACGACGGACGCTGGATCGGCGGCTCGCCGGAGCAGTGGATCGAGGAGCTGACCGGTGCCGTGCTGGAGCACGGCGCCGCCGGGTTCGTGCTCTTCGGGCCCGGGGGCAGCACGCCCGACCGGACGGCGGCCGCGCGGTGGGCCGAGGACATCGTGCCCGCGGTGCGGGAAGCCGTAGGCTGACCGGATGGGGAAGAGCGGGGCGGACCTCGGCGTGGTGGCCGGGCTGGTGCGGGCGTCGTTCCTGGTGAACGCCGTCTACGCCGGGTCCGCCCGCGAATACGGGCTCACCGTGCAGCAGGGGCAGCTGCTGTGCGTGCTGATGGGCCGCCCGTACGGCATGGGCGACCTGGGCGGGACGCTCGGCCTCGAGAAGTCGAGCCTCACCGGCCTGGTCGACCGCGCGGTCCGGCGTGGGCTCGTCCGCCGCGAGCCCGACCCGGACGACCGCCGGGCCGTCCACGTCGTCCTGACCGGCGAAGGCCGCGAACTGGCCGAGGACTTCTACGCGGCGACGTGCCGCCGGGTCGACGAGCTGGCCGCGGGCCTGAGTACGCCGGACCGCGACCGGCTCGCGGCGCTGCTCGGCGCGATCGTGCGGGACAACGAAGTCCCGACGGTCTTCCTCGACGCCGTTCAGCCCTGAGGAAGGCCCGAAGCGCGCCAAGCACCTTCGCCGGGGTGAAGCGGCTTGCGCAGCGAAGCGGCGTGATCGCCCCACCACGACGTACGCGGCTTCGGCTTTTCCGGCGCCTTCGCGGCCGACGCCGCGGCGACTACCGCCGTCAGCGCCGCCAGTTCGGCGTCGCTCGGGTTCCCGCGGACCACCCGCAGCAGGGGACGGCTTTCCTCGCTCACAGCGGGATGTTCCCGTGCTTCTTGGGCGGCAGCGACTCCCGCTTGTTCCGCAGCAGCGAGAGCGCGCGAGCGACGTGCCCGCGGGTGTGCGCCGGCACGATCACCGAGTCGACGTACCCGCGCTCGGCCGCCGCGTACGGGTTCAGCAGCGTGTCCTCGTACTCCTGGATCAGCTCGGCGCGCAGGGCGTCGACGTCCTTGCCCTCGTTCGCCGCATTGGCGAGGGTCTTGCGGTGGACGATGTTGGCCGCGCCCTGGGCCCCCATCACCGCGACCTGGGCGGTCGGCCAGGCCAGGTTGATGTCGGCGCCGAGGTGCTTCGACCCCATGACGTCGTACGCGCCGCCGTACGCCTTGCGCGTGATGATCGTGACCAGCGGGACCGTGGCTTCGGCGTAGGCGTAGATCAGCTTCGCGCCGCGGCGGATGATGCCGTTCCACTCCTGGTCGGTGCCCGGGAGGAAGCCCGGCACGTCGACGAAGGTGAGCACCGGGATGTTGAACGCGTCGCAGGTGCGGACGAACCGCGCGGCCTTCTCCGACGCGTCGATGTCGAGGCAGCCGGCGAACTGCGTCGGCTGGTTGGCGACGACGCCGACGCTGTGGCCGTCGACGCGGCCGAAGCCGACGATGATGTTCGGCGCGAAGAGCTCGTGGACCTCGAGGAAGTCGCCGTCGTCGACCACCCGGGTGATGACCTCGTGCATGTCGTACGGGGTGTTGGGCGAGTCCGGGATGATCGTGTCGAGCTCGCGGTCGGCGTCGGTGACGTCGTCGAAGAACCCGGCGGGGGCGTCCGAGGGGTCGAACACCGGCGCGTCGGACAGGTTGTTCTGCGGCAGGTAGGAGAGCAGTTCCTTGACGTAGGCGATGGCGTCCTCGTCGTCGGAGCCCAGGTAGTGCGCGACGCCGGACTTCGTGTTGTGCGTGCGGCCGCCGCCGAGCTCCTCGAACGTGACGTCCTCGCCGGTGACCGTCTTGACGACGTCCGGGCCGGTGATGAACATCTGCGAGGTCTCGTCGACCATCACGATGAAGTCGGTGAGCGCGGGGGAGTAGACGTGCCCGCCCGCGTTCGCGCCCATGATCAGCGAGATCTGCGGGATGACGCCGGAGGCCTGCACGTTGCGGCGGAAGATCTCGCCGTAGAGGCCGAGCGAGACGACGCCTTCCTGGATGCGCGCGCCGCCGCCCTCGTTGATGCCGATGATCGGGCGGCCGGTCTTGATCGCCAGGTCCATCACCTTGACGATCTTCTCGCCGTAGACCTCGCCGAGGCTGCCGCCGAAGACGGTCACGTCCTGGCTGAACACGCAGACCGGGCGGCCGTCGACGGTGCCGTAGCCGGTGACGACGCCGTCGCCGTAGGGCCGGTTCTTCTCCTGGCCGAAGTTGGTCGAGCGGTGCCGGGCGAGCTCGTCGAGCTCGACGAACGAGTTCTCGTCGAGCAGCAGCTCGATGCGTTCGCGCGCGGTCTTCTTGCCCTTGGCGTGCTGCTTCTCCACCGCACGGGCCGAGCCGGCGTGCACCGCCTCGTCGTACCGGCGGTACAGGTCGGCCAGCTTGCCGGCCGTGGTGTGGATGTCCGGTTCATCCTCGGGCGGCGTCCCGAGCGGCTCCGTCGCACTGCTCATGCCACGGGAGCTTAACTACTTGTCGGTCACTTGGCGTGTGGCGTAGGCAACGTCCATGGAGATCCGCACCCTGACCGCCGCCGACCTGCCCGCCTGCGCCGACCTGGCCGAGTCCCGCTCGTGGCCGCGGGAGCCACCGAAATGGCGGCTGCTGCACGAGGCCGGGACGGTGTTCGGGATCGATGCCCCGGACGGGCTGGCGGCTTCCGCGGTCGTGGTGGCGTTCGGCCCGGTGGCGTCGATCTCGATGGTGCTGGTCGCGGCCCGCTACGAGCGGCGGGGGCTGGGCCGCGCGATCACCGAGCGGGCGGTCGCGGAGGCCGGGGACGGGGCGGTGTGGCTGCACGCGTCGACTCTCGGCCGTCCGCTGTACGAATCGATGGGGTTCGTGGCCGACGGCGGTTGCCAGGGGCACGTCGGCCGGTTCGCCGACGACGGTGGGCCGGGTGCCTCGCCGGGGACGTTGGCCGAGGTGCTTGCGGTGGATCGCGCCGCGCACGGGGTGGATCGGCGGCGGTTCCTGGAGCGGCTCGGGACGCCGTTCGTGGTCGACGGGGGCTTCGCGTTCGGCGTGGACATCGGGCACGTGACGGTGATCGGGCCGGTGGTGGCGGGGTCGGAGGAGCAAGCGAAGGCGCTGATCCGCGGGGTGGCGCGGACCGTGGCCGGGGAGGTTCGGGTGGATCCGGACTTCCGGTTCCCCGCGTTGGCGGCGTGGCTCCGGGAGCGGGGGCTGGTGCCGGGGGTTGCGGCGCCGCGGCTGGTCTTGGGTGGTCGTCCGCTGCCGGGGGAGTGCTCGATGCGGTTCGCGCCGTTCACACGGGCGGTGTAGGCCGGATCAGGCCCGATTCGTAGGCCGCGATCACCAGCTGGGCGCGGTCCCTCGCGGCGAGCTTGTGCAGCAGGCGGCCGACGTGGGTCTTCACCGTGGCGATGCCCAGGTGCAGGCGCTGGGCGATCTCGTCGTTCGACAGGCCCCGGGCGATCAACGTCAGGACCTCCTGCTCGCGGACCGTCACGCCGGCCAGGCGGGTCACCGGGCCCGAGGGCAGCCGCGCGAACTCCGCCACCAGGCGCCGGGTCACCGAGGGCGCCAGCAGGGCGTCGCCGGAGGCCACCACCTCGATCGCGGCCAGCAGGTCCGCGGGGCGCGTGTCCTTCAGGAGGAAGCCGCTCGCTCCCGCGCGCAACGCCGAATACACGTACTCGTCCAGGTCGAACGTCGTCAGCATCAGGACCCGGACGGCCGTTTCCGCGCAGATGCGGCGCGTCGCCTCGATGCCGTCCATCTCCGGCATGCGGACGTCCATGAGCACGACGTCCGGCCGTTCGACCCGGGTCAGGGCCACCGCTTCGGCGCCGTCGGACGCCTCGCCGACCACTTCCAGGCCCGGTGCGCTGTCGACCAGGACCCGGAAGCTGCCGCGCAGCAGGGCCTGGTCGTCGGCGATCAGGACGCGGGTCATCGGGCCACCACCGTTTCCGCGTAGGGCAGCCGCGCGAACACGCGGAAGCCGGTTCCGGTGGGCGCCGCCGAGAATTCGCCCGCGTAGACCGCGACGCGCTCGCGCATCCCGATCAGGCCGTGGCCGGGGACGGCCTCGCCGCCGCGGCCGTCGTCGCGCACTTCGATCGTCACTTCGCCGTCGCCGCCGGTGACGTGGACCCGGCACGTTGCCGCGTCCGCGTGTTTGACCACATTGGTCAGCGCCTCCTGCACGATCCGGTACACCGACTGGCCGACGCCGCTCGGCAGCTCGGTGAGGCCGTCGACGACCAGGTCGACGGCGGGGCCGGCCTGCTGCGCGCGTTCGGCGAGCGTCCGCAGGTCGTCGAGCGACGGGGCGGGTGCCAGTGCCGGGACGCCGGTGCCGTCGCGCAGGACGCCGAGCATGCGCCGCAGCTCGGCCAGCGTCTCGCGGCTCGTGTCTTCGATGACCCGCAACGCTTCCCGCGCCTGGTCGGGCTGGTCGAGCGCGACGTGGTTGCCGACCGCCGCCTTCACCGCGATCAGGCTCATGCTGTGCGCGACGACGTCGTGCATCTCCCGCGCGATCCGCAGCCGTTCCGCGGAAACCGCTTGCTGCGCGTGGGTTTCCCGCTCGATGGCGGCGTGCTCGCGGCGACCGTGGACGGCGATGCCGAGTGCGAACCCGACGGTCAGCGCCGACGTGCCGATGTTCACCGTCGTGGCCGTGCTCGGGTTCGGCACCGCGATGCCGAGCAGGCCGACCCCGAGCAGCCCGGCCACGAACCCGGCCCGCGAGGCGCGGCTGCCGCGGCGCACCACGAACGAGTAGAGCGCGCACCCGGCCGACACGACGGCGACCGCCAGCACCGGGCCACCGATCGGGATCGCCGCCGCGGTCAGCACGAGCGAAAGGACGTAGGCAGGACGCGGCCACCAGCGCCGCAGCACGATCGGGGTGACGCTCGTCAGCAGGATCGCCCAGCCGAGCCAGCCGGGCAGCCACGGCGGCAGCGACCACGCGCCGGCGGCGAGGTTGCCGCCGGCCCCCAGGGTCAACACCAGGACGGCGAGGGCGTCCAGGACGACGCGAATGCGCATGACCCGACCGTAATGCGGGCCTCCCGCTCGCGCGTCAACCTTGGGGCGGATGCTCCGAGTAGTGCTTCCGCACGGCTTCGACGCGGTCGGACGGCCAGTCCGGCAGGTCGACGCCGTGGGTGGCGGCGAACAGCTTGTCGAGCTGCTCGTGCCGCCGGGCCAGCTGCGCCGGGACGTCGTCCCCGGCCGCTTCGGTGAACTCGACGCGCGTGCCTTCGCGCGGGTCGTGCACCAGGCGCCAGCCGGGTTCGTCCGGGAGCAGCGGCTGCAGCTGGTCGAGGGGTTTCCAGCCGAGGTCGCGGCGGAAGCGGATCGTGCCGTCGTCGAGGACTTCACCGTCGTCGAGGCCGAATTCCTCCAGGTAGGACGCCATCCGCGGGTGCCAGTCCCGCGGCTGCTCGAAGTCCTGCCCGGCCAGGCGCGCGGCGAGCGCGTCGAGGCAGACGTCCCAGCCCGCGGCGGTGCGGCCGCCGGCGAGCTTCGCGATCGCCGGGTCGCCGCGGCCGAAGGTGTGCGTGAACTCCAGCAGGCTGCCGTCGCCGTCGGGGGTGATCAGCCAGCGCAGGGTGTCGTCGTTCCAGACGAAGGTGAACTCGCGCGGCGGGTCGGCGGTGAGCACGCGCCCGGTCGTCGTGGTGTCCTCGCCGGGGAAGGTGAACCGGATGGCGCCGCCGTCGCGCAGCTCGACGTCGACCTTCGCGGGGAACCAGTGCCCGAGTTCCGCCGGGTCCGTGATGGCCCGCCAGACCCGCTCGGGCGCGTGCCCCAGGCGGCGTTCCAGCCGGAGCACCGGTCGTTCGCCGTCGGTCTGCAGCTTCGCTCGTCCGGACACGCGTCCTCCCGTGGGTTGCCTGTGCCCGTATATAACCACCGAGGAATATACAGGGTCAAGCGCCTCGCACGGCGGAGACGGCGGCGGCGAGCTCCGGGTCGCCCGCGGCCTTGTCGAGCGCGGTCCGCAGCACGGCGACGTACGTCGGCTCGGTCTCGGCGTAGCGCTTGCGGCCGGTGTCGGTGATCACCGAGTAGACGCCGCGGCGGTCGTTTTCGCACAGGTCGCGGACGGTCAGCCCGGCGTCTTCGAGGCGCGCGCACATCCGGCTGACCGAGCTCTGGTTGAGCCCGATCGCCTCGGCGAGCTCCTGCATCCGCAGCCCGCCGCGGGGCCCGGCGACCAGCTTGCCGAGCGCGCGGTACTCGGACAGGCCGAGCCCGTGGCGCCGCTGCAGTGCTTTGGCGAGTTCCTGCTCGATCCGGGCGTGCAGGACGAGCACCCGGCCCCAGGCCTGTTCGTCGACGGTCATCTTCCGGCCTCCTCTTGACGCCAGGATAGTCCAGGGACAGTATTTATATGTACATGCAAGTACTTCGAGAGGGTGGACATGAGCGATCGCAGCTTCCTGTTCCTGGTGGGCGCCGCGCGGGCCGGGGGCAACACGGAAACGCTGGCCCGGCTGGCGGCGAAGGAGCTGCCGCAGGACGTCGAGCAGCGGTGGATCCGGCTGCCGGAGGTGCCGCTGCCGCCGTTCGAGGACCGCCGCCACGGCGCCGGCGAGCACCCGTCGCCGGGCGAGAACGAGCAACTGCTGATGGACGCGACCTTCGCCGCGACGGACATCGTGATCGCGTCGCCGGTGTACTGGTATTCGGTCTCGGCGAGCGTCAAGCTCTACTTGGACTATTGGTCGGGCTGGATGCGGCTGCCGGTGGAGTTCAAGCCGCGCATGCGCGGAAAGACGTTGTGGGGCATCAGCGTCCTGAGCGAGACGGCCCGCGAGGCGCAGCCGCTGATCGGCACGCTGGAACTGTGCGCCGAATACCTGGGCATGAACTGGGGCGGAGTGCTCTTGGGCAACGGCAGCCGCCCGGGTGACGTCCTGCGCGACGCCGACGCGGTGGCGGCCGCACCGGCGTTCTTCGCCGGCGCGGACCTGGTCACCGCCTAATCCAGGACCTCCTGCGCGATCAGGCGCAGGCCGTGGACCACGTCGGTGCCCGAGGGGGCGTGGCCCGGGTCGATCAGCCACTGGAGCATCACGCCCGACAGCAGGGCCTGGTGGACCGTGCCGACGGCCCGGGCTTCGGCGCTTCCGTCGTCGAGGCCCTGGAACAGGTTCGCCAGGCCGTGGCGGGCCTGTTCGAGCGCGTTCGCCAGCTGGGTGCGGACGTTCTCGTCGAGGTCCGGCTGTGAGCAGGCCTCGAAGCTCACCGCCCACATGCGGCGGTGCTCGCCGAACGACTCGATCACCCGCTGCCAGATCAGCGCGAACCGCTCGGCCGGTGGCGTGTCCGGCGGCGTCTCGACCTGGAGCGTCTTCGCGAGTGCTTCGCCCCACTCCTCGTTCGCCTCGATCAGGGCGGTGTTGAGCAGCGCCTCGCGCGAGCCGAAGTGGTACCCGATGGCCGCCATGCTCACGTTCGCCGCCGAGGCCAGGTCCCGCACCGTCGTGCGGGCGTAGCCCTTCTCGTACAGGCAGCGCTTCGCGCCGGCCAGCAGTGACTCCTTGTTGCCCATGCTGCCGAGCCTAGCACGAACGTCTTAGGCGATCGCCTTGCGCGATCGCCCAAATCGGGGTTACCGTTCTCGGCATGCAGAACAGACGAGTCCTCATCTCCGGCGCGAGCGTCGCCGGCCCGGCTCTGGCCTTCTGGCTCCGTCGCCACGGCTTCACGCCGACGGTCGTCGAACGCGCTCCCGAACTGCGCGACGGCGGCTACGCGGTCGACTTCCGCGGGGCGTCGCTGCGGGTGCTCGACCGGATGGGCCTGCTGGGCGCGGCCGAAGCGGCGGCGACCCGGATGGGTGCGGTGACCTATGTGGACAGTGCGGACCGGCCGCTGGTCGGCACACCGCCGACCTACCAGAGCGGCGAGCTGGAGATCCTGCGCGGCGACCTCGCGCGCATCCTGTACGACGCCACGAAGGACGACGTCGAGTACGTCTTCGGCGACTCGATCACCGGCGTCGCCGAGCGCGGCGACGGCGTCACGGTCACCTTCGCCCGGAGCGAGCCGCGGGGGTTCGACCTGGTCGTCGGGGCCGACGGGCTGCACTCGAACGTGCGGTCGCTGGTCTTCGGCGAGGAGCGGGCGTTCCGCCGCGACCTCGGTTACTACGTCTCCATCTTCACGGTGCCGAACCACCTGGGCCTCGACCGCGCCGGCCGGTTCCACAACGAGCCGAACCGGACCGTCGGCGTCTACAGCGCGCGGGACAACACCGAAGCCAAGGCGCTGTTCTGGTTCGGCTCCGAGGGGCTGGACTACGACCACCGTGACGTCGAGCAGCAGCGCAGGATCGTCGAAGAGAAGTTCCGCGACGTCGGCTGGGAGACGCCGACGCTGCTGAAGGCCATGCGAAAGGCGCCGGACTTCTACTTCGACTCGGCGAGCCAGATCAAGCTGGACTCGTATTCGCGCGGGCGCGTCGCGCTGGTCGGCGACGCCGCCTACTGCGCCGCGCCGCTCTCGGGCATGGGGACGAGCCTGGCGATCGTCGGCGCGTACGTGCTCGCGGGCGAGCTCGCGGCCGCCGGGGGCGACCACGCGACGGCGTTCGGCACCTACACCGCCGAGATGCGCGGCTTCGTCGCCGCGTGCCAGAAACTGGCCGAAGGCAACGGGAAGTGGTTCGTCCCGCCGACGCGCGCGTGGCTGAAGTTCCGCAACCTGAACTACCGGCTGCTGCCGTACCTGCCGTGGCGCAAGCTGATCGAGGAACTGCCGCTGAAGGCGGGCAACGCGATCACGCTGAAGCCGTATGCGGTGGCGCGGGCGTGACACCGCGGCGCTTCGCGATGCCGGCCATGTTCTCCTCACCCCAGTCGCCCAGCGGCAGCAACGCCGTGTTCAGCCGCTGACCCAGCTCGGTCAGCGAGTACTCGACCTTCGGCGGGATCTCGTGGAACACCTCGCGGTGCACGATCTCGTCCGCCTCCAGCTCGCGCAGGGCCTGGATCAGCATCTTTTCGCTGATCCCCGCCACCTTCCGCTTGAGCTCGCCGAACCGCAGCGGTTCGGCGTGCAGTGCCCAGAGGATCAGGGCCTTCCAGCGGCCGCCGATGACGTCGACGGCCGCGTCCAAGCCGCAGCGGTACGTTCGAGGCTGCATCCAGGATCCTTACGTTTTGGTGGGTACCTGACTTATTAGTCGGTACTTGTCCAGTGTAAAGCGCGCCAGCAGCATGGAAGCCATGGGAGAAAGCAAGAAACAGGTGGGCGTGCTCGGCCTGGGGCGGATGGGCGCCGCCCTCGCCGGCGCGCTCGTGGGGGCGGGACACGACGTCTCGGTGTGGAACCGGTCGCCGCTCAAGGCGGGACCGCTGCTCGATCGCGGCGCCCGGCTCGCGGCGACACCGGCGGAAGCGGCTTCGGCGGACGTCGTCCTCAGCTGTCTGTCCACATACGACGCTCAGCAGCCGGTGCTGGAAGCCGCGGCGCCGAAGGTGCTCGTCAACCTCACGTCCGGGACGCCGGAGCAGGCGCGCGGCGTCGCGAAGTGGGCGGCCTCCGAGGGGATCGACTACGTGGACGGCGTCATCATGGCCGTACCGCAGGGCATCGGGACACCGGAGGCGCAGATCCTCTACGGCGGCAGCGAATCGGCCTTCACGGCGCAGCGAGACGTGCTCGAAGTGCTGGGAACACCGGTGTTCCTCGGCGAGGACGCCGGGCGGCCGGCGCTGTACGACCTGGCGCTGCTCGGCATGATGTGGTCGGCCATGGCCGGCTACCTGCACGCGCTCGCGCTGGTCGGGACCGAGGGTGTCACGCCGGAGCAGTTCACGCAGATGGCGTCGGCGTGGCACTCGGCCGTCGGCGGGTTCCTGCCGGGCATCGGCGCCCAGGTCGCCAGCGGGGACTACGCCACCGAAGTGTCCGCTTTGGACATCAACGCGGCCGGGCTCGGCCTGCTGGTCGAGACGAGCCGCGCGCAGGGGATCAGCACCGCGGTGCCCGCGGGGCTGGCAGAGTTGTTCGACCGCGCGGTCGCGGCGGGCCACGGCTCGCACGCGATCGCCAGCGTCATCGAGGAGATCCGGTGAAGTACGTCGGCAAGAAGGCGGTCGTGACCGGCGGCACGCACGGCATGGGCATGGCGGTGGTCCGCGCCCTGCTCGACGGCGGCGCGGAGGTGCTGCTGACCGGCCGGGACGTGTCACCGCTGGAAGGGAAGCTGCCGGGCAAGGCCCACCTGCTGTCGTCGGACGCGGCCCGCCTGGCCGACGTCGACGAGCTCGGCGCGGTGGCCGCGGACAAGCTCGGCGAACTGGACCTGGTGTTCGTCAACGTCGGGTTCTCGACGCTGACGCCGCACGAGGACGCGACCCCCGAACTGTACGACCGCACGTTCGACGTGAACACCAAGGGCGCGTACTTCACGGCCCGGCGGCTGGCACCGCTGGTCCGGCCGGGTGGTTCGTTCGTGTTCACAACGTCGGTCGCGGCCGAAGCGGGGATCGCGGGCATGGGCCTGTATTCGGCGGCGAAGGCGGCGGTGCGCTCGTTCGCCCGCACGTACGCGGCCGAGCTGGCGCCACGCGGGATCCGGGTCAACGTGGTCAGCCCCGGCTACACGGACACGCCGACGATGGGCGTGACGGGCGTGCCCGAAGCGGTACTGGCGCAGTTCAAGGCCATCGGCGACGAGACAACGCCCCTGAAGCGCCACGCGAGTTCGGAGGAGGTAGCGGCGGCGGTGCTGTTCCTGGCGTTCGAGGCGACGTTCACGACGGGCGCCGACCTCCCGGTGGACGGCGGCCTGGGTCAGCGCCTCACCTTGCCCGCGTAAGCGGCGGCTGGGTTCGGTTGCGGTTGTGGTGTGGCTGGGGTGGCGCCTCGCGTTGGCCGCGTGAGTGGCGGCCGGGGCCGGTAGCGCGCGTGGCGTGGCGTGGCGGCGCCTCGCGTTGGCCGCATGGGCGGCGGCTGCGGCCGGTAGCGGTTGTGGTGTGGCTGGTGGCGCCTGGCGTTGGCCGCGTGAGTGGCGGCTCGGAGCGGTGCGCCTGTGGCGTGGGCGGGGCAGGCCTTCGGCGGGGCTGCCCCGGCCACGCGGGCGGGCGGTGGCGCGTGGTCGGGGCCGTGCTTCAGCCGGCCTGCGTGAGGTGGGCGGCCAGCCCGGTGACTCCCGGGGCGCGGTCGGGGTGCAGGACCAGGTCGTCGTCGTAGTCGCCGCCGTTCTGGGTGCGGAACGGGATCGGTTCCGTCGTTGCCAGCGTTCGGAGGCGTTCGCGAAGCCGCGCTTGTGCCTCGGCGAACTGGTCGTCCGGGAGGCGGTCGGCGCCGTGGATCGCCAGGGGTGGCAGGACCGACATTCCCGTGTAGAAGAGCGTTCCGTGCTGCAGCGGGAACAGGACCTCGTCCAGTGCCCCGTTCACTCCGCGCGGGCCCATGGCCGGCTCGCGGGCACCCGCGGTGAGCACCACCATCGCGCGCTTGCCCGCGAGCCGGCCTTCGCCGTAGCGCAGGGGGCGGCCGTCCTCGGCGCGGATGCCGTAGCCGAAGCCCTTCACGAAAACGCGGTCGAACCAGCCCTTGAGGATCGCGGGCAGGCCGTACCACCACAGCGGGAACTGCACGACGACCGCGTCCGCCCACGTCAGCTTTTCCTGCTCGGCGACGATGTCCGCGCTCAGCTCCCCGCGCGCGAGCGCCCGGGCCGACGCCGCTCCGACGACCAGCCGCTCGTCGTCCGCTTCGGCACCGAAGTCGGCCGCGTCGACCACCGGGTTCCACTTCATCGCGTAGAGATCCGACTCCCGGACGGCGTGGCCGAGTTCCCGGAGCGTCCGGAGTCCGTCGTCGCGGAGGGCCCCGCTCAGCGAGCGCGGCTCGGGATGCGCGAAAACCCACAGCACGTTCATGACCTCGATGGTCACGCGGCCGCCCGATGCGATCGAGTGGCCCGATGGCCAATATGTGCAAGAATCGAGCCATGGCCGAATTCGTGCACCCCAACCGTCACCACGTCGCCGTCCTGGTCCGCCACGGCATGCTGGTGATGGAGCTGGGGATCGTCCAGCGCCTGTTCGGCCAGGCCCGCTCGGCTTCGGGCGAGCCGCTGTACGAGGTCGTGACCTGCACGCTCGAGCCCGGCCTGGTCCGCACGGACGCGGACATCGCCATCCCGGTCGACCGCGGCCCCGAGGTGCTGGCCGAAGCCGACACGGTGATCGTCCCGGCGTCGCTGGCCGAGTACGAGCCGATGGCGCGCGTGCTGACCCCGCCGCTCAAGGCCGCGCTCGACCGCATCCCGCCGGACGCGCGCATCGCCTCCATCTGCACCGGCGCGTTCGTCCTCGCCGCGGCCGGGCTGCTCGACGGCCGCCCGGCCACCACGCACTGGCGCTCCGCGGAGGACCTGCAGGTCCGGTTCCCCGAGGTCGACGTGGACCCGTGCGTGCTCTACACCGACGACGGCAACGTGTTGACGTCGGCCGGTGTCGCGGCCGGCATCGACCTGGTGCTGCACATGATCCGCCGCGACCACGGCGCGGCCGTGGCCAACGAAGTCGCCCGCGGAACGGTCGTGTCCCCGCACCGCGAGGGCGGCCAGGCCCAGTTCGTCCGGCGGCCGGTCCCCGAACCCCGTACGTCTTCGACCAAGGCGGCGCGGGCGTGGGCCCTTGAGAACCTGCACCGGCCGCTGACGCTGCGCGAGCTCGCCGCCCGCGAGGCGATGAGCACGCGCACGTTCACCCGCCGCTTCCGCGAGGAGGTCGGCATTTCGGCCGTGCAATGGCTGACGCAGCAACGGGTCGAGCGCGCCCGCCAGCTGCTCGAGGAGACCGACCTGCCGGTCGACCGGGTCGCCACGGAGGCAGGCTTCGGCACGGCGGCCTCGCTGCGCCAGCACTTCCAGGCGGCGCTCGGGGTGTCGCCGAGCGCGTACCGGTCGACGTTCCGCGGCGAACTGGCTGTTCAAGCCGGCTGAAATCCGGATAGCGTCGCGGGATGGACGACTTCTACGTCAGCCACAGCCGCTTCAGCGACCCGGGCCCGCACGCCGGCTGGCTGGACGCGGCCCCCGCCGACCTCGCTGCGCTGCGCGAAGCGGCGTCCCAGCTGGTGTTCCACTACTGGGGTGCGGGCCCCATCACCGAGCACGGTTTTCCGGCGGCCCGCAACGACGAAATCACCCTGCGGTACGCCGCGGACATGTGGGCACGCCTGCGCGAGCTCGACCCGGCGCCGCCCGGCGAGCCGCGGCCGCCGCTGCACCGGATCGTCGGCTGCTGCCGCGATTTCACGCTGCTCTTCGTCTCGATGGCGCGCCACCACGGCATCCCGGCCCGCGCCCGCGTCGGCTTCGCGAGCTACCTGGTGCCCGGCTGGTACCTCGACCACGTCGTCGCCGAGGTCCGCACCGCCGACGGCTGGCGCCTCGTCGAGCCCCAGCTGTCGCCCGGCTTCCAGGACCCAGTGGACGACGTCGAGTTCGACCTCCTCGACGTCCCCCGCGACCGGTTTCTGACCGGCCCCGCCGCGTGGACCGCAGCCCGTTCGGGCGAGCTCGACCCGGACCGGCTCGTCGTCTCGCCGGACCTGGACGTGCCGTTCCTGCGCGGCCTCCCGTACGCGTGGCACAACCTCGTGCTCGACCTGGCCGCGCTCAACAAGCACGAGATGCTCCAGTGGGACCTCTGGGGCGCCCTCGACGACTCCGTTTCGCTCGCCCCGGCCACCATCGCTCGCGCCGACGAACTGGCCGAGCTGATGGCCGGCGCGGACGCCGCCCGGCTGCGGGCCGCCTTCGAGGCCGACGACGTCCGGGTGCCACCGGTCATCTTCACGGTCACCCCGCCGGGACGGCTCCCGGCCGAGGTAGTGCTTCGCTGACCTCGGTGGCGGTCCGCACGAACCGCGCGATCCGCGGATCCCGCGCGCCGGCCGGCCAGGCGAGAGCCAGCGAGTACGGCGTCGCGTCGACGACCGGCCGGTAGACGACGTCGTCCCGCGACCGCAATTCGGCGACCGACACCGGCAGCAGCGCGACCGCCTGCCCGAGCGCGACCGTCTCCAGCAGCTGGGCGCTGTCGTGCACGACCGGCCCCGGGGTCACCGGCCCGCCGGTGACGTCCTGTCCGGACCAGTACGCCCGGTCGGCTGCGGAGGACAGCGGCCAGCACGGCGTCGGCCGCCCGGCGAGGTCGGCGCAGGTCAGCACCGATCGCCCGGCGAGCTCGTGGTCCGAAGGCAGCGCGGCCACCCGCGGCTCGCTGAACAGCACCTCGACGTCCAAGCCCTGGTGCGGACGGCCGTGGCAGCCGAGGACGGCCACGTCGGCCCGCCCGTCCTGCAGCATCTCCGTCTGCTCGCCGAACCCGCTGACCCGGACGTCGACCGGATCCGGGTGCGCATCGGCGATCCGCCGCAGCAGATCGGTGGCGACCCCCGGCTTCGCGGTGACGACGAGCGCCGGTGTCCGCTGCGCCGCCCGCCGGGTGCGCCGGACCGCCGCCGTGACGGCGTCCAGAGCCTTCGCCGACTCGGCGAAGAGGACGGCGCCGGCCGGCGTCAGCGAGACGTGCCGGCTGGTGCGTTCGAACAGCTGCACCCCGAGCCGCCGCTCCAGCAGCCGGATCGCGCGTGACAGTGGCGGCTGTGCCATCCCGAGCCGTTCGGCGGCGCGGGAGAAGTTCAGCTCTTCGGCGACCGCGCGGAAATACCGCAGCTCACGGACCTCGACGTCGTCCATACCGGGAGAGTATCGCGGCATAGTCCACAGGTCTTTCCCTTTCTGTTTCGCGCATGGTGGGCTTGGTGTCGATAACTCCACAAAGGACGGACAGTTCTGACGGGTGCGCAGCGCAACGCCCGGTCCACGGGGGAGCGCGGTCGCGGACGTGATGCGGGTGTGCGACGGCCGGATCGCGGAACGGGTCACCCGTCGGCGGCGGTCTCCGGTGGCGGTTCGGGGTCCTGCGGGGCGATGCCGTGGAGGGCGGCGGTCACGACCGCGTTCACCGGGGGTGGGTCCAGGGGGGCCGTGTGCGGGAAGACCGTCGTCAGCACCGAGGCGTGGCAGTAGCCGACCAGCATGGCCGCTGTTGCGTCCACTTCGGACTCCACGCGCAGGCGGCCCAGTGCCCGCTCCGCCTCGAGGTAAGCCACCAGGCGATCGCGCCAGTAGCCCGACCGCTCGCTGATCTCCGCGAACCGCTCCAGCACGCGCGGCTGCGCGACCAGCCCGCTGAACGCCGGCACGAGCGCCTTGTGCAGCGCCAGGCCGAACTCCACGTGGCGGCGGAGGTTGCCGGTCAGCGTGCCTTCGCCCGCCACCGGCAGCTCGCCCAGCTCGGCCTCCGTCGCGCGCACGTGCTCCAGCAAGGCCCGGGCCACCAGCTCCTCCTTGTCGGAGAAGTGGTTGTAGAGCACGCCGTCGGCGACGCCTGCCATGCGCGCGATCTCGCGCACGGTCATGCCGGTCGTGCCGTGTGCGGCGATCATCTTCTGCGCGGTCTCGACCAGCAGGTCGTGCAGTGACTGCCCGTCCCGCTGGGCGGCGGCTTTCCTCGGTGACATCACCCGCCATCGTACGGGCGCCGCGCTACGACCTCCTTCCCGTGACCAGCCACGCCGTGCCGCGCAGCCGGACCGCGTCGGGAGCCGCGAACGGCTCGAGCGCCACGGCCAGTGCCTCGGTCGCCTTGGCTGCCCTCGCGCTGCCGATCTGACCCAGCTGGTGGCGGACCGGACCCCAGTCCGCCATGAACCCCGCCGCGTCCGGGACGTCCCGGCCCCAGATCTGATCGGCTTCGACGCGGGTGCATTCCACGGCCTCGAAGCCGGCTTCGGTCAGCACGGCCCGGGTGCGGTCCGGATCCGCGAACGACGTCGGCCCGCTGCCGTCCGGCCCGGTCGGCTGCGGCAGGTAGGCCGCCAGCGCGCCGAACACCCGGCCGAGATCGGTGCCGGCCAGGGCGGTCAGGCACAGGAAAGCGAGCCGGCCGCCCGGGGACAGGGCCCGCCGGACGTTGGCGAACGCCGCCACCGGATCGGCGAAGAACATCACCCCGAACCGGCTGAGCGCCAGGTCGAACGCGCCTCCGGTGAACGGGTGGACCTGGACGTCCCCCTGCTCGAACGTCACGTTCGGCACTCCGGACGCCCGCGCCCGTGCGGTCGCGAGCATCGGCTCGGACAGGTCGACGCCGTGCGCGGAACGCCCGCGCGCCGCGGCGAGCCGCGTCAGCTGGCCGTTGCCGCAGCCGATGTCCAGCACGCGGTCCTCCGCGCTCACCCGGTCGAGCAGGTAGCCGTTGAAACCGCTGTTCACGTCGTCGTAGCGGTCGGCGTGCGCCGCCCAATGCCCGCCTTCGTAGCCGTTCCACGCCTCGGCCTGCGCGGTGTTGACGATCCCGGTCATCCCCGTCTCCCCTCTTATGAACGTACGTTCATGAACACCTGTTCATGGTCTCGCCACCCCCGGGGGCTGTCAAGCATCGGCCACCCGCCGCCGGATGTCGGCCAGGTGGCAGATCTTCCGGCCGGGCCGCCGCGGAAGACTTCTCGTCAGCAGGGCAAAGCGCCACTGACCAGGAAAAAGGGAGTTCGAAATGGCCGACGTCATCGCCAACATGTCCATGTCCCTCGACGGCTTCGTGGCCGACCCGGAGGACCGCATCGATCACCTGTTCGAGTGGTTCGGCAACGGCGACGTCGAGGTCCCCACCGCGGTCGAGTGGGCCACCTTCAAGACCTCCGAAGCCAGCGCGAAGATGCTGCGCCACGCCATGGCGAACGTCGGCGCGCTGCTCACCGGCCGCCGCCTGTTCAACCTCACCCAGGGCTGGGGTGGCACGCACCCGATGGGTGTCCCGGTCGTCGTCGTCACCCACGAAGAGCCGTCGGACTGGCCGCACCCGGACGCGCCGTTCACCTTCGTCACCGACGGCCTCGAAAGCGCCGTCGAGCAGGCCAAGAAGATCGCCGGCGACAAGAACGTGGCCGTCGCCAGCACGACGATCGCCCAGCAGTGCCTCAACCTCGGCCTGCTCGACGGCGTCCAGGTCGACCTGGTCCCCGTGCTGCTCGGCTCCGGCGTCCGCTTCTTCGACCACCTCGACGCCACCACCAAGCTGACCGACCCCGAGGTCGTCGAAGGCACGGGCGTGACGCACCTGTCCTACCGGATCAAGCGCTGAGGAGGCTGACGTGCAGCGCGGCGAGGCGGGCGGGGTCGGCGATCACCTCGTACGCCGCCACCCGCTCGCCTTCGACCGTCACGGCCAAGGCGAGCACCAGCCGGCCGCGCAGCGCCACGACGACACCGACCGCGCCGTCGACGAGGGCCGTTTCGCCGAACCGGGCCCGTTTTCCGAAGACCCGGATTTCCTCGGCCACCGCACGGGCTCCTCGCGTCTCGAGCGCCGCACCCGCCGGCAACGCGGCCGCGTCGGCGCGGCGGACGACGTCCGGGGCCAGCACGTCGAGCAACGCGGTGAGGTCGCCGCCGCGGGCCGCGGCCAGGAACGCGTCGACCACCCGGCGGTGCCGGGCCAGGTCGGCCGGCGGCAGCGGCGCGGTCCCGCGGACCCGCTGCCGCGCGCGGCTCGCCAGCTTCTTCGCCGCCACCGGCGTGCGGTCCAGCACCGGGGCGATCCGGTCGAACGGCACCGCGAACAGGTCGTGCAGCACGAACGCGATCCGCTCGGCCGGGCCGAGCGCGGCCAGCACGACGAGCAGCGCGCGGCCCACCGAGTCGGCGAGCGCGGCTTCGTCCGCCGGATCGCCGTCGTCGACCGGCTCCAGGACCACGTCGAAGGGCTCCTCGCGGCGGGCTTTCCGCGAGCGCAGGACGTCCAGGCAGACACGGGAAACGACCGTCGTCAGCCAGGCCGCCAGGTTGTCCACCGAGTCCACCCGGTTCAGCCGCAGCCACGCCTCCTGGACGGCGTCGTCCGCTTCGGCCGCCGAGCCGAGCATCCGGTAGGCCAGCCCGCGCAGCCGGCCGCGCTCGGCCTCGAATTCCGCCGCCAGGTCCATCGGTCACCTTTCGCCCGTGTCCACCGTCGCCTCCTCGACGCATCCCCGCGACCGGAGGTGACCGGATGAGCTTGCTGACCCCCGCCGGCCTGGACGGCTGGCACCTGCCGAACCGGGTCGTCGTGGCCCCGACGACCCGGGCGCGCGTCCCGGGCGGAGTGCCCGGCGACCTCCAGGCGGCCTACTACGCGCAGCGCGCCGGCGCCGGGCTCATCGTCGCGGAAGGGACTTGGGTGAGCGAACGGGCCGTCGGCTTTCCGGACGTGCCCGGCGTGTACACCGAAGCGCAGGTCGCCGGGTGGCGGCGGGTGACCGGCGTCGTGCACGCGCTCGGCGGCCGGATCGTGCTGCAGCTGTGGCACACCGGGGCGGTGTCCCACCCGGACTTCCTCGGCGGCCGACCGGCGGGACCGTCGGCGGTGAACCCGCGCGAGCCGGTGCACACGGCGTCCGGGCGGCTTCGGACCGGCACCCCTCGGGAGATGAGCCCGGCCGAGGTGCGGGCGACGGTCGCGGACTACGGCACGGCAGCGGAGAACGCGCGCCGCGCCGGGTTCGACGGCGTCGAGATCGCGGCCAACGGGGTGTACCTGCTCGCGCAGTTCCTGCACCCGCGGCTCAACCGCCGCACCGACGCCTACGGCGGCTCCGCGGCTGCCCGCCGGAGGTTGCTCGCGGAGGTCGTCGACGCGGCCGCCGCGCACGGTCGCGTCGGGGTGCGGCTTTCGCCGTGGTGGACCGGCGGACTGTTCACTGTGGACGAAGCCCTTCGCGCCGAGTACGAAGAGCTGGTCGCCGGGCTCACCGCGGACTACCTGCACCTGAGGGGACCCGACACCGGGCCGGACTTCGCCGCCTTCGCCCGCTACCGGGAGCTGTTCGACGGCCTGCTGATCGTCAACAACGGGTTTGACCGCGAGTCCGGCAACGCCGTGGTCGAGGCCGGTATCGCCGACGCGGTGTCCTACGCCCGGCACTTCGTCGCGAACCCGGACCTGGTGACGCGGTTCGCGCTCGACCTGCCGACGGCGCCGGCCGACCCCGCGACCTTCTACGGCGGCGGGGCGGCCGGTTACGTCGAGCAGGCAGCCGCGATGGCAGTGGTGTCCCGGTAGAACGGGCGCACTTCGGCGAGTCGCTCGTCCGCCACCCCGATCGTCCGGAGGATCGGGAAGGCTCAAGCCTCCGGTGACCACACCGCCAGTTCGCTCCCGCCGGGCTCGCGGAAGTGGAACCGGCGGCCGCCCGGGAACGCGAACGGCTCCTTCGTCACCACGCCGCCCGCGGCTTCCACCGCCGTGCGGGCCACCACCAGGTCGTCCGTGCGGATCGTCACCAGCGGTGCGCGGGGCCGCTCGGCCGGGTCCGACTGGAAGCCCAAGGTGAGGCCGCCGGCCCGGACGTCGGTGTAGTCCGGGCCGTACGGTGTCACCGTCCAGCCGAACGCGCGCTCGAAGAACCGGCCCGACGCCGCGGCGGACGACGACGGGAACTCGGCGAAATCGACTTCGTCCATGCCCGGGACGCTAGCGGCGACCACCGACAAAACCGCGCGAGCGAGCCATCGCCAGTCCCCCGAGAGCCAGGGCCGCCACGCCGATCACCAGGTCCACGTAACCGCCGACGATCCCGTACCCCGTGCCGGGGCCGCCTTTCGCGGCGGCCACCACCCACCCGCCGATGACCACCGCGGCCAGGCCGCCGGCCAGTGCCACGACGGTTCCGCGGCCGCGGGCCAGGGCCGAGCCGCCCGCGATCACCCCCGCCACGCCGAGGACCGCGGCGATCAGGGACCAGAGCCGGCCGGGGGTCAGGTCGTAGGTGCCGACGGCGGCTAGGACGTTCATGGGGTGCTCCTTTCGAGGCGGACGCCGGGAGCATGGCCGCCCGGCCCCTCGTGCGTCGTCGTGCCGAGGCAGGCACTTCGCGCTGCCGCCCGTGCAGGAGGAACCGGCGGGCTACCGCCGCTGCAGTAGCCGGGAAATGCGCTTCTCGCGGGAGTTCTCCGCGCGCGGACCCGGTTAGGGTGCGTGGGTGAGCCGCGCGCAGGTCGTCGACGGGGTGATCGCCGCCGGGGTCGCGGCGGCGCTGGTGGTCGCCGGGCTGTCCGGCGCCCACCGGAGCGCGGGCCTCGACGTGCTGGGGTACGCGGCGCTCGCGGCCGGCGGGCTGGTGCTGGCCGCGCGGCGCCGGGCGCCGGTCGCCGTGCTGGCCGCGACCGCCGTCTGCGCGCTGGCGTACCAGGCCGCCGGCTTCGAAGTGCCCGTTGTCGCTTACCTCTTCGCCGTGTACGCCGCCGTTCGGGCGGGACACCGGGTCGCCGCGATCGTCGCTTCGGTGCTCATGCTGGCCGGGATCCCGCTCGCGCTCCTGGCTTCCGGCGTGCCGGGCGCCGGCGCGGCGTTCACGCAGGCCCGGGACGTCCTCCAGCTCGCCTGGCTGATCGCCGCCGGAGCGGCGGGAGAGGCGTTGCGCCAGGCCGAGCGCCGCGCCGACGAAGCCGAACGCACCCGCGAGGAAACCGCGCGCCGGCGCGCGGACGAGGAGCGGCTGCACATCGCGCGGGAGCTGCACGACTCGCTCACTCACCAGATCTCCGTCATCAAGGTGCAGGCCGAAGTCGCCGTCCACCTGGCCCGCAAGCGGGGCGAAGACGTGCCGGAGGCCCTCCTGGCGATCCGCGACGCCGGCCGCGACGCGGCCCGGGAACTGCGCGCGACGCTGGAGGCCTTGCGCGACGACGACAAGAACCCGCCGCACGGGCTCGAGGACGTCCCCGGCCTGGTCGACCGCGCCCGCTCCGGCGGTCTCGACGCGCGGCTGACGATCGAAGGACGCTGTGACGACGTGCCCGCGGCGGTCGGCCGGACGGCCTACCGGATCGTCCAGGAGTCGCTGACCAACGTCGTCCGGCACGCCGCCGCGGCCAGTGCGTCGGTCCGGATCGACCACCGGCCGGGCACGCTCGTCGTGCGCGTGGACGACGACGGCGAGACCACTGTGGATAGTGCGCCGGGCGTGGGCCTGACCGGGATGCGCGAGCGCGTCACGGCCCTCGGCGGCCGGCTCCACGCCGGGCCGCGCCGCGAAGGCGGGTTCAGCGTCCGGGCCGAGCTCCCCGTGGACGACCCGGCATGATCCGCGTCCTGCTGGCCGACGACCAGCCGCTCATCCGCAGCGGGTTCCGCGCGCTCCTCGACGCCGAGGCCGACGTCGAGGTGGTCGCCGAGGCGGCCGACGGCGGCGAAGCCGTGACGCTCGCCTTGGCCCACCTGCCGGACGTCGTGCTCCTCGACGTCCGCATGCCGGGCGTCGACGGCCTCGAGGCGACCCGCCGCATCGCCGCGGACCCGGCCCTGTCCGCCGTGCACGTCGTCATCCTGACCAACTACGGCTTCGACGAGTACGTCTTCGAAGCCCTGCGCGCCGGCGCCGCGGGGTTCCTCGTCAAGGACATCCGGCCGGAGGACTTCCTGCACGCCGTGCGCGTCGCGGCCCGCGGCGACGCGCTGCTGGCGCCGTCGATCACCCGCAAGCTGATCGACCGGTACGTGTCGCAGCCGCCGGTGCCCGGGACGCGGCTGGCCGAGCTGACCAACCGCGAGCGGGAGGCGGTCGCGCTGGTGGCCCGCGGGTTGTCCAACGACGAGGTCGCGGCCCGGATGGTGATCAGCCCGCTGACCGCGAAGACGCACGTCAACCGGGCGATGGTGAAGCTGCACGCGCGTGACCGGGCCCAGCTCGTGGTGTTCGCCTACGAGTCCGGGCTGGTGCCTCAGGCCGGCCGGCCCGCGCCCGCGTAGTCGTCGCCCTTCGAGTGGTACGTGTGGATCTGGATCGCCTGGCCCTCGGTCGGCGCGTTGATCATCAGGCCGTTGCCCAGGTACAGGCCGACGTGGTGGATGAAGGTCGCCGGGTTGCCGTAGAACACCAGGTCACCCAGGCGCGGCTCCTGCGTGGCCGGGACCGGCGGCAGCGCGCGGAACTGGCTGTCCGCCGTCCGCGGCAGTGACACGCCCGCGCTGTCGTACGACGCCTTCGTCAGGCCCGAGCAGTCGAAGCCCGCCGCGCCCGCGTCCGGGCCGTTGCCGCCCCAGACGTACGGGAGACCCAGCTGGCCGAGCGCGAAGCGGGTGGCGCGGACCCGCGGGGAGTCCGCCGACGCCGGGTCCAGCGACAGGGTCGCGTACAGCTGGGCCATGCCCAGGACGCGCTGGCGGAACAGCTCCGTGTCGCTGCCCGGGTGGTACGCCGCGATCGCCTTCCACCAGCCCGGGCCCGCGCCCAGGTCGGTGCCGCCCGCGCACAGGGCGCGCCCGGCCGCGACCGGTGCGTCGGTGCCGTACTTCTTGGTCTGGGCCGCCGTCAGCCCCAGCAGGTTGCCGCCGCCGCGGCCGTGGTTCGACGCCGCCGAGCCGACGCCCGCGAGCGTCACCCACGAGAGGTGGCACGACGGGTCTTCGCTGCGCAGCGCCAGTTCGCCGTTCGCGTAGCCGATCAGCGCGTCCGCGGGGATGTCGAGGGGCCCGGCCAGCTGGTCGGCCCACTGCCGCAACGGGCTCTTGCCGCCCTGGCCGGACGCGCCCTGGCCCGGCTCCTGCGCCTTCACCGGTGCGCTCACTTCGAGGACCGACGGGCCGGGCGCCGCGTCACGCACCACCGGCAGCGCGGCCGGGGCGGCCGGGGGTTCCGGCGAACGGTCGGCCAGCAGCCACCCCGCCGTGACGAGCCCGGCGACGAGCGGCAGCGCGACCAGGCCGCGCAGCGCCGCGCCGCGGGCCCAGGAAGTCTGCTTCGTCGTCACAGGTTCCAACTTAGAAGAGCGCACCTGTTAGTGAACGAGCGAGTAGCTTGCACGTTAGGGGGACTCCCATATTGTGGGCACATGCCTGAGATCGACGCCGGCCGGCTGACTGCGGCGCTCCAAGATCGTTATCCGCGGGTCGACGTCGTCGAGCGCACCGGCTCCACCAACGCCGACCTGCGGAAAGCGCTCGAAGAAGGCGCCGTGGACCGGACCGTCCTGCTCGCCGAGGAGCAGACCGCGGGCGTCGGCCGGCGGGCACGTTCGTGGAGCTCGCCGAAGGGTGCCGGGCTGTACCTGAGCGTCGCCCTCCGGCCGGGTGTCCCCTTCGCGGTGCTCGGCTCACTGTCCGTCGTCGCCGGGCTCGCCGTCCGGGCGGCCGCCGCGTCCGTCGGGGTGGACGCCGTGCTCAAGTGGCCCAACGACGTCCTCGTCGGCGGCGCCAAGGTGGCCGGCATCCTCGCCGAAGCCGTCGCCGGCCCCGACCCGTCGGTCGTGCTCGGCATCGGGCTCAACGTCCTGCCGCTCGGCGACGTCCAGCCGGGCCCCGGCGGCCTGCCCGCGACGTCGCTGGCCGAGCGGGGCGCCACGAACACCGACCGCACCGACGTCGCCATCGCGCTGCTCACCGGCTTCGCCGACCTGGAACAGCGCTGGCGGCTGGCCGGCGGCGACCTCACCGAGGCCGGGCTGCTCGGCGACTACCGGACCCACTGCGCCACCCTCGGCCAGGACGTCGAGGTCCAGCTGCCGGACGGGACGTCGCTGACCGGCCGCGCGGCCGACATCGACGCCGCCGGCCAGCTGCAGGTCGACGTCCCGGGCGGGCAGCGGCACACCGTGTTCGCGGGTGACGTGGTGCACGTCCGCCCGGCCTGATCCATCAGGGCGTTGCCCGCACCGGCCGGCCCTCTCGCCGGTACGGTGGGACGACACCGCCGCACCGACCTTGGGAGCGTCCGCCGTGGCTTATCCGGACGATTTGCTCAGCGAGCAAGAGCACGTCGTGGTGCACAGTCACCCGCACTTCAAGATGCTGATCTTCCCGACGCTCGCGCTGCTGGTCACCCTGGGCGCGGGCACCTGGCTCGCGGTACTGGCCAAGGACGCGTCGTCGCCGTGGAACTCGGTCGGGCTGATCGCCATCGGCGTCGTCGCGCTCGTGCTGGTCGTGTGGCTGTTCCTGGCGCCGCTCGTGCGCTGGCGGACCACCCACTTCATCGTCACGACCGACCGCCTGATCGCCCGCGAGGGCGTCCTCAAGCGCACCGGCATCGACATCCCGATGGGCCGGATCAACAGCGTCCAGTTCGAGCACGGCCTGCTGGACCGGGTCTTCGGCTGCGGCACGCTCATCATCGAATCGGCCTCCGACGAGCCCCTGCGGTTCGAGGACATCCCGCACGTCGAGAAGGTGCACACGGTGATCTACCGCGAGGTCAACGACAACCCCTACGACGACTACCGGCCGGGCGCCCAGCAGACTACGCCGCTGCCGCCCCAGGGCGGCCGCCCGCCGCGTGGCGAGAGACACCGCTGATGGGCACGCGTGAACTCGGGCTGCCCGAGCGGGTCCCGTCGGCGGGTGAGCTGCCGGAGCGGATCACGATCTGGGAGGTCGGCCCGCGCGACGGGCTGCAGAACGAAAAGGCGATCGTCCCGGTCGAGGTCAAGCTGGAGTTCCTCGACCGGCTCGCCGGCGCCGGGCTCACCACGCTGGAAGCGACCAGCTTCGTCCACCCGAAGTGGGTGCCGCAGCTGGCCGACGCCGAACAGCTGCTGGCCCGCCTCGACCGCCGCGAAGGCGTCCGGTACCCGGTGCTGGTGCCGAACGAGAAGGGCCTGAACCGGGCCCTCGAAGCCGGCGTCGAGCACATCGCGATCTTCGCCAGCGCGACCGAGACGTTCGCGCGCAAGAACCTCAACTCCACGCTCGACGAGCAGTTCGCCATGTTCGAGCCGGTCGTCACGCGGGCGCGGGAAGCGGGCCTGGACGTCCGCGGGTACCTGTCGATGTGCTTCGGCGACCCGTGGGAAGGCGTCGTGCCGGCGAAGCAGGTCGCCGCGGCCGGCCGCCGCCTCCTGGACATGGGGTGCACGCAGCTTTCGCTGGGCGACACCATCGGCGTCGCGACCGCCGGCCAGGTCGAAAACCTGATCGGGCTCTTCGGCGACGTCGGTGCGCTGGCCGTGCACTTCCACGACACCTACGGGCAGGCGCTCGCCAACACCCTCGCGGCGCTCCGATGTGGAGTGTCGACTGTGGACTCGTCGGCGGGCGGGCTCGGCGGCTGCCCCTACGCCGAGTCGGCCACCGGCAACCTGGCGACCGAAGACCTGGTGTGGATGCTCGACGGGCTCGGCGTCGCCCACGGCGTCGACCTGGACGCGCTGGTGGCGGCCAGCGCGTGGATGGCGGGACAGCTCGGCCGCCCGAGCCCGTCCCGCGTGGTTGCCGCACTGAGCTGAGACATCCGGGGCTCCGCCACCCGGAGCCGCCGGAAGAACAGACCTCGTCGCGCCCCCGGGCAAGGGGTGCGGTATCAAGGGGGACCGGCAGCGCCGCGGCCGCGTCGAACATCGTGTGCCCGCGGGCACCGACCGAGCCGGAGGATGGGTGTGACCGAGCCTTCCGAGGCGGGCTCCGAACCGGTCGAGGCCGACCTCGACACCGGGCCGGTGCAGCTGCCCGGGTACGGCCTGGCGGATCCGGGCGCCTTCGAAGAGGCACCCACCCCACGCTCGGGCAACCCCGCGGCGTGGCCGCACGCGGTGTCGCCGCTGCTGCCGCCGTTCCCGCTGCCCCCGGCCCCGCCCGCCCCGCCGACGCCGCCCCCGCTGCCGCCGCCTCCGCCGCCGATAGCCGGGCCGCCGCCGGTGGCGGGACCGCCGCCGAACCCGGGTTCACCCGCGCCGCTGCCCCCGCTGGGCTCGCCCCGCACGGAACGGGAAAGCATCGTCGCCCTGTTCCTGGTGCACATGTTCCCGATCGGGCACCTGCCGGTGGCGATGGACAAGCCGGCGCGTCAGCTGCCGCTGCCCGACGACCCGGACGGCTTCCCGCCGAACGACCACCCGGACGCCCGGCTGATCTTCGACGACCAGGCCCTCACCAACGTCACCGCCGGGTTCCGCCGGTCGCCGACCGCCCCGTCGCGGCCGGTGCCGCGGCACCTGACCGCGGGGTACGTCCCGTACGCGCGGGCGACGCAGGCGGTGTGGATCCGCCGGTTCGTCGTCGGGCACAGCGAACTCGGCCCCGAGTACGCCTGGCCGCCGGGCGAGCAGTTCCCCGAGAGCAGCGTGGACTGGCCCGAGCCGGTGATGGTCCCGGCCGACACCGTGCTCGACCGCTTCGGCCCGGCGTACGGGCGCGTGCTGTACGAGGACGGCACGCCGTTCGCCGAACGCTCCCTGCCACCCGCGACACTGGACGCCGAGTACCGCCGGTACGTCGTGGTGCGCAAGGTGCCGATGTGGCGCTCGGAGACCGCGAACTGGTTCGGCCAGGTCGGCGGCGGCACCCGGTACCGTGCCCTGCTGGCGGCCGACGAACTCGTGACCCTCGGCTACCTCGCCGAGGCCAAGGGGGAAGAGGACTGATGAACACCCAGTCGATCCAGCGGTGGCTCGGCGTGCTGGGCGTGCCGCCGGAGGTCGTCTCGCTCGGCGCCGAGGTGGACAACGCCTGGTGCCTGATGCAGGGCGAGGACGAGGCGTGGGAGGTGTTCTGGCGCGAGCAGGGCAACCGCTACGACTGGGCGCGGTTCACCAGCGAACAGGTGGCGTGCCACTACCTCTTCGGCCGGCTGGCCTGGGCGCAGGTCGCCCGCGGCGCCGTCGGCCTGCTGCCCGGGTCGTGACGGACGCACGACCCGGGCGGGCCGGTCAGCTCCCCGCGTAGGTGAAGATGTGCGCCTGGCCGGTGCCCGTGGACGTCGGCAGGGTGATGCTGCGAACCTGCTTGGCCGGGTCGAGGGCGATCGGCGCCGTCGCGAACAGGTACGACGTGTACGGCCGCTGGAGCCGGAACATGTACCGCGGGAACGCCGAGTTCACGTACGGCACCGATGCGACGACCGTGTTCCCGAACTGCGGTGTCTCGTCACCGCCCTTGAGCAGCCACTCCGACAGGCCCAGGGACGCCTGCTGGGTCGAGCCGTCGGTGTAGGTGACGGTCACCGTGCCCTGGGCGTCCGCGCCGGTCGCCGCGCCGAGGAACGACAGCTTGGTCGCGCCCTTGGCCACGTCCACCGCAAGCGTTTGCCCCGCCGCGATCACGTTGTCCGGCGACCCCGTCGGGCTCGACGGCCAGCGGAACTGCTGCCCGTTCAGCGGCACCGTCGCGCCCGGCGTGATGCCGTGGGCCGCGAAGCCCTGCGCGGAGTAGGAGAACACGAACCCGCCCGGGTAGAGGTCGGTCTCGCCGAAGTCGCCGTACTGGACGAGCTTGTCGTCCGTGACGCCGACGTTCGTGTTCGCCGCGTGCAGCGTCCCGGGCTGCCCGACGGTCACCGGCAGGTAAGCGGGCACCGGCTGCCCGCCGAAGGTCACCGGCACGCTCGTGTAGGCGTCAGCCGTCCCGGCCGCGGCGCTCACCCGGACCTGCTGCGACGCCGTCCCGTGGGCGCCCACCGTGAGCGTGCCGCTCGACGGCGTCACGGTGATCCCGGCCGGCGGCTTCGCCTGCCACGACACCGTGCCGGCGCCGGTGATGCCTTCCGCGATGACCGTGGCCGTGGTCGCGGAGCCGGGCGCGACGACGACCCGGCCCGGGCCGACGCGGCCGCGCACCGGGACTTCACCGTCGCGGAACGACGGCGGCGCGTCGGCCTTCGCGGAGCCCCACGACGTCGGTGACGCGCCGAGCGTGAAGTCCAGCCGCCCGCCGTTCACCGCGAACGACTCCGGCAGCCACGGTTTCGTGCTCGGCTGCCCGTTCACACGCAGGGACTGCACGTACTTCACCGAGCTCGACGCGCCGGGCGCGGTGATCGTGATCCGCTGCCCGGTCGCCCGGGTGAGCGTGATCTTCGGGAACATCGGGCTGGCCAGCACCAGTTCCGCGCGTCCGGGCGCCTCCGGGTACATGCCGAGCGCGGCGAAGACGTACCACGCCGAGGTCGCGCCGAGGTCGTCGTTGCCGGGCAGGCCGTCCTCGCCGGGCTTGAACAACAGCTCGGCCGAGCGCCGCACGATGTCCTGCGTCTTCGACGGCGCACCCGCGTAGGCGTACTCCCACGGCACCTCGAACGACGGTTCGTTCGACATGAACGCGTACGGGGAACTGGCGTCGCTGTTCAGCTTCGTGAAGAAGAAGTCGAGCCGCTTCTTCACGGCGTCGTCGCCGCCCATCGCGTCGAAGAGCCCGCGGACGTTGTACGGCACCATCCACGTGTACTGGGCCGCATTGCCTTCCTGGTACCGCATTTCCTGGTACTGCGCGGGGTCGAACGGCGAGAGGAACTGGCCGTCGCGCATCCGGGTCTGCAGGTAGCCGGTCGCGGGGTTGTACACGTTCTCCCAGTACTGGGCCCGTGCCATGAACCGGTGGTACGTATCGGCGGAACCGAGCCGCTGGGCGAGCTGGGCGATGCCGAAGTCCGCCGTCGTCTCCTCGAGCATGTCCGAGACGTTGTTGGGGTGGTAGCCCAGCGCCAGGTAGTCCGACAGGCCCGGCCGTTCGAGCGCGCGTTCACCCGCCTGCTGGACGCGGGTGGCGCCGTTGACCATGGACTTCAGCGCGTGGGACGCGTCGAAGTCCGTGGCGCCGAAGGCGTAGGTGCTGGCGATGATCGAGTGGTACGGGTCGCCGCCCATCACGCCCATGAAGTCGTTGTTCTGCGACCAGCGGTCCCAGATGCCGCCCGCTTGGTCGGCCTGGTTGAGCATCGACTGCGCCATGTCGGCGGCTTCGTGCGGGGCGAGCAGGGACAGCAACTGGACCTCGTCGCGGTAGGTGTCCCAGCCGGAGAAGTTCGCGTACTGCGCGTGTCCCGGCTTCGCGCGGTGGATCGCCTTGTCGAAGCCGGGGTAGCGGCCGTCCACATCGGAGAAGACGTTCGGCTGCAGGAGCGTGTGGTAGAGCGCGGTGTAGAAGGTCTTCGTGGCCGCGTCCGTGCCGCCTTCGACGGTGATCTGCCGCAGCCGGTCGTTCCAGGTCCGGCGCGCGTCGGCCTTGACGGCGTCGAAGGACGCGCCGTGCTGCTCGGCGGCGAGGTTCAACCGGGCTCCCGCGGCGTCTACATAGGACAGACCGACGCGCACCTGCACCGGCGTCGCCGGGTCGAAGGTCAGGTAGGCGCCGGAGCCGCCCTCGGCGGTGACGACCTGCTTGTCCCACGTCGTCTTGCTCAGGTTGCCGCCGCGCGCGCCGGTGCCGCCCGGTGTCACGGTGGCGTCCTGCCAGGTCCCGGACGTGCGGAACGGCTGGTCGAAGGTGGCGGTGAAGTAGACCTTGTAGGTGTTGGGGCCCCGGCAGAAGTGCCCGCTCGACACCCAGCCCTCGACGGTCCGCCGCGCCGGGTCGACGGTGACCGAGGCGTCATCGCTGCCCATGGCGGACTGGGCGACGTCGATCAGCAGCGTGGCGGGCGTGTTCTTCGGGAACGTGAAGCGGCCGAGGCCGGAGCGCTGGGTCGTGGTCAGCTCGGTGGTGACGCCCGAGTCGGTCGTCACCTTGTAGTAGCCGGGTGACGCCGATTCGTTCGCGTGGCTGAAGGTGGGGAAGTACTTCGTCGCGTCGACGGCGGGCGAAGTGGTGATGTTCCCGGCGAACGGCAGGAACGGGACGTCACCGGCCGCACCGCCGCACCCGGCACCGTTGAAGTGGGTGAGGCTGAACCCGCGGAGCCGGTTTTCCTCCCAGGCGTAGCCGCCGTCGCGGTCTCGGGCGTAGTAGCGGCCCTGGCCGGCGGGCGGCTTCGGCTGCAGCGGCGTGTCGGGGCTCCACTGCACCATGCCGAACGGGACGTCGGCGCCGGGGAACGTGTCGCCGGCGTAGGTGTTGGTCTCGGGTGTGTCGCCGGCCTTGGCGCCGGCGAACGGGTTGACGTACGCGGCGAGGTCGCGGTGCTGGGTGTCCGCGGCCGCGGGTGCGACCGCCGTGACGAGGGGGACGATCAAAGCCGCGGTGACGACTCTGCGCATGCTCTTCCTCCCGGGGTGAGCGGGCCGCCCGTGGTTGACAACGTTGTCAACCAACCGGGTGACCCGGCGAGCACCCGGAGTGAACCACCGGCGGTTCAAGCCGGTCAAGAAGTGCCCGCCGAGCGGCCTACCCGGTTACCTCTCGAGGATCGCCAGCGCCTCGTCGTGCAGCCGTCCGTTCGTCGACAGCGCGCTGCCGTTGTCGTACCGCGCGACGCCGCCGAGGTCGCTGAACCGGCCGCCGGCCTCGGTGACGATCACCTGCGCCGCGGCGACGTCCCACGGGTTGACGATGCACTCCGCGGCGACGTCGATGGCACCCTCGGCCACCAGCACGTGGTGCCAGAAGTCGCCGAACGCGCGAGTCTCCCAGCACGCGTCGACGAGGCCGAGGTACTTCTCGCGCGAGTGGTACTTCGTCCACGAGTTCAAGTCCGTTGTGGACAGATAGGCGTCCGAAAGGGACGAAACCTTGGAAACCGACAGCTGCCGGGTGCCCGCGGAATCACTCGAAAAAGCCCCCGAACCGGTGGCGGCCCACCAGCGGCGGCCCAGCAGTGGTGCGCTGATCATGCCGACGACCGGGTCGCCGTCCACCACCAGTGCGATCAAGGTCGCCCAAACGGGTACACCTCGAAGGAAGTTCTTGGTGCCGTCGATCGGGTCGAGCACCCACGCGCGGCCGGTCGCGGCCGATCCGCCGCGTTCCTCGCCCAGCACGGCCTCCTCGGGGCGTTCGGCCGCCAGCAGCGCGCGGATCGCGTCTTCGACCGCGGTGTCGGCGTCGGTCACCGGGGTGCGGTCGGGCTTGCGCTCCACCGCCAGGTCCAGGGCGCGGAACCGCGCCGTCGTGATCGCGTCGGCGGCGTCGGCCAGCCGGGTGGCGAGAGCCAGATCATCTTCGTAGCCAGGCACGGTCACGATGTTTTCACGCCCGTGCGCCGTAGAGTTGGCCAGGTGAGCATGGTCCTACTTGCCGAAGACGATCCGGCCATCGCCGAACCGCTCTCCCGCGCCCTCGAACGCGAGGGATACGAGATCCACGTCGTGACCGACGGTCCTTCGGTGCTCGACGCCACCGCCGCCCAGCGCGTCGACCTGCTCGTGCTCGACCTCGGCCTGCCCGGGATGGACGGCCTGGAGGTGTGCCGGCGGCTGCGCGCGGGCGGCACCGAGCTGCCCGTCCTGATGCTCACCGCCCGCACCGACGAGGTCGACTTCGTCGTCGGCCTGGACGCGGGTGCCGACGACTACGTCGCCAAGCCGTTCCGGCTCGCCGAGCTGCTCGCCCGGATCCGCGCGCTGCTGCGCCGCCGGGTGCCGGAGGTCCTGGAGGCCGGCGGGGTGCGGATGGACCTCGGCGCCCGGCTGGTCACCGTGGACAACCACGAGGTCCAGCTGGCGAACAAGGAGTTCGAACTGCTGCGCGTGCTGATGAGCCGCGCCGGGCAGGTGGTCAGCCGCGACGAAATCCTCGCCGAGGTCTGGAACGACCTCGAGTCGAAGACGTCGAAGACGCTGGACATGCACATGTCGTGGCTGCGCCGGAAGCTCGCCATCGCCGCCGACGAGGCCGCGGGGCGGACCAGCAAGACCCACGACGGCGAACGGCGGATCGCGACCGTCCGCGGCGTCGGCTTCCGCTTCAACGCCGAATAAGCCCGTGCGCCGCCGCATCCTGCTGGCCATCCTGCTCGCCGTCGCGGTCAGCGCGGTGGTGCTGGGCATCCCGCTGGGCATCGTGGCCAGCTGGCAGATCGAGTCGAGCTACCGCGAGACGCTCGCGGAGAACGCCCGCGCGGCGGCGGCGATCCTGGACACCGAGATCGCCAACGGCCAGGAAATCGACCTCGACCAGGTGCGCGCGGCCGTCCCGGCGAACGGGCTGCTGACCGTCCGGACCAGCGGCCAGACCGAGAAGCGCTACGGCAGCAGCCCCGGCACCGACACCGTGACGGAGACGGCCGACCTCGCCCGCGACGGCAAGGTGGAGATCGCCGTCCCGGCCGGCCCGATGCACGAGCGGCAGACGACGGTGACGCTGGTCGTCGTGCTGCTGGTGCTGCTGTCGGTGGCCACCGGCGCGGTGGTGGCGATCGCGACGGCCCGGCGGCTCGCGAAGCCGCTGCGGCACGTGGCCGAACGCGCCGCCCGCCTCGGCGGCGGCGACTTCCGCCCGGACCCGAGCCGCTACGGCGTCGGCGAGCTCGACATGGTCGCCGAAGCGCTGGACGCGTCCGGCACCGCGCTGGCCCAGCTGGTGCAGCGGGAGCGCCAGCTCGTCGGGGACGTCTCGCACCAGCTGCGCAGCCGCTTGACGGCGTTGCAGCTGCGGCTGGAACCGCTGACGGTGCACCCGGACGAAGAGGTCGCCGACGAGTCGAAGGCGGCGCAGGAGCAGGCCGACAGGCTCGCCGAAGCACTCGACGAGCTGCTGGCGGCGGCCCGCGCGGCGCGCGAGGTCGGCGCGGAACCGGTGGACCTGCCGACCCAGCTGCCGGAGATGGCGGGGGAGTGGCGCGAGCTGCTCCGCTCGGAGGGCCGCAACCTGCGCACGCGCGTGGCCGACGGCCTGATGGCGCGGGCCACCCCGGGCCGGCTCCGCGAAGTCATCGGCGTGCTGCTGGACAACGCGTTGCGCCACGGCTCGGGCACGGTGACGCTGATCGCCCGCCGTGGCGACGCCGAAGGCACGGTGGTGATCGAGGTGAGCGACACGGGCCCGGGCGTGCCGGACGAGCTGGCCCCGCACATCTTCGAGCGCGGCTTTTCCGGCGGCGGCTCGACGGGCGTCGGCCTGGCACTGGCCCGGGCCCTGGTCGAGGCGGACGGTGGCCGCCTGGAGCTGTCGAACCGGCGTCCGGCGGTGTTCAGCCTGTTCCTGAAGGTGCCGCGGCCGAGCGATGTGCCGGAGGTGCGGTGGCCCGCCGAGCGCGTCCCGCGGTAGGCGGGACGCGCCCGGTCGCTCAGATCAGGCCTTCCCGCAAGGCGTAAGCCACCGCGTGCGACCGGTTCCGCAGCTGGAACCGGTTCGTCACGTCGTGGAGGATGCTCTTCACCGTGCGCTGCGAATAGCACAGCTCGTCGGCGATCTCCTGCGTCGAACACCCCGCCGCGACGAGCCGGAGGACCTCCGTTTCGCGGTCGCTCATACCGCCCAGGCGCAGGCCGCGCGGCTGGAGCACCTGGCGCTGCAGGCGCGAAACCCGGTTCAGCAACCGGCCGAGCAGGTCCGGCGGCAGCGCGCCCTCCCCGGCCGCGGCGGCCTTGATCAGGCGGACGAGGACGTCCGGGCCCGCGTCGGCGCGGCGGGCGACCGCGCAGACGCCGTGCTCGACCGCGTCGAGGATCTCGTTGTCGTCGACTTCGCCCGCGACCAGCACGATGCGGGTGAAGCCCTGGTGGTGCAGCTCGGCCAGCAGCTGCGTCATCGTTTCGTCGAGCCGGTCGGCGACCAGCAGCGCCACCAGCGCCGTCCCGTCGTCGACCACCCGGACGTCGTCGCGCGAACACAGCGTCGTGCAGACGCCGTTGTGCAGGATCGGATCGGTGGCGCGGACCACCACCGGGACCCGGTCGGTTTCGAACATCGTTCCCCATTCCCCTCGAACGGTGCAGGCCGTCCAGCCTGCCCGCCCGCGTGTCCCGGGCGCATGGGACCGGCGTCCCGATGTTGCCCGGGCGGCCGCCCGATCAGGAGCCGCCGAGCCCGGCGTCCCGCGCCCGCACGATGGCCTCGGCGCGGTCGGCCACGTGCAGCTTGGCGAAGACGTTGGAGATGTGGTTGCGCACGGTCTTGGGGCTCAGGCACAGCGTGCTGGCGATGACGCTGTTGCTGTGCCCGGCCGCGATCAGCGCGAGCACTTCGCGTTCGCGCCCGGTCAGCTCCGGGAACACCGGGTCGGTGGCCGGCGGCTGGTTGAAGAAGGCGAGCACGCGGTTGGCGATGTCCGGGCCGAAGATGGCTTCCCGCCGGGCGACCGCCTGGACCGCGCGGATGATTTCGTCCGGCTCGGCGTCCTTGAGCAGGTAACCGCGGGCCCCGGCGCGCATCGCCGCGAAGACCGACTCGCTTTCGTCGGCCATCGTCAGCATCAGCACGCCGGTGCCCGGGTTCGCGGCCACGATGCGCCGGGCCGCCTGGATCCCGGACAGGTCGGGCAGGTGCAGGTCCATCACCACGACGTCCGGCCGCAGGGCGGCGGCGGAGGTGACCGCCTCGGCTCCACCGGTGGCCTCGCCGACGACCTCGATCCCGGGTTCGGCGGCGAGCAGCGTGCTCACGCCGATCCGGAACAGGGGATGGTCGTCCACGACGAGGACGCGCAGGTCGCTCACGCCGGTCACCTCCGGATCGTCACTCGTGGTGATGGTACGCGGACGCGTTGTCCCGCGCCCAGGCCGCGAAGGTCAGCGGCGGCCGGCCGAGCAGCCGCTCGACGGTGTCGAAGACGACGTGCTCGTGCGCACCGGACTCGCGCTTGAGCGCGAAGAAGCCGTCGACGGCTTCGGCGGGCCAGCCGAACTGCCGCACCATGCGCTCGCGGGCCGCGCTTTCCGGCTCTTCGACGTACTCGACGGGACGCCCGATCGCCTCCGACAGGACGGCGACCTGCTCTTCGGTGGTGAGGGCTTCGCCGCCGGTGAGCTCGTAGGTCGCGCCTTCGTGGCCGGACGTCGTCAGCGCGAGCGTCGCGACCGCGGCGATGTCGCGGACGTGCACCAGCGCGGACGCCGGATCGCCCTCGGGCACGTACACGGCGTTCTCTTCGCGGATGGTGCCGAGCCAGGCGAACCGGTTGTCCATGAAGGCACCGGGGCGCAGGATCGTCCACGCCGGCCCGGCTTCGCGGACCGCCTGCTCGGCTTCGGCGTGCGCGCGGGTGATCGGGTCGGTCTGTCCGAAGTGGACGCCCGTGGTCGACAGCTTGACGAGGTGGGTGACGCCGGCCCGGGCCGCCGCCCGGGCGACGGCGGATTCACGGCCGGCGGTGTCGCCCTGGGTCAGCACGAACACGCGGTCCGCGCCGTCGAGCAGGGCGGGCAGGTCCGCGGTGTCGAGGTCGCCGCGGACCACTTCGGCGCGCGGGTCGAGCCGGGCCTTCGCCGGGTCGCGGGTCAGGGCGCGGACCGCGGCACCGGCGTCGAGCAGGGCGGGGACGAGGGCGCGGCCGACCTTGCCGGTGGCGCCGAGCACGAAGATCATCGGGGGTTCTCCTGGCGGGAAAGCGGGACGTGGGGGAGCGCGAACGCCGTCACGAGGGCGAGCGCGAGGACCGGCAGCAGCGCGAGGAACACGCCGTGGGTGCCGGCTCGGTAGGCGAAGCCGAGCGCGACCGGGCCGAGGGCCGAGCCGAGTGCCCGGGCGAGGTTGACGCCGGCGGCGACCGCGCCGCGGTCGGCCGGCGGGGCGGTGTTCTGCGTGGCCATGGCGAGCACCTGCAGGTTCAGCCCGGCGGCGACGCCGAAGACGACCAGGCAGCCGAGCGCGGCCGGCAGGCCGTCCAGGGTGAGCAGGCCGAGCACCGCGAGCAGGCCGAGCGCCATGCTCGACCGCGGTGCCCAGCGGTACGCGCCGGTGCGGGCGATGACCTTGCTCGCGACGAGGGAGGCGGCCGCCACCGCGAGCGTCATCGGCAGCAGCCGCAGCCCGCCTTCCGCCGGACCGGCGTCGGCCTGCAGGAAGACCGCGATGTAGTTCACCGAGCCGAGGAACGCGAACCCGGCGAGCACGCTGAGCAGGACGGACACGGTGAACGTCCGGTCGCGGAACAGCCGCAGGGGCAGCACCGGTGCTGCGGCCCGCCGTTCGGCGAACACGAACACCCCGGCCGCGGCCGCGCCGACGGCGATCGACCACGGCGTGAGCAGCGTGAAGCCGGTGATCGCCGTGCCGAGCAGGACCACACCGGCGAAGTCGAACGGTGCTTCCCGACGTCGTTTCGGCAGGTCGAGCGCGCGGAGGCAGGCGAGGGCGACGAGCCCGAGCGGCAGGTTGACCAGGAAGACCGCCCGCCAGCCGGCGAGCCCGGTGAGCAGGCCGCCGACGACCGGACCGGCGAGCGAGGCGACGGCGAAGCAGATCGAGAACCAGCCGAAGTACTTCGCGCCTTCGCGAGGCGTGAACATCTCGCCGAGCGAAGCGCCGACGGAGACGAAGAGGCCGCCGGAACCGGTGCCCTGCAGCACGCGCCCGGCGATCAGGAACGCCGCCGACGGTGCCAGGCCGCAGGCGAGCGAGCCGAGCAGGAAGAGGGCGAGCGCGCCCAGGAGCACGCGTTTGCGGCCGAAGACGTCACCGAGCTTGCCGTACAGCGGCGCGGTGGCGCTCCCGGCGAGCAGGTAGGCGGTGGTGACCCAGGCGTAGGCGCCGGTCCCGCCGAACTCGGCGGCGATCCGGGGGAGCGCGGTGGCGACGATCTGGGCGTCGAGCATCGCGAGGAAGACGGACAGGAACAGGCCCGCGAGGGCAGGGTTGAGGGCGCGCTGAGGCGCGGTGGTGCTCAAGAAGGAGTCCTTGGTTCGTCAGAAGGGACGAGAGATGCGGACGCGCGGGAAAACGCGTCCCGTCGAGCCGGGAAAAGGTGCCATCGTCATCCGCGGACGGATGCGACCTCTTCGCGCTCGGAAACCACCTCGAATCGTCCCGCTTGCCCGGCCGAACCCGGACGGCGTCCTCTGCGCAGGAACACTGACGAGGATGACAGTAGACAACTACATGTCAAAGTGCAAGGAGTTTGCTCAGGGGAGGTGGGTCACCTGGTCGCTGTCCCGCCGCCGCTCGCCCAGCTCGTCCGGGAAGACCCACTTCTTGAAGCCCCAGAAGCGGAAGAACATGGCCAGCAGCATGCCGATGATCGAGCCGCTCAGGAAGTCCGCGATCTCCTGGACCAGGAACGTCACGTGCGGGACCTCGAGGTGGAGCACGTACCGCGAGACGATCAGCGGGATCAGGTTGACGCCGACGGCGATGCCGCTGATGACGAAGAACAGCGCGGCTTCGTGGTGCCGCTCGCGCCCGCCGCGGGTCCGGAAGGACCACTCGCGGTTGAGGATGTAGGACACGATGGTCGCGACGATGATCGCGATCGCCTTCGCCGTGGTCGGTTTCGGCTCCAGCACCGTGAGCTTCAACGCGTACCAGACGCCGTTGTCGACCAGGAACGTCGTGCCGCCCACGATCGCGAACTTCAGCAGCTCCCGGTGCTTGATCAGCACCGAACGCAGTGGCTCCGGCGTGCGCTTGAGCACGGTTTCCACAACGGTCACACCACGCAGTCTAGGAGCACCCGCGTTGACCTGTGGTTCAGGCGGCCTTGCTGTCGTGAATGTCCGGATATCGACCGGCCCCGCCGGACGCGGTGCGCGGGCGGCCGAACGGCGGAAGCCGCGGCGCCTGCAGGTCCAGCACGTACCGCGAGAACCACTGCGGCCGCGCGTTCAGGCCCAGTGCGATGCCGCTGAACAGGAAGGACAGCGCGGCCTCGTGCGCCGCGCGGACGCTACCCGGTCAGCCAGCCGAAAGCCTTCTCGGGGCTGACCGTCGGCGGCTTGGTGCCGGAGCTCCCGCGGGAGCGCGGCGGCGCGCTCGTCGTGGTCGTCGACACCGGCGGCTCGACCGTCGGCTCCTCCTTGGTCGTCACCGGCGGCTTCGGCTTCGTGGGCGTCGGTTTCGGCTTGGCCGGCGTCGTGGTCACCGGCGGGGTGGTCGTCGTGGACGTCGGGTCCTTGCCGCACCAGTGGCGCCAGCAGCCGAAGTCCACCGTCACCGGTCGCGCCGACGCCCGGCCGAGCCGGGCGTTGATCGTCACGCGGCCGTCGTTGGGACGGCCCAGGAGCCGCACCCACAGGTTGACGTGCTGGCCCGGCGCCACCGCGCTCTTCGTCGTGCAGGTCGCGCTTTCGTCGGTCGTCGTGCAGGGGAAGCCGCGCAGGCTCCACCACTGCTTGAGCGGGGCGTCGAAGGTGACCGTGACCGGCTTCGTCGACTCGCCGGTGTTGCGGACGCGGACGTAGACCAGCGGGTTGTGGTTCCAGGGGAACGCCGAGAGCCCGTCGCCCTGCGCCTCCAGGACCACGGCGTCCGGCGGCAGCTTCACGGTGACCTTGACGCTCACCTTGACCGAGATCTGCACGCCGGCGGTGACCGACCCGGTGACCGTGCCGCCCTCGGCGTCTTCGTCGGCCTGCAGGCGGAAGTTCAGCGTCGCGCTCTGCCCGGGCTGCAGGCCCGCGCCGGTCTTGCAGGTGACGGTGCCCTGACCGCTGGGGCAGTTGACCGAGACGGGGCCGGCGGCCTCCGCGCGGGCCATCGGCGCGCCGCCACCGCCGGTGTCGACCGCGCGCACCCCGCGGGGCAGGTTCAGCGCGACCGCCACCGGCTCGGACGGGCTGCCGCCGTCGTTGCGCACGGTGATCGGCACGTTCGCCGCGGTGCCCGGGCTGAGCTCGACGCCGTCCGGCGGGGTCGTCGCGGACATCGACGGCGGCGCCGGAGCGGGCGGGACCGGCACCGGCGGCGGGGCCGGGGCGGGCGGCGCGACCGGCGGCGGCGCGGGCGCGACCGGGGGCGCCGCCGGCGGGGCCGGTGGCTGGGGTGCCGGGGGTGCCGGGGGTACCGGCGGGGCCGGCGGCTCGACCGGCGGAGCGGCGGGCGGGGCCGGTGGCGGCGGCTTCGGGGCCGGCGGCTGGACCTGCTGGGCCGGCGGCGGCTCCTGCACGGCGACCGGGACGTTCTGCGTCTCGCCGCCCGCGGTGAGCGCGACGACGACGGCGACGACGATCGCCGTGGCGGAAGCGGCGACTCCGGCGAACTGGCGGGGGCTCGCCGCGGTGGCCGCGCCGCTCTTGCCGCCGGCCGCGGCGGCACCGGCGGCACCCGCGCCCGCGGTGGCCGCCGTGGCCGCGCTCGCCTTGGCGGCACCGATGGTCGCGAGGTAGCCCAGTGCGGCGCCGCCCAGGACGATCGGGGCGATGACTGCGCGCAGGCCGCCGTTGACGTCCGCCAGCTCCGCGGCCAGCGCCCGGCACTTGCCGCACTCGTCGAGGTGGCTCTCGACCTGGACGCGTTCCCGCTTGGACAGGCCGTCGCGGGTCCACGCGCCGAGCCGCTCGGCGCACGCCTGGCAGCGCTCCTCGGCGTTCTCCTGCAGGTGGACCTGCAGATAGGCCTGCCGGAGGCCCTCCCGGGCGCGGTAGGCGAGCGCGGAGACGCCGTTCGCGGTCAGGCCCAGCAGCGGTGCGACCTCGGCCGGGCTCTGCTGCTCGATCTCGGTGTGCCACAGCACCGCCTGCCAGCGTTCCGGCAGCCGCGCGAACGCCTGGGCGGCCATCGTCCGCTCGAGCCCGGCGACGGCGGTGTCGGAGAACGGCACGGTCAGCGCCTCGGCGGCGTGCCCACCGACCTCGGTCATGTCCTCGTTGAGGTCGACCCGGCGCTCCTTGCGCGTGCGGTCGTACGCGGTGTGACGCAGGGCGGTCAGCAGGTACGCCCGGAAGGCTGTGTCCGGGCCCTTGCCGCTACGGAGCGTGTCCAGCACCTTGGCGAACGCCTCGGACACGAGATCGTCGGCTTCGGAGCTCGAGCGGGCCAGCTGACGGGCCAGGTTGTGGGCCGCACCGGTGTGCCGTTCGTAGAGCGCCCCGTACGACGCGATCTTCCCGGAGCGGACCTCCGCGATCAGCTCGGCGTCACTCTTTCCGCTGAGATCGGCGGGAACGGTGGACACGGCACTCCTTGGTCGGCTAAAGCCAGGACCTGCCATTACAGGCCGATCCGGGACACGTGACAAGTGTGACTGACCCACCCCCGGCCGTCACGTCGCGGTCCGCCCGATGACTCCGACGGCGGAGCAAAATCACCCACCCCTGCGCCGGGACGGGGAAAAGGACCATGACAAAAACCGGTCAGTACGCGTCACGGTGCCCATCGGGGTACGTCCTCAACGTGAAGCACTCGACAAGATCGACACGATCCGGACGAAAGGGGCGGGTGGCCAGTGGATGCTCCGGCTGCGCGACCCGGCTCCGGTGACGCCCCGCGCACGCCGGCCGAGCGCGACGCTTCCCTGCGTGCGCTGCGGGCCCGCTGGCGCACGGCCAGCCTCGCCGCCGGCTGGCGGTTCCCGAGCGACTGGGCGCTGCCCGAGGTCGACGCCGTCTGCGCGGCGGTGATGGCCAAGGGCCGCGTCGAAGCCGCCGAAACGGCGCTGGCCGGGCTGGCCAGGGCCCGCGCCGCGGCGGGTGCGGGCCTCGCCGAAACCCTCGCCGACCTCGCCGCGCTGCACGCGGTCCTGGGCCACGGCGGCGACGGGTTCGTCACACCGGACGTCGACGCCACACCGGCTCGGCTGCTCCGGACCACCGCGCTGGCCTGGGCGGACGTCGCCACCGACCAGCTCGTGCACACCGAGGTCGCCGACCCGCTGACCGGCCTGCCCACGGCCGCCTACCTGCGGACGCGGCTCGAGGAGGTCTACCGCGCCGCCGCCGCGCGCGACCGGCCGGCCGCCGACGACCACGTGCTGCTGGTCGTCTCGCTCGACCTCACCGCCGTCGCCGGGTTCCCGCGGCTGACCGGGATGATCCTGGTCGCGGACGCGCTGCGGACGGTGTTCGACAGCGGGCAGAGCGTCGCTTCGCTGGGGCCGTCCGTCGTCGCCGCCCTGGTCCCGAAGGACGAGCGGGTCGCGTCGCACGGCGTCGCGCTGCGGAGGGCGTTGCACGAGCGGCTGTCGGTCGACGCGCAGCTGGCGGACGTCGGACGGCCGCGCGTCTCGGCGGTGCGGCTGCCCGCCACCCACGAACTGGCCTGCGACCTGCTGGCCCAGTTGGCGCGCGCGTAGAACACCGGAAAAGTCCGCTTCCGCCAGGACCCTTCCGACCGCGACCGGGCCGGTCATGATTTCCTGATGGGGTGACCCGGACCGTACCCACCGACGTCGACGGCGAAACCGGCGGCAGACCCCAGCACCGGCTGGCCCTGCGGAAGTCCCTCGCCCGCCTCTCCGTCCGCCCGCGGTCGATGCTGATCCTGTCGGTGATCCCGCTGTTCGCGATCGGGTACGGCATCTACGGCTGGCAGCACGACTGGGTGCTCGGCGTCGACAGCGCGGTGTACCGGGCCGGCGCGCTGACGCTGCTGAACGGCGACTCCCTCTACGACGCGAACACGCTGCCCAACGAGCCGTGGTGGGCGCTGCTGCCGTTCACCTACCCGCCGACGGCGGCGCTGATCTTCGTCCCGCTCGCGGCGTTCCCGACGCAGATCTCCTGGGGCCTGATCACGGCCGTCTCGCTGGTCGCGATGGCGCTGTCGATCCGGATCGCGATCGGCGCGCTCCCGCGCCCGGCCGCCGACGGGCCGCGCTGGTGGGCCTCGCCCGCCCGCTCGACCATCGTGTTCTTCCTGGTGTTCCTCGGCCTCGAACCGGTGTGGCGGACGATCTTCCTCGGGCAGATCAACCTGATCCTGATGGCCATGATCCTGCTGGACATGCTGGTCATCGGCGCCCGGGGGAGCCGCTGGGGCGGGGTGCTGGTCGGCGTCGCGGCGGCGATCAAGCTGACGCCGCTGGTGTTCCTCGGGCACCTGTTCATCACCGGCCGCCGCAAGGACGCGCTGCGCGGCCTGGCGACGTTCGTGCTGCTGCAGGGCCTGATGTTCCTGATCAACGCGCACGACGCCGCCAAGTACTGGACCGTCACGCTGCCGGACACCGGCCGGATCGGGCCGGTGCACTGGGCGGGCAACCAGTCGCTGAACGCGCTGATGAACCGGGCCACCGACCTCGCGCCGTGGGCGTCGAAGGCGGCGATGGGCATCGGCTTCCTGCTCGCGATCCCGGCCCTGTGGCTGCTCCTGCGCTTCCACCGCAAGGGCCAGGCGCTGGCCGCGCTGCTCGTGACCGCGTTCTGGACGCTGCTGATTTCGCCGATCTCGTGGACCCACCACTGGGTGTGGGTGATCCCGCTGATCGTGCTGCTGGTTTCGCGGCTGCCGAAGACGACCCCGAAGACGGCGTGGCGGCGCTGGGTCGGGACCGGCCTGGTGGCGTTCGTGTTCGTCAGCTGCGTGCTGCTGATCCTGCCGAACGGCCGCAACGTCGAGCTGCACTGGAAGGTGTGGCAGAACGTCCTGGGCGACGCCTACATCCTGATGCCGGTCGTGCTGGCCGCCGCGCTCGCGCTGCGCTGGGGCCTGCAGCGGCGGGCGCGGAAGAAGGCGGCCGCGGATGTCGACGTCCCCGCCGGCGTCTGAGGCGCGCGCCGGCCGCGTTCTCGCCGGTGTGCTCGCGCTGCTGGTCCTGGCCTTCGGCGTGGTCGGCTGGCTGGCGGGCTGGCACCTCGGCGCGGACAGCGCCGTCTACCGCGCGGGCGCGCTGACGCTGGTGCACGGCGACCCGCTGTACACGCGGGACGTGCTGACCGCGTTGCCGGACTGGGTGCGGCTGCCGTTCACCTACACCCCGGCCGCCGCGCCGCTGTTCCTGCCGCTCGCGCTCGTGCCGTCCGGCCTGGTCTGGGGCGTGATCGCATTTTTGTCGGTGGTCGGCCTTATGGTCGTCATCACGGTGGTTTCGTCGCCGCCGGGGCGCGCATCGCTTCTGGGAAGAAGCCGGTGGGCGCTGCCGGCGGGAACGGCCGTCGCGCTGGCGCTGGAACCGGTGTGGAAGACGCTGTTCCTGGGCCAGATCAACTTGATACTGATGGCGTTCGTGGTGCTGGACGTCCTGGTGCTCGCCGCGCGTCGGTCGCGCTGGGCGGGCGTGCTGATCGGCGTGGCGGCGGCGATCAAGCTGACCCCGCTGATCTTCGTGCCGCATCTGTTCTTCACGGGCCGGTGGAAGGACGGGCTGCGCGCGGTGGGCACGTTCGTGGTGCTCGAAGCGGCGATGTTCGCGGTCATCCCGGTCGACGCAGCGCGGTTCTGGCGGGATTCGGCGACCGACCCGAGCCGGGTCGGGTCGGTGCACTGGATCTTCAACCAGTCGCTCAACGGGCTGGTCAACCGCGCTTCGGAGCTGGCTCCCTGGTCGCTGGCGGTGGCGGTCGGGGTGGCGCTCCTGCTCGCCGGGCCGGCGGTGTGGCTGGTCGTGCGGCTGCACCGGCGCGGTGAGGACGCGGGCGCGCTGCTCGTGACGGCGTTCTACGGGCTGCTGCTCTCGCCCGTGTCGTGGTCGCACCACTGGGTCTGGTGCGTGCCCTTGATCACGCTCCTGGTGGTGAAGGCGCGGTGGTGGGCCGCGGCGGCGGTCACGGCGCTGTTCGCCTCGCAGATCGTGATGCTGGTGCCCAACGGCGGGAACGCGGAGTTCGGCTGGGGCCTGGGCTGGTCGGTCCTGGGCAACCTCTACGTGCTCGCGGCGGCGGGCGGGATCGTGGGGCTCGCGGTGCGTGAGCTTCGCCTGGTCCGGCGGTCAACCGGCTTGGTGACCGTTTAGGCTGATCGGCGCTATGGACAAACACACCGGTCTGCCCGTCGTGGGCATGGTGGGCGGCGGCCAGCTGGCCCGGATGACCCACCAGGCGGCGATCTCCCTCGGCCAGTCCCTGCGCGTGCTCGCCGTGGGCGAGAACGAAGCCGCGGGGCTCGTCGCCGGCGACGTCACGCTGGGGCACCACACGGACCTCGACGCCTTGCGGAAGTTCGCGGCCTCGGTCGACGTGCTCACCTTCGACCACGAGCACGTGCCGGGCGAGCACCTGCTGACGCTCGCGATGGAGGGCTTCGTCATCCGGCCCGCGCCGTCGGCGCTGGGGTTCGCGCAGAACAAGCTCGTGATGCGCGAGATGATGGCCGGCCTGGGCGTGCCGGGCCCGGCGTTCGCCGAGGTGTCCACTGTGGACGACGTGGTGGCGTTCGGCGGCGAGCACGGCTGGCCGGTGGTGCTCAAGGCGTCGACCGGCGGGTACGACGGCCGCGGCGTCTGGATGCTGGACACCGCGCAGCACGCCCGCGAAACCGTGCCGGAGCTGCTGACCGCGGGCACGGCGCTGCTGGTGGAGGCGAAGGTGGCGATGCGGCGGGAGCTGTCCGCGCTCGTCGCCCGCTCGCCCTTCGGCCAGGGTGCGGCGTACCCGGTGGTCGAGACGGTGCAGACCGGCGGGATCAACACCGAGGTCCTCGCCCCGGCGCCGGGGCTCGACGACTCGCGGGTGCACGAGGCCCAGGACCTGGCGCTGCGGATCGCGGCGACGCTGGACGTCACCGGGCTGCTCGCCGTCGAGCTGTTCGAGACCGACACCGGGCTGCTGGTCAACGAGCTGGCGATGCGCCCGCACAACTCTGGCCACTGGACCATGGACGGCGCGCGCACGTCGCAGTTCGAGCAGCACCTGCGGGCGGTGCTCGACTACCCGCTGGGCCGGACCGACCTGGTCGCGCCGGCGTGCGTGATGGCGAACGTGCTGGGCGCGCCCGAGCTGCCCGCGATGGGGCCGGACGAGCGGCTGCACCACCTGTTCGCCCGGTACCCGGAGGCGCGGGTGCACCTGTACGGCAAGCAGGAGCGGCCGGGACGCAAGCTCGGGCACGTCAACTTCACCGGCGAGCGCATGGAAGACCTGCGCAACCGGGCGCTGCTGTCGGCGCACTGGCTGTCCCACGCCGTCTGGCTCGACGGCTACGAAATCCACTAGGAGATCAGCTATGGCGCCGCAGGTGGGCGTGATCATGGGCAGCGACTCGGACTGGCCGACGCTGGAGGCCGCGGGCGCGGCGCTGGACGAGTTCGGCGTCGAGTACGAGGTCGGCGTCTACTCGGCGCACCGCACCCCGCAGCGCATGCTGGACTACGCGACGTCCGCGGTGGCGCGCGGCATCCGCGTGATCATCGCGGGCGCGGGCGGCGCGGCCCACCTGCCGGGCATGGTGGCGTCGGCCACGGTGCTGCCGGTGATCGGCGTCCCGGTCCCGCTGAAGTACCTGGACGGCCTGGACTCCCTCCTGTCGATCGTCCAGATGCCGGCGGGCGTCCCGGTGGCGACGGTCTCGGTGGGCGGCGCCCGCAACGCGGGCCTGCTGGCGGTCCGCATCCTGGCGGCGTCCGACGAAGGCCTGCGCGCGAAGATGGCGCGGTTCCAGGCGGACCTGGAGAAGCTCGTCCTGGACAAGGACGCGGCCCTGCGCGAGAAGACCGGGCACTAGCCCACCCGGCCGGCGCCGGGTGGGCTTCGGCGGCGGTCAGCCGTCGAGCTTGCCGATCAGCTGCTGCCGGAGTTCCCGCTTGAGGACCTTCCCGGCGGCCGACACCGGGATCTGCTCGACGACGTGGACCTCCCGCAACCGCTTGTACGGCAGCACCTTCTCGTTGACCGCGGCCATCAGCTCGTCCTTGTCGAGTTCGCCGCGGGGCACCACGAAGGCGACCGGCAGCTCGCCGACCTCGGGGTCGGGGCGGCCGACCACCGCGGCCGCCGCCACGCCCGGCAGCGTGATGAGCAGCTCCTCCAGCTCGCGCGGGAAGACGTTGTACCCCTTGTACAGCAGCATGTCCTTCTTGCGGTCCACGATGGACAAGTAACCATCCGCGTCGAGGATGCCGATGTCGCCGGTGTGCAGCCAGCCGTCCACCAGAGCCGCGGCCGTCTCCTCCGGGCGGTTGCGGTAGCCCAGCATGATCTGCGGGCCGCGCAGGCAGACCTCGCCCTGCTCGCCCGGCGGCAGCGGGTCCTCGCCGCCGTCGGCCGGGACGATCTTGACCTGCGTGTCGAAGATCGGCAGGCCCACCGAGCCGACCTTGCGCGTGCCCGACCGGTACGTCGGCGAGATCACCGCACCCATCGTCGCCTCGGTGAGGCCGTAGCCCTCGGTGACCACCACGCCCGGGAAGCGCTCGCGCAGTGCGTTGATCATCGCGTGGTTCATCGGTGCCGCGCCCGAGCCGATCGAGCGGACCGACGACAGGTCGGCCGTGTGGAACGACGGCGTCGCGAGCAGGGCGGCGAACAACGCCGGCGCGCCGCCGATGCCGGTGATGCGGAGCCGTTCGGCGTCGGCGACGTACGCCGCCGGGTCGAAGCGCGTGTGCAGGACCATCGTCGTGCCGGCGAGCACCGCCGCGTTGAGGCCGCCGATGATGCCCATCGCGTGGAACCACGGCGTCAGGTTGATGGCGACGCCGGTGCCCAGCCGCGTCGGCCACTCGTCCTCGCTGCCGATCTGGTCGATCGTGACGTCGCCGCGCGCGTCGAGCGCCGGCACCGAGCCGGTGCCCCAGCAGGCGTGCTGGAGCGTGTTGACCACGACGTTGCGGTGCGAGAGCCGCACGCCCTTGGAGCGGCCGGTGGTGCCGCCGGTGTAGGCCAGGTGCGCGAGGTCCTCGTGCAGCGAGGACTCCGCCGAGGGGCGGCTCTCGGGCTGTCCGGCGTGGAACGCCTCGAACTCGACGGCACCGCCGGGCAGGTCGCCGGTGGGCCGGACGACGACGGTGAACCGCGCCGGGATGCGGTCGGCGACGCCGGCCAGCGCGCCCGCGACCGGGCCGAACGTCACGACGGCCGCGGCCTCGCAGTCGGCGAGCTGGAAGGCGAGGTCGTCCGGCGGGAGCAGGGGGTTCGCCGGGCTGAAGGTGGCCCCGGCCAGCAGCGTGCCGTAGTAGGCGACCGGGAAGGCCAGGCAGTTCGGCAGGTGCAGGGCCACGACGTCACCGCGGCCGACGCCGCGCTCGCGCAGGGCGTTGGCGAACCGGCACGCGGCGCGGTAGGTCTCGGCGAAGGTGAGGCTGTGGCCGTCGTGGGCGAAGGCCGTCCGGTCGCCCCAGCGCGCGGCACCCGCCGCCAGGATCGATCCGACGGGGACTTCGGGGTAGTCGAGGGAGGTGGGCAGACCGGGCGGCGTCGTCGGCGCGGTGATCGGCATCACCCGACCATACGAACGGTGCGGTCAACGCCACAAGGACGACGCAGGTGAACGAGCGCTAACATCGACAGATCCCTCCCGACGTCGTAGAGAAGGTGACCGTAAGTGACTGACGGCCTGTACCAGCTTGCCGAGGAGCACGAGGAGCTGCGGGCCGCGGTCCGGGCTCTGGCCGAGAAGGAGATCGCGCCGTACGCGGCGGAGGTCGACGAGAACGAGCGCTACCCGATCGAGGCGTACAACGCGCTGGTCAAGTCCGGGTTCAACGCCGTCCACATCGGCGAGGAGTACGACGGCCAGGGCGCGGACGCCGTCGGCGCCTGCATCGTGATCGAAGAGGTCGCGCGGGTGGACGCGTCGGCGTCACTGATCCCGGCGGTCAACAAGCTGGGCACGCAGCCGATCATCCTGTCCGCCTCCGAGGAGCTGAAGAAGCTCGTGCTGCCCTCGATCGCGTCGGGCGAGGCGTCGGCGTCGTACGCGCTGTCGGAGCGCGAAGCCGGCTCGGACACCGCGTCGATGCGGACGCGGGCCCGGCTCGACGGGGACCACTGGGTGCTCAACGGGACGAAGGCGTGGATCACCAACGCGGGTGAATCGTCCTGGTACACCGTGATGGCCGTGACCGACCCCGAGGCCGAGAAGAAGGCCAACGGGATCTCGGCGTTCGTCGTGCACAAGGACGACCCCGGGTTCTCCGTGGGGCCGAAGGAGAAGAAGCTCGGGATCAAGGGCTCGCCCACCCGCGAGATCTACTTCGAGAACTGCACCATCCCGGCGGACCGGATCATCGGCGAGCCGGGGACGGGCCTCAAGACGGCCCTGCGCACGCTCGACCACACCCGGCCGACGATCGGTGCCCAGGCACTGGGCATCGCTCAGGGTGCGCTGGACGCTGCGGTGGCGTACGTGAAGGACCGCAAGCAGTTCGGCAAGTCGATCGCCGAGTTCCAGGGTGTCCAGTTCATGCTCGCCGACATGGGAACGAAGATCGAGGCGGCCCGCCATTTGGTCTACGCCTCCGCGGCGGCTTCCGAACGCGGGGACAAGCGGGCCGGGTTCATGGCTTCGGCTGCGAAGGCCTATGCGTCCGATATCGCCATGGAGGTGACCACGGATGCCGTTCAGCTCTTCGGTGGGGCGGGGTACACGCGGGACTTCCCGGTTGAGCGGATGATGCGGGATGCCAAGATCACGCAGATCTACGAAGGCACCAACCAGATCCAGAAGGTCGTCATGGCTCGGGCTCTGCTGAAGGGCTGATCTTTTCGCCACCCCGGTTCGCCATTGTGACTACGGACGGCGGCAGCTCGTCAAGGCGGGAAAGCGTGCCTTGACGAGCTGCCGCCGTCCGTGTTTTTGCCGTGAGGAACTGCAACGCGTCGTGGGACGGGGTTCCCGGCTCGGCTGTCAGGACCATCAACCGCTGGCCTGAGCCGTCCGGGCTGGCCCACGTGTCGCAGTCCAGGGTCAAGCTGCCTGCTCGGCGGTGGTGGTAGTGCTTTGTTCCGTAGCTCGCGCTGTTCACGTGGTGCTCCGCCCACCACCTGCGGAAGTCCGAATCTTGGATGGCCAGGTCGCCGACCAGGCGGGCCAGCTCCGGGTCGGCCGGGTCGGCTGCCGCCTCCATTCTCAATGCCGCTACCGCTTCGCGGGCGTCGTGGTTCCACTTCTCGTGCAGTTCGCGGACTTCTGAATTCGTGAACAGCAGGCGCAGATAGTTGCGGTGCTCCGGTGGGATCGCTTCGAAGTCCGTGAAAAGGACCGCCGCCGCTGAGTTCCAGGCCAGGATGTCCAGGCGCTTGCCCAGGACCAGTGCCGGTGTTCCGGTCAGCTGGGCGAGCAGGCGGCGCATCGCCGGGCGCACGCTCTGCCCGGTCCGGCGGCGGCGGGGGAGCGCGTCCACCCGGCCGGCCAGCTCGTACACGTACCGCTGCTGGTCTGCGTCCAGGCGCAGCGCCCGGGCCAGCGTGCTCAGCACTGGTGCCGATGCGCGGACGCGGCCCTGCTCCAGCCGTGTGTAGTAGTCCACGCTGATCGACGCCAGGTGGGCGACCTCCTCCCGGCGCAGGCCCGCCACCCTGCGGCCCGCCTCCGGCTCGGGCAAGCCGCAGTCCTGCGGGGTCAGCTGGGCCCGGCGGGCCTTGAGGTACGCGCCCAGCGCCCTCGGGTCGGAGTCCGGCGTCATGCCTCCAGTCTCCCGGGTCGCCGCCGTCGGTGTGGGTGCGCAACGGGGGGCAAGTTCTTTCCCAGGCAGAAACCTGTCTCTCCCGGCCGGGCGGACTACGGCGGAACGTGGTGGCGTACCCGATCGAGGAGACCCCCCATGCCCAAGACCACCGTCGGTTTCGACAGCGCCGGCATCCCGCTCGCCGCGCACCTCCACACCCCGGACGCCCCGGCCGCCGGGCCGCTGCCCGCGATCGTGGTCGGGCACCCCGGCACCGGCGTCAAGGAGCAGGCTTCCGGTACCTACGCCCGGCTGCTGGCCGAACGCGGCTTCGTCACCCTCGCCTTCGACGCCGCCCACCAGGGCGAGTCCGGGGGCCTGCCCCGCGGGCTGGAAGACCCCGCCCAGCGCGTCGAGGACTTCAAGGCCGCCGTCTCCTTCCTCGCCACCCGTGAAGACGTCGACGCCGAGCGCATCGGCCTGCTCGGCATCTGCGCCTCCGGTGGCTACTCGCTCGCCGCGGCCGGGGGTGACCACCGGGTCAAGGCCGTCGCCACCGTCTGCGGTGTCGACGTCGCCCGGCAGTTCCGGTACGGCGCCGACGGCACCCAGGACCCGGCGGTCTTCCAGGGCCTGCTCGACCTCGCCGCGCAGGCCCGCACCGCGGCCGCGCGCGGGGACGACCCCGGTGTCATGCCGGTCTTCCCCGAGACGGCCGAGCAGGCCGGTGCGCTCGGCGGTGAGCACGGCGTCGAGGGCTTCGAGTACTACTGCACCCCGCGTGGGGCGCACGAACGGTCCGCGAAGCACCTCACCTGGCCGAGCGTCGACAAGCTCGCGTCGTTCGACGCCTTCCACGCCGTCCCGCTCATCGCGCCGCGGCCGCTGCTCCAGATCGCCGGGACCCGGGCCGTCACGTCGTGGATGGCCGTCGAAGTCCACCAGCGGGCCGCCGGCCCCAAGGAACTCCACTGGATCGAGGGCGCCAGCCACGTCGACCTCTACGACAAGAAGGAGTACTCCGACCCCGCCGTCGAGAAGCTGGCCGGCTACTTCCGGTCGGCTCTTACCAGCTATGACGCCGAAGGAAAATGACCCACCAGGGGGAGGTCCGAACAAGTTACCCGCGCGTTAAACCTGCGGTGACGCGGATCACCATCGGTTCACAGAGAGGTGAAGCGGATGGGCATGACGACGCGCGGGTGGCTCACGGCGGCCGCCGCCACGGTGGCGGCACTCCTGCTCGGGGCCGGCACGAGCGAGGCAGCGGGAAGAGAACCGACCGGGCCCGTGCAGCCGAACATCCTCACGGCCGCGGCCTACTCGCTCGGCGCACCCACCATCGCGCCGCCGGGGGCCAACGACTGGGACTGCAAGCCCTCGGAACGGCATCCGAACCCCGTCCTGCTCTCCAACGGGACCACCGCCAACGCCTACGAGAACTGGGCCAACCTCTCCCAGAAGCTCGCCGACGCCGGCTACTGCGTCTTCGCCGGGAACTTCGGCGGCGCGCCCGGCGCCTTCCTGCAGACCGTGGGGCCGATCGCCGACACCGCGAAAGCGCTTGCCGCGTTCGGCGACCGGATCCTGCGGACCACCGGCGCGTCGAAGCTCGACGTCGTCGGGCACTCGCAAGGGGGGATGAACGTCCGGTACTGGATCAAGTACCTCGGCGGCGCGGACAAGATCAGCCGGCTCGTCGGGCTGTCGCCGTCCAACCACGGCACCGATCTCTTCGGCCTGCTGAGCACGCTGGAGATGATCCCCGGCGTTCCGGCCGGGCTCGGCGCCTTCTGCCAGGCCTGCAACGAACAGGCCGTCGGCTCGGACTTCCTCACCGACCTCAACGCCGGCGGGGAGACCGTGCCCGGCATCCAGTACACCGTCATCCAGACCCGCTACGACGACGTCGTGACGCCGTACACCAGCGCCTTCCTCGCCCCGGCGGCCAACGTCCGCAACATCCTCCTGCAGAACGTCTGCGGGCTCGACTTCACCGACCACCTCGGCATCACCTACGACCCCGTCGCCGAGGGGCTGGTGCTCAACGCGCTCGATCCCGCGCACGCCAAGACGCCGCCCTGCGTGCCGGTGCCGCCCGTCATCGGCTGAATTTCGCCACATGAGACATAACCCACCGCCGGGGCGGATTCACGCCCCGGCGGTGTCACCCTCGAAGGATGTACTGGCCGGTTCCGGCGTCCTGGACGCCCCACGACGAAGCCGAGCTGGTCGCCGGCTGGCGGCTGTGGCTCGAGCTGTCCGATCGCGCCTGGCCGGGCGCCGCCTGGGACGGGACCCCGGCCGGCGCCGTCCGGCAGCTGCGTGACCTGCTCGCGGCGTGCGACGAGATCGAGACCGCCTACCGGGCGGCCGCCGATGCGCCCTCGCCCGGGTTCCTGAGCCTGACGCAGGGGCTCGCCGTCACCGCCGGCTCGGCCATCTCGCTGTGGTTCGACGACTTCGACCAGCTCGACGGCGAACGCGCCGCCCTGCTGCACGACGACCTCGCCCGCTTCGCCGAGCAGGCGGAACAGGTCCTGACGCTGCTCGCGGTCAACGGCGGCTGGGCCCGCCTCGACGAAGTGCGGCGCCGCCCCGCCTGAGCCCGGCCACGCTGGCGTCCGTTCCGGGCACAGGCCGTGATTAGGCCGGTTGGCCCAGCGGATCAAGGTCGGACGTGGGTATTAGAGCAGGCATGAACCGGACAGAGGCCACCGCCGAACGAGGCGAGAAGAGCAACACCGCGCAGCTGCTCGGGCGCGTCGGCATGGCTTGCTACGGCGTCGTGCACCTGGTGATCGCCTACCTCGCCCTGCAGGTCGCCTTCGGCGACAGCGAGCAGGCGGACCAGAAGGGCGCCCTGCAGCAGATCGGCTCCACGGCCTTCGGCCAGATCCTGCTCTGGATCGTCGCCGTCGGCCTGATCCTGTTCGGGCTCTGGCAGTTCCTGATGGCCGCCACCGGCTACGAGTGGGTCACCGGCGGCAAGCGGACGCGCAAGCGGATCGGCGCGGCCGCGCGCGGCGTCGTCGTGATCCTGCTCGGCGTCACCGCCATCCGCATCGCCACCGGCAGCGGGGGCGGCGGGTCCGGCAACCAGAAGCAGCAGGAGTTCACGGCCAAGCTGCTCCAGCTGCCCGCCGGGCCGGCGCTGGTCGTGATCGCCGCCGCGTGCGTCCTCGGCGTCGCCATCGCCGCGGGCCTCAAGGGTGCGAAGAAGAAGTTCCTCGAGGACCTGAACACGTCGGAGCTGCCGGGAAAGGCCCAGCGCTGGATCGGCACGATCGGGACCACGGGCTACCTGGCCAAGGGCGTTGTCCTGGCCATCGTCGCGATCCTGCTGGCCATCGCCGGGTTCACGGCCGACCCGAACAAGGCCGGCGGGCTGGACGCCGCCCTCAAGACGCTCTCGGCCCAGCCGTTCGGCACCGTGCTGCTGATCATCGTGGCGCTCGGCCTCGCCGCGTTCGGCGTGTACTGCTTCGGCGCGGCCCGGGCGCACAAACGCTGAACGGTGCCTGTCGGTTTCCTGTCGATCACCGTCCGGAGCTTCGGTGAAGGTGCCCGGTGCCCTACTTTGGGTCGGGTCAGTTGAACTTTCACCTACTCGGGAGCTGAAACCGGATGTTCGGACGATTCAAGGACGTGGCCCTGTTGCTGGGGAGGATCGGCGTCGCGGTCGTCTTCCTCGCGCACGGGCTCCAGAAGTGGAACAACGGCATCGGCGGCACGGCGAAGTTCTTCGAGATGTCGGGCATCCCGCTGCCCACGGCCGCCGCGGTGTTCGCGATGACCGTCGAGATCCTCGGTTCGATCGCGTTCATCGCCGGCTTCCTGCTGCCGCTCGTCGGCATCGGGTACGTCGTGATCTCGGTCGGCGCGCTGCTTTCCGTGCACATCGACAACGGCCTGACCGGCCAGGGTGGCTACGAACTGGTCCTGGTGCTGGCCCTCGCCGGGCTCGCGCTCGGCTTCAACGGCGGCCGGCTCTCGCTCGACCACCTGCTGTGGGGCCGCAAGCGCGCCCGCCGCGACGCCGAGGTCGGCGAACTGGCCAACGCCTGACCCCCACGCCGTGAACGGCCCGTCGGCGGACTTCGACGTCCGCCGACGGGCCGTTCGCCGCGGTTACGCCGGGAGGTCGGCCGTGGTGCGTTCGGCTTCGCGGCGGGAGGCGAGCTTCGCCTGGTCCGCGTGGCTGACCTGGACCAGGTGGGCGCCCGCGGCCAAGGGCACGAGCAGGCCGTCGAGGATGCCGTCCGGCCCGCTCCAGTCCCGGGTGGACAGCACCCGGTCGGCCGTGGTGAGGCCGAGCTTCGCCGCGCGGGCCCGCGCTTCGGCCAGTACCTCATCCACAGTGGACTCGAAGAGCGCGGGCGTGCCGCCGGGAACCGGGCGGAGCGGGTGGAACTGGTCGCCGGCCAGCCGCGCCTCGCTCAGGTAGTCGAACGCGCCGCCGCCCGGCGGCTCGGCGAGGCCGCGGCCCATCGGGTCGAGCGTCACGACCGCGGTGGCCGCCGCGCCGGTCGGTTCCGGGTCGTCCGGGCCGACGAACGCCACGCGCGCGCCGGTGCCTTCGGTCACCACGCGCGCCCCGCACCACCACGCGCCGAGCAGCACGCCGACGGTCTGCCAGTGGGCCGGGAGCTGCACCGCCACCGCGTCGCCCGGCTCGACGTCGAACGATTCGGTCAGCCAGTTGGCCGTCTTCGCCGCCCAGTTGGCGGTGGTGGCGACGGACAGCTCGACGCGGCTGCCGAGCTGGTCGTCGTAGTGGGTGATCAACGGTTGGGCGGCCGGCAGCGGGCGCAGCAGCTCGTCGGTCAGGCTCATGCGCACCAGGCTAAAGCGCGGACCACGCGCCGCGCCGGTTGACACCGGATCGCCGCCCTCAGTACGTTTGCTTTGCAAGCAAACCTATTCGAAAGCTGGGGGACAGCATGACCATCCTCGTCACCGGGGCCAGTGGACACGTCGGCCGCGCGGTCCTCGATGCCCTCGTTTCCGCAGGTCAGAACGTCCGCGCCGCGAGCAGGGACGCCGCGAAGCTCGACGTTCCGGACGGTGTCGCGAAGGTGAGCGCGGACCTGGAGGAGGCCTCGACGCTGGAGCCCGCGCTCGACGGCGTCTCCGCGGTCTTCCTCTACGTGCGCCCGCAGGGCATCGAGGGGTTCGTGAAGGCGGCCGAAGCGGCCGGCGTGCGGCACGTCGTGCTGCTGTCGTCCGGCGCGACGCTCGAGCCGCGGTCGGCGCAGAGCCGCATCGCGCGCCTGCACCGGGTGGTGGAGGAGGCGCTGATCGCGGCGCCGTTCGCGGAGACGCTGCTGAACCCGGGTTCGTTCGCCACCAACGCACTGGGCTGGCGCGCGGACGTCGCCGACGGCGTGGTCCGGACGCCGTTCCCCGACTCGCGGATCGGCGCGATCCACGAGCGGGACATCGGCGACGTCGCGGCGAAGATCCTCGCGGACGGCTCGCACGTGGGCGCGGCCCTGCAGCTGAGCGGCCCGGAGCCGATCAGCTTCCGGGAGCAGGCGGCGGTGCTGGCCGAGGTCCTGGGCCGGCCGCTGCGCGTCGAGGAGCTGACGCCGGAGCAGGCCGCCGCGCGGATGACCGCGCTGGGCTGGCCGCCGGAGGTCCCGCCGGAGGTCCTGCGCGCGATGGAACGGACGACGCGGGAGCCGTCGGTGGTGACGGACGTCGTGCGCGAGGTGACCGGCCACGCGCCGCGGACGTTCCGCCGGTGGGCGGAGGACCACCGCGCCGACTTCGCCTGACGAAGCCCGGGGTCAGTTGACGCAGGGCACGCCGGGGGAGTCTCGGAGCAGCGGCGCCGCGGCGGGGGCGGCGCCGCTGCCCGAGCCGCCGCCCGACGCGGGCCGGGCCGCCGCCGGCGCGGGGCGGCCCGCCAAGCTCGCCACGAACTCGCGGACCGCCTTGACGTCGACCTGCACGATGCTCTGCCCGTCGGCGCTCCGGCCGTTCGCCGTCACGACGGGGATCGTCGCGAAGGCCAGGTCCCCGGACGCGAGCCCCTTCGCCTGCTGCGCGAACTGCAGCAGGTCGAGGCCCGGGTCCAGGGTCAGCGAGCGGTGGACCGCGTCCATCAGGTCGTTCATCGTGCCGGGGCTGGTCAGCGTGCCCGCCGAGAGCAGCTGGTGCAGCGCCGAGGACAGGAACGCCTGCTGCCGCACGATCCGGTCGAGGTCCCCGCGCGGCAGGTTCTTGCGCTGGCGGACGAACGACAGCGCCTCGCCGCCCGAGACCGTCTGCTCGCCGCGGCGGAAGTTCGCGCCCGAATCCTTGTCCTCGGTCGCGTGGTTGAGGCACACCTTGACCCCGCCGAGCGCCTCGGTCAGCAGGTAGAAGCCCAGCAGGTTGATCTCCGCGTAGTGGTCGACCCGCACCTGCGTGAGGTCCTGCACGGTCTGCACCAGCACCCGGCGGCCCTCGGTGTCGGAGTCGCGCTCGATCTTCGCCTGGTCGTGCTCGCCCTGCTCGCGCAGCTGCTGGGCGAAGTGGGCCTTCGCGATGCCGTACGCCGAGTTGATCTTTCCCTCGGCGCGGCCCGGGATGGTCGTCCACGTGTCGCGCGGGATCGAAATCGCCGACGGCTTGCCGCCGTTCTTCGGCACCCGCAGCAGGATCACCGTGTCGGTGTTGACCGCGCCGTTGTTGGCCTCGGTGCGCAGCTGCCGCAGCACCCGCGGCGGGAGCGCGTTGCCCTGGGCGTCCGTCCGCGCGTCGCTGCCGACGAGCAGGATGTCCTCCGCGCCGTCGTCCGCCGGCGGGGGTGCGGGCTCGCCGGCCCGCGGCGTGAGCACGTCGGTCGTCGGGACGGTGCTCTGCAGCTGGTCCTTCGTGACGTAGACGTACCCGCTGCCCCCGAGCGCGAGCAGGGACACCAGGCCCACCGCCACGCGGCGGCTCACCCGGCCCACGCGGCGCACCCGCGACCGGCCGGACGCCTCCCGCGGGACCGGCGACGGCGTGACGTCGTCGCTCTCCGTAACCGGCTCGGTGCTCGTCTCCGGTTCTTCCTGGTTCTCGGCCACGCTGGCCCGCCTCCCCCCGAACACCCTGCGTACGCAGTCTAGTTGACGCAGGGGACGTCGCCCGCCGTGATCGGCGGCGCGGCGGGGGTGGTGGCGGCGGCCGGGGGCGCGGTCGGCTTCGCGGCCGACGACGTCGGCGCGCCACCCGGCCCGGCGGCCGAGTTCCGGAAGTCCTTGCCCAGCAGCACGCGCACGTGCCCGGCGGCGACGTCCCGGTCCGGCTCGGCCTGGACCGTCGTGCCCAGTGCCTGCTTGATGAGGCCCAGCGCGGTTCCGTCGGCCGGGTTGTACCGGACGACGGTGGTGGTGCGGGTGCTCAGCCGCTGGTCGGCGGCCAGGGTGAAACCCTTGCCCTGCAGCATCGTGTGGGTCTGGCCGGCCAGCGACGGCGAGCCCGTGCCGTCGAACAGCTCGACCGTGACGGCGTTCGCGCCGGTCAGCTGCGTCGACGTCGGGGCGGCCGGGGTGTCCCCGTCCGACGTCAGCCGCGCCACCTCCGCCGCCACCTGGGCCGGGTCGACGCGCAGCACGTCGGCGCCGCCGATGGTCGCGTTGCCGAGGGTCGGGATGGTGTGGAACTCGATGTTGCCGCCGGTCAGGCCGCGCATCTGCTCGGCGAACTCGGTCAGGTCCCAGCCCTGCGACACCACGACGGACTTCTTCACCGCCGAGACCAGGTCGGCGATCTTCCCCGGGCTGGTCAGCACGTCGCTCGAGATCACCTTGCGGGCCAGGCCGGAGAGGAACGCCTGCTGGCGGGCGATCCGGTCGAGGTCGTAGTTGGGCAGGCCGTAGCGCTGGCGGACGAACGCGAGCGCCTGCACGCCTTCGATCGTCTGGCGGCCGCCCGGCAGGTCGACGCCGGACTTCGCTTCCTTGACCGGGCCCTTGAGGCAGACTTCGACGCCGCCGATCGACTTGGTGATCTCGTAGAAGCTGGCCAGGTTGACCTCGGCGTAGCGGTCGATCATGCCGGGCTTGCCGATGAACTTCTCGAGCGTGGCGATGAGGTTCTTCCGCCCGGCGACCTTGGCCTGCGCGTCGGCTTCCTTGAGGTCGGTCATGCCCTGGCGCTGCAACGCGCGGTAAGTGTCCGTGTACGCGTAGACGAACGCGCTGTTGAGCTTGTGCTTGCCGAACCCGCCGGCCAGCTCCACCCACGAGTCGCGGGGGAACGACACCGCGATCGCGTGCTTCCCGTTCTGGGGGATGTGCACGAGGATCATCGTGTCGGTGTTCAGTTCGCCGTCGGAAACGCCGGCGTGCAGCATGTCGAGCACTTCGCGGGGCAGCGGGTTGCCCTGCGCGTCGGTGCGGCTGTCCTGGCCGACCAGGAGGATGTCGATCGCGCCGTCGAGCGGCTTCGCGTGCGCCTCGGTGTCGGCGAAGACGTTGGTAGTCGTCAGGCCCGTGTTCGGGTCGCCGATGTAGTTCCAGCCGTACCAGGTCAGGGCGAGGATGGCGACGGACAGCAGCGACACGACGACTTTGCCGCCGCGGCGGGCGAAGACCGCAACGCCGTGACGTGCCGGGATGGTCGGCGCAGCCGGTTCGGTCACGCGCTTCCTCCCCTGTGAACCCCGTGCTTCCCCCAGGGCACCGGTGTGCCTCCAAGCAGACTCTACTGAGGGTGTTGTGGGGCCTCCGTAGGCTGGGGGCGGAACGCCCCGGCCGGGGCGTGCGGAAAGGCGGGAAGATGCGGGTCCTGGTCACCGGTGGTGCCGGCTTCATCGGGTCGCACTACGTCCGGCAGGTGCTGACCGGCGCCTACCCGGCGCTGCGTGACGCCGAGGTGGTCGTGCTGGACAAACTCACCTACGCGGGCAACGAGGCCAACCTGGCCCCGGTCGCCGCCGATCCGAGACTGCGGTTCGTCCGCGGCGACATCTGCGACACCGCGCTGGTGGCGGACGTCATGACGGGCGTGGGCCTCGTCGTGCACTTCGCCGCGGAGTCGCATGTGGACCGCTCGATCCTCGGCGCGGCCGACTTCGTGCTGACGAACGTGCTCGGCACGCAGAACCTGCTGCAGTCGGCGCTGGAAGCCGGCGTCGGCAAGTTCGTGCACGTGTCCACCGACGAGGTGTACGGCTCGATCGAGCACGGTTCGTGGACCGAGGAGCACGTGCTGGAGCCGAACTCGCCGTACTCGGCGTCGAAGGCGTCGTCGGACCTGGTGGCGCGGTCGTTCTTCCGCACCCACGGGCTGCCGGTGTGCATCACCCGGTGCTCCAACAACTACGGTCCGTACCAGTTCCCGGAGAAGGTCATCCCGCTGTTCGTCACCAACCTGCTCGACGGGCGGAAGGTGCCGCTCTACGGCGACGGGCTCAACATCCGTGACTGGCTGCACGTGGACGACCACTGCCACGGCATCCAGCTGGTCGCCGAAAGCGGGCGGCCGGGCGAGATCTACAACATCGGCGGCGGCACCGAGCTGACCAACCGCGAGCTGACGGAGAAGCTGCTCGCCGCGGTGGGCGCGGGCTGGGACAGCGTCGAGCCGGTCGAGGACCGCAAGGGGCACGACCGCCGGTACTCGGTGGACATCACGAAGATCACCGAGGAGCTGGGGTACGCTCCGCGCGTGTCCTTCGAGGACGGTCTGGCCGCGACAGTGGCCTGGTACACGGACAACCGCGCGTGGTGGGAGCCCCTGGCGAACCGGGCCGCGCTGAAGAAGTAGGGGTTTTCTGTGCCGCTGACGGTGCTCGTGCCCGGGGGTTCCGGGCAGCTCGGCCGGGACCTCGCCGCACTGGCGTCGCCCGCGGTGGAGGTCGTGGCCCCCGGGTCGGCCGAGCTCGACGTGACGCAGACGGGCCAGGTGCTGGCCGCGGTCGGCGCACTGGCCGAGCGGGCGCGGGAAGCGGGCTCGGCACCGGTGGTAGTGAACGCGGCGGCGTACACGGCGGTCGACGCGGCGGAGACGGACGAGGAACGCGCGTTCGCGGTGAACGCCGACGGCCCGCGCGTGCTGGCGGCGGCGTGCGCGGCGCGGCGGGTGCCGCTGATCCACGTGTCGACGGATTACGTGTTCCCCGGTGACGCATCCCGGCCGTACGAGCCGGGCGACGAGCTGGGCCCGCGCTCGGCGTACGGCCGCACGAAGGCGGCGGGCGAGGACGCGGTCCTCGGGTCGGGCGCGGCTTCGTGGGTGGTGCGGACCGGGTGGCTCTACGGCCGGTCCGGGGCGAACTTCGTGAAGACGATGGCCGCGTTGGAGTCTTCCCGCCCGGAACTGTCCGTTGTGGACGATCAGGTGGGCGGTCCCACGTGGACGGCCGACCTGGCGGCGGGGTTGCTCGAGCTGGCTGCCCGCGTGGCGGCGGGCGACGGGCCGTCGCAGCGGATCCTGCACTGCACGAACGCGGGCGCGGTGAGCTGGTGCGGCTTCGCCCGCGCGATCTTTTCCCACTTGGGCGCGGACCCGTCCCGGGTGAAGCCCTGCACGACGGCGGAGTTCCCCCGCCCGGCTACGCGGCCGGCGTACTCGGTGCTGTCCCCGGCGTCGTGGGCCAAGGCGGGGTTGACCCCGATGCGGCCGTGGGACGCGGCGCTGGACGCCTACTTCGCGGACGCGAGGTAGGCGAGCACCATCTCGGTGGTCTCGGCGGCCCAGGTGGTCCAGTCCAGACCGTCGGGCCAGTACCGCCCGGTGGCGGCGCGGTGCACGCACGCGCCGATGACGGTCCGGGCGGCCATCCGGACGGCCGGGCGATCGCCCGCGGCTTCCACGAAGGCCTGCTGGATGGCGGCCAGGGCTTGGAGACCGCGTTCGCGCCCGTCGGCGCGCTGGCCGTCGAGGAGTTCGGAGAAGATCCGGTCGTGGGCGGCGAACGTATCCGCCAACGCCCGGGTGAAGGCGCCGACGACCTCGCGCGCTCCGCTGCCTGCGTCGCGGAGTGCATCGCCGACGTTCGCTTCCAGGCGGCCGAGCAGCTGGTCCTTCACGGCGAACAGGAGCTGGTCCTTGCCGGCGAAGCGGCGGTAGATCGCGCCCACCGACAGGGCCGCCTGGTCCGCGACCGCGCCGATCGTGAACTCCTCGTGGCCGCGGTGACCGAGCACGTGCTCGGCCGCGGCCAGCACCTTCTCCAGTGACGCCCGGCTGCGAGCCTGCTGGGGCGGGTGGAAACCTTCCGGCACGGGTACCTCCACGGTCGGCGCTGAGATGCGAATGATAACTTGCGTTCGCATTCGACCGCGGAGGGGTGGCAGCATGGTGAGCATCGAAGTGCGGAACGCCTACGTCGACTTCCCGATCTTCGACGCCAAGACCCGGTCGCTGAAGAAACGGGTGCTCGGCAAGGTCGGCGGGAAGATCGGCACCGGGGCGAAGACGCCGGTCATCGAGGCCCTGCGGGACATCACGCTGTCACTGGGCGAAGGCGACCGCGTCGGGCTCGTCGGGCACAACGGGGCCGGGAAGTCCACGCTGCTGCGGCTGCTGTCCGGCATCTACGAACCGACGCGGGGCAGCACCCGGGTCGCCGGGCGGATCGCGCCCGTGTTCGACCTCGGCGTCGGGCTCGACCCGGAGGTCTCCGGCCGGGAGAACATCCTGATCCGCGGGCTGTTCCTCGGCATGGACCGCGCGCAGATGGCCGCGCGCGTCGACGACATCGCCGAGTTCACCGAGCTCGGCGACTACCTCCACCTGCCCCTGCGCACGTACTCCGCCGGCATGCGCGTCCGGCTGGCGCTCGGCGTGGTCACCACCATCGATCCCGAGATCCTCATCCTCGACGAAGGTCTCGGCGCGATCGACGCGGCCTTCCTCGCCAAGGCCCGCGAACGGCTGGTGGACCTCGCCCGGCGGTCCGGTCTGCTCGTGTTCGCCTCGCACTCCGACGAACTGCTCAAGGAACTGTGCACCGACGCCCTGTGGATGGACGAAGGCCGGATCCGCCGGGCCGGTCCGCTCGATGAGGTCCTGGCCGCCTACAAGGGCTCAGTGGCGTCCTGAGGCCAGCCGGTACGCGCCCACCGTCAGCTCCGCGCACGTGCGCCACGTGAAGTTCGCCGCGTGTGCTCGCCTGGATGCCGAGGTCGCCACCGCGTGCGGGTCCGTCACCGCCGTTCGCAGCGCCTCCGCCAAGCCGTCCACGTCGCCGTACGGGACCAGGCTGGCGCACTCGCCCGCCACCTCGCGCAACGCCGGGATGTCCGTGCAGACCACCGGGACGTCCGAGGCCATCGCCTCCAGCACCGGTAGGCCGAAGCCCTCGTCGCGCGACGGCAGCACCAGGGCCGATGCGCCGGCCACCACCGTGCGCAGGTCCACATCGGACAGATAACCGGTGCGGAACCGCCGGGCGCCGCGGGGGAACGGGCCCGGGCCCGCGAACACCAGGTCCGGCAGGTCGGGCGCCGCTTCGTGGGCGCGGGTCAGCCAGTCCAGGCCCTTGCGCGGGCCCGCCGCCCCGGCGAACAGCAAATAGCGCGCAGGCAGCCCGAGCCGCGCCCGGCGCTCGTCGTCCGGGGGCCGGGCGGTGAACCACGCCGGGTTCACGCCCAGTGGCGTCACCACGATCTTTTCGCGGGACACGTCGAGGCGCTCCGCCACCGCGTCCGCCACCGCCGCCGTCGGGGTGCAGATGACGTTCGCCCGGCGGGCGCCGCGGCGGACCAGCTCCGGCAGGCCGCGGTCGCTCGGGGCCAGCTCCGCCGGGTTGTCCAGGAACGCCAGGTCGTGGATCGTCACCACGCCCGCCGCGCGGAACCGGCCCGGCAGCACGAAGTTCGTGCCGTGCACGACGTCGGTGGGGCCGGCGAACAGCTCCACCGGCGGGAAGTCCGACCGCAGCCACGCCGCCCGCAGCAGCCTTGCTGCCACCGGCATCCCGCGGGCGCGGGCGCCGTACGGGAGCACGTGCCGCAGCCGCCGCCAGCCGCGCAGCGTGAACGCCACCGCGCGCGTGTCGACCTCGGGGATCGAGACCAGTTCTTCGCTCAGCGCGGCCGTGTACCGGCCGATCCCGGTGCGCGCGCCGAGCAGCGGGGTGCCGTCGAGGAGGACGCGCAGTGACCTAGCCACGGCGGAGCCGTTGCTTCGCGACCTTCACCGCGCGACCACCCACGCGCCGGGCCAGCTCCGCGGGGCCGCCGGCGTCGAGGTATTCGCGGATGAGGTCCAGATCCCGCCGCAGCATCGCGCGCCCGCGCACCGGCGGCGTCGTCACCAGGTCGGCCGACCCGGGCAGCCGGTCGGCCGCCGGCCGCGGGTCGCGGCAGAACTCGACCAGCGGCTTCAGCGCTTCCGGCCAGGCGAACCGCTGCGCGACGACGGCGAGCCGCTCGACGCAGCCCGCGGCGAACTCCTCGTCGTACAACGCCTTTTCGAGCGCGTCGGCCAGGGCAGCGTCGTCCTCGGCCGGGACGACCACACCGAGCCGCTCCGCCCGGACCAGGTCGGCGAACGCGTCGCCGTCGGTGGTGACGATCGGCAGTCCCGCCCACAGGTAGTCCAGGACGCGGGTGCGGAACGCGAACGTCGTCTCGACGTGCTCGTAGTGCGTGGTGACGCCGCAGTTCGCGTCCAGCAGCCAGTTCTGGCGCTCGTGGTAGGGCACCCACTGCTCGTTGAAGTAGACGTGCTTCCCGGTCAGCCCCAGGGAATCCGCCAGCCGGATCGTCCGCGTGCCGATGTCCATCTCGGCGACCTCGGGGTTCGGGTGCTTCATGCCGAGGAAGACCAGCCGGACGTCACTGCGGCGGCGGCGCAGCTTCTCGATCGCGCGGACCAGGGTCAGCGGGTCGAACCAGCTGTACACCCCGCCCGCCCACAGCACGACGTGGTCGGTTCCGCCGATGCCGAGCGACGAGCGCAGCCCCGGCCCGGTGCGCACCGGCGGCTCCGGGGGCAGGCCGAACGGGACGACGGCGAGCAGCGACTGCGTCGTCGGGTCGGCGTCGTAGAGGCGCGGCGAAAGCCGGCCCATCGCGGCGAGGTGCCCGAGCCAGAAGTGCCGCTGCCGCTCGGACGCGCAGAGGAAGAAGTCGCCGCGTTCGAGCTGGGCGTCCAGGACGCGGGTGACGCCGGCGAGGTCGGCCGCGCGCCGGTCGTCGGCGACGCCCTTGCCCTGCTCCAGCAGCTCCAGGTGCATCGGGTCGTACAGGTCGGCGACGACGATCTTGCCGCTGTGCTGCTTCTTCAACGACGGCGCCAGTTCCAGCACGTGCCCCTGCAGGACGACGACGTCGGCCCAGGCGATCGGCGCGTCCAGCTCGCGGTGCTTGCCCGCGCTGACCCGGAACGGCGCGGGCGGCGGCGTCGCCAGCGGGTTCGTCGTGATGAGGTGGACGTCGTGTTCGGCGGCGAGCGCGAGCGCGATGTTCCAGGCGCGGATCGCCGGGCCCGCCATCCGCTCGGTGAGCGCGTCCCCGGTGAGCACCAGGACCTTCCGGCGCTGCCCGAAGGCCTGTTCGATGCCGAACGCCTCGACGAGGATGTCGTGCGCGGCCAGGTAACGCGGCAGCGGGTACGCCGGCTCGAGCGCCTTGCGCAGCAACGGGAGGAGGTCGGCGTCGGTGCGGACGCGGGCGGCCTGCTCGGCCGCGCGGGACTCGGCCAGCGACGGCAGCTGCTCGACGAACTGGTCGATGGCCAGCAGCCCGGCGAGCGTGGTGCGGGGGATGGCGACGTCGCCGGTCTCGATCGGGCCTGAAGGAGCACCGCCGTGTTCGAGGTCCAGCTGGGTCGCGTCGAGCTCACCGCGGGCGGTGGCCCGGCGCACGGCGAGCGCGAGTGCCGCGGGCAGCGCGCGGGCCAGTGTCTCGTCGGAGAGGTTCTTGTAGAGCGCGGCCAGGGCGTTGCGCTCCAGGAGGAACGTCTCGCGGCCGGTTTCCGGCGCGTCGACCGCCGCCATCGTGCCGTGGTGGCGGTGGTGGGTGAGCGACGCCGGGACGTACCGCACGCGCCAGCCGCGCAGGTTGAGCCGCCAGCCGAGGTCGACGTCCTCGTAGAACATGAAGAACCGCTCGTCGAAGCCACCGACCTCGGCGAACACGCTCGCCCGGACGAACAGCGCCGAGCCGGTGCCGAACAGGACGTCCTTCGCGACCTCGTGTTCGGCGGCCGGGACGTCGGCCAGCGGCGAGCCCGCGTGCCGCTTGTAGCCCATGCCGAACCAGGTCAGGCCGCCGTCGACGAAGTCGGTGCCGGTGCCCTCCCAGTCGACGACCTTGCTGGCGACGGCGGCGACGCCGGGCTGGGCGCGCAGCTCGGCGACGGCGGCGGAGACCCAGCCGGGCGCCGGGCGGGCGTCGTTGTTGAGGAAGGCGAGGACGGTGCCCTTCGCGTGCTTCGCCCCGAGGTTGCAGCCGCCCGCGAAGCCGGAGTTGCGGCCGGCCGCGACGACCTGGGCCTGCGGAACGGCCTCGCGGATGCGCGCGGCTTCGTCTTCCCCGGACGAGTTGTCCACGCAGATGAGCTCGAGCTCCGGGTAGTCGTGCTCGGCGAGCGCGCGCAGGCAGGTGATCGTGTCGTCGGCGCCGTGGTAGTTGACCACGATCACCGAGACGAGCGGTTGCGGATCCCCCTGCGCCAAAGCCAGCTCCTGTCGTCGAATGCCAGCAAGCTTAAAGGCCCGCCCACGCCTCCCAGACCGCGCCTCGGCCGAGCGCCGCGCGGCGGGTGATCTTGCGGCGCATCCGCAACGTCGCAGGTAACCGCGCGGCCACGTCGGCGAGGACCCGGCAGCGCAGGCCGAGGGAGAAGTTCGCCGCCGCCGGCCGCCCGGGACGCAGCGGCAGCACCGCTGTCAACACGGCGAAGCGGACCAGCTGGTTCACCGCGACGCCGCGGGGCGCGCACCGCAGCAGCATGAGCAGCCGGTTGCGCTCGTTCCAGCGGTGGAACGCCCTCGACCCCAGCTCGCTGCTGACACCGTGGGCGTGGCGGACGCGGGCGTCCGGCGCCGCGACGACGTCCCACCCGGCCAGCCGCAGCCGCCACGCCGTGTCGGTGTCCTCGTAGTAGCAGAAGAAGCTCGCCGGGACGCCGTGCACGCTGCGCAGGGCGTCGGTGCGGAGCAGGGCCGCGCCGCCGCAGAAGCCGAACACCTCGCCGGCCGGCTCGGTGAGGTCGGCGCCGTGGCCGTCGGCGGTCAGCCGGACGCCGGCGGACTGCGTGGTGCCGTCGGCGCGCACGAGCCGGGACGTCGCCGCGGCGGCCAGTGGCGCCTTCTCGAGGGTGTCCTCCAGCGTGGCGAGCCAGTCCGGCGCGGGTTCGGCGTCGTCGTTCAGCCACGCCATGAGCGGCGTTCCGAGCTTTTCCAGCGCGGCGGCGAGGGCGCCCGCGTAGCCGGTGTTGCGCGGCAGGCGGAGCACCTCGGGGCGGGCCGGGTGGGCGGCGAGCAGGGCGGCGGTGCCGTCGTCGGAGGCGTTGTCGACCACGAGCGTCCGATGTGGACGCGTCTGGGCGGTGAGCGCGTCGAGGCAGGCGGTGATGTGCCCGGCACCCCGCCAGGTCACGACTACCACCGTGGTGGCGGGATTCGCGGTCACGTCCCGCACAATAGCCGCGTGCCCGAACTGGTCGTGCTCGCCGAGCAGCTCCTCGCGCCCGTGCCGGGTGGCACCGGGCGCTACACGGCCGAGCTGCTCCCCGCGCTCGCGAAGACCGCGCCGCCGGGCTGGACGGTGTCCAGCGTCGTCGCGCGGCACGCCGACGTCGGCGCGGCCCGGCTGGACGGCGTCGACGGCCCCCGGGTGCTGCGGATCCCGCCGCGGGCGCTGGTCGCCGCGTGGCAGCTGGGCCTGCGCTGGTGGCCGGGCGGCGACGCGGTGCACGCGCCGACGCCGTTCGCGCCGCCGCGGGCCCCGGCCGGGAAGACGCTGAGCGTGACCGTGCACGACACCGTGCCGTGGACCCACCCGGAGACGCTCACCGCCCGCGGCGTCAGCTGGCACCGCTCGATGATCGCGCGGGCCGCGCGGCGGGCGTCCGGGCTGGTCGTGCCGACGCGGGCGGTGGCCGACGAGCTGGCGGTGCTCATCGACGTCGACGTCCCGGTGCGCGTGGTGCCGCACGGCGTGCGGGTGCCGACGGGATCGGCCGAGCTGGAGCTCCCGGACCGGTACGTGCTGGCGGTCGGCACGATCGAGCCGCGCAAGGGCATCGACGTGCTGGTCGACGCGGTCGCGGCGCTGGAGGGCACGGCGCTGGTGCTGGCCGGCCAGCCGGGCTGGGGCGGCATCGACCCGGTGGCGCTGGCTCGCGAGCGCGGCCTCCCCGCGGAGCGCCTGCGGATGCTGGGGAAGGTGTCGGACGCCGAGCTGGCGACGGTGCTGCGCCGGGCGGGCGCGCTGGCGGTGCCGAGTCTGGCGGAGGGCTTCGGGCTGGGCCTGCTGGAGGCGATGGCGGCGGGCGTCCCGGTGGTCCACACCGACGTCCCGGCACTGGTCGAGGTGGCGGGCGGCGCCGGAGTCGTGGTCCCGCGCGGCGACGCGGCGGCGCTGGCGGCGGCGCTGCGGGAAGTCCTCGGCTCCCCGACGGTGGCGGCGGGTTTGGTGCGGTCAGGCCGGGAGCGAGCGCGCGCGTTCACGTGGCGGCGCGCGGCGGAGGCGGTTTGGGCGATCCACCGCCGGGCGCACGACTGAGGTCGGTTGCCGTGGTGGGCGGTGGAGTCGGCGGGGCGGCTGTCTTGGCGGTCGATCATCTGGCTGCGTGACTGGGGCCGTCACCGGCCGGGTTGTCGTAGTTGCGGCGGGTGGGCTCGCTCGTTCGGTTTGGGCCAGCCACCGCCGGGCGCACGATTGAGGCCGGTTGCCGTCGTGGGCGGTGGAGCTGGCGCGGCGGCTGTCTTGGCGGTCGACCGCCTGGGCGTATGACTGGGGGCGCCACCCGCCGGGTTGGGCCGTCCACCGCCGGGCGCACGACTGAGCGCGGTTGTCGTGGTGGGCGGTGGAGCCGGCGCGGCGGCTGTCTTGGCGGTCGATCATCTGGCTGCGTGACTGGGGCCGTCATCGGCCGGGTTGTCGCAGTTGCGGCGGGTGGGCTCGCTCGTTCGGGTGGCGGATGCGGGTTGGGCCAGCCACCGCCGGGCGCACGGTTGAGCCTGCCACCAGGCGGGTTTGCCAGTTCCTCACCATGACGGAGGGTCGCCGCCGTACCCTGCAGGGGTGAGCGATGACCCCCGCGTGCTGATCGATGCGACCGCGGTTCCCGCGGACCGCGGTGGGGTCGGCCGGTACGTGGACTCGCTCGTCGCCGCCCTCGATGCGGACGGGGCGCGGATCACCGTCGTCTGCCAGCCCCGTGACCTGCAGCTTTACGATCGGCTGGCGCCGCGTTCGCGCGTCGTGCCCGCTTCGCCGGCGACGACCACCCGCACGGCCCGGCTGACCTGGGAACAGGCGACCCTGCCCCGGCTGGCGCGCCGCCTCGGCGCGGACGTCGTCCACTCGCCGCACTACACGATGCCGCTCGCGACGTCGGCCGCTTCGGTGGTCACGCTGCACGACGCGACCTTCTTCACCGACGCCGTGCTGCACTTGTCGGTCAAGGCCCGCTTCTTCCGCGCGTGGACGACAACGGCGCTTCGCCGCGCGACGCTGTGTGTAGTTCCTTCGGCGGCGACGGCCGCGGAGCTGTCCCGCGTGGGTCAGGTGCGGCACGCCTCGCTGGAAGTCATCCACCACGGCGTCGACACCGAACGCTTCCACCCGCCGTCCCCGGCCGAAGTGGCGGCCGCGCGGGCGGCGGTGGGCTTGGGCCGGACGCCGTACGTGGCGTTCCTGGGCGCGCTCGAGCCGCGGAAGAACGTGCCCGCCCTGATCCGCGGGTTCGCCCGCGCGGTGGCCGGCCGCCGCGACGCACCCGCGCTGGTGCTGGCGGGCCAGCCGGGCTGGGACACGCAGGTGGAGCGCGCCTTGGACGCGGTCCCGCACCGGCTGCGCGTGATCCGCGCAGGCTACCTGCCGTTCGGCACGCTGGCGGGGTTCCTGGGCGGGGCGGAACTGGTGGCGTACCCGTCGCTGGGCGAGGGGTTCGGGTTGCCGGTCCTGGAGGCGATGGCGTGCGGAGCGTGCGTGCTGACCACGCGCCGGCTGTCGCTGCCGGAGGTGGGCGGCGACGCGGTGGCGTACTGCGGCGTGGGCGCGGGCGATGTGGCAGCTGCTTTGGGCGAGCTGCTGGACGACCCGGGACGACGCGCCGAGCTGGCCACGGCGGCGCAGCAGCGCGCGAAGGAGTTCTCGTGGGCCACGACCGCGGAGCGGCACCGGGAGGCGTACGCCAAAGCCTGGTCGCGCCACCTCCGCAACCGCTGATCCCGTGACCGAAGGGTGGTATCGTCGGGGTGCGAGGTCCCTGTGGGGCCGAGTATGAAAGCCCGTGACGCGTCCGGACGGTCGTCTCGCGGGCTTTTCGCTGCCCTCACACTTCGAAGCGCACTGCGATCAGCGGTTCGGCACGTCGACGCCAGTCGCCACCCGCGCCGGAACACCAGGCCACCGCGTCGGAGATCCACAGGAGCGGTTCGGCCGTCGAATCGACGTGCTCGTAGGTGAGTTCGGTTTTGGACGGGCGGAATCCCAGCGCGCGCTGCAGGGTGTGCCGATCGTGTCCGTCACGGTGATCGCGTGAGTCGAGGACCAGCCGGTGCGCCTGGAGACCGAGCAGGTGCTCGGCGAGGAGCGTCAGGCAGCGTTGCCGGGCATCTTCTTCGGTCTTGGGCACGCAGGTTCCGTGGTAGAGCCGTGTCGTGATCGGCATCCCGGCCATCCGGTCGATCAGCATCCGGCGACGAGGCTCTTTTTCCTTCTTGAAGTGCAGTTCGCGAGCTCCTCGTAGCAGGAGCGACGTCAACGCGCGCCGGGTCGTCGTCAGATGTGCCGGTTCCACGATCGTCGCGCACAGCAGGTAGCTGCCACCGCGGGCGGATTCGTCGACGAAGGCATGCACCGTCATCGCGGCATCATCTCGCGAGCCTTGGCACCCTGAGCGCTCGGGTTGACACTTAGCGTGACGCTCCAGCATCTGGGCTGCTGGACCGCCGTCACCGGCTGCGGGGCACCCGATTCACCGTGTGTGACGCGTGGACAATGGCCGGGTGACTGAGCAACCCCGCTACGGCGACGATGTCGGCGTCGTGACCGTGACCTACTTCTCCGAGGACACCATCGAGCGGTTCCTCGACACCCTCGAGAAGGCCACCGAGCGCCCGGTCAAGGTGGTCATCGCCGACAACGCGTCCGTCGAGGGGGCCCTCGAGCAGGTCGTCGACGGCCGGGAGAACGTGCAGCTGCTCAGCATCGGGGAGAACGTCGGCTACGGGACCGCCGCCAACCGGGGGGTCGCCGAGCTCGATGACTCCTGTGGGTGGGTCGTTGTCGTCAACCCGGACCTCGAATGGGAGCCCGGGTCGCTCGACGCGCTGCTCGACGTCGCGAAGCGGTGGCCGCGTGGGGGTGCCTTCGGGCCGCTGATCCACGATCTCGACGGGGCCGTCTACCCCTCGGCGCGGCTGCTGCCGTCCTTCGGGCGCGGGATCGGGCACGCCGCCTTCGCGAAGGTCTGGCCCGGCAACCCCTGGACGAAGCAGTACCGGCAGGAGACCGGCGCCCCGGCCGAGCGCGTCTCGGGCTGGCTTTCCGGGTCGTGCCAGCTGTTCCGGCGGGAGGCGTTCGACTCCGTCGGCGGCTTCGACACCCGCTACTTCATGTACTTCGAGGACGTCGACCTCGGCGACCGGCTCGGCAAGGCCGGCTGGCTGAACGTCTACGCGCCGTCCGCGCGGGTCACGCACGAAGGCGGGCACTCGACGTCGCAGGCGTCGAAGAAGATGCTCGCCGCGCACCACGCCAGTGCCTACCGCTACCTCGCCGACCGCCACCAGGGGCTCGCCTGGAAGCCGGTGCTGGCCGCCGTGAAGCTCGGCCTCGCGCTGCGGCTGAAGCTGGAAACCCGCTAGATCCCGTCGAGCCGGCGCGAAAGGTCGGACTTGCCGATGTTCTGCGTCACCGTCGGCACCAGGCCGGTGTCCTCCGGATCGGGCTCCTTCAGGGGGCTCGTGATCGGCTCGGCCTGCGGACGGCGGGACAGCGGCGCGGCCATCGGCGTCGTCGGCGACGGCGTCTTCAGCGGGGTGGTCTGCTGCGGGCGGCGGCCACTTCGGACCTCCATCCGCCGCGTCGGCGCCGAGCCGGCCAGCGGGTGGTCGTTCTCCTCGATCAGCGACGCGGGCAGCTGCGTGGTCGTGTCGGGGTCGCTGCTGCGGTCGAGCCCGTCGATCTGCGCGCGCGGGATCTGCTGGGTGTTCGACGAATCCATCGGTGACGTCGCACTGTCGGGTGTCACGACGAACGCACCGCGCGCCTGGGCTCGTGCGAGCAGGGCGTCCGCCCGATCGCGGGGGTCCATCCCCTCGGCCTCCCGACTGACCCGGGGCCCTCTGGGGAAAGGCCCGCCTGTTTCCTGTCTAGGGTAGGCCCTCCGGGCGACCTCCGTCAGGGTTTCCCGCGGCTTGTCGCTCAGCGGTGCGTGATAAAAGAGGAGATTTCCGTGACGTCCGAGGTCCGAAGCGACGCTGTCGACGCCGTCGTGCTGGTCGGGGGCAAGGGCACCCGGCTGCGCCCGCTCACCCTTTCGGCACCGAAGCCGATGCTCCCGACCGCCGGGACGCCGTACCTGAGCCACCTGTTCTCCCGCATCCGCGAGGCCGGCATCCGGCACGTCGTCCTGGGCACGAGTTACCGTGCAGAGGTGTTCGAGGAGTACTTCGGCGACGGCAAGGCCATCGGCCTGGAGCTGGAGTACGTCGTCGAGGACGAGCCGCTCGACACCGCGGGCGCGATCCGGAACGTCTACGACAAGCTGCGCGCCGAGCAGGTGATCGTCTTCAACGGCGACATCCTGTCGGGCGCGGACCTCGGCGAGCAGCTGCGGGTGCACCACGAGTCGGGTGCCGACGTCACGCTCCACCTGCAGCGCGTCCCGGACCCGAGCCGGTTCGGGTCGGTGCCGACCGACGAAACCGGCCGCGTCCAGGCGTTCCTCGAGAAGTCGCCGAACCCGCCGACCGACCAGATCAACGCCGGCTGCTACGTCTTCCGCCGTCCGGTGATCGAGGCCATCCCGGCCGGGCGCCGCGTGTCCGTGGAGCGGGAGACGTTCCCGCAGCTGCTGGAGCAGGGCGCGCACATCCAGGGGTTCGTCGACGCCTCCTACTGGCTGGACGTCGGCACGCCGGAAGCGTTCGTGCGCGGCTCGGCCGACCTCGTGCGCGGCCTGGCGCCGACGTCGGCGCTGCCCGGCCGGCCCGGCGACTTCCTGGTGCTCGACGGCGCGTCGGTGGCCGAGGACGCGCAGCTGTCCGGCGGGTCGACGATCGGCGTCGCCGCCGTCGTGGGCTCGGGCGCGAAGATCGACGGCTCGGTGCTGTTCGACGGCGCGGCCGTCTCGGAGGGCGCGGTCGTCGAGCGTTCGGTGCTCGGGCACGGCGCGCGGGTCGGCGCCGGCGCGGTGCTGCGCGGCGTGGTGCTGGGCGACGGCGTGTCGGTCGGGGCCGGCTGCGAGCTCCTGGACGGCGCCCGCGTCTGGCCGGACGTCGTGCTGCCCGACGGATCCGTCCGCTTTTCGAGCGACGCGTAGCCGATGTTCTGGCGTCCCGCGTTCGAAGTCGACCTGGACCGGGTCCTGCGTCCGCTGAAGCGCGGGCGCGGGTCCCTCAACATCCTGACCGACGAGCGCGGCATCACCTGGCTCGCGTCGAACACCCCGGACGGCCCCGGCACGCTCGCCCTGCGCCGCCACGCGGACGGCCGCATCGAGGCCGCGGCCTGGGGCGAGGCTAAGGACCGGCTCTTGAGCGGGATGCCGGCGCTGCTGGGCGCGAACGACGACGACTCGGGCTTCGTCGCGCACCACGACGTCGTCGCGCGGGCCCGCCGGGCGAACCCCGGCCTGCGGCTCGGCGCGACCGGGGTGGTGTGGGACTGGCTGGTGCTCGCCGTGCTGGAGCAGAAGGTGACGGGCAAGGAAGCGATCCGGTCGTGGGCCGAGCTGTGCCGCCGGTTCGGGGCGCCCGCGCCGGGCCCCGGCCCCGAGCGGCTGCGCGTCCCGCCGACGCCGGCGGTGCTGCGGGGGCTGCCGGACTGGCACTGGCACCGCGCGGGGGTGGACATCAAGCGCCGGACGGCCCTGGTGAACGCGGCGCTGGTCGCGCCCCACCTGGAGCGCGCGGTGGAGCTGGGCGGGCTGGCGGGACGGCACTGGCTGCGCCAGGTCCCGGGCATCGGCGTGTGGACGGCGGCGGAGGTCGCCCAGCGCGCGTGGGGCGACCCGGACGCGGTGAGCTTCGGTGACTACAACATCCCGTCGATGGTGGGCAACGCGGTGCTGGGCACGAAGCTCGACGACACGGGGATGGCGGAAGTGCTGGCGCCGTACGCACCCCAGCGGCAGCGGGCGGTGCGGTACCTGGAGGCGGCCGGGTACACGCGGCCGCGGTTCGGACCGCGGATCGAGCTGCGCGACTACCGCGCGATGTGAGGCGCGGCCGCGGGCTTGCTGCTCCAGACGGAAGAAACCCGCCCGGCTGACCCGGATAAGGCGACTGCCCGCCCGGAAACCCTTGCGGCAGCGGATATCCCGGCTGCGGATACCCGGCCTTCGGGTTGCCGAATCCGCCACCGCGACGATGGCGCCGATCACCAGCAGCGGCGGACGCTCGCCGTCAGCCGCTGCCCTCGTCGAGTGCCGCGCGGACGATCGACAGGGCCTCCGCGTCGTCGAGGCCGAGCTTCCGGGTCGTCTTCGCGTACTCCGCCGCCGCCTGCTGGGCGCGGCGGCGGGTCTGGTCGCCCGCCGCCGCGACGAAGCTGCCCGCGCGGCCGCGGGTTTCGATCAGGCCCGCTTCTTCGAGCTCGCGGTAGGCGCGAGCCACCGTGTTCGGGGCGATGCCCAGGTCGGCCGCGAGCTGCCGGACCGTGGGCAGCTTCGTGCCCACGGCCAGGCTCCGGTCGTTGATGCGCGTCGCGAGCCCCGACCGGACCTGCTCGTACGGCGGGACCGGCGAACCGCTGTCGAAGGGGACGATCACCAGCTCTGCGGACCCGCTCCCGGCCCCGGCAGCGGCTGCTGCGGGAACGACGGACCCGGCGGCGCGTACTGCGCGGGCGCCGGCGGATACCCCGGCTGCTGGGGGAACCCCTGTTGCGGCGAAGGCGGGTACCCGGGCGGCTGCGCGAACCCCTGCGAAGGCTGCGGGAAACCCTGCGCAGGCGGTGCGAACCCTTGCGAAGGCTGCGGAAAGCCTTGCGAAGCCGGCGCGCCCCCCTGCGCAGGCGGCGTGAACCCCGGCGCAGGCGGCGTGAACCCCGGCGTCGGTGGCACGAACCCTTGCTGCGGCGGGAAGTTCGGGTTCGGCGGGAACGGGCCGCCGTTCTTCACCGCCCCTTCGCGGCGCATCTTCGACACCCGAACCGCCACCACGACGACGAACACGATGATCGCCAGGATCAGCAGGCCGACGACGATGTAACCGAACACCCCGTCGCCACCGCCGCTGCTGGTGTGGATGTGCACCCGCTCGGGGAACTGCGTGGCCATGTGGTCCCTCCCTGTCCGCGGACCAGGTTATCGCCCGGCACCGACAGGAATCGCGGCATTCACCGGATCGGCGAGATCTTCCGAACCCGGCGGCAGCGCGTCCACCGGCCACCACCGCAGGTCGTCGGACTCGTCGCTGCGCACCGGCGTCGCACCCGGCGGGGCCTGCACCGCGAAGCGGACGTCGAAGTGCCGCGTCGGCACCCCGAGCGAGCACGTGATCGGGTGGACGTCCAGGTGCACCGGCTCCGCGGAAATCCGCAGGCCGGCGACGCCGGACTCCTCGGTGGCCTCCCGCAGCGCCGCCCCGGCCAGCGAGACGTCCGACGGCTCGCAGTGGCCGCCGAGCTGCAGCCAGCGTCCGACCCGCGGGTGCAGCGTGAGCAGCACCCGCGTGCCCGTGTGGTCCAGTACCACCGCCGACGCCGTCAGGTGCCCGGCCTCGCACGAGCGCCGGCAGCTGTCCGGACGGGCGGCCAGGAAACCGAGGAACGCCTGGCGCAGCGACTCCTGGGACGCCACCGCCGGCCGCCACGACGAGAGCGTCGCGACGGCGTCCGCGTGCAGGCTCACAGCTCCAGCAGTCCTTCCCCGGCCAGGGCCGGTTCACGCGGGGCCGGCTCGGACAGCGGCACGCCGACGGCGACCGAGCCCAGCGGCTGCCAGCGCTCGTCGAGGCCCAGGACGTCCCGGACGACGTCCGCGGCGAAGATCGTCGACCCGATCCAGCACGAACCCAGGCCCTCGGCCGCCAGCGCGACCAGCAGGCCCTGCACCGCGGCGCCGCCGGCCACGGTGAACATCGTCTTCTCGCAGTCGTTGCGGCGGTCGTCGCGGTAGGTGTGCGCGCCGTCCGGCACCAGGAACGGGATGACGATCTCGGGGGCCCGGTAGAGGATGTCGCCCCGGCTGAGCCGCTTCGCGATCTGCTCCGGCGTGAACTCGTCGGACTCGAGGTCGGCCCGCCACGACTCGCGCATCGCGTCCAGCAGCTTCTTCCGGACGCCGGAGTCGCGCAGCCAGACGAACCGCACCGGGTGCGTGTGGTGCGGCGCGGGGGCGGTCAGCGCCGAGCCCACCGCCCGCCGGATCGAGGTGGGCGAGACCGGCTCGTCGGCGAACTGCCGCACCGATCGCCGGACCGGGACGGCTTCGCGCCGGCCCTGCGCGACGGCTTCGTTGACGCCGAGCCGGAAGAGGTCCTCCTCCAGCGGGCGCACCAGGTCCCGGGCGGTCGAGCCGTCGTCCTCGATCGAGAGCCCGCGCACGACCGCGACCGGCGTCCCGCCCAGCTTGCCCTTGACCAGGTCGGCGGCCGCGGCGAGCTCGTCGGCCACGGCGACCTCGGTGACGGCGAGCTCGTTGCCCTGCCCGTCGATCTGCCCGCGGTAGGCGTGCAGCACGCGCAGGCCCGAAGACCCGATGGCGGCGTCGGTCTGCCCGATCCGCCAGGCGCGGCCCATCGTGTCGGTGACGACGACGGCGACCTCGACGCCGAGCCGCTCGCGCAGCCCGTTGCGCAGCGCGAGCGCCGAGGCGTCCGGGTCCGCGGGCAGCAGCGCGACCTCGTCACCGGCCACGTTGGACGCGTCGATCCCGGACGCGGCCTGCACGATCCCCAGGTGGTTCTGGGTGATCACCGTGCGCGCGATCCGCGCGACGATCCGCACGGCCTCCTGCTCGACGAGCTTCCGGCGTTCGGCGTCGCGGGCCTCGGGGTCGCTGGGCACGCGGACGAGCCTGCCCTCGGCCTTCGAGACGATCTTGCTGGTCACGACCAGGACGTCACCGGAGCGCAGCCAGGGCGCGGCGGTCACGATCGCGCCGGTCAGGTCGTCGCCCGGCCGGAACTCCGGCAGCCCGGTGACCGGCAGGATCTCCAGCTTGGGGGAAGCGTGGTCACTCAACAGGGGCTCCAGCCAGTTCGAGAGCGGCGCGGGCCATGGCCGCGGTCGCGTCCACGTCGGACATCAGCAGCGGCACGTCGCGGACGGTCACGCCCGGCACGTCCGCGGTCTCGCCTTCGGCGATCAGCCAGCCGTCGAGCACGCCGCCGTCCTTGCGGGAGCCGTAGTGCCGTCCCACCGCCTCGGCCGACGTCTCGACGCCGATCGCGGTCAGGCACGCGTCGGCCATCCCGCGCAGCGCCTTGCCGCCGATGATCGGCGACACCCCGACGACCCCGGCGGACGTCTTGCGCAGCGCGTCCCGGACGCCGGGCACACCCAGCACGGTCCCGACCGAGACGACCGGGTTCGACGGCGCGAACAGCACGGCGTCGGCGTCCTTGAGCGCCTCCAGCACCCCGGGCGCGGGCTTGGCCTCGTCGTTGCCGACCGCGACGATCGAATGCGCCTTCGGCTCGGCGCGGTAGCGCACCCACCACTCCTGGAAGTGGACGGCCTTCTGCTGGCCGTCCTCCTCCGGGTCGTCGATCACGACGTGCGTCTCGACGCGGTCGTCCGACATCGGCAGCAGCCGGACACCGGGCTGCCAGCGGTCGCACAGCGCCTCGGTGACCGCCGAGAGCGGGTAGCCCGCGCGCAGCATCCGCGACCGGATCAGGTGGGTGGCGATGTCCTTGTCGCCGAGGCCGAACCAGGTCGGCTCGGCGCCGTAGGCCGCCAGTTCCTCCTTGACCACCCAGGTCTCGCCCGAGTGCCCCCAGCCGCGCTCTTCGTCGATGCCGCCGCCCAGGGTGTACATGCAGGTGTCCAGGTCGGGACAGATCCGCAGCCCGTGCATCCAGACGTCGTCGCCGGTGTTGACCAGCGCCGTCACCTCGTGCTCGCTCTCGGAGGCACCTTCCGGTGCCATGCCCAGCGCTGCCTTGACACCCAGCAGGAAGCGGGCCCCGCCCACTCCGCCGACCACTACCACGATCTTCACGACGTCGAATCCTCGCACGAGCCGGGTGCGGGCACCCAGTACCGGTATCTGTGGTGCGGGGCGTAGCCGAGCCCCGCGTAGAGCGCGAGCGCGCCCGAATTCCCCTCCGCGACCTGCAACACCGCGCGGGCCGCCCCGTGTTCCGCACCCCACGCCTGCACCGCGCCCATCAGCGCGGATCCCAGCCCGCGGCGGCGGAAGGCCGGGGCGACCTCGAGCCGCCCGACGTGCAGCCAGTCCTCGACCAGTGCGCCCCGGACGACGCCGGCGAGAGCGCCTTCGGCCGTCGCGACGCCGTAACCGACCTTCCCGCCGGCCAGGACCTGCCGCGCGGCGGGGGAGTCCTCGCCCGGGCGCAACGCGAGCTCCCACCACTCCGGCGCCGGCTCGTCGCGCACGGAGACGTCCGGGACGGCGGGAGCGGGGCGCAGCGGGGCGGTGAGGACGGCGACCTCGTGGCCGGCGCCGTGGTGGGCCGCCGGGACCCAGCCCGCGGCCGCGATCGCGCGCTCGTTCGGGCTGTCGCGGACCACCTGGACCATCGGGGCGATGCCTCGGCCGTGGGCGAAGTCACACACCGCCTCCAGGGCGTCGCCGAGCCCGCGACCGGGGTCGCCGACGGCGAGTGCGCTGTTCGCGCGGCCGGTGAACCCGGCCGCCCAGCGCAGAGACCACTCACCTAGGGGTTCCTCCACCAGCGGCGGCCATGCTCTGCTGCAGGAGACTTCGAGCCGTTCGAGCGCGTTCACCGCTAGATTGTGACGGAGGCGGTGAAGGTCGCGGGAACGGATTTCCTCAGGAGGTGGCGGTGGGCATCCAGCGCAAGGACGAGCGGCACAGCGAGAAGCTCGTCGACGAGATTTCCGAGGGGTTCAACCGGGCCGTGGGGGAGAAGAAGGCCGAAAGTGACACCGGCGAAGCCCCCAAGCCGCGCTTCGTCATCACCGGTGACGCCCGGGCGACCCCGCCCCCGCGCCGCCGGCCGAAGTGAGCACCGTACCCGGGGTATGGCTAAGGCTTGCCTCACCGACCGAACGGGTGCCGACGCCGCGTAATGTCGGCCCCGACTGGCTGTTTGCAGAGAAAAGCAGGAGTGCGCAGTGACCTACGTGATCGCCGAGCCCTGCGTCGACGTGCTCGACAAGGCGTGTATCGACGAGTGCCCCGTGGACTGCATCTACGAGGGCGAGCGGATGCTGTACATCCACCCGGACGAGTGTGTCGACTGCGGCGCCTGCGAACCGGTCTGCCCGGTCGAGGCGATCTACTACGAGGACGACGTCCCGGACAACTGGTCGGACTACACCAAGGCCAACGTCGACTTCTTCGACGAGCTGGGCTCGCCCGGCGGCGCGTCCAAGGTGGGCAAGACCGCGCACGACCCGGCCTTCATCAAGGCGCTGCCCCCGCAGGGCGAATGAACCGGATCGCGCTGCCCGACTTCCCCTGGGATTCGCTCGCCGAGGTCAAGGCCACGGCGCAGGCGCATCCCGGCGGGGTTGTCGACCTCTCCATCGGCACGCCGGTCGACCCGGTCCCGGAGGGCATCCGCGAGGCGCTCGCGTCGGTGTCCGAAATCCCCGGGTACCCGACCACCCACGGCGTCCCGGCGTTGCGGGAAGCCGCGCGCGGGGCGCTTTCGCGGCGGCACGGCGTCGACGGCATCGAGCCGGACGCCGTGCTCCCGACGATCGGGTCCAAAGAGGCCGTGGCCTGGCTGCCGCGGCTGCTCGGCTTCGGCCCCGGTGACGTCGTCGTCATCCCGGAGCTGGCGTACCCCACGTACGAGGTGGGGGCGCTGCTGGCGGGCGCGTCGATCATGCGGGCCGACAGCACGGTCGCCCTCGGTCCGCAGAAGCCGGCGATGGTCTGGCTGAACTCGCCGTCCAACCCGACCGGCAAGGTGCTGCCCGCCGAGCACCTGCGCAAGGTCGTCGAGTGGGCGCGCGAGCGGGACGTCGTCGTGGTCTCCGACGAGTGCTACCTGGCGCTCGGCTGGGAGACGTCCCCGCTTTCGGTCCTGCACCCGGACGTCTGCGACGGCCGGACCGACGGCCTGATCGCGGTGCACTCGCTGTCCAAGTCGGCGAACCTGGCCAGCTACCGCGCCGGGTTCCTGACCGGTGACCCGCGCCTGGTCAAGCAGCTGCTGGACGTCCGCAAGCACGCGGGCATGATCGTGCCGCGCCCGGTCCAGGAGGCCATGGTCGCCGCCCTGAACGACGACGAGGCCCTGGAAGTCCAGCGCGAGCGCTACGCCCGCCGCCGGCTCGTCCTGCGCAAGGCCTTGCTGGACAACGGCTTCCGCATCGACCACTCCGAAGCCGGGCTCTACCTCTGGGCGACCAGGGACGAGGACGCCGCGGCGACCGTCGCCTGGCTGGCCGAGCGCGGGATCCTGGTCGCGCCCGGCACGTTCTACGGCCCGAAGGGCGGCAAGCACGTCCGCGTCGCGCTGACGGCGACCGACGAGCGCGTCGACGCCGCCGTCGAGCGCCTCACTCAGTAGTCCCGGCCGGTCAGGCCGCGGTAGACGAACCGGGTCAGTAGCTCGACGGCTTCTTCGTCCGACGGCGGCGTCCAGCCCGGCGGTGACCCGTGCAGCCAGGTGGCCGCGAACGCGTCGACGAGGTTGTACATCAGCATCCCGCAGCGGTCCGGGCTCGCCGGCAGCTTCAGCCCGGCCCGGGTGATGTGCGCGAGGTGGTCGTCGAGGTCGGCGGCCTGGGACGCGCCGAACTGCGCGAGCGTGCGCGCGAACGACTCGCTGACCATCGCCGCCTGGCGCAGGGCCAGCATGGTCGCGGCGTTGTCCCGGTAGAACTCCCAGTACTGCTCGACGTGCCAGCGCACGGCGGCCGGGTCGCTGAAGTCGGCCAGGTGGTCCTCGCTGTCGGCGCTCTCGTCGCCGGACGCCGCGATGTCGGCCAGCAGCGCTTCGAGCAGCTCTTCCTTGCCCGCGAAGTGGTTGTAGAACGACCCCGCGGCGCGGCCCGCCTCGGCCGTGATGTCCGTGATCTTCGTGTTCAGGTAGCCCTTGCGGGCGAAGACGCGCTTGGCCGCGGCCTTGAGCGCGCTCTCGGTCTCCGCGGCCTTTTCCTTGCGGCTCGTCGCTGTCATCGCCACCTCCCTTGACACGGGACGCTAGCAGCGCCATTCTGAATCTAGATTCACTGAACTTAAATTCACTGGGAGGGTGACATGGACACTCGGGTGCTGATCGCGGGAGCGGGGCCGACCGGGCTGACGCTGGCCATCGAGCTGGCGCGGCGGGACGTCCCCGTGCGGATCATCGACAAGGCGACCGAGTACTTCGTGGGCTCGCGCGGCGACGGGATGCAGCCGCGCACGCTGGAGGTGTTCGAGGACCTGGGCGTGCTCGACGCGGTGCTGGCCGCCGGCATGGCCCCGGTGCCGATCAAGATCCACCTCGGCGGCGAGGTGGTCGGCGAGCGGACGATGTTCGACCCGGTCGAGCCGACGCCGTCACGGCCGTACCCCACCGGCTGGTTCCTCGGCCAGTCGCAGACCGAGGGCATCCTGCGCGACCGGCTGGCCGAGTTCGGCGTGCGCGTCGAGCTCGCCACCGCACTGACCGGCTTCGAGCAGGACGCCGACGGCGTCACGGCGACGTTGAGCACGGGCGAGACCGTCCGCGCGGCGTACCTGGTCGGCGCGGACGGCGGCAAGAGCTTCGTGCGCAAGGCCCTCGGCATCGCGTTCGAGGGCAGCACGGACGAGTCGATCCGGATGCTGCTCGGCGACGTCGTGGCCGAGGGGCTCGACCGCAACTACGGCCACTGGTTCGCGACACCGGACGAGCCGATGAACGGCATGGTGTTCAGCCCGTTGCCGGGCACACCGCACTTCCAGTTCGGCGCCTCGCTCGGGGACGGCGAGACCGACGTCGAGACGGCGCTGCCCGCGGTCCAGGCCCGGCTCGACGTGCTCAGCAGTGGCACGGTCAAGCTGTCCGGCCTGGCCTGGTCGACGGTGTGGCGGCCGAACGTCCGCCTGGCGGCGCGGTTCCGCGACGGCCGCGTGTTCCTGGCCGGCGACGCGGCGCACGTCCACCCGCCGACCGGCGGCCAGGGCCTCAACACCGGTGTCCAGGACGGCTACAACCTGGGCTGGAAGCTCGCGGACGGCGCACCGGAGCTGCTGGACAGCTACGAGCCCGAGCGGCGCACGGTCGCGGCCCGGGTGCTGGGGGTCTCGACGGAGCTGCTGCAGAAGTACGTCGACGGCGACGAGGACGCCCACCGGCGCGGCGAGGACACCCAGCAGCTGGACATCACCTACCGCGGCGGCCCGCTGTCGCCGCCGGGGACCGGGGCGCTGCAGCCGGGCGACCGGGCCCCGGACGCCCCGCTGGTGGACGCGAACGGCAAGCGGGTGCGGCTGTTCGAGCTGTTCCGCGGCCCGCACGCGACGGAGCTGCTGTTCGGAGCGGGGGCGGCTTCGGGGTACCGGATCCTCCCGGCGGGCAGCGTGGCGACGGGAACGGACCTGGTCGACGAGGGCGGCCACGCCTACGCGGCTTACGAGGCTGAAGGCGGGCGGCGGGTGCTGATCCGGCCGGACGGCTACGTCTGGTCGATTTCCGGCTCGTGACCGGGCCGTGGATGACTCGTTCGGGACGCGGGAGGACCCGGACGAGTCGTTCGCGGCTTCCGGAAGCGGGCGGGCTCAGTCGTTGGCGTGCAGCGCCGCGTTCAGCTCGACGCCGGTGCCGGTCCGCGGCACGACCTCGACCGCGCCGGTCGCCGAGTTCCGGCGGAACACCGCGCCCGAAATGCCGTTGAGCTCGCGGGCCTTGACGACCTTGCCCTCGACGACGACCTTCGTGCCCGCCGTGACGTACAGGCCCGCCTCGACGACCGAGTCGTCGCCCAGGGAGATCCCGATGCCGCCGTTCGCGCCGATCAGGCAGCGCTTGCCGAGGGAGATCGTCTCCTTGCCGCCGCCGGAGAGCGTGCCCATGATCGACGCGCCGCCGCCGACGTCGGAGCCGTCGCCGACGACCACGCCGGCCGAGATGCGGCCCTCGACCATGGACGCGCCCAGCGTGCCCGCGTTGAAGTTGACGAAGCCTTCGTGCATCACGGTCGTGCCCGACGCCAGGTGCGCGCCGAGCCGGACGCGGTCGGCGTCGCCGATGCGCACGCCGGACGGCATGACGTAGTCGACCATGCGCGGGAACTTGTCGACGCTGTAGACGGTCACCGCGCCGCGCGAGCGCAGCCGCAGCCGGGTCGTCTCGAACCCTTCGACCGGGCACGGGCCGTGGTTGGTCCACACGACGTTCGCCAGCAGGCCGAACATGCCGTCGAGGTTCTGGCCGTGCGGGCGGACCAGGCGGTGCGAGAGCAGGTGCAGCCGCAGGTACATGTCGTGGGTGCCGGCCGGGGCGTCGGCCAGTTTGGCGATCGTGGTGCGCACGGCGACGACCTCGACCCCGCGGTCGGTGTCCGGGCCGAGCAGCGCCGCGGCGGCCTCGCCGAGCAGCTCGACGGCCTCTTCGGTGCTCAGGCGTTCGGTGCCGCCGGGGCCGGCGGTGTCGCTCTCGACCAGCTTGGGGTGCGGGTACCAGGTGTCGAGGACCGTCCCGCCGGTCGTGACGGTGGCCAGCCCGACGCCGCTGGCGCCGGTCGTTTCGGGGTTCGGGCTCTGCTCGCTCACGGCCTTCACCGTAGTGGAGTGACGCGGATCAACCACCCGTGGGCCGCGCGGCTACCTGCTTCTTCAGGCCGGACAGCGCCGCGGCGACGTCGACCAGCGCCTGCGAGCAGGGGCCACCGGCGGCGGGGACGGTCGTGCAGCCCGCGGTGCGGAACTCCGCGACCGCCTGCTCCAGCTTGGCGGCCTCGGCGACCAGCTGCGGGTCGCCGTCGGCCGCGCGCTTGCGGGCCGCGCCCGGGACGTTGCCGACCTCGGTGACGTACTTCTCGCAGCCCTTCGGCAGCTGGGTGCGCGGGCTGGCGTAGCACTGGTCGACGGTCAGCGCGTCCAGCTTGACCGGCAGCGCGTCCGGACCGGGCGCCCCGGCCTGCGGCTTGGGGGCCGGGCCGGCCTCGTTCCCGCAGCCCGACAGGACCAGGACCAGCACCGCGCCGCCCACAGCGGCTCCGAACCTACGCACACTCCCACGGTAGCGTGCGGGCCATGAGCCTCGACCTGCACGCCGACCCCGTGGACCTGACCGCCGCGCTGGTGGACACCTTCAGCGTGTCCGGCGCCGAGGCCGAGATCGCGACGGCGGTGCAGGAAGCGCTGCAGGCGCAGGCGCCGCACCTCGAAGTCGTCCGCAACGGCGACGCCGTCCTGGCGCGGACGAACCTCGGCCGCGGGTCGCGGGTGGTGCTCGCCGGGCACCTGGACACCGTGCCGGAGAACGGCAACCTGCCGTCCCGGCGCGAAGGCTCCGGTGACGAGGAGGTCCTGCACGGCCTCGGCACGGTCGACATGAAGGGCGGCGACGCGGTCTTCCTGCACCTGGCCGCGACGCTGCCGTCGCCCAAGCACGACGTCACCTTCGTGTTCTACGACAACGAAGAGGTCGAGGCGGTCAAGAACGGACTGGGCCGGATCGAGCGCGAGCTGCCCGAGTGGCTGGCCGGTGACCTGGCGATCGTCGGCGAGCCGTCGAACGGCGTCATCGAGGCCGGCTGCCAGGGCACCATGCGCGTCGAACTGCGGCTGTCGGGCAAGCGCGCGCACACCGCGCGGGCGTGGATGGGCGAGAACGCGATCCACGCGCTGGCCGAGCCGCTGCGCCGGCTGGCGGAGTACACGCCGCGGATCGTCGACATCGACGGCCTGACCTACCGCGAAGGCCTCCAGGCGACGTCGATCAGCGGTGGCGTCGCGGGGAACGTCGTCCCGGACGCGGCGGTGCTGACGGTGAACCACCGCTTCGCCCCGGACCGCGACCCGGCGGCGGCCGAGCGGCACCTGCGCGAGGTGTTCGCCGGGTTCGAACTGTCCGTTGTGGACCTCTCACCGGGCGCGCTGCCGGGCCTGTCGGCCCCGGCGGCGGCGGAACTGGTGGCCGCGGCGGGCGGCCGCGCGGCGGCGAAGCTGGGCTGGACGGACGTGGCGCGCTTCGCGGCGCGTGGCATGCCGGCGGTGAACTTCGGCCCGGGCAACCCGACGTTGGCGCACACGCAGCAGGAGAACGTCCGGACGGCGGAGATCCGCCAGGTCACCGAGATCCTGCGCAAGTTCCTCGGCTGAGCCCCGAGCGCCTTCGGTGCGTGAGACGCAACCAAGGCCGCCTTGGGGCACTTGTGGTCGTCGTCACACTGCATGGTCGTGAGCTGCGGTGACGCTTCGCCACTACAGGTCACCGCAACTTTTCCCGGCCACGGCCCGTATGTCCTTCTGAAACCGCGCACCCCGGGAGGACCCATGCCGAAATCCGCGAGACGAGCCGCGGCCGTGGCCGTGCTCGTCCTGGCGGTGGGCGGGTGCGGTGCGCAGCGACAGCCCGTGGCCGCGCCCGCGGCCGGGCCGATCCGCACCGCCATCGGGGACGCCACCTCGCTCCCGCCGCCGCCGGACGAGCGGGCGCCGTCACCGCGGCCCGCGCCCGCCGAGGTCGCCATCACCTTCCCGCGGACCGGGTCCGGCCAGTGGATGTTCACCCCCGGCAGCGACGAAGCCGCCGGGAAGTCGGGCCGGCTGATGCGCTACCGGATCGCCGTCGAGACCGACATCGAGGGCGTCGGGCCCGCCGCGTTCGCCAAGGACATCCGCGGGATCCTCGGCGACCCGCGCGGCTGGACCGCCGGCGGGCAGTGGCGGCTGCAGCAGGTCGGGCCCACCGACAGCGCCGACTTCACCATCTACCTCGCGACGCCGGCCAGCCGCGACAAGCTGTGCGGCGGCACGCCGGACGGCTACACCTCCTGCCGCAACGGCAGCAACGTCGTGCTCAACGTCGCCCGCTGGGCCAACGCCGTCCCCGGTTACGGGGCTCCGCTCGACGCCTACCGGCAGTACATGGTCACCCACGAGACCGGCCACCGGCTGGGCCAGGGCCACGAGCTGTGCCCGGGCCCGGGCAAGCCGGCGCCGGTGATGGAGCAGCAGACGCTCGGGCTGCACGGCTGCGTCCCGAACCCGTGGCCGTTCCCGGACGGCGCCCGCGAGTACGCCGGCCCGCCGGGGGAGTACGACGACCCCATCCCGGCGGGCGATTCCTGATCTGCCGTTAGGCTCGCCGGCATGCCGGACAGCACTCCGACGTCGCGCGTGGCCGGCGGCGACGTCGTCGAGGGGCGGCAACGCCTCGTCTTCGTCCACAAAGGTGATCACCACGTGCTCGCCACGCTCGCCGTCTTCGCGGACGGCGTCGTCCGCTGGCAGTACGAAACCACCGATTTCGACGGTCTTCGCGCCGCGTTCGACGACGGCACGCTGACCCTGACCCCGCCCGAGGGCACGCCGCTGATCATCGCCGGCACGGCCAGGGGAACCGTGCCGGCACTGGAGTCGTGGCTGACCCCGGAGCTGGTGATCGGCGAGCTCGCCGACGAGGTGGACAACCTCAACGACCGGCCGGATTCCTCCCGGCGCTGCTGGGCCGCGCTGCTGCGTTACGCCGCGGATCCGACCCCGGCGAACCTCGAGGTGGTCCGCGAGTCGTACCACGCGGTGCCCGAGCACCGGCGGATCTACGTGCTCGGCGACATGGACCAGAACGACGTCCCGGTGCGGATCCTGCTCGCCGAGGCCGGCGAGACGATCCCGGCCCGGAACCCGGGCCGGACGATCACGGTGACCCCGGAGGTCCGGGAGCAGGCACTCGGCTACTTCCGCCGGAGCGAGGCCGGTGCCGCCACAGCGCAGACGCGGCGGGTGGCGGACGGACCGGAAACGACCATCCCGCTGACCGTGGGCGGGCACGTCCACCCCAGCGGCTGGCCCGACCCCGCGGGCCTGGAGGTCCTGCAGATCGACTACCCGGCGACGGTGGTCCACGGCGGCCGGGAGTACGCGAGCGTCCTGCACGCCTACTGGGCGCTGTCCACCGACGACGCCGGTTGGCGAGAGCGGATCGCCGCCGCCGCCCGTGGCCTCGACGCCCGGACCCTCGGTGAGGAGGCGCCCCGGCGGGCGGGCTGGCCGGCGGCCCGGCTGGGCGTGATGGCCGCGCTGCTGCGGGACAAGTTCGAGCGCCACCCCGCGATGGCGGCGACGTTGCTCGGCACGGGCGACGCCCGCCTGCTCTACAGCGACTGGGCTTCGAGGTACTGGAGCTCGAGCGGCGCCAACTGGCTGGGCCGGCTCCTGGAGTTCGTCCGATCCGAGCTTGCGGCTCGTGAGTGGGAAACAGTGTCCTGACACTGTTTCCCACTCACGACCGGATCAGCGGCCCTGCAGGGAGCGGACGTTGTCGCCGAACGTCCAGCCCTTCGAGCCGTCCCAGTTGATCGACCAGTCCATCAGGCCCTTGAGGCCCGGCACCGAGCGCCACGCCTGGGAAACCAGGCTCGGCGACATGTACCCGCCACCCGCGCCCGGCTGCGCGGGCAGGCCGGGGACCTGCTTGTCGTAGGGCACCTTGATCGTCGTGCCCTGCACGACCAGGCCGTTGTTGAGGCACTGCGTCTGCACGGTGAAGCCCTGCACGGTCCCGGCCTGGTACGAATCGCCGGAGCAGCCGTACATGGATCCGTTGTAGTACTGCATGTTCAGCCACCACAGGCGGCCGTTGTCCGCGTACTTCTTGATGATCGGCAGGTACGCGCCCCAGATCGAGCCGTAGGTGATGCTGCCGCCGGTCACGTACGCGGTCTCCGGCGCCATCGTGAGCCCGAAGCCCGCCGGCATCTGCGCGAGCACGCCGTCGATGATCCGGATCAGGTTCGACTGCGACGCCGACAGCGTCTTGATGTTCCCGCTGCCGGTCAGCCCGGTCTCGATGTCGATGTCGATCCCGTCGAAGTTGTACTGCTTCAGGATCGGGACGACCGTGGCGACGAACCGGTCGGCCACCGCCGACGACGACAGGTCGATCCCGGCCGCCGCGCCGCCGATGGAGAGCAGGATCGTCGCGCCCGCGGCCTTCGCCGCGCACATCTCGGCGGGAGTGGACACCTTCACGCCGGCGTCCATCCCGTTCTCCCACAGCACGGTCCCGTCGGAGCGGATGACCGGGAAGGCGGCGTTGACGACGTTGTACCCGTGCTGGGCCATGCGGCTGTCGGTGATGGGCACCCAGCCCATCCCGGGGTGGACGCCGTTCGCGGCGCCGTCCCAGTTTTCCCAGTAGCCCTGCAGAACCTTGCCGGCGGGCCGTGGCTTCACCGCGCACGTGTCGGCCTGCACCGCCCCCTGCGCGGGGGCCGACACGAACAGCGGAACGGCCAGTACCGCGGCCAGCAGGGTTCCGAACAACCGTTTCGACATCCCGGCTCCCATCGTCGTTGAGGGGCGAACGCGGCGTGTCCGCCCAACATAAGCGCCGCGGGAAACCGTTGACTACCTACGAACGGGTGGTCTAGACAACTGGCACTTTCACGTGAAAGTGCCCACCTGGGGCGTAGCTCACGTGAGAGCTACGCCCCGGGTGTGGGGGTCAGACGGTCAGCGTCCAGGAGGACAGGTAACCGGTGTCGGCCGGGCCGGTGTCCCGGATCCGGAGCTGCCACGCGCCGTTCGCGGCCTCCGCGGAGGCGTTGACGGTGTAGGTCGTGTCGAGGTTCGGCGTCGAGTCGCTGCTGGAGTTCTTCAGCCGGTAGGCCGTGCCGTCCGGGGCGACGAGGTCGATGACGAGGTCACCGCGGTAGGTGTGGGTGATGTGCACCTCGGCCTTGGTGGTGCCGGACGCGTTGCGCGCGCAGCCCGCCACGTTCGCGGTGCTGCTCACCGCGGCTCCCGGGTAGTCCGGGATGTCCAGCCGCGTCGAGTTGGTCACCGGCGCGCACGACGAGCTGCCGACGCCGAGGGAGAACGACGCCGTGTGGTCGGCGCTGGCGCCGTCGGCGGTCACCGTGATCGGGAACGTGCCGGTCGGCGTGCTCGACGACGTCGTGATGGTCAGCGTCGAGGAGCCGCCCGAGGAGATGGTCGCCGGGCTGAACGACGCCGTCGCGCCCGCGGGCAGACCGGACGCGGACAGCGAGATCGACTGCGCGCTGCCGGACGTCGTCGCGGTGCTGACGGCCACCTGCAGCGACTGTCCCGGTTGGACGGTCCCGGACGTCGGGTTCAGCGTCACCGAGAAGTCGTTGCCCTGCGCCGGGGCGACGGCCAGCTTCCACAGCGCGTACCCGATCGCGTCGGAGTTCTTCTCCAGCGGCGTGTCGGGGATGTTCGACGTCGTGTCGCAGGCGCGGTGGTAGCAGTTGTCGAACGGCGAACCCGCGGTGCCGCCCCACTTCTGCGCCTGCGCGGAGCTCTTGATGTCGCCGGCGCCGGTGGCCAGGCCGCCGACCGGGATGCCCGCGCTCTTGAAGGACGCGTGGTCGGACCGGCCGTCGCCTTCGCTGTCGCCCTCGGTCTGGATGCCGATCGAAGCGAAGTACTCGTCGAAGATCGCCTTGATCGAAGCGACGTCGTCGTAGACGAAGTAGCCCCAGTTCTTCGAGCCGATCATGTCGAAGTTGAGGTAGGTCTTGATCTTCGTGCGCTCGGTGCTCGGCAGGTTGTTGACGTAGTACTTCGAGCCGACCAAACCGGACTCTTCGTCGGCCCACCAGGCGAACCGGACGCGCTTGGCCATCGCCGGGTTGGTGCGGGCCAGCGTCAGCGCGGTCTCGAGGATCGACGCGCTGCCGGAGCCGTTGTCGTTGATGCCCGGGCCCGCGCTGACCGAGTCGAGGTGCGCGCCGAGCATGATGACCTGGCTCGCGTCACCCTGCGGCCATTCGGCGATCAGGTTCTGCGACTGCCCGAGGCAGCTGGTGCAGGTCTGCCGGGTCGTGGTGAACCCGGCGTTCTTCAGCAGGTTCTCCACGTAGGACACCGAGGCCGCGTACCCGCCGCCGCGGGCCGAGCGGGTGCCGCCGTTGTTGTTGGCGATGGTCTGCAGCTGGTTGAGGTGGGCTTTGATGTTGGCCAGCGAGATGTCCGGCGCGGCGAGCGCGGTGGCCGGGGCGGCGGTGGCCGCCGGCGCGGTCACCACACCGAGGACGGCCGCCAGGGCGGTGACCCCGGCGCCGATCTTGCTCTTCCACTTCATGGCGGTGAATTCCTTCGGTGGGGGTTGGGGATGACGACCGTGAAGGCCGCACCTGGCTGGTGCGGCCTTCACGGGGCGGGGCGGGCTACACGGTCAACGTCCAGGAGGACAGGTAACCGGTGTCGGCGGGGCCGACGTCTCGGATGCGGAGCTGCCACGCGCCGTTCGCGGCCTCGGAGGAGGCGTTCACGGTGTAGGTCGTGTCGAGGTTCGCGGTGGAGTCGCTGCTGGAGTTCTTCAGCCGGTAGGCGGTGCCGTCCGGCGCGACCAGGTCGATGACCAGGTCACCGCGGTAGGTGTGGACGATGTGCACCTCGACCTTCGTGGTGCCGGAGGCGTTGCGGGCGCAGCCGGACACGGTGCCGGTGCTGTTGACCGCGCTCGCCGGGTAGTCCGGGATGTCCAAGCGGGTCGAGTTGGTCACCGGGGCGCACGACCCGGTGGTGCCCACGCTCAGCGTGTAGGTCGCCGTGTGGTCGGTGCTGGCCCCGTCGGCGGTGATGGTGATCGGGAAGCTGCCGGTCGGCGTCGACGACGTCGTGGCGATGGTCAGCGTCGAGGAGCCACCCGAGGAGATCGTGGCCGGGCTGAACGACGCGGTCGCGCCGGCGGGCAGGCCCGAGGCGGACAGCGTGATCGACTGGGCCGCGCCGGAGGTGATCGCGGTGCTGATCGTGGTGGTCGCCGAGGCGCCTGGCTGCACGGAACCCGAAGCCGGGTTCAGCGCGACCGAGAAGTCCGGCCCGCCGCCGCTGCACGAGGTGGGCTCGCCGCTGACGGTCGTGACGGAGACGGCGTCCCACGCGGCCTTGGTGGCGTTGTACTCGGTGCAGCTGCCCGGGAAGAGCGCGATCGCGGCTTCGAGGGTCGCCTTGCGGGCGGCCTTGTGGTTCCACGACGAGGTCTTCTTCAGCAGGCCGTTGTAGAAGATCTTGCCGGCCTTCTGGATGCCGACGCCGGTGACCGACGAGTTGTTGCAGGTCGGGCTGGTGGGCTTGCCGCCACCCGGGTTCGAGCCCTCGGCCAGCAGGTAGAACCAGTGGTTCTGCGGGCCGGCCGCCGCGTGCACCTCGGTGCTCGGGATGGACGAGGAGTAGCAGTTCGGGTCGCCGACCTTCGACGGCTGGTACATGTAGCGGATCGGGCCCTGGCCGACCAGGTTGACGCCCTCGCCGACCTCGTAGTCCGGGGTGTCCTTCGGGTTGTTCGCGTACGCCTCGGTCAGCGCGCCGAAGATGTCACCGGTCGACTCGTTCATCCCGCCGTTCTCGTTGCCGGAACCGGCACCGCCCGGGGTGAACTGGAAGATGCCGTGGCCGAACTCGTGGCCGACGACGTCCATCGAGGTGGCCTGGCGCTGGTTGTCCTGCGAGTGCCCGAAGTGCGTCGAGGAGCCGTTCCAGTACGCGTTGACGTCGGCCAGGCCGACGCTGGCCGGGTAGCCGGTGCCGCTGCCGTTGATGCCGTTGCGGCCGAGCCAGTCGGCGAGCATCTTCCACTCGGTCTGCACGCTGTAGAGGACGTCGACGCAGCCGGTCTCGAGGTCGGTGCCGGAGCCGTTGCCCCAGTTGTTGTCTGGTCCACTGTAGACGGAACCGCCCTCGCGGCCGCAGCTGATGCCGGTGCGGCCCGGGTCGCGCAGGGTGTAGGTGCTGCCGGACTGCGTCGTGTCGATCGAGACGTTGCCGACGTAGTAGCTGTTGCCGGTCCCGGCCACGTTCACCGTGGCGGGCTGCGCCTGCGTGCGGGCGCCGGAGGCGAACGTCCTGACGTCGTCCCGCTTGTCGAGCACCGCACCGGTCGCCGCGTCGACGAACACGTGCAGGTTGCTCGGTGCCGTGGCGGTGCGCCCGGTGACGACGACCTCGTAGGCCAGCTTCGGGCTCGCCCCGGCCAGCACCACCTTCTCCGGCGTGCTCACGCTGTCCACAGAGGCCAGCTGGGCGCGCGCGGTGGCGGCGGCCTTCGCCGCGTCGAGGGACGCCTGCGTCCCGACGGTGATGGCCGCGGTCTCGGCCGCGCTGGTGCCGCGGACGCGCCCGGCGCCGTCGGCGACGACCACCGCGTCCCCGCCCACGACCCGCAGGCCCTGGTAGGTGCGCTGGTAGGCGCCGTAGAAGAGGCCACCGCCGCCGGCGGTGAGGCCGACGCGCCGGAACGACTCGGCCGGGCCTCGGCGCAGGGCGTCGAGACCACTGGCGGCCGCCTGGTCGGCGGCGCGGGCGGCCGCCGCTTCCGTGGCGGCGGGCTGTGCTGCGGACGCTGCGCTCGCCGGGGTCACCGGTAACGCGAGCGTCATGGCGAGCCCGGCGGCAGCCGCCAAGCCCGTGCTGAACCCACGATGGGTCATCGAGTTCTTCCTTCCACGAAGGAGGGGTGTGGTGAAGGAAAAGAGGGACGTGTCCCGGGGACTAACAGCAGGTATGCGTCCGGACGCATCCGAGTAAAGGATCAGCCGATCCGGGCGTCAATGCGCCGAACGGACCAAGCGCGCGTTCCGGATTATCGAATCAATTCGTACAAACCCCGCCGCAGCAGGGGATTCTCCCCGCGTTCCGCGCCGGAACGACTTTCGTAGGGATTGTCGGCGACACCATCCGAACGCCGGGCGGTCTCGATCATCGGGATTCGTTGGTACCGCGGTGGAAAACGGTTGCTCAGTCGGCTTCCGCGCCCAGTGCGAGCAGGCCGTTGCGCAGCACGTCCGCCGCTTCCGCCCGCTTTCCGGTCTCGCCCAGCAGCTCGCTCAACGGCCGCAGCGCGCGGACCAGCACCCCGCGCGCGCCGAGCCCGGTGGCGAGCTCGACGGCGGCGCGCAGGTCCTCGGCCGCGCGGCGGTCGTCGCCGCGGGCCCTGGCCAGCGAGCCCAGCTGCAGCCGCAGCTCCGCGGCCAGCGGCGTGCCCGCCACGACCGCCGGGCGGACCTGGTCCAGCAGCGCCGACGCCGTCTCCAGCCGGCCCGCCGCGAGGTATTCCGCGGCGAGCTCGACGGTGATCCCCGGGACGTCGTCCGGCCACGCGGTCTCCCGCGCCGCGCCCAGGTCGGCCAGTGCCCCCTCGACGTTCCCCGCGCGGCCGCGGACCCGGGCCCTGGCCAGCAGGCAGTACGCCATCGCCGGGTGCAGGGCCCGTTCCTGCATGAGGTCGTAGGCCGCGGCGACCGAGGCGGCGGCGTCGGCGTACCGGTCCGCCGCCAGGTGGCTGCGGCTCACCTCGACGTGGCTGCGGGTCAGCTCGGCGAGCACCGCCGGGCCGCCGCGGGCGAGCCGCAGCGCGGAATCGGCGTACTCGGCCGCCCGCTCGAGGTCGCCCTGGCGCAGGTGCCGCTCGGCCAGGCAGGCCCGCAGCGTCAGCAGCATCGTCGGCTGCGGGTAGCCGTCGCGCAGCAGCTCGGCGTGGCAGGTTTCCAGCAGGTGCACCGAATACTGCACCTCACCCCAGGCGGTCAGCACGGCCGCGCGCAGCGGCACGACCATCGCCCGCACCGGCGGCGGTTCACCCGACAGGGCCGTTTCGGCGTCCGAGACGTACTTCGTGCGGACGTCGCCGGTCGAGTACCCGGCCAGCCACAGCAGCGCGATCCCGGCCTGCCGCGGCCGGTCCAGGCGCTCGGCCCGGCGCCGGATCCGCTGCATCCGCGGGGTCGCGCGGCGGGCGTCGCCGGCCAGGAACCGGTCGGCCGTCTCGATCAGTTCGAGGTCGAGTTCGAGCAGCTCGCGCGGGGACCGGCCGCCGAGCAGCTCGTCGGGGTCGATGCCGAGCTGCTGGGCGAAGAACCGCAGCGCGTCGCCCGACGGCGTCCGCGCGCCGGTCTCGACCGACGACACGTACGCCGCCGAGTACTGCGGCCCGGCGAGTTCGCGTTGCGTGAGCCCGCGTTCGGTGCGCAGCTCACGCAGGCGTTCGCCGACGGTCTCGCTCACTCGGGTGCCTTTCCGCCGGGGTCGTCCAAGGGTAAGCCGCGCGGTGGTGGGTGGCCCACCACCGCGCGGTGCGGGGTTCAGCAGGCGCCGCTGTCACTCCACACGGCCCACGAGCCGGGCGCGCCGGGCTCGGCTCCGGTCGAGTACCACAGCGACGTCCACTTGTGACCGTTGTGGCCCACGACGTCGTTGGGCACGTACGCCTTCGCGGAGTCCCACTCGGCGAGCCCGGTGCAGCCGGTCGGCGGCGGGCCGCCGCTGCCGACGGTCAGCGTGAACTGCGCGGAGTGGTCGGCGTCGGTGCCGTCGCCGGTCACCGTCACCTGGCTGGTGCCCTGCGGGGTCGTCGCCGAGGTGGTGATGGTCAGCGTCGCCGTGCCACCGGAGGAGATGCTCGACGGGCTGATCGTCGCCTTCGCGCCCTCGGGCAGGCCGGACGCCACCAGCGACACGGTCTGGGCGTTGCCCGAGGTGATCCGGGTGGTCACCGTGGTGGTCGCCGTCTGTCCGGGTTGGACGGACGCCGAGGTCGGCGACAGCGTCAACGAGTAGTCGTTGCCGGCGGGCGGCTGGCCGCTGCAGGTCGGCTCCCCGCTGACGGCCGTGACGCTCACCGCGTCCCAGGCGGCCTTGGTGGCGTTGAACTCGGTGCAGCTGCCGGGGAAGAGCGCGACCGCGGCTTCCAGCGTGGCCTTGCGGGCGGCCTTGTGGTTCCACGACGAGGTCTTCTTCAGCAGGCCGTTGTAGAAGATCTTGCCCGCCTTCTGGATGCCGATGCCGGTGACCGACGAGCCGTTGCACGTCGGGCTGGCCGGCGAGGCGTTGCTGCCCTGGGAGAGCAGGTAGAACCAGTGGTTCTGCGGGCCCGCGGCGGCGTGCACCTCGGTGCTCGGGATGGACGCCGAGTAGCAGTTCGGGTCGCCCTCCTGCGACGGGTTGTACATGTAGCGGATCGGGCCGTTGCCGACCAGGTTGACGCCTTCGCCGACGGTGAAGTCCGGGGTGTCGACCGGGTTGTTGGCGTAGAACTCAGTCAGCGCGCCGAAGATGTCGCCGGTGGACTCGTTGAGGCCGCCGTTCTCGTTGCCCGAACCCGCGCCGCCCGGCGTGGTCTGGAAGATGGCGTGGCCGAACTCGTGGCCGACGACGTCCATCGGCGTGGCCTGGCGGCGGTTGTCCTGGGAGTGCCCGAAGTGGGTCGACGAGCCGTCCCAGTACGCGTTGACGTCGTTGAGCCCGACGCTCGCGCGGAAGCCGCCGCCGGCACCGTCGATGCCGTTGCGGCCGAGCCAGTCGCCGAGCATCTTCCACTCGGTCTGGACGCTGTAGAGCGCGTCGACGCAGGCAGTCTCCAGGTCGGTGCCCGAGCCGTTGCCCCAGGTGTTGGAGCTCTTGGTGAAGATCGCGCCGCCCTCGCGGCCGCAGGCGATGCCGCGGTGGACGGGGTCGGTCATCGAGTACGAGCTGCCGGAGCCGGAGGTGTCGATCGAGACGGTGCCGGCGTAGTAGGAGTTCCCGGTGCCGGCTTCGCGGACGTCGTCGCGCGTGTCGAGGACGGCCCCGGTCGCGCTGTCGACGAAGACGTGCAGGTGGGTGGGTTTGCCGTGGTCACGGCCGCTGACCACGACCTCGTAGGCGAGCTTCGGGGCGTCACCCGCCAGCACGACCAGCTTCGGCGTCTCGGTCTTGTCCACCTTGGACACCTTGGCGGCGGCGATCTTCGTGGCCTGCTCGGCCTGGAGCGCGGCCTGCGTGCCGACGGTGATCGGGGCGGTGTGCGCGGCTTCGGTGCCGCGGACGTTGCCGGCGCCGTCGGCGACCACCACCGCGTCCGCGCCGACCACCGGCAGGCCGTGGTAGGTGCGCTGGTAGGAGGCGTAGTAGAGCCCGCCGCCACCCGGGGTGACCCCGGTGCGGACGAAGGCCTCCCCGGCGCTCTTGGCGAGCCGGTCGGCGCCGTTGAGGGCGGCCTGATCGGCGGCTCGCGCGGCGAGCGCCTCGGGCGGGGTGGCGGCGGGAGGTGCGGGGGCGGCGGCGGCCGGGATCGCCGGCACCGCGAAAGTCAGGGCCAGGCCGGCGATCGCCGCCAGCCCACGTGGGGATCTCATGGGGAACCTTTCCGGGGACCGTGAGCAATGTGTCCGGTGGTTTAACTGCTGTTATTGCGCCGGACGCGTCCGAGTAAAGGTTCAGCCCGGGGACGGGTCAATGGGCCGAACGGAGCAGCGCGAGTCCACGAAGATCATCGCGCACGGCAGAAAACCGCTGGTGGGAGTCGTTCTGCGGACTGGTCTGAACCAATTAACAGACTTTCGTAGGAAAGTTGCTTTTGGTCCGGACCACCGAGCCCACTGGTCCGCGTACCCAGACAGTCGGCTCGCGTACCCAGAGGGTCGGCCGGCGTACCCAGAGGGTCGGCTCGCGAACCGACCCTCCAGGTACGCGAGCCGACTCTCCAGGTACGCGAGCCGACCCTCCAGGTGCGCCAACCGACCGTTCGGGTCCGCTAGTCGGTGCCGGCCGCCGAGTCCAGGCCGCGCCGGTACGCCTCGATCGCTTCGTCGAGATGACCACGTTGTCGGAGCGCGTCGCCGAGCCGCAGGGCGGTCGAAACTGCCGCCCCGTGCAGGGACGCGCCGGTCTGGACCTCGAACGCTTCCCGCAGCAGCCGGATCGCCGTCTCGAGGTCGCCCCGGGTGCGGGCGACCTGCCCGAGCAGGCTCGTCGCCTCGCCCAGCGATTCGACGTCACGGGACAGCAGTGCGCGGACCTCGGTGACCAGTGCCGCGGCCTCTTCCGGGGCGCCTTGGCGGAGCCGGACCTCGGCCAGTTCGAGCGTCGCCCCCGCGAAGCCTTCCTCGGCGCCGATCGCCGCCAGCTGGTCGCGCGCCGCCGTCAGCTCCGCGCGGGCCTCGTCGAGGCGGCCCAGGTGGCGCAGCAGGTAGCCGCGGGCCCAGCGGCAGCGCGCCGCGTCGCGCTCGAACCCCACCGAGGCGAACAGCCGGCACGCCTCGGTCAGGTCCTCGTCGGCCCGGTCCGCGCGGCCGATCGCCTGCCACACCTGCGACGCCTGCCGGTGGAACCGCGCGACGAAGTCCGGCCGCGTCGCCGCCCGCGCCAGCCGCCGCCCGTCCTCGGCGGCGCGCCGGGCCCGGTGCAGGCCGCCCATCTCCATCAGCGGGTGGATCAACGCGGTGAGCAGGCACAACTCGGCGTCCGGGTCGGCGGGCCGCGCCGCCAGTTCGGCTTCGATCCGCGCGATCGCCGGACCCGGGTCGCCGCTCTGGAACCGGCAGCCCGCCCACCGGTGCGCGATCATCGCCCGCAACCACGGCGGCGCCGCGGCGGCCAGCTCGTCGGCGTGCTCCAGCGCCCGCTGGGCTCCCGAGACGTCGAAGAGCTGCCACTTCACCTCGGCCCGGCAGAACCGGGCGTAGCACTCGACGTCGCCGAGGTGGTAGCCCGCCGCCTGCGCGCCCACGGCGGCGAACCGCGCCTCGGCGGCGGCGATCCGGCCCTGCTCCAGGTCGCGGTAGCCCTCGTCGAGTGCCGCGCGCAGCTCGTCGGCGACGCCGGGCGGCCGCCCGAACCGCAGGTCGTCGACCGTCAGCCCGAGCCGCTGCGCCAGGTAGGCGAGCATCTCCTCCGAAGGCGGCCGGCTGCCGGTCTCGACCTTCGCCAGGAAGCCCCGGTCGTAGCCCGGCTCGGCCAGCTCGCGCTGGGTCCAGCCGCGGCCGGTGCGCAGCCGCCGGATCCGCGCGCCGAGCGGTTCGGCGGGGGCGCTGGTCATCTCCCCACGGTAGGTCATCGGCCCGGTGAGCGCGGGAACGGACAGATCGATGCCCGTCCGGCCATCCGGGACAGCGCTTTCTGCCTGTGAGCAGCAGGCCCGTCTCGTGGCCGCCGGATCAGAATCGGTAGCGGAGTACGCGCGTGCCTTGGCGGGACAACGCGGTGCTGCGCGCGACCAGTCGGGTGAGCGCCCGCAGCGGCTGCGGGAACGCGGCCACCTCCGGGGCGCGGGTGAGGAGCTGCTCCTCGGCGAAGGTCAGGCCGGCGTCCCACTGTTCCGGCTCGTGGGGGTCGTCGAAGCCCTGGGCGGCGGCGATGCCGAGGGCCTTGATCGACGGGTGGTACTTCATCGCCCAGGCGGCGAAGCGGGTGTAGCCGTTCAACGCGAGTTCGCCGCTCCGGAGCCGGGTGGTCAGCCGGCGGAGCGTGGTCCGGAACGAGTCGCCGGGCAGGAACGGCAGCACGCCGTCGGCCACGACCACGGCGGGCCGGTCGCCGGGCAGCGTCCCGGACCAGCCGGGCTCGGTGACGTCGGCGGCCACCAGGTGCGTCCGGTCCGGGAGGTACCGCCGGCGCAGCTCGATGACCTCGGGGAAGTCGATGTCGTACCAGTCGACGCCGTCGGGCGGGGCGCAGCGGGCCCACCGGGGGTCGAGGCCGCAGCCCAGGTCGACGACGACCGCGTCGGGGTGCGCGGCGACGAACCCGCGGATGACGTCGTCGAGCTTCTTCGCGCGCAGCGCGGTGCTGGTGACGAGGCTGGGCTTCAGCTTGAGCTTCGCGAAGTCGTAGCCGGTGTCCTCGGCGATCCGGTCCGCGAGCCCGGCGGACCGGGTGTCGCCGAGGATCGGGTGCGGCGCCTTGCTGTCGAGTGCTCGTGCGTACAGGGTGAGCAGCAGGGTCTCCTGGACCGGGTCCAGGCGGAGCGGGGATGGCATGGGTGTTCCTAGCGCTTCGGGGGGTTGCGGGCGGCGAGGTCCCGCAGCCAGGTCAGGGATTCCCGGGCCGCCCTGATGCGCTCGGTGCCGGGGCCTTCGTGGCCGGTGATGGCGAAGCCCTCGTCGGCGATTTCGCCGAACGCGCTGAGGCTGTCGAGTTTGCGCTGGACGACCTTGTGCCAGGCGTCGTCCTCGATGCGGTAGTAGGCGGTGCGGTCGCCGGGGCGGCGGACCTTGCGCACCAGCCCGATGGTGGTGAGCAGGCGCATGTTGGAGGTGAGCGACGCCCGGCTGGCCTGGATCGTGTCGGCGATCGCCCCCGCGGACTGCTCGGGCGGGTCGCAGATCATCAGCCAGCCGAGGACACGGCCGGTGATCGGGGGCAGCCCCCACTCCTCCACGCAGAAGGTGGCCACGCGTTCCACCCACCGCATGAGCCGGTCCTGCCGTTCGTCGCCCATGACGCCTCACTCCCTGTGTCCGCTGCTCACCGTTTCATAGCGGCGACGGATTCCGGCGTAGGCGTCGGGGTGGGCGTCGCGAGCCGGGTCCGGCGCAGGTAGCGGTCGAACCACTCGACGGCCAGCGCCATCGCCTCCTCGAGCCCGGGGCCGGTGTAGAGGCCGAGGACGTCGTAGGGCAGGACTTCCAGCCGCTTGGGCTCGCCGGCCCTGGCGAAGGCGGTCTGGGCTTCCTCGAGCATGTGGTACGGGTCGTGGCCGCCGTTGGCGATCATCAGCAGCGGGGTCGGCGCGAGCCGGTCGATGAGGTTCTCCGGCGCGAAGGTGAGCAGGTGCTCGGTGGAGTCGAGGGTCTTTTCGTTGCGGTAGGTGGGATACAGCTCCATCGACAGGTCCTGGGCGCCCTTGGCGTTCTCGTGGTCCAGGTTCAGGTGCGGCACCCGCGCGCTCTCGCCGGTCTCGTAGCGGCGTTGCCAGTCCTCGTCGAGCCGCCCGCGCAGGGCGTGCAGCCCGTTCCGGCCGAGCAGCCGTTCCAGGTACCGCCACCCGTTCCACACGCTCGGGCTCTGCACGACGACGCACTTGGCGCGCCGGTCGAGCACGGCGGCCTGGACGGCGACCGAGCCGCCGATGCTGACGCCCCACAGGCCGATGCGCTCGGGCTCGACCTCCGGACGGGTCCGGAGGTAGGAGATCGCGCTGCGGAAGTCCTCCACCTGGCGCTCCGGGTAGTCCAGCCCGCGCGGCTCGCCTTCGCTCGACCCGACGGTCCGGTAGTCGATGGCCAGCACGACGAAGCCCGCCGCCGCGAAGTAGGGCGCGAAGTAGACCAGTGCCTCCTTCACCATCACGCCGCTGTGCCCGAGCACCAGCGCGGGGGCCGGGGAGTCCGCGGACACGCCGTCGGGCACGTAGAGGTCGCCCGCGCAGCGGGTGCCCAGGCTGGTGAAGAACACGGGTTCCGGCTGCACCGTCACGACCACCACTCCCGATTGCTTCTGCTAGTAGTTTCAGTCACGACTGAAATCTATAGCAAGCCTTCGGTCGCTGTCCAGGCCCGGTGTGCTCCACTGTGGAGGGACGGTCCGGGTTCACGGCCCGGCAACCTGCTCGCCACCGGGGTGCACCGCCACGGCGTTGCCGCCCTTTCCGCCGGCGGTCAGGCCGTAACATGGCGTAGTGAGCGAACAGTCTGAGTGGCCGGACGGCCAGTACCCCGAACGCCCGGTGGAGCGCCAGAAGGGCCCGGTCGTGCTCCGCGGCGACCGCCGTGACCAGGGCAGCACGACCGACCAGCGGCTGCTCGACTCGCGCGGCCCGAGCGACTGGGTGCACACCGACCCCTGGCGCGTGCTGCGGATCCAGGCGGAGTTCGTCGAAGGTTTCGGCGCGCTCGCCGAGGTGCCGCGCGCGGTCACGGTGTTCGGTTCGGCCCGCACCAAGCGCGACAACCCGGAGTACGAGCTCGGCCGCAAGATCGGCGGCGCGCTGGCCAACGCCGGCTTCGCGGTGATGACCGGCGGCGGCCCGGGCGCGATGGAGGCGGTCAACCGCGGCGCGGCCGAGGCCGGCGGCTTCTCCGTCGGGCTCGGCATCGAGCTGCCGTTCGAGCAGGGCCTGAACCCGTGGGTCGACCTCGGCGTCAACTTCCGGTACTTCTTCGCCCGCAAGACGATGTTCATCAAGTATTCGCAGGCCTTCATCTGCCTGCCCGGCGGCTTCGGCACGCTCGACGAGCTGTTCGAGGCGCTGACCCTGGTGCAGACGAAGAAGGTCACGAAGTTTCCGGTGGTGCTCTTCGGCAGCGACTACTGGGGCGGCCTCTACGACTGGATCAAGAACTCGGTGATGGCCGAGGGCAAGATCAGCCCGGCCGACCTGGACCTGCTGCACCTGACCGACGACATCGACGACGCCGTCCGCGTGGTGCAGGACTCCTACCAGGCGTGGGAGGACTCGCACTGATGCGGCGGATCTGCGTGTTCTGCGGCTCGTCGATGGGCTTCTCGCCGCGGTACGCCGAGCAGGCGGCGGCGCTGGGCAAGCTGCTGGCCCAACGCGGCATCGGCCTGGTGTACGGCGGCGCGAGCGTCGGCACGATGGGCGTGGTCGCCGACGCGGCCCTGGCCGCCGGCGGCGAGGTGATCGGCGTGATCCCGGAGGCGCTGTCGTCGGTGGAAATCGCGCACGCGGGCCTGTCGGAGCTGCACGTGGTCGCCGACATGCACGAGCGCAAGGCCAAGATGGCGGCGCTGTCCGACGGGTTCATCGCCCTCCCGGGCGGCGCGGGCACGCTGGAGGAGCTGTTCGAGGTCTGGACGTGGGCCCAGCTCGGCCTGCACGGCAAGCCGATCGGCTTGGTCGACGTGGACGGGTACTACGCGCCCTTGATGGCGTTCGCCGACCACATGGTGACCGAAGGTTTCGTGCGGGAGGGCTACCGGCGGCTCCTGCTGACCGACGCCGACCCGGCGGCGCTGCTGGACCGGTTCGACAGCTACGAGCCGCCGGCCCCGCCGAAGTGGGCGAAGGAAACGCCGGGGATCTGAAGCCGGCTAAACCGTTCCGCCGCACCGCGCGTGTACCGGCGTCAGCGCACGACGCATCGGGAGGAACGGTCATGGTCGAGTGGAACAGGTCGCGGGGTCGCGCCGCCCGGAAAGCGCTGGCGGCCGCCGCCGTGCCGGTGGCGGCGCTCGCCGTCGCCGCGGCGCCCGCCGAGGCTTCGGAAAGCGCCGTGCTCATGGGGTTCGCCACGGTCAGCAGCTGGGACGCCTGCCCGGAGGGGCGGTTCTGCGCCTGGGAGAACGCGGACGCCACCGGCCACTGGGCGTACTTCAAGACCGAAGACGAGGACCTGACCAAGCCGATCAACGGCTACGTCTTCAACGACAAGTTCAAGTACGCCTACAACCGCAGCGGCATGCTGTTCGGTCTCTACGAGAACATCCACTACGACGACAAGGGCCGGCACCTGCTCGTCGCGAACGGCTGGCGGGGTCCGCTGGAGCCGAAGTACAACTTCGCCGGGATCACCAGCTCGCTGCGCTGGCTGGTTCCGTAGCCGCCTCAGGCCACGCCCTCGCTCGGCCGCTTGTGGTAGGTGTCCACGTACTCCTGCCCCGAGATCTCCAGGATCGAGTACATCACCTCGTCGGTGACCGACCGCCGGATCGCCGGTGAGTAGTCCTGGCCCTCGTAGCGCGAGAAGTCCAGCGGCTTGCCGAACGTGATGCCGATCTTGGCCGGGCGGGGGATCTTCGCCCCGTGCGGCTGGAGGTTTTCGGTGCCGGTCAGTGCGACCGGTACCACCTTCGCCCCGGTCGCCAGGGCCAGTGCCGCGACGCCGGTGTGGCCGCGGTGCAGCCGGCCGTCCAGGGAGCGCGTGCCCTCGGGGTAGATCGCGAAGACGCCGCCCGCGTCGAGCACCTTGCGGGCCGCCTCCAGGGCGGCGAGGCCCGCCTGGGCGTTGCCGCGCTCGACCGGGACGTACCCGAGGCCGCCGAGGAAGCCGGCCAGTGCCTTGCCCTTGAGCCCCTTGCCGGCGAAGTACTCCGCCTTGCCCAGGAACTTGACCTGCCGCGGCGTCGCGAACGTGATCACGCCGGTGTCGAGCGCGGCGCGGTGGTTCGCCGCCAGGAGCACCGGGCCGCTGAGCGGCACGTTCTCCACGCCGTGCACTTCCGGCCGGTACACCGCCCTGGCCAGCGGGCCCAGCACGAACCGGACAAGCAGCGCGATCAAGTGGTCCTCCTCCTCGGTGGCGGTGGCCCCCAGCATGGCACGATCGTTACCCGTGAGTTGGTTCGAGCGGCGTACGTGGCAGGAGCCCGGGTGGACGCCCGGGGACATCGTGGCCGCGAAGGGTGACCGGACGGTTTCGGTCGTGCTACCGGCCCTCGACGAGGAGCGGACCGTGGGTGACGTCGTCGCGTCGGTCCGGCCGCTGGTCGGCTCGGTCGTCGACGAGCTGGTCGTCGTGGATTCCGGCTCGACCGACGCCACCGTGAAGACCGCCGAGGCCGCCGGGGCGCGGGTGGTCCGCCGCGAGGACGTGCTGCCCGACCTGCCGCCGGTCCCCGGCAAGGGCGAGGTGCTGTGGCGCTCGCTGGCCGCGACCACCGGCGACTTCGTCGTCTTCCTCGACTCCGACCTGGTCGACCCGGACCCGGCGTTCGTGCCGTCGCTGCTCGGGCCGCTGGTGTCGGAAAGCGGCGTCCACCTGGTCAAGGGCTTCTACCGCCGTCCGCTGCGCCTGGAGAGCAGCGGCGGCGGCCGCGTCACCGAGCTGCTGGCGCGGCCGGTGCTGTCGGCGCTGCGGCCCGCGCTCGGCGGGCTGATCCAGCCCCTCGGCGGCGAGTACGCGGGCACCCGCGAGTTCCTCGAGTCGGTGCCGTTCGCCGCCGGCTACGGCGTCGAGATCGGGCTGCTGCTCGACGCCGAAGCGCGGTACGGCCTCGACGCGCTCGCGCAGGTCAACCTGGGCGTCCGCAAGCACCGGAACCGGTCGCTGCGCCAGCTCGGGGTGATGTCCCGCCAGATCCTCGGCACGGCACTCGAGCGCTGCGGCGTCCCGGCCGCCGACGCGCCGTTCACGCAGTTCGTGCCGGTGGACGAGGAGTGGCTGCCGGACGTCACGGACGTCCGCGTCGCCGACCGGCCGCCGATGCGGGAAGTGCTCGCCCGTCCTCGAGGGTGAGGACCTCGTCGAAGCCGTCGAGGTGCTCGGGGCGGTGGGTGACGAGGACCACGCTGCCCTTCGCCTTCGCGAGGACCTTGGCGAGGACGGCGTCGCCGTGGGCCGGGTCGAGGCCTTCGACGGGCTCGTCGAGGACGAGGACGGCCGGCGCGGCCAGGACGGCCCGGGCGAGGACCAGCCGCTGGCGCTGACCGCCGGACAGCGCGTCGCCGTCCGGGCCGGTGTCGCGGTCGAGGTCCAGGTCGAACCCGGCGGTTTCGCAGGCCTCCCGGAGTTCCTCGTCGGTCGCGCCGGGTTTGGCGAGCAGCAGGTTCTCGCGCACGGTCGTGTGGAAGACGTGGGCGTCGGCTTCGGCGCCCGAGATGGTCTTCGACAGGTCGGCGTACTCGCTGAGTGGATGGCCGTCGAGGGTGACGCGGCCTTCGGTGGGCGCCTGGCTGCCGAGGAGCAGGCGGAGGAGGGTCGTCTTGCCGGCGCCGCTGGGGCCGAGGACGCCGACGCGCTTGCCGGGCGGCAGGTCGAGCTCGATGTCCCGGAGCGCCGGCGCCCGGCCGGGGTGGCGGACACCGGCGTTCTCGAGCCGGAAATGGCCGTTGGCCGCGGTCCAGGTCCCCGCAGGAGCAGCTTCGTGCGCCAGCACCGCTCGAAGGCGGGCAGCGGAGGCCCGGATTTCCGGCACGCGCCGCGCGGCGCCGATCAGCGGGAGGACGACCTCGAAGGCGGTGACGGCAGTGAGCGTGAGGGCGGCGGTCCCGGGCCCGGAGGCGTGGCAGAGCAGCCCGACGCCGACGGCGGTGGCCAGCTGCACGAGCACCCCGGCGGCGGTGAGCAGGGCGGTCCTGCCCGCGGTCGTGCGTTCGCGGTCGGCGATCGCGCGGACGACTCCGGTGGCTCGCCGCCGGTGTTCGCCGAGCACCCCGGCGGCGACGAGTTCCCGGTGCCCGGTGACGAGCTCGACGGCCCGTTCGGCGAGTTCGGCTCGGTGCGGAGCGCTCTCCCGGGCGGCTTCGGCGGTGAGCCGGACAACGCCCCAGGGCAGCAGCACCCCGGCGCCGAGCAACCCGGCGCCGAGCACGGCGGCCGCCTGCGCCGACGCGGTGGCGGTGACCGCGACCGCGGCGCCCCCGACGACGGCGGCGACCCCGGCGGGCAGCACCCACCGCAGGACGGCGTCCTGCAGGGCGTCCACATCGGACACGAGCCGGGTGACGAGGTCCCCGCCGGAGTGCCGGGTGCCGGGCAGCAGGGCTTGGTAGAGACGGGTCCGCAGCCGGCCGAGCCACCGCAGGACGACATCGTGCCCGGCGAGCCGTTCAGCGTACCGGAGGCCCCCGCGGAGGAGCGCGAGCGTCCGGACGCCGACGCTGGCCACGGTGAGCGAGGCCAGCGGCGGCCGCTCGGCGGCGCGAAGCAGCAGCCAGGCCGCGGTGGCCATGAGCCCGAGGGCGGCGAGCTCGGCGGCCGCCCCGAGCAGGGCGGTGCGGAGAAGGCGGAGGAGGTCCTTTGTGGACAGCCCCCAGGACCCCAGGGCAGCCCCCACCCTTCCCGGGGGGCGTCCCCGATCCCATCCTACCGCCCCCACCCCGGAAAAAAGCGCCGCTCGGCGATCTGTGGACAACTCCGGCCCTGTGGATACCGAACTTGACATCACACCCCCACTCCCGTACAAACCCGCCCGTCGCGCAGCTCGATCACCCGGTCCGCCAGCGCGACCATCGCCGGCCGGTGGGCCACCAGAACCGCCGTCCGGTCCGGCAACAGCCGCCGCGTCGCCGACAGCACCGCCGCTTCCGTTCGTGCGTCCAACCGAGCCGTCGGCTCGTCCAGCAACACCAACCCCGCCGAAGTCCGCGCCAACGCCCGCGCCAGGCCGACCCGCTGCCGCTGGCCCGCCGACAGCACCTCGCCCAGCTCGCCGACCTGTGTGTCGAGCCCGTCGGGCAACCCCGCGGCCACCGCGTCCAGTGCTGCCGCCCGGGCCGCCGCGGGGACGTCGGCCGGAGCACCCAAAGCGATGTTCTCCCGCAGCGTTCCCTGGAACAACGTCGGCCGTTGCGGTACCCACGCCACGTCGGCCAGCCAGTCCGAAGAGGACAGCGAACGCAGATCCACCCCGTCCACCAGGACCCGCCCCGAAGACGGCGTCACGAAACCCATCAGCACCGCCAGCAGCGTGCTCTTCCCCGAACCGCTCGGCCCCACCAGGGCCACCCGCGACCCGGCGGGTACCGAGAGATCCACATCGGACAATGCCGGCACCCCGGCGAAGCGAACGGAAACCCGCTCCAGGACAACAGAAGGTGCACCCCGGCGACGACACCGAGTTCCGGATGCCGAAGACACCACCGGCGCCGCCAAAGCCTCCCGCAACGCCGTCAACCCCTCCGTCGCCGCGTGGAACTTCGCGCCCGCCGCCCGCAGCGGCAAGTACGCCTCGGGCGTCAGCAGCAGGATCAGCAACGCCGGCCGCGCCGCCAGGTCACCCGAAAGCAACCGGAAGCCGATCGGCACCGCCACCAGCGCCACCGACAACGTCGCCACCAGCTCCAGCACCAGCGCCGACAGGAACGCCACCCGCAGCGTCTTCATGGTCGCGTCCGCGTGGGCCGACGCCATCGACCGCACCGTCGCCGCCTGCTCCGCCGCCCGGCCGAACACCTTCAGCGTCCCCAGCCCGCGGACGACGTCCAGGAAGTGCCCGCCCAGCTTCGTCAGCAGCTCCCACTGGGCCGACGCCCGCGTGTGCTTCCCGATCAGGACCGCGAACACCGGGATCAGCGGCAGCGTCACGACCACGACCACCGCCGAGGCCAGATCCGTGGTGAACAGCCGCACGATCACCGCGACCGGCACCACCACCGACACGACCAGGGCGGGCAGGTACCCGGTCAGGTAGCTGTCCGTGGCGTCGACGCCCCGCGTGACCTGCGTCGCGACGACACCCGCGCGGTCCGAAGTGGACGAAAGCAGCCGGCGGCGCAGAAAAGCGCGGACCGACGCCGCAAACCGTCCACTGAGGACACCGTGGCCCCAGGTGAGCGGGAACCGCGCGGCGACGGCCACGACCAGCACCACCGGAAGTCCGCCGCCGGTCAGCAGCGTGGCCAGGCCTTCGGCCTGGAGGAGCACCGCCAGCGCAGTGAAGACGCCGAGGAGGCCCAATCCGGCCAGGTACCGCCGGAGTCCGGGCAGAGCAGGCACGGCGTCCCCCTAGAAGTGCAGCAGCGAGTGCTGGTCGACGGGACGGCGGTGCGCACGCCACGTCAGCCACTGCACCACCAGCAGCACCAGCAGCGACGGCGGCGTGAACCAGGCCAGCACCGCGAACGTCTCCGGCGCGGTCGCCGCCTGGTCGAGCGGCAAGGCGTGCCCCGACGAAACCAGCACCGTGGGGAACCGCAACGTCCCGGCGAGCAGTGCCGGACACGCCGAAAGCACCATCGACCCCACGAGCGCGACCCGGTACCGCCGCCCCGCCAGCCCGAGCCGGGTGACGGCGAACGCCGCGAAGGCCAGCGCCGCCGCCACCGCGGCGAACACCGAAACGTCGTCGAGCGCGAAGAAACCCCACCCCGTCGCGATCACGAGGAAGGCCAGCACCGGCGTCGAGAAGGCCCGCGCCAGCCGGACCGCGCGGCCGGTCAGCTCGGCCGGCGCCCGCACGGCCAGGAACACCGCGCCCTGCAGGCAGAACAGCGCGACGAACCCCAGCGCCCACAGCGCCGCGTAGGGGTTGAAGAGCGCGAACAGATCGCCGACCGGTGGCAGCCCGACGACCAGGTTGCCGAGGAACAGGCCCCACGACAGCGCCGTCACCAGCGCGCCGCCGACGATGCCGGCCGTCCAGGCGCCGCGGCGGGCGTCCGGGCGGCGGCTGCGCAGCTGCATCGACGCCGTGAACGTCACCAGCCCCAGCAGCAGCGTCACTACCGGGACGTACGCTCCGGTGAACACCTGCGCCTCCAGGTGCGGGAACGCGCCGAACAGCAGGCCGACGGCCGCCACCAGCCACACCTCGTTGGCCAGGAAGAACGGCCCGAGCGCGCCGAGCGTCTGCCGTCGCCGCCGCTCGCCGGCCTCGAACCCGGGCAGCAGCATGCCGACGCCGTAGTCGTACCCCGCCAGCGCGAAGTAGCCGCAGGTCAGCAGGCCCAGCACGGACCACCAGAAGGTCGTCATCGGTCAGACTCCGCTCAGGACGGGCCGTTCGGCGGGCGCTTCGACCGGGTCCGGGCCGCGCTTGGCGACGCGCGCCATGAGCACCCAGTCGGCCACCGCGAGCGCGGCGAACAGCAGTGTGAAAGCGATGAAGGAGAAGAGGATCTGGCCCGCCGGGACGCCCGCGACCGCGTCGGCGGTGCGCAGCTTGCCCCAGACCAGCCACGGCTGGCGGCCGAGCTCGCGCACCAGCCAGCCCATGATCGCCGCGAGGAAAGGCAGCGGGATCGCCGCGACCATCAGGTAGTGCAGGAACCGGGCCTTCGTGAGCCAGTTGCGGAACAGCAGCAGCGTGCCGAGGAGCGCGCAGGCGAACATCAGGAACCCGAGCCCGATCATGGCGCCCAGCGGCATCCCGACGACGTTCTCGTCCAGCTTGTCCGGCTGGTACACCTTCAGCTGGCCGAACTGCGCGAAGCCCTGGTTGACCACGAAGATCGAGCCGGCGAGCGAAGCGACCACGCCGATCCGCATCGAACGGCCGAAGAACTCGACCTCGGTGGTGCGCTTGACGAAGTGCCACGCGCTGACGCCGACGACGAAGAACCCGCCGGTCACCAGCCCGGCGCTGAGCACGTGCGGCAGCGACGCGACCAGCGCCGGGTTCGAGAACAGCGCGCCGAAGTCGTCGAGGCGCAGTGCGCCGTTCTCGACGTGGCTGCCGACCGGGTCCTGCAGGAACGAGTTGGCCACCATGATGAACAGCGCCGAGGCGTACGCGGTGAGCGTGACCAGCCAGATCAGCGCCAGGTGCAGGCCCTTGGGCAGCCGCCCGAAGCCGAAGATCCACAGGCCGAGGAAGGTCGACTCGAGGAAGAACGCGACCAGCGTCTCGATGGCCAGCGGCGCCCCGAAGACGTCGCCGGCGAAGGCCGACAGCCCGGTCCAGGTCAGCCCGAACTGGAACTCCATCACGATTCCGGTGGCGATCCCGAGGGCGTAGTTGATCACGTACAGGCGGCCCCAGAACCGCGTCATCCGCAGGAGCTCGGGCTTGCCGCCGAGCGTCCAGCGCGTCTGCATCACGGCCACCAGCGTGACCAGCCCCAGCGTGAGCAGCACGAACAAGAAGTGGAACGAAGTCGTCGTCGCGAACTGGAGTCTCGCGACCGGGAGTGCGTTCATGTAGGCAGGCTACACGTAGTCTGCCTACATGTAGCGAGCCGACGTGTAGACTGCGTACCCATGAAGGCGGACACCCTGCGCGGGCACCTCGACGCGTTGCTGCTGGCCGTGCTCGACGGCCGGAAACTGCACGGCTACGCGATCATCGAGGCGCTCCAGCTGCGCAGCGACGGCGCGCTCGACCTGCCGACCGGCACGGTCTACCCGGCGCTGCGCCGGCTCGAGCGCGCCGGCTGGCTGGCCAGCGAATGGGACACGGTGTCCGGCCGGAAGCGGCGCACCTACCGGCTCACCCGCTCCGGCCAGCAGGCACTGGCGGCCGAACGCGCGGATTGGCGGGAGTTCACCGCCGTCATCGGGGGAGTGCTGGAAGCATGATCGACGAATACCTGGCCGACCTCGACCGGCGGCTGCACGGCTGCGGCCGGTTCAAGGCCGACCTGCTGGAGGAGGCCCGTGACGGCCTCCACGACGCCGCCGACGCCTACCGCGCCGGCGGGTGGCCCGGCGAGGAAGCCGAGCGCCGTGCCGTCGCCGACTTCGGCCCGGCCGCCGTCGTCGCCCGCGACTACCAGGCCGAACTGGGCATGCTCAGCGGCGTCCGCACGCTGTGGAAGCTCGTCATCGGCGTCCCGTTGATGCAGGTTTCGTGGGACTACGCCCGGATCCTCACCTTCGGCGAATGGACGAACCTGTCGACGCCGACCCCGGCCTGGTACCGGGTCGTCGCGCACGCTTCCCACGGCGCCGTCTTCGTCGTGCCGGTGATCGGGATCGTCGCCCTGCTGGGCATCCGCTGGCTGAGCCGCCGCGTCGACGGGACCGGGCTCGCCCGGTTCTGCGGGATCCTGATCGCGCTCGCGGTCGGCGTCAACCTCGCCTCGCTCGGGCTGGTGATCGGCGCGACCGGCTTCGTCGACGTCTCACGGCTGTTCCTGAGCGTCCCGTGCGTGCTGCTGATGTTCGCTTGGGTGGCGCTTTCGGTCCGGCTCGTCGTGCTCGCGAGACGATCCTGGGGTGAGTATGCCACGATCGTCGCGTGACGACCGCGCTGATCTACCTCGTAGTCATGCTGCTGGTGGCGGCCGTGGTGTTCTTGCTGGCCGCCGTGGTCTTCGGCCGGGGTGAGGAGCTCGCCCCGCTGCCCCCCGGCAGCTCGCCGACGCGGCTGCCCGCGGAGGACATCACCGGCGACGACCTGGCCGACGTCCGCTTCCAGCTGGTGTTCCGCGGCTACAAGATGTCCGAAGTGGACTGGGTGGTGCGGCGGCTCGGCGTCGAGATCGACGAGCTGCGCGCCCGCGTCGCCGAGCTGGAGCAGCGCGAACGCGAGCGGGAGAGCACGCCAGAGGCGTCCCCGTGACGGACCTGATCCTCTCGGTCGACGTCCGCGCGCCGGCGGGCACGACCTGGCTCGCGCTGACCGACTGGGCGCGCCAGGGCGAGTGGATGCTCGGCACCGAGGTCGAGGTGGTCGAGGGCAACGGCCGCAGCGTCGGCTCGCGGCTCTCGGCGTTCACCGGCGTGGCCGGCCTCGGCTTCACCGACACCATGGAGATCACCAGCTGGGAGCCGCCGGTCCGGTGCGCGGTCCGGCACCTGGGCAGCTTCGTGCAGGGCACCGGTACGTTCCAGGTGGTGCCGAAGGGTGCGGCGCGCTCGACGTTCGTCTGGGCCGAGCACCTGCGGCTGCCGTTCGGGCCGCTGGGCAGGCTCGGCTGGCCGGTCGTGCGGCCGGCGTTCGCGCTGGGGGTCCGCCAGTCGCTGCGGCGGTTCGCGCGGTTCGCGGAGAACTATTCGGTGGGTGGGGATGAGTGAGCTGATCGGCGCCGACGGCGTCGCGCGGTGCAGCTGGGGCAATTCGACCCCGGACTACGCGGAGTACCACGACAAGGAGTGGGGCACGCCGCTGCACGGGCAGGACGAGCTGTACGAGCGGCTCTGCCTGGAGTCGTTCCAATCGGGCCTGTCGTGGATCACGATCCTGCGCAAGCGCGAGGGCTTCCGGAAGGCGTTCAAGCAGTTCAAGCCGGCGAAGGTGGCGAAGTTCGGCGAGGCCGACGTCGAGCGGCTGATGCAGGACGCGTCGATCGTGCGGAACCGGGCGAAGATCCTGGCGGCGATCAAGAACGCCCAGGCGATCGCTTCCTTGGACACGCCGCTGGACGACCTCCTGTGGTCGTTCGCGCCCGACTCGCACGCGCGCCCGGCGACCATGGCCGACGTCCCGGCCATCACCGAAGAGTCCAAGGCGATGGCGAAGGAGCTGAAGAAGCGCGGCTTCGTCTTCCTCGGCCCGACGACCTGCTACGCCCTGATGCAGGCGACCGGCATGGTCGACGACCACGTCGCCGGCTGCTTCCGGGCGGTCTGAGCCCGGAAGCAGCCGGCCGTCACTTGCCCTGGAAGGACGGCTTGCGCTTGCCGACGAAGGCCTCGACGGCCTCGGTGTGGTCGGCCGTCGCGCCGAGCGCCGTCTGGGCGGCGTCCTCGGCGGCGAGGGCCTCCTCGAACGTCGACTGCGCGGCGAGGTTGAGCACGCCCTTGATCTTCGCGTAGGCCACGGTCGGCCCGGCCGCGAGCTTCGCCGCGACCTGCTGGGCGCGGCCCGCGAGTTCGGTGTCCGGCACGACCTCGCCGACCAGGCCGAGCCGCAGCGCCTCGGCCGCGTCGACGGTCCGGGCCAGCAGCATCAGCTCGGCGGCGCGGCCGTAGCCGACCAGCCGCTGCAGCGTCCACGACGCCCCCGAGTCCGGGCCCAGCCCGACGTTGGCGAAGGCCATCAGGAACGACGACGACTCGGCGGCGATCCGCAGGTCGCTGGCGTAGGCGAAGGCGGCTCCGGCGCCGGCGGCGGTGCCGTTGACCGCCGCGATCACCGGCTTCTCCATCGACACGATCGCCTTCACGATGGGGTTGTAGTGCTCCTTCACGGTCTGTAGCGGGGCGGGGTCACCCGCCTGCAGCAGCCCGACGTGCTCCTTGAGGTCCTGGCCGGCGCAGAACGCCTTGCCGGAACCGGTCAGCACGACCGCGCGGACCCCTTCGTCGCCGGACGCCTCGCGCAGCGCCGCGAGCAGTGCTTCCTTCAGCTCCACGGTCAGCGAGTTGTACGCCTGGGGCCGGTTGAGGGTGAGGGTGCGCACCCCGTCGGCGTCGGCGGTCAACAGGACGTCGGATGTGGTCACGTCTTCTCCTTGCGCGGAAAACTTCGGTCGGCCGAGAGTCTTTCACCTCGCGCGGGCCGCATACCAGCACCGATACGGCGGCAAAAGATCCCCTCCGCTGATGCGCCCGGCCGCTGATGAGGGACAATGGACAGCAGACCCGGCTGGCTTTCACGCGAGCGCGACCCGGGCGCGCCGGTTGAGACGGAGGGAGCACGCTATGGCGGCCATGAAGCCCCGGACCGGAGATGGTCCCCTCGAAGTGACTAAGGAGGGGCGGGGCCTCGTGATGCGCGTACCGCTCGAGGGTGGTGGGCGACTCGTCGTCGAACTCTCCGCGGAAGAAGCGAAGGACCTCGGCGCCGCACTGGCGGAGGTCACCGGCTGAGCCCGCCTTCCCGATCCGTCCTTCCGTCGCACCCCGGTCTCCCTGCGGAGGCCGGGGTTGCGGTTCCTCAGCGCCCGAAGGTTGCTCACTGTGCGTAATCCGCTACCCCCCGTTCCGGCTACCCTGCTCGACATCGAGGTCGCCGCGGAGCTCCGCCGCGGCGTCCCGACGGCCCGGCTGGTGGCCGCGCCGGACAACGATGACGTCGAGCCCTTGGAGATCGAGGGCGTCCGGATCACGGGCAAGGCGGGCGACGTCCAGCCGGTGCCCGGCGGCGGGCCCCGCTGGGTCGCGGGCTTGGGCGGCGGCGAGCCGAAGGAGTACCGCAGGACGGGCGCGGCGCTGGTCCGGTCGGTGAACGCGGCGCTGGCGGACGACGTGGCGCACGGCGGCAAGGCGTTCCGCGCAGTGCAGCTGGAGCTGCCCGAGGAGGCCTCGGACGAGCATGTCACCGAGCTCGTGCTGGGCCTGCTGCTGGGCGGCTACCGCTTCAAGGTGACCGGCGAGGATCCCGCGCCGTCGGTGCGGACGATCCGGCTCGTGTCGGCGGAGCCGGCGCTGGCTTCGCTGGTCGAGCGGGCCTCGGTGCTGGCCGCGGCGAGGGCGCTGACGCGCGACCTCGCGAACACGCCGTCCAACGTGAAGACGCCGGCGTGGCTGGCCGACACGGCGTCCCGCGTGGCCGGCCCGCGCGTCGAGGTGACGGTCCGGGACGAGAAGTGGCTGGCGGCGGAGGGTTTCGGCGGCGTACTGGCCGTCGGCGGCGGTTCCGCGCGCCCGCCGCGGCTGGTCGAGCTGGCGTACAAGCCCTCAGGCGCTTCCCGGCACCTGCTGCTGGTGGGCAAGGGCATCACGTTCGACACGGGCGGCCTGTCGATCAAGCCGGCCGACGGAATGCACCTGATGCGCACGGACATGGCGGGCGGCGCGGCGGTGATCGCGGCGGTCCGCGGCATCGCGGCCCTGGGCCTGGCGGTCCGCGTGACGGCGCTGGTGCCGTGCGCGGAGAACCACGTGTCGGGCTCGTCGTACCGCCCGGGCGACATCGTCCGCCACTACGGCGGCAAGACGACCGAGGTGGGCAACACGGACGCGGAGGGCCGGATGGTCCTGGCGGACGCGTTGGCCTACGGGATCAAGCGGTTCACCCCGGATTACGTGGTGGACGCGGCGACGCTGACGGGCGCGATGAAGGTGTCACTGGGCCTGCGCACGGGCGGCCTGTTCGCCTCGGACGACGGCCTGGCGACCGCGGTGAGCGCGGCCGGGGCCCGGGTGGGCGAGGCGTGGTGGCGAATGCCCCTGGTGGAGGACTACGCGGAGAACGTCCGCGGCGAGTTCGGCGACGTCCGCCAGACTCCGGGCGGCCCGGGAGGGATTACGGCGGCGCTGTTCTTGAGGGAGTTCACGGACGGGGTGCCGTGGGCCCACCTGGACATCGCGGGCCCGGCCCGGTCGGAGAAGAACTACGAGGAAGTGGTCCCGGGAGCGACGGGGTTCGCGGCCCGGACGTTGGTGGAGCTGGCGGCTTCACTGGCCTGAGGCCAGCTGAAGTGGCCAGGGCGGGTCAAGCCTTGGCCGTCGCCAGCACGTGGTCGCGGAACCCCGTCACCGCCGCCGTCATCGGCTCCTCAGCCCGCCACACGAGCCCGATCGTCCGGTACGGCCGCGGCGAAAGCGGCACCTCCGCCACCCCCGCCGGACTACCGGGGCCGAACCGCGGCAGCAGCGCCACCCCCAACCCCGCCGCCACCAGCCCGCGAACCGTATCCGACTCCTGACCCTCGAACGCGATCCGCGGCGTGAACCCCGCCGCCGCACACAGCTCGTCCGTCAGCGTCCGGACGCCGTACCCCGGCTCGAGCAGCACGAACTCCTCCGAAGCCAGCTCCGCCACTCGCACCGACCGCCGGCCCGCCAGGCGGTGGCCGGCCGGGACCGACAGCAGGATCTCCTCGTCCACCAAGCCCGCGCAGGCCAGCGCCGGGACGTCGGGCAGCGGCGCCACCAGCGCCAAGTCCAGTTCGCCGCCCGCCAGCCGGTCGACCATCTCCTGCCGCGAGCCCTGCACCAGCGTGAACCGCACCCCCGGGTACCGCGCTCGGTACCCGCGCAGCAGCGAAGGCACCAACGACCGCCCCAGCAGGTGCAGGAACCCCAGCACGACGTGCCCCGACTCCGGCGACACCTCCTCGCGTGCCAGCCGGACGCCGGTCTCCAGCGCCGCCAGCCCGCGCTCGGCCGCCTCGGCCAGCAGTTCCGCCGCGCGCGTCAGCCGGATGCCGCGGCCGTCGGGGACCGTCAGCGGCGCGCCCAGCGCGTCCGCCAGCGCCGCCAACCGGCGGCTCACGGTCGGCTGCGGCACGCCGAGCAGCTCGGCCGCGCGTGTGACGTTCCTCGTCTCCCGCAGCGCGGCGAGCAGCGGCAAGTGCGGCGCGACCTGCGCGGACAGCGAGTCATACGTCATCGCATCGATCCTGCCAGGCAAGTGCATTGGACGTATTGGTTAGGCCTGCTTACTTTCGGGAGGTGACTTCCTCCCGCCGAGTCAAGACCGCCGTCGCCGCGGCGGGGATCTCCTCGTTCGCCCTGCTCTACGCGCCGCAGCCGGTGCTGCCGCAACTCGCCGCGCAGTACCACCTGGATCCCGGCGGCGCAGCGCTGGCGATCAGCGTCGCGACCGGCGCGCTCGCCATCGCGGTCCTGCCCATCGCGGCGCTGTCCGAAGTGGTCGGCCGCCGTCCGGTGATCCTGACGTCGGTCATCGCGTCGGTCGTGTTCGGCCTGCTGCTGCCGCTGATGCCGTCGTACCCGGCGCTGCTGGTCCTGCGCGCGCTGCAGGGCGTCGCGATCGCTGGCTTCCCCGGCGTGGCGGCGGCGTACCTGGCCGAACGGCTCGGCCGAGCGGGCGTCGCGGCGGCGGTCGGCGCGATGATCGCGGGCAACACGGTCGGCGGCATGCTCGGCAGGCTGGCCAGCGGGTTCACGGCCGGCCCGCTCGGCTGGCGCGGCGCGCTGCTGGTCGTGGCGCTGGTGGGAGCGGTGTGCTCGGCGGTGACGGTCGTGACGCTGCCGCCGGGCACCCGGCCGACGGGCAACGCGCGGCTGCAGGACGTCACGCGGGGATTGGTGACCGCGCTGAGCAAGCCGGTGCTGCTGGCGCAGTACGCGGTCGCGCTGCTGGCGATGGGCTCGTTCGTCGCGCTCTACAACGCTGCGGGATTCCGCCTGACGGGCGAGCCGCTGAGCCTGTCACCGGCGATCGCGTCGCTGGTGTTCCTGGCGTACGCAACGGGCTCGGTGTCCTCGGCAGCGGCGGGACGGCTGGTGGCGCGGGTGGGCCGCCGCCGGGCGTTGATCGGAGCGCTCCTGCTGACGGCGGCCGGGGCGGCGCTGACGCTGCCGGACTCGTTGCCGCTGGTGATCGCGGGTTTCTTGGTGCTGACGTGCGCGTTCTTCGCGGCCCACGCGGTAGCGAACGGCTGGGCGGCGGCCGACGCACCGGAGAGCGCCCGCGGCCAGGTGGGCGGCACGTACACGGCGACGTACTACCTGGGCAGCAGTGTCGGCGGGGCCGCTGGAGCGTGGGTGTACGGGCACGCGGGGTGGGCGTGGCTGATCGCGGCCGTGGCGGTGTGGCTGCTGCTGGCGGTGGCGGCGGTGGGGTTCGGGACGCGGGTGGGTGCCGAACGCCGTGAACTGGTCGAGGTGGGCTGAAACAGGGCCCTGACGCCGGCCCCTCGCCCCCAACCCAGCCCCCGCCCTCTCCGGGGGGCGTCCCCAGTTCCAGTCTACCGGCCCCCACCGACGAAACCGCTCCGGAACAGTCAGTTGTCCACAGCCCGGCCTGCCTGTGGACAAGAGGTCAGGTAGCCGCGCCGACCAGCAGTCCGCCGCCCACCGGGAGCAGCGCCGGGACCAGGCGCTCGTCCTCCCGGAACGCCCTCGCCACTTCGCGCAGGGCCAGCGTCTCCGGATCGCGGTGGGCCGGGTCGATCACCCGGCCACCCGCCAGGACGTTGTGGAACGCGATGATCCCGCCGCGCCGCAGCAGCGACACGCCCAGCTCGTAGCAGCCGGGGTACTCGATGTGCGCGGAATCGACGAACACCAGGTCGTAGCCGCCCGGCGTGAGCCGCTGCAGCACGTCCAGGGCGCGGCCGATGATCAGGCGCGTCCGGCCCGGGGCGAAGCCCGCCTCGCGGAACGTCGCGCGCGCCGCCCGCTGGTACTCCGGCTCGACGTCGATCGAGGTCAGGACGCCGTCGGGGGCCATGCCGCGCAGCAGGCTCAGTCCGCTCACCCCCGCGCCCGTGCCGACTTCGACGACGGCCTTCGCGCGCAGCGTCGCGGCCAGGAAGCGCAGTGTCGCGCCCGCACCCGCGCTGAGCGGGGTGCAGCCCAGGTCCTCGGCCCGCGCCCGCGCCGAAGACAGCACCTCGTCGTCGGGCAGGTACCCGTCGACGAACCCGGAATCGGCCGGTGCGGCCGCAGGGGTGGGCGTGTTCACGCACGGAGGTTAGCGTTGGTTGTCGATAAATCCGCGCAGGCTCCCTGGTAAGCACCCGGGAAGAAGTTCTCAGGCTGCTCTCAGTCCAGTCTCACTAGAACCATAAGGAACCCCGAGAGACTGAAATCCGAACACACGGGAACACCGTGCCGAGGGCCCGCGTTGGGTGGAGCAGACAGGAGAAACGCTGATGGAGGTGCCTGCTCCCGCGATGCAGAACGCCGTTGCCGACACCGGGGCCGAGCCCGTGAGCCTGGACGAGGTGGCCTGGACGCCCCCGTCCTGGGACGAGGTCGTCCGTGAACACGGCGACCGGGTCTACCGGCTCGCCTACCGCCTGACCGGCAACACCCACGACGCCGAGGACCTCACGCAGGAGACCTTCATCCGGGTCTTCCGCTCACTGGCGTCCTACAAGCCCGGCACGTTCGAGGGCTGGCTGCACCGGATCACCACCAACCTGTTCCTGGACATGGCCCGCCGCCGCTCGCGCGTGCGGATGGAAGGCCTGCCGGAGGACACCGACCGCATCGTGGGCGACGACCCCAGCCCCGAGCAGGTCTACACGGACACCCACCTGGACCCGGACCTGCAGGCGGCGCTCGACGAGCTGCCCCCGGAGTTCCGCGCCGCCGTGGTGCTGTGCGACGTCGAAGGGCTGTCGTACGAGGAGATCGGCGCGACCCTGAACGTCAAGCTGGGCACCGTCCGCAGCCGCATCCACCGCGGGCGCCAGGCGCTGCGCGCGTCGCTCGAGCGTCGTCGCGCTCACGCACCGCAATCTGCGAAGGTGACGGTATGACCGCACCGCGAGGCTGGGCACTCCCCGAGTCGCACCTGCTGCCGGACGTCGTGGTGGCGTTCGTCGACGGCGAGCTTTCCCACGGCGCACGCGACCGCGCGGCGTCGCACATGACCCGCTGCGCAGCGTGCGCGGCCGAGGTGCAGGCGCAGCGTCAGGCGGTCGAGGCGATCCGCCGGGCGGGCGCGCCCTCGATGTCGGCCGGCTTCCTGGCGAGCCTCCAGTCGATCCCGCAGCACACCGAGCTCCCGAGCACGCCGGACAACCTGGCGATCACCGCGGACGGCCAGCTGGTCGCGGTCCAGCGCCCCGAACGGGTCGCGGGCCTGCGCGATTCGGGCGTTCTGGGTGGTGTGGCGCCGTTGGGATCATCGGCTCCGCTGGGCCAGTCCCCGAACGTCCTCGGCGGCGGCCGTTTCAAGCGCCGCGCGGCACAGGGCGCGGGCGTGGTGGTTTCGGGCCTGGTGCTGAGCGCACTGGCCCTGGTGGGAACATCGGCAGACGGCGACGGAGCTCCTGAGACAGGCGGCGGCGCACCCCAGCCGGCGAACCTCTTGCCGGCGCAGATGGCGGTGCCACAGCAACCGTTGGCGCCGGTTTCGACGCCGGTGAGCACGACCCCGGTGGCAGTACCCGCGGGCATCCGCTGAGCGAACTTTGAAGGCCGCTGCGAATTCGGTTTCGCGGCGGCCTTCGGTGTGTCCGGGGAGGGCTCGCAGACGAGGGGCACGCTCGGCGGCGCGGCCCGACAACCGGCCCCAACCCTTCCAGGGGCAGAAGCCCCAGCGTGAACGGCGACGCCGAGGCCCTGACGGGCGTCCCCCCCCCAGACCTCCCCGCCCACCCCGATACGAAGCCAAAAACACGGACGATGGTGCCGGGTCAAGGCACGCTTTCCCGCCTTGACGCGGGACCACCGTCCGTAGTGACAATCCGGCTTCGGGGTGGCGGCCCCATCAAAGTGCCGAGCGAAACGACTGCCCCCAGCGCAGCCCCCGCCCTCCCTAGGGGGGCGTGCCCATGTCCAGCCTATCGCCACCCCCCGACGAAAACCGCCGCTCAACGCCCCTGGACGCCGTTTTGTCCACATCACAGCCACTCTGGGGACAACCAGCCAAGAAACAGCCACTTCACCCCTGGACCGGCAGACTCGGAGCACTGGGCTTGGGTATCGTCACGCCCAGCCACCTGATCTTCTGCACCGGGGAATGATGACCGAGCCGAACGTGAATCCCGAGCAGCCCGGCGCGCGTGATGCCGACCGGCTGGGCCCGCGGCCGCTCGCGCGGCCCGCTGTCGACCCGGCGCAGGCCGCCGTGTTCGGCAGGCCGCAAGGGGTCGACGGGGCGTTCGACAAGCTCTATTCGCCGCAGAAATCCAACGGCGTCAACCTCGCTCCGCCCGCGCCCGAGTCGCTCGCCGAGGCCTTCAGGCGGCCGCCCGGTGCCGAAGGTGTCCTGCTCGAACGGCCCCGCGAAGCCACCGGTGACGCACCCGAAACCGAGCCGCCCCTGTGGACCGGTACCCGCGATCCGTGGCGTGATCCCGGTGCCGCCGCCGTGCTCGCCGGGCCCGCCGTGCCCGCCGAAGACGAGGAAAAGCCCGCCAAGCGGCCGCCCGGTGCGCTGCTCAGCCTGCCCGAGGTGCTCTTCGGGCGGCGCGTGCAGCCGAAGGCGCTCGTCCTGCTCGGTGTCGTCGCGCTGCTCATCGGCGCCGCCGGTGGCTTCGTCGGCTGGTGGGTCGCCGACACCGGCACCGAGCTCACCGGCTCCGCCACCATCGCCGAAGCCGAGGCCGGCAAGGAACGCCCCGCCGGGTCCGTCGCCGAAATCGCCAAGCGCGTCGCGCCCGCCGTCGTCTCGCTCGAGGTCTTCAAGCCCGGCGCCGAATCCGGCGAGCAGGGCTCCGGCGTCATGATCGACCCGCAGGGCTACATCCTCACCAACGAGCACGTCATCGCCTCCGCCGCCGCGGACCCGGGCGTCAAGGTCACCGCCGTCTTCATCGACGGCACGCGCACCGAAGCCAAGCTCGTCGGCGCCGACCAGAAGACCGACCTCGCCGTCGTGAAGGTCAACGTCACCAACCCGACCGTGCTGCAGGTCGGCAAGTCCGCGGACCTGCAGGTCGGCGACACCGTGATGGCGATCGGCTCGCCGCTCGCGCTGCAGAACTCGGTGACCGCCGGCATCGTCAGCGCGCTGAACCGGCCGATCACCGCGGGCGGCGACAACGGCGCCCCGCCCGTCACCTACGAAGCCATCCAGACCGACGCCGCGATCAACCACGGCAACTCGGGTGGCGCGCTCGTCGACTCCACCGGCGCGCTCGTCGGCATCAACTCGTCGATCCGCTCGGCGGGCGCGGACGGCGGCAGCATCGGCATCGGCTTCGCCATCCCGAGCGACTACGCGATCAAGATCGCGAAGGCGCTGATCAAGGACGGCAAGGTCCAGCACGCCGACATCGGCATCAACGCGTCGTCGACGGTCGCCGGGTCGTCCACGATGGGTGCCCAGGTCAAGAACGTCGCGCCCGGCGGCCCGGCGGCGAACGCGGGCATCAAGGAAGGCGACGTCATCACGAAGATCGGCAGCCGGCTAGTCCGCGACTCCGCGGAACTGACGGTCGCCGTCCGCGCGCACGACGTCGGCGAAGTGGTCCCGGTGCAGCTGGCCCGCGACGGCGCCAGCTTCGTCGTCGACGTAACCCTGGCTTCCGACTGAGTTCCCGCGTTCGGCCTGCCGGAGCGCGGCGGGTGGCGGGTACCCTGGGCGGGTAGGTTCTTCTGCGGAGGTTGACTGGTGTTCGACAGCGTCGGGTGGGGCGAAATCCTCGTCCTCATCATCGCCGGTCTGTTCATCCTCGGTCCGGAACGGCTGCCGGAGGCGGCGTCCTGGCTGGCGAAGAGCTTGCGCAAGGTCCGCGAGTTCGCGAACGGCGCGAAGGAGCAGCTCCGCGAGGAGATGGGCCCGGAGTTCGACCAGCTGCGCAAGCCGCTGGAGGACCTGCGCGGACTGCGGAACTTCGACCCGAAGCGGGTCGTGACGCAGCACCTGTTCGACGGTGACACCGACCCGCTCGGCCTCAAGGGCATCACGAACGGCAGCAGCACGCCGTCGAACGGTTACGCGGGCGGCCAGACCCAGCCGGCGCCGGAACCGCTCAAGCCGGGCGAGCGTCCACCGATCGACCCGGACGCGACATAGCCGACATCGGTTTCCTCACCGGATCCGACCGCGCCCGCTGGGAGGTCCTGGCCCGCGGCAAGGACGCGTACTTCGACGTTTCCCGCAGCGACGACGCCTACGAACGCACCTGGCGGCGCCTGCTCGACGACGAGCGGATCCGCGGGATCGGCGCCCGGCTGGACGGCGAGCTGGTGGGGTTCGCGCACTACCTGTTCCACGCGAGTGTCTGGTACGCGGGGAAGTGCTACCTGGCGGACCTGTTCGTGGCGGCCCGGGCCCGTCGGAGGGGTGTCGCGAGGGCGATGATCGAGTGGGTGGCGCGGGACGCCGAGGAGCAGGGTTACCCGGGGTTGTACTGGAACACGCTTGAAGACGCCCCGGGTCGCGCGCTGTACGACCAGGTGGGGAAGCTGCACCCGGGCCTGATCCACTACGGCTACCGACGCGAGGCACGGCCGTCCACAGGCCGGCCGTGATGTGGACAAGCAGGCCGCGCGGCGGCCTTTTCGGGGTTTTCGTCGGGGGGTCTCGATAGAATGGACCTGGGGACGCCCCCCGGAGAGGGTGGGGGAGTTTCTGGGGGTCTTCTGGGCCGGGAGGCCTGCAAAAACCGCGGCTGTTCTGGCCGCCGCCGGTCGGGTGAGTCGGCGGCTACCGTTCTCTGACGATCGCTTCCGGCGCCGAATTGCTGATCTTCAGGTGACTGCCGAGCCGGTTCGAAGCGGTGCCGACCGCCGCCGGCCCGCGGACCGGCGGCGGCCTTCGCTCAGCGGCCCGCCGGGGTCACGTTCAGCATCATCCCCGCCAGCCCCCGCGCCCGGACCGAGAGCTTCTTCGCCACGTCGCTGAGCACCGCCGAGGCCGGGGCCTCCGGCTCGGACAGCACGATCGGGGTGCCCGCGTCGCCCTGGGCGACCACTCGGGGGTCCATCGGGACCTGGCCCAGCAGGGGGACCTCCGAGCCGATCGACTTCGTCAGCGAATCCGCCACCGTCTGACCGCCGCCGGAGCCGAAGATCTCCATGCGCTCGCCGGACGGCGTCTCCAGCCACGACATGTTCTCGATGACCCCCGCCACTCGCTGGCGCGTCTGCAGGGCGATCGCGCCCGCTCGCTCGGCCACCTCGGCCGCTGCCTGCTGGGGCGTGGTCACCACCAGGATCTCCGCGTTCGGGATCAGCTGGGCCACCGAAATCGCGATGTCGCCCGTGCCCGGGGGCAGGTCCAGCAGGAGGATGTCCAGGTCGCCCCAGAACACGTCCGCCAGGAACTGCTGCAGCGCCCGGTGCAGCATCGGGCCGCGCCAGACCACCGGGGTGTTGCCCGGGGTGAACATGCCGATCGAGATCACCTTCACGCCGTGGGCCTGCGGCGGCATGATCATCGTGTCGACCTTGGTCGGCTTCTCGCGCGCGCCCAGCATGCGGGGGATCGAGTGCCCGTAGATGTCCGCGTCCACCACGCCCACCGACAGGCCGCGCGCGGCCATCGCCGCCGCCAGGTTCACCGTCACCGACGACTTGCCCACGCCGCCCTTGCCCGACGCCACGCAGTACACCCGGGTCATCGAGCCCGGCTGCGCGAACGGGATCACCGGCTCGGCCGCGTCGCCGCGCAGGGACTTGCGCAGCTCGGAGCGCTGCTCGTCGCTCATCACGTCCAGCTCGACCCGGACGTCGGCCACGCCCGGGAGCTTCGAGACGGCCGCCTTCGTGTCGTTGGTCAGCGTCGCCTTCAGCGGGCAGCCGGCCACCGTCAGGTAGATGCCGACCGTCACGACGCCGTCGGCGCCGACGGCCACGTCCTTGACCATCCCCAGGTCCGTGATGGGTTTCCGGATCTCCGGGTCTTGCACGCTCTTCAGCGCGCTGCGGACGTCGTCGACGCTGGGGAGCTGCTGGGTGCTGGTCACCCCGTCCATGTTACGAGCCGGTAGGAGTGCGTGACTTCTTGGGCTTTACGTCCAGGTCCTCCCGCAGCCGGTCGAGCTCGCTGCGCAGGTAGTCGCGCGTGGCCACCTCGCCGATCGCCAGCCGCAGCGCCGCGAGCTCCCTGGCCAGGTACTCCGTGTCGGCCTTGGTCTGGGCCGCCCGGTTGCGGTCCTCTTCCAGGGAGACGCGGTCGCGGTCGTCCTGCCGGTTCTGCGCCAGCAGGATCAACGGCGCCGCGTACGCCGCCTGCGTCGAAAAAGCCAGGTTGAGCAGGATGAACGGGTACGGGTCCCACTGCAGCGACACCGCCGTGATGTTCAGCACGATCCAGACGACGACGAGCAGCGTCTGCCAGAACAGGTACTTCCCGGTCCCCAGGAACCGCGCGATCCGCTCGGTGAACCGGCCGAAGGAGTCCGGGTCGATGTTCAGCCTGAACCGCGCTTGGCCGCGGGGCTGGTCCAGCCGCCGTCCCGAAGTCAGCTCAGGCACGCTCTTCCTCCAAGGTGTCGTGGAGCCCGGTTTCGCGCCAGTCCTCCGGCAGCAGGTGGTCGAGGACGTCGTCGACGGTCACCGCGCCGATCAGGTGGTCCTCGGCGTCGACGACCGGGCCGCAGGTCAGGTTGTAGGCCGCGAAGTACCGCGTGACCTCGGCCAGCGAGGCCTTCGGTTTCAGCGGCGGCAGGCCCGTGTCGACGGCGCTGGCGACCAGCTCCGCGGGCGGCTCCCGCAGGAGGCGCTGGAAGTGGACGACGCCGACGTACCGCCCGGTCGGTGTCGCGGTCGGCGGCCGGCAGACGAACACCATGCTGGCCAGCGCCGGCGGCAGCTCGGCGTTGCGGATGTGGGCCAGCGCCTCGGCGATCGTCGTGTCCGGGGTCAGCACCACCGGCTCCGGCGTCATCAGGCCGCCCGCGGTGTCCGACGAGTACTCCAGCAGCCGCTTGACCGGCGCGGACTCCTCCGGCTCCATCAGCTCCAGCAGCCGGCTCTGGTCGGCCGGGGCCAGCTCGGCCAGCAGGTCGGCCGCGTCGTCGGGGTTCATCGCCTCCAGGACGTCGGCCGCGCGCTCCTCGGCCAGGTAGGCCAGCAGCTCCTTCTGGTCGTCGTCCGGCAGCTCTTCGATGACGTCGGCGAGGCGCTCGTCGTCCATCGCGTCGGCGACCTCGTGGCGGCGCTTGAGCGGCAGGTCGCGCACGGTCGCGGCGATGTCGGCCGGGCGCATGGTGTCGAACAGCATGAGCAGCTGCCCGGCGCCCTGGGGCTGGCGCGCGAGGTCGGCCAGGCCGAGCCCGGCCACCTCCGACCACGGCAGCACCTGCATCGTCGACCGGCGGCGGCCCAGCCCGAGGCGCCGCTCGCGGATGGCGAGCTTGGCCAGGACCCAGTCACGGGTGCGGGTCGGCTCCATGCCGGCGTCGACGACGGTGATCCGGGTGCCCGGGCCGGCCAGCGTCGCGTGCGCGTCGAGCAGCTGGCCGAGCACCAGGACCTCGTTGGGGCGCTGGTTGAACTGGCGCATGTTGACCGAGCCGGTGGCGAGCGTGACGGCGGTCGGCTCGATCGAGGTGACCCGCAGCATCGGCACGAAGACGCGCCGCCGGGTACTCAGTTCGACGACCAGCCCGAGGATCCGCGGCGGCTGCGCGTCCAGCCGCAGCCCGGCGACCAGGTCGCGGACCCGGCCGATCGACTCGCCGTCGGGGCCGAAAACCGGCAACCCGGACAGCTGAGCTGCGAAAACCCTGTTGACCCCGGCCATGGGGCAGACACTATCGGCTGGCTGCCCAGACAGCGATCTCCGCCACCCCGCTTATTTCGGGGGTCCGGGTGGCGGAGCCCCCGGCCCGGGGCGAAGCCCCGGATGTCACTGTGATCAAGGCCGGGTCGTCGCTGTCTTCGCCCGATTCCGCGAATTCCTCGAGCATCCAGATCCAGTTCTGCACGGCCCGCACGAGCGTCCAGGCCCGTGCCTTCGCCGGGTCCAGCTCCTGCGACGCGACGATCACCGCGAACCGTTCGTCCGGTGTGGACTCTCCGAAGCGGTTCCAGAACAACGGGATCACGCCCCACTCGAGGTCTCCCGCCAGCGGTTTCGGGTCGATCACCAGCCACGGCTCACGGGTACCCGCGAGGACGTTCTGGAAGTGCAGATCCTCGTTCACCAGGACTTCAGCCGCCGACGGCCCGAGTTCGCGGCAGATCGCGACGGCGTCGGCGACCAGCCGCCGGTCGAACGGCTCGCCGAGCTCGGACCAGCGGCGGGGGAGTTCTTCGGTCAGCCGCGCGGCCTCGGCCCGCAGGCGCCGGCGCATCGACACGGGTGCCGGGACGGCCAAGCGCCGCGCCAGGCCGCCGATGAGCGGGACCGCCGAGCGCAGCGGGAGGTCGTCGAGGGTGCGCCCGGGGTCGAGCCGTTCGAGCAGCAGGACGCCGTCGTCGGGCGCGGAAGCCAGCAGCAGCACCGCACCCCGACCGGCCCATGTGGACAGTGCCAGCGGTTCGCCGTCGGACTCGGCGTCCCGCCAGCCGAGCTTCAGCACCACCGGCGTGCCGTCGGGCAGCCGCGCGGGCTGCACCACGCCGACGTAGCCGTGCATGGCTTCGCCCTCGAACGCCAGGTCCCACTTGCGGGCGTACGCCGCGGCGAGCTCCGGCAGGGCGGCGAGCCACGGGACGGCCTCCCGCCCGAGCACCTTCGGCGCACGGGCGGCGAACAGCGGCGGGACGCGGAGATCGGTCACCACCCCAGTCTGGTGAGCCGGTCCAGCGCATTTCGTCACGGTCGGCGCGGGCGTACGCTGGGCTTTCAGGGCTTGTCGGAAGCCCCCGGAGGCAGCCATGCTGGTGGAGATCTTCAGCGCCGTCGTCATCGCGGGTGGGGCCTGGCTCGCGTCGAGCGTGCGCGTCGTCAAGCAGTACGAACGCGGACTGGTCTACCGGTTCGGGCGGGTGCGGTCGCGGGTCCAGGAACCCGGGCTGGCCCTGCTGGTGCCGTTCGCGGACCGGCTGCAGAAGGTCAACATGCAGATCGTGACCATGCCCGTGCCCGCCCAGGACGGCATCACCCGCGACAACGTCACGGTCCGCGTCGACGCCGTCGTCTACTTCAAGGTCATCGACCCGGTGGTCGCGGCGGTCAACGTGCAGGACTACCGCTCGGCGGTCGGCCAGGTCGCGCAGACGTCGCTGCGCTCGATCATCGGCAAGAGCGACCTCGACGACCTGCTCTCCAACCGCGAGCGCCTCAACGAGGGCCTGGAGCTGATGATCGACAGCCCGGCGCTGGACTGGGGCATCCACATCGACCGCGTCGAGATCAAGGACGTCGCCCTGCCGGAGGCGATGAAGCGCTCGATGTCGCGCCAAGCCGAGGCGGAGCGGGAACGACGCGCGCGCGTCATCTCCGCCGACGGTGAGCTGCAGGCGTCGTACAAGCTCTCGCAGGCGGCCGCGCAGATGGCCGACACCCCGGCGGCGTTGCAGCTGCGGCTGCTCGAGACCGTCGTGCAGGTGTCGTCGGAGAAGAACTCGACGCTGGTGCTGCCGTTCCCGGTCGAGCTGCTGCGGTTCCTCGACGCGCAGACGCCGAAGCCGGCTGCCCCGGCGCCGGCCGCCGCACCCGAACCGCAGCCGGAGCAGGTCGAGGCGAAGCCGGAGGTGAACGGCCACGCGACGCCGTCGCCACGCAGTCCAGGCGACGCGGTGCTGCCGTCGGCGGACTAGCTGCCCAGGTAGCCGTTCGTGCCCAGGATGATCAGGGTGGTGAAGAACCCGACCCAGAGCGCGACCACGACGTAGCCGACGATCACGGCGGCCGTGGCCAGCCCGCGGCCGCCCGCTTCGCCGCGGTTGGTCTTGCTCAGCGCGATGTGGCCCATGACGAGCCCGGCGAGCGCGGTGATCCCGGAGCAGAAGCCCAGGATGGAGCACACGAGAGCGCCGATCGCGAGTGCGTTGTGGCTGCGCGGCGGCGTCGCATACCCCTGGCCGTACGGCTGCCCGTACGGCGCCGGTGCGGCGTACGGCTGCCCGTAGGCGGGCGGGTACGGCTGCTGCTGGTAGGCCTGGGGGACCGGCTGACCGGGCGGCGGCGGTGCGTACGGCGTGCCGGGGATGTAGGCCGCCGGCGTTTCGTACGCCCCCGGCGGCAGCTGGCCCGGCTGCTCGGCGGCGACGGTCGGCTCCCAGCCCGCCGGGACTTCGGCCGCCGGGACTTCGGCCGCCGGGACCTCCGTGGCGGCGGCTTCGGTGACGGGGACATCGGCGGCGGGCGGGTCCGAAGGCGTTTCCGAGGCGATCGTGGCGTCGGCCGCGGGCGGGTCGTAGTTCTCCGGCTCGTACGGCGCGGGGTCGGCCGCCGGCGGCGGGTCGTACGCCGCGGCCGGGTCGGCGGCCGGGCGGTCCTTGTCCCCGGACAGGTCGGTCATGACGGGTCCCCTCGGTGCGGGTGGGAGGCCGACGGCTCGGCGGAATTGTCGGTGGTCGCCGGTAGAGTCGAAAACGGGGGGCGCCCCGGCGTCCGGGTCACGCGTAGCCGAGGAAGCCGAGCGCGATCCCGAGCGCGAAGAACGCGATGTTGAGCGCGATCCCGGCGTAGCCCACGATGATCGCCGCGAGCGCGACACCCTGGCCTTCGGCTTCGCCGCGCTTGGCCTTGCCGTGGGCGATGTGGCCCATGATGATGCCGGCGACGCCGATCAGGAAGCACAGGACGAAGCCGAGGATCGAGCAGACGAGCGCGCCCACCGCGAGGCCCGAGCCTTCGCGCGGCCCCGGCATCCCCGGGTAGCCGGAGTACTGCGGATAACCACCGCTCGGGTACTGCTGACCGTAACCAGGCTGACCGTAACCGGGCTGGCTGTAGCCGGGCTGGTCGTAACCGGGCTGCTGGTAGCCGGGCTGCTGGTAACCCCCCGACGGCGGCTGCCCGCCGTACGGGTTGTTCGGGTCCTGCGGATAAGTCATGATCTCTCCCCTCCCGTCGCACTTTACGGGGCCGGACCCGCCGAGCGTGAGCGCCCTCATAGCAGGGTTTCGGCTTTCGGGTCATACTCACCGGTAACCCAGCGCCGGGAGCGGCGTCGTACTCCGGAAAGGGAGCCGTGATGGCCCGTCTCGCCCAGACCGCCGGCCTGACCGACGTGCAGTCGGAGATCCTCGCGACCGTCCGCCAGTTCGTGGATAAGGAGGTCATCCCGCACGCGCAGGAGCTCGAACACGCCGACACCTACCCCGCCGACATCGTCGCGGGGATGAAGGAAATGGGCCTGTTCGGGATCACCATCCCGGAGGAGTACGGCGGGCTCGGCGAATCGCTGCTGACCTACGCGCTGGTCGTCGAGGAGATCGCGCGGGGCTGGATGAGCGTCTCCGGCGTGATCAACACCCACTTCATCGTGGCGCACATGATCACCCGCCACGGCACCGAAGCGCAGAAGCAGCACTTCCTGCCGCGGATGGCCACCGGCGAGGTCCGCGGCTCGTTCTCGATGTCCGAGCCCGACCTCGGTTCGGACGTCGCCGCGATCAAGACGAAGGCGAAGAAGACCGACGGTGGCTACGTCATCGACGGCTCGAAGATGTGGCTGACGAACGGCGGGTCGTCCAACCTGATCGCGCTGCTGGTCAAGACCGACGAAGGCGCGGAGAAGCCCCACCAGAACCTGACCACGTTCCTGGTCGAGAAGCCCGAGGGCTTCGGCGAGGTCGCGCCCGGGCTCACCATCCCCGGCAAGATCGACAAGATGGGTTACAAGGGCGTCGACACGACCGAGGCGGTCTTCGACGGCTACGAGATCGGTGCCGACATGGTCCTCGGCGAAGCGCCGGGCAAGGGCTTCGCGTACATGATGGACGGTGTGGAGGTCGGCCGCGTGAACGTCGCCGCGCGCGCCTGCGGCATCGCGATCCGGGCGTTCGAACTCGCCGTGGAGTACGCCCAGCAGCGCAAGACGTTCGGCAAGGCGATCGCCGAGCACCAGGCCGTGGCGTTCAAGCTGGCCGAGATGGCGACCAAGGTCGAAGCGGCGCACCTGATGATGGTGAACGCCGCCCGGCTCAAGGACTCCGGCGCGCGCAACGACGTCGAGGCCGGGATGGCGAAGCTGATCGCTTCCGAATACTGCGCCGAGGTCACCCAGGACGCGTTCCGCATCCACGGCGGTTACGGGTACTCGAAGGAGTACGAGATCGAGCGCCTGATGCGCGAGGCGCCGTTCCTGCTGATCGGCGAGGGCACCAGCGAGATCCAGAAGACGATCATCAGCCGCGGCCTGCTGCGGGAGTACAAGTCCCGTTCCTGAAGGGCACTTTCCCGTGAAAGTGCCCCCGCCGGTTTGTCGCTCTGTCGACAATCGACCGCCCGGCCTTTCGGGCTAAGCGGCTCGCACGGTCCGGGCGTTCTTGACAAGATGGACGCCCGGACAACGAGTGCGCAGGTGATGATGTGAGTAGTCCCTTTGGCGGGGGGCGGGCGCCCGGTGGCCTGCCGCGGCTGCCGACCCCGCCGACCGGCTGGCCGATCGGGTCGTACGCGACCTACGGCGAGGCGCAGCAGGCGGTCGACTTCCTCGCCGAAAGCGAGTTCGCCGTCGGCGACGTCACGATCGTCGGGGTCGACCTGATGCTCGTCGAGCGCGTGATCGGGCGGCTCACCTGGGGCCGCGTGCTCGGCACCGGCGCGGTGTCCGGTGCGTGGTTCGGCCTGTTCGCGGGGCTGCTGCTGGGGTTGTTCGTCAACCAGGGCTTCGCGTTGCAGGTGCTGACCGGGGTCGTGCTCGGGGTGCTGTCCGGGCTGATGTTCGCCGCCATCGGGTACAGCATGTCGCGGGGCCGCCGCCGGGACTTCTCCTCGGCGAGCCAGCTCGTCGCCGGCCGCTACGACGTCCTGTGCCAGCCGCGCTCGGCCGAACAGGGCCGGGAACTGCTGGCGAAGCTCGCTCTCAAACCGCCGACGGCCAACCCCTAGAACCCCGCTCCTAGCAGGGAAAAATCACAATTCGACGCGCGGTGGGCTGAATCGTTACCGATACTGCTTGCGGGGTGTGATCGCCCGGCATAAGTTGGCCGACACAGTCGGGCGGCCTCGCCCAACCAGCGCGGCGGCCCGAGCACTAGCACGTCGGGGTGCTGGCGCGGTTTCGCCTCATCGCGCCGCGGTGCCCTCCGGGTACCGCGGTAACCGGCGTGCACGCGGGTGAGGAGGCCTTATGGGGAAGAGGATCGGCGCGGGTAAACGAGGACGGTCGCCCGGCCGCACCGCCGTCCTGCTGGGGGCAGGGGCATTGGTGACCGGCGTGCTCGCCGGTTGCGGCACGAGTTCCGGGCTCAAGATCAACGTCTACATGTCGCCCGAGGACAACTTCCAGAAGGTTGTCGACGGCTGCAACCAGAAAGCCGCCGGCAAGTACGAGATCGTCTACAACAAGCTGCCCCGCGGGGCGGACGACCAGCGGCTGCAGATGGCGCGCCGGCTGGCGGCGGGTGACACCGCCATGGACATCCTGGGGCTCGACGTCACGTGGGTCTCGGAGTTCGCCGAGGCCGGCTGGGCCGAGGAGTGGACCGGCCAGAACAAGGCCGAGGCGTCGCAGGGGGTGCTGCAGGGACCGCTGGACACCGCGACCCACAACGGGAAGCTCTACGCGGCCACGAAGAACACCAACGTGCAGCTGCTCTGGTACGACGACCGCGTCACGCCGAGACCGCCGGCGACGTGGGACGAGATGATGCAGAAGTCCCAGGAGCTGAAGTCCCAGGGCAAGCCGTACGAGATCGTGTTCACCGGCGCGCAGTACGAAGGCCTGGTGGTCTTCTACAACACGCTGGTCGCGTCGATGGGCGGGCACATCCTGTCCGACGACGGCAAGTCCGTGGTGATGGACGACGGTGCCGTCAAGGCGCTGGAACTGCTCAAGAAGGTCTCGACCTCCGGGCTCACCGACCCGTCGCTGAGCAACATGAAGGAAGACGACATCCGGCAGGCGTTCCAGCGCGGCCAGGCGGCGTTCCAGCTCAACTGGCCCTACGTCTACGCCGCCTACGCCAAGGACAAGAAGGCGGACCTGCCGCACTTCAAGTGGGCGGTCTACCCGGCGGCCGCGCCCGGCGTGCCCGCCCGGACCACGATCGGCGGGTTCGACCTGGCCGTCAGCACCTATTCGCAGCACAAGCCGGAGGCCTTCGAGGCGGCGCTGTGCCTGCGCAGCCCGGAAAGCCAGAAGATCTCCGCGATCAACGACGGCGTGCCGCCGAGCATCGAATCGGTGTACCACAACGACGTTCCGCTGGATCCGAGCAAGCCGGCGTCGGCCGACAACCCGAACATGGCGACCCAGTACCCGATGCGCGAGGCCATCCTGGCCGCGCTCAAGACGGCGGCGGTGCGTCCGCTGACCCCGGCGTACCAGAACGCCTCGACGGTCATGTCGAAGATCCTTTCGCCGCCGTCGGACATCGACCCGCAGGCCACCGCGGCCAAGCTGCGCGAGCAGCTCGGTGACGCGCTCCAGTCGAAGGGAGTGATCCCGTGACCGTCCAGGACTCGACCCCGGCCGGCACCGCCGGGGCCACGGCCGCCCCGGCGGCGGCCCCGCCCAAGAAGGGCAAACCCGTCCTGTCCGAAGGGAAGAAGGCCGAGCGGCGGCTCGGGCTGTGGCTCTGCGCGCCCGCGTTCATCGTGATGATCGCGGTCACCGGCTACCCGATCCTCTACTCGATCTGGCTGTCGCTGCAGCGGTACGACCTGCGGTTCCCGTCGCAGCAGCAGTTCGTCGGCTTCGACAACTACGCGGCCGTGCTGTCCAGTTCGTACTGGTGGACGGCGTTCGGCACCACGATGCTCCTGACCGTGGTGTCGGTGGCGATCGAGTTCGTGCTCGGCATGGCGCTGGCGCTGATCATGCACCGGACGCTCGTCGGCCGCGGCCTGGTCCGCACCGTCGCGCTGATCCCGTACGGCATCGTCACGGTCGTCGCGGCGTTCTCGTGGTACTACGCGTGGACGCCGAAGACCGGGTACCTGGCGAACATGCTCGCCTCGGACGCGGCCCCGCTCACCGAGCAGTGGCCGTCGCTGTTCATCATCATCGGCGCCGAGGTGTGGAAGACCACGCCGTTCATGGCGCTGCTGCTGATGGCGGGCCTGGCGCTGGTGCCGGACGACCTGCTCAAGGCCGCGGCGATGGACGGCGCGAGCGCGTGGCAGCGGTTCACGAAGGTGATGCTGCCGGTGATGAAGCCGGCGATCCTGGTCGCGCTGCTGTTCCGCACGCTCGACGCGTTCCGCATCTTCGACAACATCTACGTGCTCACCAACGGCGCGCAGGACACCGGCTCGGTGTCCATGCAGACCTACGACAACCTGGTCAAAGGCCTCAACCTCGGCATCGGGTCGACGATGGCGGTGCTGATCTTCATCACGGTGGCGATCATCGCGTTCATCTTCATCAAGGTGTTCGGCACGGCCGCACCGGGTTCGGACAACGGGGGTAAGCGCTGATGACGATGGGAACCGTCACGACGGGCCGCAAGGTCAGGTGGGGCCTCGTCGACATCCTCGTGCTGGTGTTCGCGCTGGTGCCGGTGCTCTGGGTGGTTTCGCTGTCGTTCAAGACCAAGGACACGATCACCGACGGGGCGTTCGTCCCGCAGTCGTGGACCTGGCAGAACTACGCGGACATCTTCCAGACGTCGGAGTTCCTGCGGGCGCTGGTCAACTCGATCGGCATCGCGATCATCTCGACGGTGATCGCGGTGGTGCTGGGCACGATGGCGGCGTACGCGATCGCCCGGCTGGACTTCCCCGGCAAGCAGCTGCTGGTCGGGCTGTCCCTGCTGATCGCGATGTTCCCGCAGGTGTCGCTGGTGACGCCGCTGTTCAACATCGAGCGGAACCTCGGGCTGTTCGACACGTGGCCGGGCCTGATCCTGCCCTACATCACGTTCGCGCTGCCGCTGTCGATCTACACGCTGTCGGCGTTCTTCCGCGAAATCCCGTGGGAGCTGGAGAAGGCGGCGAAGATGGACGGCGCGACGCCGGCGCAGGCGTTCCGCCGGGTGATCGCGCCGCTGGCCGCGCCGGGCGTGTTCACCACGGCCATCCTGGTGTTCATCTTCTGCTGGAACGACTTCCTGTTCGCCATCTCGCTGACGTCGACCACGGCGTCGCGCACGGTGCCGGCGGCGCTGTCGTTCTTCACCGGGTCCTCGCAGTTCGAGGACCCGACCGGGCAGGTGTGCGCGGCCGCCGTCGTGATCACCATCCCGATCATTGTGTTCGTGTTGTTCTTCCAGCGTCGCATCGTGGCGGGGCTGACCTCCGGTGCGGTGAAGGGGTAGCGCTATGGCAGAGATCGTGCTCGACAAGGTGTCGAAGAAGTACCCCGACGGCGCTCTCGCCGTGTCCGACGTGGACATCACCATCGCCGACGGCGAGTTCATCATCCTGGTCGGCCCGTCCGGCTGCGGGAAGTCGACGACGCTGAACATGGTGGCCGGCCTGGAGGACATCTCCGCCGGCGAGCTGCGGATCGACGGGCAGCGCGTCAACGAGAAGGCGCCGAAGGACCGGGACATCGCCATGGTGTTCCAGTCCTACGCGCTCTACCCGCACATGAGCGTCCGGGAGAACATGGCCTTCCCGCTGCGGCTGGCCAAGGTCGACGACAAGACCGTGCGGGCGAAGGTCGAAGAGGCGGCGAAGATCCTCGACCTGACCGCGCACCTGGACCGCAAGCCGGCCAACCTCTCCGGTGGCCAGCGCCAGCGGGTCGCGATGGGCCGGGCGATCGTCCGCAGCCCCAAGGCGTTCCTGATGGACGAGCCGCTGTCCAACCTGGACGCCAAGCTGCGCGGCCAGATGCGGACGTCGGTGTCGAAGATCCAGAAGCAGCTCGGCACGACCACGCTGTACGTGACGCACGACCAGACCGAGGCCATGACGCTGGGCGACCGGGTCGTGGTGCTGCGGGCCGGGTACGTGCAGCAGATCGGCTCGCCGCAGTTCCTCTACGACAACCCGGCGAACCTGTTCGTGGCCGGGTTCATCGGCTCGCCGTCGATGAACTTCGTCCCGGCGACGCTGGAGAACAACGAGCTGCGCAGTGCACTGGGCACGACGCCGCTGACCGACCGCGTCCGGCAGCTGGTGGAGCGGGCGAACGCGCCCCGCGACGTCATCGTCGGCATCCGGCCGGAGCACTTCGAGGACGCGGCGCTGGTCCAGACCCCCGGCGCCACGTTCACCGCGCACATCGACGTGCTCGAGTCGATGGGTTCGGAGAAGTTCGCCCACTTCACGCTGGAAGGCGAGTCGGTCACGTCCGAAGAGCTGGCCGAGCTGGCCGCGGACAGCGGCTCGTCGGACGTCCCGGGCGCGGAGTCCCAGATCGTGGCCCGCCTCTCCGCGGAGTCGGCCGCGAAGGAGAACGCGGACCTGCAGGTCTGGTACGACGCGGACAAGATCAAGCTGTTCGACCCCTCGAACGGCAAGAACCTCACCTACGAGGACTGACCGGGTCCGAAAGGCCGCCTCGAGGAGCTCCGCGCTCCCCGAGGCGGCCTTTCGGCTTTCCCGGCTCTTACGGCGCCGGGAGCCGCGGGAAGATCGCGTTCGCCGCGGCGCGGGCCTGGGCGCACGTGGCGTCCCCCGCGGTGCCGGCGGTTTCGACGACGCTGATCTCCGCGAGCTCGCGGTGGCCCGGCAGGCCCGGGGCCGGCTGTGTCGTGTCGACCAGGCAGAAGGCGCCGGCCACCCGGACCCGCGCCTCACGGCCGCTGAGGGTCTCCGGCGCGGTCGCCGGTTCCGTCGTTTCCACCGTCAGCTTCAGGCTCACCTTGCCGCGGATGCAGCTGTGCCCGGACAGGCCGGTCGCCGGCCGGCTGGCGGGGCCCGCCGCGCCGTCGAGGGCGTGGTCGTCGAGCAGGACGCACGGCGCCACCCGGCCCCACGAGCGGTCGGGGAAGGTCAGGCGCCCGACCTTGTTCCCGGTGATCGCGGCCAGCGCCGAGCCGACGGCGGCGTCCGCGACACCGCAGCGGGCGGCCTGGTCGCCGGTGCCGTCGGTGACCGACACGTCGAGCCGGTTCCCGTCGGCGAAGGTGATGGCGCGGGTGCACGCGCTGCGGTCGTTGAACATCGACTGCTGGATCGCGACGCCGTCCGGCACCGGGCCGGGGTAGTCGTAGGGCTTGAGGTTCGGGTCGGAGTCGAACGCCAGCGGCCCGACGAGGATCGTGCGCGGGCCCGCTTCGGCGTGGCAGTTCTCGAACGTCGGGACGGCGACCGCACCGGGCGCCACCGACGGCACGTCCAGCAGGCTGCAGTAGTCGACGGTGCCGAAGTCGCCGAGCGCGGCCGCGGCGGTCAGCGGGGTGGGTCCGGGGTCCGGCGCGGGCTCGGCCCGGGTCGTGGCGCAGCCACCGGTGAGGAGGGCGCAGAGCATCGCGACGGCCAAGCATTTCGGACGCGGGTACACGGGGTGCAAGTATCACCACATCACGCGGAAAAGCCAGCCCTGACGGGGACATCTCTCACTATCTTCCTGACTTCCCGCGGCGAACGGGCAGTTCAGGCGCTTTCCCGGGTACGGCCGCAGCATTGTTGAAGCTTTTTCGGTTTTGCCGTCCCCTAAGGGAGCGATCCACCCCGCGAGCGATGCGGAAGCGGGTACTCCGGTGGTGAAGTGGAGATATCGGAACTTCGAGGAAAGGGAAACGACGATGAGCGCACCGGTCACACGACGGCTGTCCCGCCCGCGCCACGGCCGCATGATCGGCGGCGTCTGCGCGGGCCTCGCCCAGCGGTACGGCATGAAGCCCGGCACCGTGCGGCTGCTGGCCGTGCTGTCCTGCCTGCTGCCCGGGCCGCAGTTCGTGGCCTACCTGATCCTCTGGGCGGTCATCCCGGCCGAATAACGGCTTTTCCCGTCAGCCGCCGGTGATCCGAGGCGATCACCGGCGCTTCGCTGTCCTCAGGGGCGCCAGCAGGACATCGCTTCGTCGATCTCCTGCTCGTCGAGCGGCGGGTGCGGCAGCTCCGACGCCCGGCCCGGTTCGGCGCGGAGGCCGTCCAGCAGCATCGCCAGGCAGCGGCGCCACAGGTCCGGCTCCACCGCGCAGGTGTACTCCACCACCGAGCCGATCATCATGTGCAGGAGCGGGAGGTCCGTCGGGGCGAAGTCGGCCCGCAGCCCGCCCGCCGCCTTCGCCCGCTCGACCAGCTTTGTGATCAACGGCACCATGCGGGCTTTCTCTTCGGCGACGTGTTCGTGGCCGAACTGGTTGGACAGCATGATTTCGCGCAGGCCGCGGTCGCCGGAGTGCAGCTCGGCCGCCTTCCACGTGAAGTCGACGAACGCCTGCCACGCGTCCTCGGCCGTCAGCGCCTCCGCGGCGAGGTCGCCGATTTCCTCCATCCGCTCGGCGAACATGGCCTCGACCAGGTGCTCCTTGCTGGGGAAGCGGCGGTAGACCGTGCCGACGCCGAGACCGGCGTGGTGGGCGATGTCGTCCAGCGTGGCCTCGAGCCCGCGCCGGCCGAACACTTCGCGGGCCGACGCGAGGATGCGACGGCGGTTGAGTTCAGCGTCACGCCGCAGCGGCCGCGCCGGTGCGGCGGGACCAGCGTCCCGTGCCATGGGTCCAGTCTAGCTCGTGAAGTAGAGGCGCCGTCTCCGGTTCTTGTGTACCTTGGGGCGAGTAAGGGGAGATACCTACTCCACATAATCTTGTGATCACCTTCTGTGAGGACACTCCATGCCCGAGTCCACACTCGTCGCGCCGTCGGGGGACACGCGCGCCGGTGAAACCGCCGGAAACCCGCACCACGCCAGACGCTGGCTGATCCTGGTGATGATCGGCATCGCGCAGCTGATGGTCGTGCTCGACGCGACCGTCGTGAACATCGCGCTGCCCTCGGCCCAGCTCGACCTGGGCTTCTCCAACGACGCCCGGCAGTGGGTCGTCACGGCCTACGCGCTCGCGTTCGGCAGCCTCCTGCTGCTCGGCGGCCGGCTCGCGGACCTCTTCGGCCGCAAGAACACCCTCCTGGTCGGCCTGGCCGGCTTCGCCGCGGTGTCCGCGCTCGGCGGCTTCGCGACCAACATCGAGATGCTGCTCATCGCCCGCGCGGCGCAGGGCGTGTTCGGCGCGCTGCTCGCGCCGGCCACGCTTTCGCTGCTGACCACGACGTTCACCGACCCGAAGGAACGCGGGCGCGCGTTCGGCGTGTTCGGCGCCATCGGCGGTGGCGGCGCGGCGGTCGGGCTGCTGCTCGGCGGGGTGCTCACCGAGTACCTCGACTGGCGCTGGTGCATGTTCGTCAACATCATCTTCGCGGTGGTCGCGTTCGCCGGCAGCTCGGTCCTGCTGCGCAACCAGCGGGACGAGGGTCCGCGGCCGAAGCTCGACCTGCCGGGCACGCTGACGGCGTCGGCCGGGCTGTTCGCGCTGGTCTACGGCTTCGCCAACGCCGAGTCGCACTCCTGGTCCGCGGTGTCGGTGTGGGGCTTCCTGGGCGCCGGCGTGGTGCTGCTGGGCGTGTTCGTCTGGCTGCAGCAGCGCGTCGCGCACCCGCTGCTGCCGCTGCGCGTGCTGCTCGACCGGGACCGCGGCGGCTCGTACCTGGCGATGTTCCTGCTCGCCATCGGGATGTTCGCGATCTTCCTGTTCCTGACGTTCTACGTGCAGCAGAACCTGCGGTTCACGCCGATCCAGAGCGGCGTCGGGTTCCTGCCGATGGTGGCGACGCTGATGCTGGCGGCCACGACGGCGACGGCCGTGCTGCTGCCGCGGGTCGGCCCGCGGCCGCTGGTGCCGACCGGCATGGCGATCGCCGCCGCCGGCCTGTTCTGGCTGAGCGGCATCGGCCTCGACAGCACGTACGCCTCCGGCGTCCTCGGCCCGCTCCTGGTGATGGGTTTCGGCATCGGGCTCGCGATGGCGCCGGCGATGAGCGTCGCGACCTTCGGCGTCGAAGCGCACGACGCGGGCGTCGCGTCCGCGGCGGTGAACACGATGCAGCAGGTCGGCGGTTCGATCGGCACGGCACTGCTCTCGACGCTGGCCGGCAACGCGGCCACGGCGTACCTCGTGGGCAAGACCCCGACCCCGCAGCTGGCGGCCGAGGCGGCCATCGAGAGCTACACGACGGCGTTCACGTGGGCCGCGGTGATCTTCGTGGCGGGCGCGCTGCTCAGCGGCCTGATCCTGCGCCCGGGCGTCCCGAAGGGCGAAGCGGCGCCGGGCGCCGTGCACATGTAGTTCCGGCGGCGTGACCGGGCTCAGGGAGGAGCCCGGTCACGTCACCAGGCCGTGGCGGTAGGCGTACACCACCGCCTGGACCCGGTCGCGCAGGTCCAGCTTCGTGAGGATGCGCGACACGAACGTCTTCACGGTCTCCTGGCTGATCACCAGCCGCGCCGCGATCTCGCTGTTGGACAGGCCGTCCGCGAGCAGACGCAGGACCTCCAGTTCACGCGGGGTCAGCGGGACCTCCGGTGCCGCGTCCGGTGCGGGCCGGATCCGGGCGGCGTGGCGGCCGACCAGCCGCCGCGTCACCTCCGGGTCCAGCAGGGCCGCGCCCGTCGCCACGGTGCGGATGCCGTGCAGCAGCCGGTCCGGCGGGGCGTCCTTCAGCAGGAAGCCGCTCGCGCCCGCGCGCAGCGCCTCGTACACGTACTCGTCGAGGTTGAACGTCGTCAGCACCAGCACCTTGACCGGGTGCGGGACGCCCGCTCCGGCCAGCAGCCGGGTGGCCTCGATGCCGTTGAGCACCGGCATGCGCACGTCCATCACCACGACGTCCGGGCGCAGCCGGGCGGCGAGGTCCACCGCGGCCCGCCCGTCCCCGCACTCGCCCACCACCTCGAACCCGGGCTGGGCGCCGATGATCGTCACCAGCCCGGTGCGGATCAGCATCTGGTCGTCGCAGACCAGGACCCGGATCGGCGCGCTCACGCCGGGGTCCCGGTGGGGATCCGCGCCGCCACGACGAACCCGGCGCCGTCGTGGCCGCCCGCGCTGAAGTCGCCGCCCAGCACGCCGACGCGCTCCCGGAGGCCGGTGAGGCCGCGGCCGCTCCCGCCGGGGGACACGCTCCCGGACCCGGCGGCCGTGCGGACCGCGACCGCGATTTCCCGGGCCCCGTGGTGCACTTCGACCGAGGTGCGGCTGCCGCGCGCGTGCTTGAGGGCGTTCGTCAGCGCCTCCTGGACGACCCGGTAGGCCACGAGCTCGGCGCTGCCGGCGGACTCCGCGGGCGTGCCCTCCTCGGTGAACTCCACCGGCTGCCCGGCCTGGCGGGCCTGCTCCACGAGGGCGAGCAGCCCGCCTTCGGTCGGGGCCTTGGCCTCGTGCTCGGGGTTGAGCAGGTCGAGCAGGTGCCGCAGGTCGGCGATGGCCCGACGGCCGGTGTCGGTGATCGCGGTCAAGGTCCCGTCCAGCCGATCGGGTGCGGCGGTGAGGTACCGCGCCGCTTCGGCCTGCACGACCATCGCCGTCACGTGGTGGGTGACGACGTCGTGGAGTTCGCGGGCGATGCGGGTGCGTTCCGCGGTGAGCGTGTCCTCGGCGACGCGGCGGCGGCGGTCGGCCTCCGCCGCCCGGGTCGAGCGCAGCCACGCGCCGATGCCCCACGCGAACGCCAGCAGCAGGTAGAACGTGACGAACTCGACCACCGGCTCGGTACCGGACCGGAAGAGCACGACCGCCAGCAGCACGTACGCCGCGGAAAACAGCAGGGCGGTGGTGCGGGGCCGGTGCCCGTGGGCGCCCGCCGCGACCAGCGCGACGGCCAGCGCGGTGCCCGCGACCGAGTGGTAGCCGCGGAGCTGGTCGAGTGCGAAACCGAGCGAAACCAGGGTGAGGCACAGCGCCGGCCACCGCCGCCGCACGGCGAGCGGGAGGGTCTCGAGCAGCAGCACCCCGATCGCCGTCGCGTCGAACGGCCGGGCGGGCAGGCCGCCGAGTTCGGTCCCGTGGTTGCGCAGCGCCGGCACGAACGCCGCCGCCAGGAACAGCAGGCCGAGCGGGAGATCGCGGAGGACCGGGTCCAGCAGGCGCCAGCGCGCCAGGAGCCGCCGGTGATCGATCACGGGGCGAGTGTAGTGACGGTGTCGACCCGCTCGGCGCGCTCGTGCCGGCTGATCAGGTGACCCCGCCGGCGCGCCAGCCACAGGAACGCACCCGTCGCGAGGACGCAGAACAGCACCGAATAGAGGCTGCCCTCCGGACCGAAGTCGCCGCCGGTCACCAGGGACGAGCCGGACGTCACGCCGTGGAGGAGTCCCTGCGGGGTGCCGTTGCCCGAGACCTCCGTGCCGAAGAGCCCGGCCGCGGCGAAGTTCCAGCCGAAGTGCACGCCGATCGGCACCCACAGCCTGCGCGTGGCGACGTACGCGGCGGTCAGCAGGCCACCGGCCTCGATGGCGATGGCGAGGGCGCCCCAGAGGGTCGCGTGCGGGTTGAACAGGTGCGAAAGCCCGAACAGCAGGCCGGTGAGCACCAGGGCGAGCCAGGTGCCGGTCCACTTTTCGACGAACCGGAACAGGATGCCGCGGAACAGCAGATCCTCCGTCACCGCCGCGGCGGCCATGAACCCGATGAGGCCCACCGCGCCCGGCACCGAACCCCAGCCACGCACCTCGTAGTCCCCGAGGAGGGCGATGTTCGCGATGACGGCTCCGAAGAGCGCCACGCCGATCAGCACCCCGCGGCCGAGCGCGAGCCCGGCACCCGGCCGGCTCAGCTCGGTGACCGGCCGGTGCTCGGTCCGCCGCACCACCCACCGGTAGACGACCACCGCGAGCACGGCGGTCGCGCCGCCGACGAGCAGCGTGAGCCACGGATTTCCGTCGACCGCGGCCGCGCCCTGACTGCCGGCGAACGCCACCGCCGCCACCGCCAGGAACTGCCAGACGACCCTCATGAGAACCCCTTCGCGTCACCCGCGGCGTTTCCGCGGTTGCCACGAACGCTAGGGATCGGACGGCCGGTAATCGTCCCCTCGCGGTGGACACCTGCGCGTAGCTCTCGCGGGGGACGCTTGAACCTTTCGCGGGCCCGGCGCACTAATAGGGGTGTGGTCCAAGACGCCGAATTCAGCGAGTACTTCGCCGCGCGGGTCCAGCGGTTCCGCCGCGTGGCGTTCGCGCTCTGCGGGGACTGGCACGCGGCCGAAGATTTGGTCCAGACCATGTTCGTCCAGCTGTACCGGCGCTGGCGGCGGGTGCGGCCGGGCACCGTCGACGCCTACGCGCGCCGCATCCTGCTGAACCTGTTCCTGGCCGGGCGGCGGGTTTCCGGCCGGGAGTACGTGACGTCCTCGGTGCCGGAGCGCGAGTCGCCACCGGACCGGGACACGCCGCTGCGCCTCGACGTCGAGCGCGCGCTGGGCGGGTTGACGCCGCGGCAGCGCGCGATGGTCGTGCTGCGGTTCCTCGAAGACCTCCCGGTGAGCGAGGTCGCGGCGCTGCTCGGCGTCGCCGAAGGAACGGTCAAGTCCCAGACGGCCCGCGGGGTCGAAGCCCTGCGCGCGGTCCTGCCGGCGCCGACGACGGAGGAGGCGTGATGGACGACGTCCGGTCCCTGCTGACGGCCTACGTGACCGAAGCCGAGCCGCCGATCGGCCTGTCCGGCGAGGCGGTCCTCGCGGCGGCCCGCCGGGCGCGCCGGCAGCACCTGCTCACGGCCGCGGCGGCGGTGGGCGTGGTCGTGCTGGCCCTCGGGCTGGCGGTGGTGGTGCTGCCGCACCGGGCTCCGGTGGCCGGCCCGGCGTGCCCGGTTGCCACGGACACGCGCGCGGCGCTGGTCGACCGCCTGAGCTGCCTGGTGGGGCGGGCGGTTCGCGCGCTGCTCCCGCCCGATGCCCAGATCTCGCGGTTGACGATCCCGGGCGAAACCCCGCCCGCGGACCCGTTCCACCTGATCGCCGACCCGGCCGGGGCGGCCCCCCGCGACGCGCTGTTCCACATGGGCGTCCGGGTGACCGACGCCCGGGGCACGGGCTCGGTGTACTTCCTGATCCTGCCGGGTGGCGCGGGCGGCCCGCCGTGCGGCGACCCGGAGCAGCTCACCTGCCGCACGGAAACCACGCCCCGCGGCCTGCTGTGGCTGGCGACGCTGCGCTCGGGCGACGTCGTCACCAACCGGGTGGGCCTGGCGGCGCCTGCCGCGCACGTGCAGTTCTGGTCGGACAACAGCGGGGTGCTGCAGCAGACGGGCGTCCGGCTGCCGAAGCAGCGCCCGGAGCCGACGCTGACCCTCGACCAGGTGCGGCAGCTGGCATTGACCCCGGGCCTGGACCTGTAGCGCGACGAGCGTCCAAGTTTCGCTGAGCGCGACCCGGCCCAAGCGCCCCAATGTGGCCTTCGGTGCGTTGAATCAGCACTGCGGCGCGGAGCGCCTCCGTTGAGGGTGGCGGTGGGGGCATGGATGGAGCACCCAAGGCGGCCTTCGGTGCGTCTGACGCAACCAAGGCCGCCTTGGGGCGCTCGGGACCTGCCCGGCTCGATGAGCGTCGACGACCTCTGTCGGTGCCGGACCTCGCCCGGTCAGGGGGTCAGGGCCACGAAGCCCAGGCCGGTCGTGCGCTCGGCCAGGTCGAGGGCGGCCGCCGGGTCCTCCAGGCCGGCCGTCACCAGCTCGACCGCGGAGAGGTCCAGCACGCCGGACCGGACCAGGTTCCACACCGTCGTCACCGTCCGGGCGTCGCTCATCCACGAGCCGCGCAGGGTGAGCCGGCGGTGCATCAGGTCGCCGTACGGGATGGCCAGGTCCTGGCGCACGCCGCCGACGAGCACCAGCGTGCCGCGCACCCGCAAGCTGTCGTAGGCGGCCATGGTCGCCTCCGCCGACGGCGCCGCGCCGAGCGTGTCGACGGCGGCGTCCACCGGGCCGATCCCCGCCGCGTCCGCGGCCCGGTCGCCGGTCAGCCGGTGGGTGCGCACGCGCGGGCCGAGCGCGGCCAGCCGGTCGAGCGCTGCCTCGTTCCGGCCCACCGCGGTCACCGTCGCGGCGCCTTCCGCCAGCGCCGTGAGCACCGCCGCGCCGCCCAGCTGACCGGTCGCCCCGAGCACCGCGACGTCGCGGCCGGCCACCGGGCCCGCCGCGTGCACGCCCGAGGCGGCGATGCACAGCCACGGCAGGAACGCCAGCCGGGCCGCGTCCGGGTACGCCTCCGCGCCGGGCAGCTTGATCAGGGTTTCCTTGGCGCACAACGCTTTCTCCGCGAAGACGCCGTCACGCCACACCGCGCGCATGCGGTCCGTGCGCTCGCTGCCGGCGCCGGAGCCGCCCAAGCCGACCCACCCCACCAGTACCTCGTCACCGTCGCCCGCGTCGAGCAGCGCCGTGTCGACCACGACGTCGCCGGGGGCGACGTGGAAGACGTCCGGCGCGACGTCGAGCACGCGCCCGACGCAGGACGGCCCCAGGGTCAGGGGCACCGGCAGGCCGCCGCGGTTCCCCTGCACCACCGCTTTCGTGTACGCCGGGAGGTGCGCGGCGAGCACCTCCACCAGCACGCCGCCGCCCTGGAGCCGGGGTTCCGGCACCTCGGAGAGGCGGACGTCGTCGTCTTGCGCAGTCACAGTCCAAGCTCGCATGGGTCCAGCCTCCCCGGCCGTTAAGCTGGTATCCAGAATCGCGTTGTTCTGGTACTGGAGGTTCCAGGGTGAGCACGGAACTGGGCGCGTTCCTGCGCAGCCGCCGGGAGCGGCTGACCCCGGCCGACGCCGGCCTGCCGCCGACCGGGCGCCGCCGGACCCCGGGGTTGCGCCGCGAAGAGCTCGCCCTGCTGGCCGGCATCAGCGCCACCTGGCTCACCTACCTCGAGCAGGGCCGCGACGTGCGGCCGTCCGGCCAGGTGCTGGACGCGCTGGCCCGGGCGCTGCGGCTGACCGGCGCCGAGCGGGAGCACCTGCACCGCCTCGCCGGCGGCGGGGTAGCGCCCGAGGAGAGCGTCGGCGAAGAAGCCGCGCCGGAGGTCGCGGGCGTCCCGGCGTTGCTGGGTGACAACCCCGCGTACGTCACCGGCATCTGCTACGACGTGCTCGCGTGCAACGACGCCGCCGACGAGCTGTTCCGGGGCATCGGGCCGGGCGGCAACATCGTGCGCTGGCTGTTCACCGAGCCGGCCGCCCGCGAGGTGCTGGTCGACTGGGAGCAGGAGGCCCGCGCGGTACTGGCCCGCCTCCGCGCCATCGCCGGGCAGCACCCCGGCCACCCGCGCGTGACGCGGCTCGTGGCCGAGCTGACCGAGGCCAGCCCCGAAGTGCGCGCGTGGTGGCCGCAGTACGACGTCCAATTCAGCCAGGCCGGCCGCAAGCGCCTCCGCCACCCCCGGCTGGGCCTGATCACCGTGGCGCACGCGGCGTTCCACGTCGCCGAGCGGCCCGAACAGACGCTGGTGGTCTACCACCTGCCTAGTGCCGGCGGGACCGCAGCGTCTCGATGACCTCGTCGTCCCAGCGGTGGGTGCGGATCAGCCGGTAGCGTTCCGCGGCCACCCACATGTACGCCTCGGCGTCCGTGCGGTCGCCGATCAGCCCGGCCTGCCGCAGCATGCCCACCACCGGCCCGAACTCCTCCTCGAACCAGCGCTGCGCCACGCTCGCCCGGTCGCAGAACCGGCCTTCGTCCTGCATCAGGCGGAAACCCCACGCCTCCACGTGCTCGCCGAGCCGCGCGTAGTCCCACGGGTCCGACACGATCACCGACGCCCGCGCGTGGCCGGTCAGCGGGACGCGCTCCAGGAACAGCCGCCGGTAGTCCTTGACGATCAGGTCGCCGCGGTGGCGGATCCCACCCGGGGCCAGCTTGGTCCGGACCACCGTTACCGATGCCTCTATTGTGGACAGTCCCTGGGCGATCGCCACGGAGACGCGGTGGTGGCCGTCGATGATGAAGTGCAGTTCGCCGACGCGGTAGACCTCGATCGGCGGGATCTCCTCGCCGCGGCGGGCGGCCAGCGCCAGGCGTTCCCAGCGCTCGCGCACGCGCGCCGACGTCGGCCGGAAGCGGCGGTCGAAGTCGCGGCTGCGGTCGACCGTGCCGACGATCGACTCCAGCTTGATCACCCGCAGCCCGATCCGGTGCTCGCCGAGGTAGCCGAGCGCCTCCACCACCTCGTGGAACGGCAGCATGATGTTGACGTCGTCGGGCTCGCGCCGCAGCCACGTCGACAGCCGCGAGAGCACCTGGCCGCGACGCGCGCGGAGGAAGTCGTTCTCCGCGTCGGCGCGGGGGAATCCCGTCTCTTTCATCAGAACTCCATGATCCGGTGGCCCACCACGTTGCGGATGCGGGTCGGGCCGGCGACGCGGTCCGGGACCGGCTCGCCGTGGGGGTGGATGTGCCCGTGCAGCAGCCATTTCGGGCGCAGCGCGTCGATCGTCCGGTGCAGGCACGCGAACCCGCGGTGCGGCGGGTCCGCGCGGTCGCCCAGGTGCAGCGGCGGCGAGTGCGTCAGCAGGATGTCGACGTCCCGCCCGTCGCGCCACCGCCGCCACCGGGCGCGCCGGACCAGCCCGCGGGCCCGCCGCGCCTGCTGGCGCTGCGTCCACTGGTTCGGCCCGTCGTTGTAGCGGATCGAGCCGCCGAGCCCGGCGAACCGCAGGCCGGCGACGTCGACGACCCGGCCGTCGGCGTTGATGCCGCCCGCCGGGCCCGGCCAGACCGTCGGGAAACCGTCCTTCATGGACAGCCCGCCGTAGCGCGTGTAGCCGCTGAGGTCGGGGTCGTGGTTGCCGGGCACGAACACGCACGGCACGTCAAGCGCACTGGCCAGGAAGGCGAGGTAGTCGTACGGCAGGTCGCCGGCGCCGATGACCAGGTCGACGGAGACGGCGCGGACCGCGTCGGTCCACAACCGCTCGTCGACCTCGTCGGAGACGACCAGCGCTTTCGGCATGCGCCCAGGATAAGGCGCCGGGCCGTTGGTGAGGCTTGTTCAGCCGTCGGCCGCCGCATGGCTTCTGCGGCGACGCGCAGCTCCCAGCGTGGGGCGCGGCGGCCTAACCAGAACAAGCCTCATTTCATCCCGTGCGCGAACCCGGGGTCGGCGACGATGACGAAAGTGATCACGAAGATCCACACGAGGCTGAGCGCGAGCGCCCAGAACTTGAGGTTGGACAGCATCCGGGACATGACGGTTCTCCGCAGGATTCCGGTGGAAAGAAAGGGGACCTAGAGCCAGCCGTTCTTCCGGAATATTCGGTACAGCAACAGGCAGATGCCCAGGATGATGGTGATCACCAGCGGGTACCCGAACTTCCAGTGCAGTTCGGGCAGGTAGTCGAAGTTCATCCCGTAGATGCCCGCGATCATCGTCGGCACGGTGATGATCGCCGCCCACGACGTGATCTTGCGCATATCGGTGTTCTGCTGCAGGGAAATCTTCGCCACGGTCGCGTCGACCAGGGTGGACAGCAGTTCGTCGAACGCCGCCACGCGTTCGGACACGGTCGTGAGGTGGTCGGCGACGTCGCGGAAGTACGAGCGGACGTCGTCCGGCACCAGCCGCGTGTAGCCCTCGGCCAGCCGCTGGATCGGCGTGGCCAGCGGCATAACGGCGCGGCGCAGCTCGAGGACTTCCCGCTTCATCAGGTAGATCTGCTCGGCGCTGACCTGCGAGCGGGGCGCGAAGACCTGCGCCTCCATGACGTCGATGTCGTTCTCGATCCGGCCGGTGACGTCGAGGTAGTGGTCGACGACGTGGTCGGCGATGGCGTGCACGACCGCGGACGGGCCCAGCTGCAGCCGTTCGGGGTCCTCGTCCAGCTCGCGGCGCAGCCGCGCCAGCCCCGAGTGGTTCCCGTGCCGGACCGTGATCACGAAGTCGCGGCCGAGGAACACCATGAGCTCGCCGGTCTCGACGATCTCGTTCGCCGTCGTCGGCGACTCGTGCTCGACGTACCGCACGGTCTTGACCACCAGGAACAGCGTGTCGTCGTAGCGCTCCAGCTTCGGCCGCTGGTGCGCTTCGAGCGCGTCCTCGACCGCCAGCTCGTGCAGCCCGAACGTGTCCGCGACGCCCTGGATCTGCTGGGCGTCCGGCTCGTGCAGCCCGATCCAGACGAACCCCTCGTGCCGCTTCCGGACCTCCTTGATCGCCTCGGAGTGGGTCCAGCGGCCGGGCAGGCGCTCACCGCCGACGTACACCGCGCAGTCGACGACGTACGCGGACAGCGGCACCGGAACCGGGCGGACCGGGACGGTGGCCTTGTTGCCGCGGCCGCGGAGGCCGCCGAGCGAGGGAATGGCAGGCATGGGATCTCCTGGTGTCGTGCGTGGTCGTGCGAGACGACGGACCAGGGGCGGAAATGCGTCCGCCCGGCGACACACCAGCGTTCCCGGGAAGAGAAGGCCTACCGAGAGATGAGCCGGCCGGCCGGTGAGGTGGGAACGCTGGGACTACTAGGGAGCGGACTATCGCCACTACTCATCGAGTTCCTCACCTCCTTCGGGCCGGTGCAGAGTGGTGGGGCTCGCGTTGACGCGCGAACACCGATGGTTGAGGGTACTCCTCACTACTGATGCGTGTCGGACCAGGCTCACGCGGTGTTACGCGACAGGAGATGACGAGTGCAGTTCGGGCGGTACTACGAGGAGTTCGAGGTCGGTGCGGTCTACAAGCACTGGCCGGGCAAAACGGTCACCGAATACGACGACCACCTGTTCTGCCTGATCACCATGAACCACCACCCGCTGCACCTCGACGCGCACTACGCGGAAGAGACGACCGACTTCGGCAAGAACGTCGTCGTCGGCAACTACGTCTACTCGCTGCTGCTGGGCATGTCGGTGCCCGACGTCTCCGGCAAGGCCATCGCGAACCTCGAGGTCGAGTCGCTCAAGCACGTGAAGCCGACCTTCCACGGCGACACGATCTACGGCGAGACCGAGGTGCTCGACAAGACGCCGTCGAAGTCCAAGGACGACCGCGGCGTCGTGTACGTCGAGACGCGCGGCTACAAGCAGGACGGCACGATCGTGTGCACGTTCCGCCGCAAGGTCATGGTGCCGAAGCGCTCCTACGGGGAGACTCGGGGCGGGGAGCAGCCGGGCCGGCCGGTGCCGCACGAATGAGGCTCTGATGGACCTGGACGGGATCAAGGGGATACTCCGCACGTTCGCGGAAGTCGAGGCCCGCGGGGTCTCGCCGCTGTACGAGCACCTGGCGTTGCAGGCGGCTTCGGACGACGACGTCGCCGGGCTGCTGGCGTCGGCCCGCGACGGCGAGGTCCGCGGCACGCTGCTGTTCGCGGTCGCGCACCGGCTCGTGCAGGCCGACCCGATCCACCCGCTCTCGCGGTACTACCCGTCACTGGGCGGCTTCGACGGCGTCGACTCCGACACGTGGCCGCTGTTCCGGTCGTTCCTGCTGGAGCGGGCGTCGAAGGCGCGTGAGCTGATCGCCTCGCGCTACACGCAGACGAACGAGGTCCGCCGGGCGGCGCTGGTGTACCCGGGTCTCGCGCGGGCGGCGCGCGAAGCGGGCGGCAAGGTGTCGCTGCTGGAGGTGGGCTGCAGCGCGGGCCTGCTGCTGGGCCTGGACCGCTTCGGCTACCGCTACCAGTGCGACGGCGGCGACCAGCTGACGGCGGGCCCGGCGAAGGCGGCGGTCGGCCTGCACTGCGCACTGGACCTGGCCCCGGGGGCGGCGGTGCCGAAGCTGCCGAAGAAGCTGGCCCTGCTGGACCGGGCGGGCTTGGACCGGGCCCCGGTGGACCTGTCGGACGAGGACGAGCTGGCGTGGCTGGAGGCGTGCGTCTGGGCGGACCAGCCGGACCGCATCAGGTTGCTCCGCACGGCGGCGGCCGAGCAGGCCAAGCACCGGCCCCGCTTGATCACCGGCGACGGCGTCGACGACCTGGAGCGGGCGGCATCGACCCTGGAGGGGCCGCTGGTGGTGCTGACGAGCCACGCCCTGGCGTACTTCTCGGCTGCGAAGCGGTCCGCGTTCGTGGCGGCGCTGGCTTCGCTGGCGTCTTCGCGGCCGGTGTGGTGGGTTTCGGAGGAGTTCTACGGAGCGGGGCTGGAACTGGTCCTGCCGGGGCGCTCGGACCTCGCGGGCGCCGACGGCCTGGCGACGCTGGGCGTGGTGCGGTGGGAGGACGGGAAGGCCGAAGCGCACGCACTGGCGAGAACCGCCCCGCACGGGCAGCGGATGACCTGGTTGCCGCTGTAGTCAGGCCCGCGGCAGGGCGTTCCACTCACGCAGCGTCACGAACAGCAGGTCCACCAGCTCCCCGCCGGCCTCCAGCTCCGCAAGGTCTGCCGCATCGGACCAACGCACGTCCGATGCGTCATCACCCGCCGTGAGAACTCCGCCTTCGACTTCGCAGGCGTAGTCGAAGATTTCGTACGGTCCCCGCCGCACCGAGCCGATCAGTGTGCCGGGAATCACGTCGAGTCCCGTCTCCTCCGACAGCTCCCTGATCACGGCCTTTTTGTCCGTTTCGCCCGGTTCAACTCGGCCACCCGGCAGCGACCATTGCCCCGAACCGGGGTTGTTGCGGCGCCGGATGAGCAGCAAACGGCCCTGTGGGTCGTGCGCGATCCCGCCGACGCAGCGGATCGTGGTGGTGGTGAGGCCGTCCATGTCCCGAAGGGTAGACGTCCTCGACTTGAAAACCGATGTCCTGTACACGGAGAGTAGCCGTGCGGTACACTTCGGACCGCGCGCTGACCCAAGCGCGGGACTTTCCTCCCGTGTGCCTGTTCAGTGCGGTACAACGTAAAAAACTGCTGTTGTCCGGTGTCACCGTAAGAGACGGGATTTGATCGCGGTGAACGTGAAGAAGATTGCGGGCCTCGCCGGTATCGCGTTGGTGCTGTTCTTCGTCATCGCCCAGCCTGGGCAGGCCGCCGGCCTCGTCGGCAACATCATCGACTTCCTGCGCAGCTCGGCCGAATCGGTGATCACCTTCGTCAGCAACGTGTTCAAGGGCTGATCGGGGGGTTACCCTCGAACCATGTTCGCGCCACGCGACCCCGACGAGTACCTCCTCGACACCGAGCGGCGGGTCATCCGGATCCGCCGCCACTGGGCGGTGCTCCTGTGGGACACCTTCGAGGCGGCCGCGCTGCTGGCCGTCTGCGTCCTGGTGTCCTACCTGCTGCCACCGGCGCTGTACATCGGCCAGAACATCCTCTGGTACGTCGCGCTGCTCGTCGTCCTGCGGTTCGCCTACGTGGTGATGGAGTGGTGGGTCGAACGCCTGGTGGTCACCGACAAGCGGTTCGTCATGACCACCGGGGTGTTCACCACCAAGGTGCTGATGATGCCGATCAGCAAGGTCACCGACCTCAGCTACGTCCGCACGGCCACCGGCCGCATGATGGGCTACGGCACGATGGTGGTCGAGTCCGCCGGGCAGATCCAGGCGCTGAACAAGATCGACTTCCTTCCCCGGCCCGAAGAGTTCTACGACACGATCTCGGAGCTCGTCTTCGGCGACAAGCAGAAGCAGGCCGAACGCTTCTCCATGATCAAGGCCCAGCGCGCCGCCCGGGGGAAGAAGCCGGTCGGCTGAGACTGGCGGTCCCGCCGCGCGTGTGACCCAGCGCATCGTCGACAATGGACCCGATGCGCATCGACCTGCACGCCCACTCCACCGCTTCCGACGGCACCGACACGCCGGCCGGGCTCGTCGCCGCGGCCGCGAAAGCCGGGCTCGACGTCGTCGCGATCACCGACCACGACACCACCGCGGGCTGGGCGCCCGCCTCCGAAGCGGTGTCACCCGGCCTGACCCTCGTCCCCGGCGCCGAGCTCTCCACGGTGTCGACCGACCCGGAGACCGGCCGACAGATCAGCGTCCACCTGCTCGGCTACCTCTTCGACCCGACGTCCGAGCCCATCGTCACCGAGCAGACCCGGTTGCGCGTCGAGCGCCGCACCCGGCTGCGCCGGATGGCCGAGCGGATGGCCGCCGACGGCCTGCCCATCGACATCGACGAGATCTTCGGCCTGCTGCCCGAAGACTCCCCGCCGGGACGTCCGCACCTGGCCCAGGCGCTGGTCCGGGCCGGGCTGGTCAAGTCGGTCGACGAGGCTTTCGCCGACTACCTCAGCCCGCGCCGCGGCTACTACGTCGCCCGGCGTGACACCCCGGTCGAGGAGGCCATCGACATGATCGCCGCGGCCGGCGGCGTCACGGTCATCGCGCACCCCTTCGCCTTCAGCCGCGGCGCCACCATCAGCGAGGACACGCTCGCCGAGCTGGCCGCGCGCGGGCTCACCGGCGTCGAGGCCGACCACCCGAACCACGACGAGCCGACGCGGGCCCGCGTCCGCGAGCTGGCCGCCGAGCTCGGGCTTGTCTTCACCGGATCCAGCGACTACCACGGCACGAACAAGACGATCGAACTCGGCGAGTGCACCACCGACCCCGGGCAGTTCGAGGAACTCGCTTCGCGCGCCACGGGGTTCCAGGTCGTGAAGGGCTGATATGGCGCTCTTCGACGCGAAACTGTTCATGAGCGCGACGATCACCCTGATCGTCATCATGGACCCGCCCGGCACCGTGCCGGTGTTCCTCAGCCTCGTCGGCCGCAAGCCGATGGCGACCCGGGCGCGCGCCGCCCGGCAGGCCGTCCTGGTGTCGCTGCTGGTCATCAGCCTGTTCGCGGTCGCGGGCCAGGCGATCCTGGCCTACCTCGGCATCGGCATCCCCGCGCTGCAGGGCGCGGGCGGGCTGCTGCTCCTGCTCATCGCGCTGCAGCTGCTCACCAGCAACGGCCACGAGCCCGAGGCGGCGGCCGACGACGTCAACGTCGCACTCGTCCCGCTCGGCACGCCGCTGCTGGCCGGGCCCGGCGCGATCGCCGCGACCATCGTGTTCGTCCGGCAGGCCGAAGGGCACATCGGCGCCTACATCGCCTTGGCGCTGGCGATCGTCACCGTCCACCTGGTGATCTACCTCTGCATGCGGTACTCCGGCCTCGTCATCCGGCTGATCAAGGAAAGCGGCATCACGCTGCTGGCCAAGGTGGCCGGCCTGCTCCTCGCGGCCATCGCCGTGGAGCTCGTCGCGAACTCCGTGCGCGGGTTCATCTCCGGCGCCGGCTGACGCCGCCACCCGGGTTGTCCTGCCGGACAGGATGCGCCCGGCGCGTTGACATCGTTGGCGCCGCTCCCGCAGCCTGAATCTCAGCTCAGCGCTTGAAACGATTCAACGTCCTGCGGAGGCCTCGATGAAGTGGCTCAGAGCAGTCCTGCCGGTCGCGGTGCTGGTGGCGAGCGGCGTGGTCGCCGCGCCCGCCGACGCCGCCCCGAGTTGGCAGAAGTACGTCGTCGCACCGGCAAGCCGGGACGTCCGGCCGGTGCGGGTGCTGTCCACGACCGGGGACGTCACCAACCCGGACGGCCTGCTCGGGCGCGGGGTGGCGACGTTCGAGCGGCAGGCGCCGCCACCGAAGCCGGGGTGGCCGGCGGGGACCACGGCGGCCGCGTCGTCGTTCCACGCGCCGAACAACGGCGGCAACGGGCAGCCTCGGACCTACGACCCCGGCAACGCCGTCGACGGCAACACCGAGACGTTTTGGAACGACGACACGATCGGTGCGTATCCCGACGTTCTGACGGTCACCGCGGGCGCGCCGGTCGCGCTGCCCGGCGTCACCATCCTGTCCAGTGTGGACGGTGTGCCGCAGGACTTCACGGTCGAGGTGCCGGACGCGGGCGCGTGGCGCGTGGTGGCTTCGGTGAGCGGGAACACCGCGGTGCAACGGGCGGTGCCGTTCGACCGCCCGGTGACCACCGCGCAGGTCCGGATCACGGTCACGAAGGACCAGAACACGCCCTCGGGCGAGTTCAGCCGCATCACCGAGGTCTGGCCCGGCCTGGTCGCCGACCCGCCGGTGCCGGTCGCGGTGGTGGACTTCGGCAAGGTCGTCGCCGGGTACCCGAAGATCTCCTTCGCAGGCGCGTCGGCGAACCACCCCGGCGTCCGGGTGTCGACCTCGGAAACCCAGCAGTTCCTGGGCGAACGTTCCGACTTCTCGCGCTCGGACTTCTCGGGCGGGCCCGGCAGCGACCAGATCGCCGTGCCCGCGACCCCGGCGGTCTGGCGGGACACGAAGGGCTGCGTGAGCGGGACGCAGGTGTGCGCGGACGGCCTGCGTGGCTTCCGCTACCTGCGGATCAGCCTCGACGCGCTGGCGTCGGACGCGCCGCTGACGCAGCCGTCCGGTGAGGTGCGGATCAACGGCGTCTCGCTCGACTTCACGCCGTTCCTCGGCACGCCGTCGACCTACCGCGGCTGGTTCGAGTCATCGGACGAAGACTTGAACAGGTACTGGTACGCGGCGTCCTACACGAACGAGCTGGGCATGGACACCTTCCGGGAGTCCGATGTGGACCCACGCGGCGCGTTCTCGCCGTCGCTGGCCGGGAAACTGGTGCTGCACGACGGCGCGAAGCGCGACCGGGACCCGTACGTCGGTGACGTCGCCGTCTCGGGCCTGACGGAGTACCTGACGCACCAGGACGGCACGGCGGCGCGGAACGTGCTCGCCGACCTGGCCGACCACCAGCGCGCGGACGGCTGGATCCCGCCCGCGTCGATCAACGGCTACACGCTGCCGCTGTTCGACTATCCGCTCTGGTGGGTGACGTCGAGCTGGGACTACGTCCTCTACACGGGCGACACCGCGTACGCGTCTTCGTACTACTCGCAGCTCGTGAAGACGCTCGACAGCTGGTATCCGTCGGTCACCGATTCGCGCGGGTTGCTCGCGAAGGGCCTCAACGGCACCGGCGGCTACGGCGACTACGCGTTCCTGCCGCGTACGGGCGAAGTGACGTACTACAACGCGTTGTACGTCCGGGCGCTTCAGGGCGCAGCGGGTCTCGCGCGGGCGACCGGACACGCGGCCGACGCGGAGCGGTGGCTTTCGCGTGCTTCGGGCGTTGCTGCGGCGGTGAACCAGTACCTGTGGGACCCGGCGGCGGGCGCGTACCTCGACTCGTCGACCGGCGCGGTGCGCCACGGCCAGGACGGCAACAGCCACGCCATTCTGGCTGGGATCGCTTCGCCGACGCAGGCAACTTCGGCGCTGGCGCGGCTCGCGGCGGGCGCGCTGCCGTACGGGAACCCGTTCATGGACAACGACACTTTGGTGGGCGACGGCACGAAGCGCGTGTACGCGTTCACGTCGTTCCCGGAGCTGCAGGCGCGGTTCCGGAGCGGGCAGGCGGCGTCGGCGATCGACCAGATCAAGCGGATGTACGGCTGGATGGCCACGCACGACCCGGGCATCACGGCGTGGGAAGGCATCGGCGAAGGCGGCTCGCACTACGAGCAGGGGTACACGTCGGCCGCGCACGGCTGGTCGACCGGGGTGGTGCCGGCGCTGACGAACGAGCTGCTGGGCGTCTCGCCGACGTCGCCGGGCTTCGGGACGTGGACGGTTTCGCCGCACCCGGGTCCGGTTTCGTGGGCGCGGGGAGCGGTGCCAACGCCGAAGGGTGCGTTGTCGGCTTCGTGGTCTCAGCAGGGTTCGGTGTTCTCGCTGACCGTGACCGCGCCGCAGGGGACTTCCGGGTCGCTGGTGGTGCCGGGTGGGCGGCTGGTGTTGCTGGACGGGCGGTCGGTGCGGGCGGCGGGTCCGCTGACCGTTTCCGGCGGCACGCACACAGTCCTCGTCGTGCGGTAAGCCGCACTTTCCGCGCGAGGCTCGTTCGCCCCGCGCGGAAAGTGGCAGTGACATCTGGGGCTTCGCCCCAGGCCGGGGGCTCCGCCACCCGAACCCCCGAAAAAAGTGTCGGTGGTGGTGCGTAGCGTGGGCAACGTGAAGGAGCAGATGGGCTTCGACTTCGGCGTAGCGCAACCGGTGCGGCTCACGAAGGTCTCGCCGGCGCGGCTGGCGACCTTCGACGACTGCCCGCGCCGGTACCGCCTCGCGTACCTGCAGCGGCCGACCCCGCAGCGCACCGGGCCGTGGGCGCACAGCACGCTGGGTGCGGTGGTGCACAACGCCTTGCGGGCGCTGTTCGACCTGCCGGTGCTCAAGCGCGTGCCGCAGCGGGCGATCGCGCTGGTCGCGGAGTTCTGGAAGGACGCGGGCTTCGAGACCGAGGAGCAGGCCGCGCGGTACCGGGCGCGCGCGAAGGGCTGGGTGGCGGAGTACGTCGAGGACAACGACGTCTCGCACGATCCCGTGGGCCTGGAGCGCTGGGTTTCGGCGCCGGTGAGCCCGTCGCCGGGGGAGCGGCCCTCGATGATCATCGAGGGCCGCGCGGACCGGATCGACGCGCGCGACGGTTCGCTGGTGATCGTGGACTACAAGACGGGCCGCCGTCCGCCGGACGAGTACGAGGCCCGCGCGTCGCAAGCACTGGCGCTGTACGCGGTGGCGGCGGCGCGGACGTTGCGGATGCCGTGCACGACGGTGGAACTGCACCACCTGCCGACGGGCACGATCGCGGCGGCGGAGCACAGCCCGGAGAGCCTCCAGCGGCACCTGCAACGCGCGGGAGAGACCGCCGCGGACCTGAGGGTGGCCACGGATACCCTGGACGCGGGCGGCGACGGGGACGTGCTGTTCCCGGCCCGCCCGGACCGGCGCTGCGCCTGGTGCGACTTCAGGCCGAGCTGCGCGGCGGGCCAGGAGGCGGCCCCGCAGGCGCAGCCGTGGGACCTGCTCGCGCCCTGAACGGGAGGGAACGTGGCTTCACCGGACACCGACGAACTGCCAACGGTGCCGCGGCCCGCCGGAGCACCGGAGGGCCGCGGAGAGCGAGCCGAGCCCGACGGGACGGACGTGCCCCAGGCCCGTGCCGAGCCCGGTTCGGACCGAGCGTCGGCAGAGGCTCGGGAGCGGGTCTCGGCTGCAGCGCGCGCGGCCGAGGTGCCGGGCCGTGCGGCCGCACGGACTGAGGCGCCGAGCGCGGCCGAGGCGGCGACGGTCGAGCAGGAGCGGGTCGAGCCCGAGCGGATCGAGCCGGACCGCACCGCCCCGGCGGCGCCGCCACGCCCGGGCGGGCGCTGGTGGCGCGGGTTCACCGGCTCGCTGGCGGCCGGTCTCACGGTCCTCGCGGCCGGGGTTGTGGTGGTGGCCGTCATCTGCCTGTTCACCGGCGCCCCCGGTCCCGGCGCAACCCTGTTGATCGGTCACCCGATCGCGGCAGCGCTGGCCCTGGTCGCCCAGCGGGTCGCCGACCGCCGCAACGGGCCCGCGGCCGTCGGCGCCGGCACGGTGGTCGTGTTGTTCGCGGTCTCCGCCGTGACCCTCTTCTGGCTCACCTGACCCCGGTCACGCGAGTTCCGTCCTCAATCACGCGAGTCCCGGGCTCAATCACGCCAGTCCCGGATTCGATCACGCCGGCTCCGGATTCGGGCACGTAAGATCCGCCCCGGATCACGGGAAGATGCCCCTCGGCTCGCGGAAACCTCGCCTCGAACCACCGGGCTCGCTGCCCGAACTCGGGTGATCAGGGCCGGAACCGGCGTGATCGCAGACGGGATTCGCGTGACTGAAGGCGGAACTCGCGTGACCCGGGGCGGAACTCGCGTGATCAGGCGGGCATCTCGCGTGATTGGCGGGGCATCTCGCGTGTTCGGCGGGGCATCACGTCACTTCAGGGCCGTGAGGGTCGGGCCGCGCTGTTCGAGCAGGACCGGGCCTGCCGAGCCCAGCCGGACCACTCCGGAATAGCCCCGGCGCTCGACGCCCACCGTGCGGATCGTCGACCCGTCGTTCTCGTTCAGCACCGCCAGGCCGCCCTTGATCGGGATCACCAGCTGCTGGGCGAACGTCGCGCCCGGGCCCACCGCGCTGCTCAACGTCCAGCGCGGGGACAGGTCGTCGCGGGAGAGGGCGACCACCTTCGACCCGCTGAACCAGTACATGTTCGCCGCCGTCTGGGTGGTGGCCTCGACCCCGGCCGGCGGGTCGGCCGCCAGGTCGGCCGGCGGGACGTCCAGCGGGTACGCCGCGCGCTGGGTGCCGTCGCCGTTGTAGACCACCAGGAGCTTCTTCTCCGGCAGCACCACCGCCGTCAGGTCGCCCGACATCGCGATCACGCGCGCCCGCTTGCCCGCCAGCACCGAACTGAACGCGACCTGCGGCTCGTCGTCCTTCTCCGGCGCCGCCTTGTACACCGTCAGGCGGTCGGCCGGGTCGCCCGGGCAGCGCTCGATCACGCCGACCTTGCCCGAGGACGCCGCGACCGTGCCGTACGTGCAGCCCGTCCGCGGCTGCTTGCCCGCGTTGACCAGCGCCGGGACCTGGCCGTACTCGGCGCTCTGCACCAGGTCGTCGCGCCAGGTCGTGAGGAGCTGCTTGCCCGTCGCGGTCACGTGGGAGCCGTCGCTGACCAGCTCGGTGCCCAGCTCCGCGTTGCCGTTGCGCTGCGCGGTGATCCGGCCCGTGGCCGGGTCCAGCTGGGTGACCTCGCTGCAGTTGCGCGATTTGTGGTAGACGGCGTTCAGCCGCCCCCACGCCTGGTCGAGCGTGCACAACGGCAGGTCACGCGTGTAGTGCCAGCGGATCTGCCCGGTCAGCGGGTCGCGGGCGGCGACCTCGCCGCCGTCCGCGGTGGCCACCGAGTCGCCGGCCACGACCGGGACCGCGGTCGCGGCGCTGGGGGCGCTCCAGATCTCCGCCAGCGACCCCGGCACCTTGTCCGGGGCCGCGGGCAACGCCGGGGGCGGTCCCGCCGCTTCCGTCCGGTCGGTGGCCGCGCTGTCGCTCGTCACGCCGATGACCAGCGCGACGGCGACCACGGCGACCGCGATCAGCGCGGCGATCACCCGGTCCCGCCCGCGGTTCCACGGCGATCGGCGCGCCTTGACCCGCGGGGCGGGCGGAGTGCTCTCGGGAGCGTCCTCGAGGACGGTTTCGGACCCGTAGTCAGGCGTCTCGACGTCGCTCACGTACCCGAACCCCCCGATGGAGAAGCCTCAGTCTGCCGACGCAGGTGTATCAGACGTCGCGGCCGGACGGCGACGGCGGCGTCGGCGAGCCGGACGCTCGGCGTTCTCGCCGGCCTCCTTCTCGACGGCCGGGCCGGTCGCTTCCGGGGCGTTGCCGCTGCGGGTGCGGCGGCGCGTCCGGCTGCGTCCCTCCGAGGCGGCGGGAGCGTCTTCCGGGGAAGAAGCGGCCGCATTGTCCGCGGCTTCGATCGCCTCGGCCGCCCGCGAGCCGCCGCGGGTGCGCTTGCGCGGAGCCCGGGCGCGCTTGCGGGGCGCCTCGTCCTCCGGAGCGGTCTCGCCGGCGCGGCCACGGCCACGGCCGCGCTTCTTGCCGCCCAGATCCTCTTCCTCCTCGGCGGCCAGCCCCGCGCGGGTCCGCTTCGCCAGCGGCAGCCGCCCGGTGGTGCCCTCCGGGATGCCGAGGTCCTCGAACAGGTGCTTGGACGACGAGTACGTCTCGACCGGCTCCGGCATGTCGAGGCCGAGCGTGTCGGAGATCAGCTTCCAGCGCGCTTCCTCGTCCCAGTCGACGAGCGTGACCGCGACGCCGGTGCGCCCGGCGCGGCCGGTGCGGCCGATCCGGTGGACGTAGGTCTTCTCGTCCTCCGGGCACTGGTAGTTGATCACGTGCGTGACGTCGTCGATGTCGATGCCGCGGGCGGCGACGTCGGTCGCGACCAGCACGTCGACCTTGCCGGAGCGGAACGCGCGCAGCGCCTGCTCGCGGGCGCCCTGGCCCAGGTCGCCGTGCACGGCGGCGGCCGCGAAGCCGCGCTCGACCAGGTCGTCGGCCACCTTCTGCGCGGTGCGCTTGGTGCGGCTGAAGATCATCGTGAGGCCGCGGTCCTTCGCCTGCAGCACGCGGGCGATCACCTCGGGCTTGTCCATCGAGTGCGCCCGGTAGACGAACTGGGTGGTGCGCTCGTGGACCGCGCCGGCGTCGTTCTCCTCGGCGCGGATGTGCGTCGGCTGGCGCAGGAACGTGCGGGCCAGCGTGATGATCGGGCCGGGCATGGTGGCCGAGAACAGCATCGTCTGCCGCTCGTCCGGCACCATCCGCAGGATGCGCTCGATGTCGGGCAGGAAGCCCAGGTCGAGCATCTCGTCGGCCTCGTCCAGCACCAGGCCGCGGACCTTGCCGAGCACGAGGTGCTGCTGCTCGGCCAGGTCGAGCAGGCGGCCCGGGGTGCCGATCACGACGTCGATGCCCTTGCGCAGGGCCTCGATCTGCGGCTCGTACGGGCGGCCGCCGTAGATGGCCAGGGTGCGGATGCCGAGGTGCTTGCCGGCGCCCTTGAGGTCGTTGGCGACCTGGATGCACAGCTCGCGGGTCGGGACCACGACGAGCACCTGCGGGGTGCCGTCGCCGGGGACCTGGACGCGGTGCAGCAGCGGGACGCCGAAGCCGAGGGTCTTGCCCATGCCGGTGCGGGCCTGGCCGATGAGGTCGTCGCCGGCCATGGCCAGGGGCAGCGTGAGCGCCTGGATGGCGAACGTCCGCTCGATGCCGGCCTCGCCGAGGGCCTTGACGATCTCCGGCTTGACGCCGAAGGACGCGAAGGTGGGGGCCTCGGGCTCGACCTCGACGCCCGCCTGCAGCGGGTGCGAGGTGTCGAGCGCGGCCGGGCCTGTCTCGCTGTGTTCCAGCGCGACGGCGGGGGGCTGTTCGGTTGTGGGAATTTCTGCGGTCAGGGTGATCGCCTCTCTCGTGACCAGCGCGCACCGCCGTTGGTCCGCTCGACACTCGACCGGGAGTAAACCCTGGTCCCTGGCGCTTTCTGGAGCGCGGAACCGGTCCGTCCCGGGAATGCCGGAAGAGGCGTGCACGCACATTGCAGTACGTCGGCAAGCCACGTGACCTGCCTGTTTCCCGACGCCGGTATGGCGTACGGAAGCTCGTTGTCGTGTGCCAGTGTACCTGGTCAGCAGTTTTTCGGCAGTACCCGGCGCGCCGGAAGCCGTGTGATCGGTCTCGTCCCGACACGCCCGGGTGCTTCGGCGATACCCTGCCCCCGTGACCGAGCCCAAAGAGATCTCCGAAGGCGTAGTCGACCTTCTGGGTGTGATCGCCTACCTCGAACTGTCCGCGTTCGACCGGCTGGCGGAGGACGCGCGCAGCGCGCCCACGCTGGCCGGGCGCGCCGCGCTGGCGACCATGGCGGCCGCCGAGATCGGTCACTACGGCCTGCTGGCCCAGCACCTGGCCGCCCACGACGTCAAGATCGAAGACGCGATGACGCCGTTCGTGGCCCAGGTCGACGCCTGGCACGCTTCGACGCCCCCGAAGTCGTGGCTGGAGTCGCTGGTCAAGGCCTACGTCGGCGACGGGCTGGCCGCGGACCTCTACCGCGAGATCGCCAGCTGGCTCGACCCGGAGACGAAGGACCTGGTGCTGACCGTGCTGGCCGACACCGGCCACTCGGCCTTCGCCGAACGCGAGGTCGCGGCCGGCATCGAGGCCGACCCGAAGAGCCGGGACAAGCTCGCCCTGTGGGGCCGCCGCCTGCTCGGCGAGGCGTTGACGCAGGCCCAGTACGTCGTGGCCGAGCGCGACGGGCTGGCCGAGCTGATCATCGGCGGTTCGGGGGACCTCTCCGGAATTGCGGCGCTGTTCCGGCGGTTGCAACAGGGGCACACCAAGCGCATGCAGGCGCTCGGCCTGGGCTGAACCCGATGGAGTACCCGGAAGTGACGACGCGGTCGGGCGCGGACATGCGCCACCGGAACGAGCCGGTTCGGTTAGCCTTGGCCGGCACATCCCTTACGAATTTCCAGCGGAGGTCCCACGTGGAGGTCAAGATCGGCATCAAGGACACGCCGCGCGAGCTGGTGGTGTCCAGTGGCCAGTCTCCCGAAGAGGTGGAGAAGCTGGTCGCCGAGGCCCTGACGGCCGGTGACGGGCTCTTCCGCATCAACGACGAGAAGGGGCGCAAGTACATCGTCCCGTCCGACCGCATCGCGTACGTCGAGATCGCCCCCTCGGACGTCCGCAAGGTCGGCTTCGGCGTCGGCGACTGACGGCCTCGAACGCCCAACCGTGAAGGCCGCCCCGGAACCTGCCGGGGCGGCCTTCACGGGCTTCAGGCGTTGAGCTCTTCCAGCGTCGTGGGGACGTGGAACGGCGGCGTGCTCGTGCCCGTGATCCGGTAGCGGCCCCACGGGTCCGGGTCCGACAGCTCGCCCGTCGCCGAGTACGCGCCCGCCTGGAGCGAGACCGCCTTCTTCTTGCCGCCCGCCAGGCGGGTCAGCTCCTCGTTCACCGCCACCCGGCCGTACCAGCGGTAATAGCCGTCGATCGGCTGGAAGTAGCCGCGCAGCTCGACCGAGGCCGAGAGCGAAACGCCGTCGACCTCCAGTGTCGCCGGGCCGCTGTAGCCGTCTTCGTCGTGCTCGCTCATGAGGTTTCCTCCAACGGCTCCGATGACTCCGAGGTGCGGCCCAGCTGGACCACCTTGTTGGCTTCCAGGGGCAGGTTCGGGTCGACGACCACGCCGTTCTGGCGGGTCAGGCCGTCGATCGCCGCCCAGATGATCTGCGTCAGGTACTCCACGACCGCGTCGCGGCTCATCGAGCGGCGGTCCAGCCACCACTCGCCGGTGTTCTGGACCATGCCGACGATGCCGTGCGCCCACGGCTCGGCCGCGCCGGAGTCCATGTTGAACATCCGCATGTAGTCGCCGAGCAGCGCCGTCAGCGCCGTGGCGATCAGTTCCTTGTCTTCGGCCACGACGTCCGACGACACCGGCTTCTCCGGCCGCCCGTGCGCCAGCAGCCGGTAGAGGTTCGGGTGCTCCTCGATCACGGTGAAGAACGCGTCGAGGGCCATCCGGATCCGCGGGACCGGCGCGAGCTCGGCGTTGATCGCCGGGATCAGCCGCTCGAACAGGATCTCCGTGCCGCGCTGGCCGAGGGCCACGTACAGGTCGGCCTTGTCGTCGAAGTGCCGGTACAGCACCGGTTTCGTGACGCCGGCTTCCGCGGCGACGTCCTCCATGCCGAGGTCGGGGCCGTGCGTGTCGAGCGCCCGCAGCGCCGCCTCGACGAACTCCTTGCGCCGGGCGATCCGGTGCTTGCGCCAGCGGTCGCGCCGGGCGTCGCCCGTCGTCTCCTCGCCGCGGGAGGACTTGCCGGGCTGTTTGGGGCGCTTGACACGTTCGATCACGAGGGTCATGCTACGCACAGGTAACTGTTACCTCAAGTTACACATCCGGAAGGGGTGTCGGCGATGACGCGGACGCTGAAGGAACCGGACCGCGAAAAGACCGCGGACCGCCTGCTGAAGTCGTCGGCGAACAAGTTCTACGACCCCGACGTCGACATCGACTGGAGCGCGCCGCTCGTCGAGGGCAAGCGGTTCATCCTCGATGAGCGTTCCTCGCTCTACGGCACCGAACTCTGGGACAAGCTGACCCCCGAGCAGCGCATCGAGCTGGGCAAGCACGAGGTCGCGAGCGTCGCGACCACCGGGCTGTGGTTCGAGATCCTCCTGATGCAGATGCTGCTCAAGGAGGTCTACGAAGAGGACCCGACGTCCGCGCACGCCCAGTTCGCGCTCACCGAAATCGCCGACGAATGCCGGCACTCGACGATGTTCGCGCGGATGGCGTCGCGGATCGGCTGCCCCGCCTACGGCCCGGTGCCGTGGCTGCGGCGCCTGGCGAAGCTCATGCCGTCGATCTCCTACGGCCCGGCGCGCTACGGCGCGATCCTGGTCGCCGAGGAGGTCCTGGACCGGCTGCAGCGCGAGCAGATGAACGACGAAGGCGTCCAGCCGCTGGTCCGGATGGTCAACCGGATCCACGTCCTGGAGGAGGCCCGGCACGTCACCTTCGCCCGCGAAGAGGTCACGCGCGGGATGGCGAAGCTGTCGAAGGCCGAGATCGCCTACCAGCAGTTCATCATCGCGGTCATCTCGTACTTCGTGACGCGGGCGTTCATCAACCCGGACGTCTACAAGGCGGTCGGCATCCGGCCGCGCGACGGCGTCGAAGCGGCGCTGAACAACCCGCACTGGCAGGGGACGATCGCGTGGGCCGGGGAGAAGATCATGCCGTTCCTGCAGGAGTCCGGCCTGGTCGGGCTGCCCGGGACGTACTTCTGGCGCAAGTCGTTCCTGCTCCCGGCGGCCCGATGACCGCCGTCCTTTCGCCCGGGCGCCGGTTCGTGACGAGCGACGGCGCCGCGCTGCACGTGGTCACCTCGGGGCCCGCGGACTCCGCCGTGACGCTGGTGCTCGTGCACGGCTGGACGCAGGACCACCGGACGTGGGACTTCGTGCTGCCGCACCTCGACCCCGGCCTGCGCGTGCTGCGCTACGACCTGCGCGGCCACGGCGGCTCGGCGCCCGCCCGGCCCGGCGGCGCCACGATCGCCCGGCTGGCCGACGACCTGGCCGAGCTGATCGCCGACGGCGTTCCGGCCGGGCCGCTGGTGCTGGCCGGGCATTCGATGGGCGGCATGACGCTGATGGTGCTCGCCGAGCGGCACCCTGCCCTCGTCGGTGAGCGGCTCGCGGGCGCGGCGTTCGTCGCGACGTCGTCGGGGGACATGGACCAGCTGACCCTGGGGTTCCCGGGCCTGGTCGGCCGGAGCGTCACGCGGTTCGAGCCGAGGGTGGCGAAGCTGCTGGCCGGGCTGGAGTCGGACACCCTGCGGCTGCGGCCCGGGCTGGTCCGGTCCGGGGCCCGGCGGCTGGTGTTCGGCGTCCGGCCGGGGCGGGAACAGGTGGACAGCGTCGTCGAGCAGCTGCTGCGCACGCACCCGGCGAGCGCGGGGCTGTTCCTGGACGCGATCGCGTCCCACCGGGGCATCGGCGGGCTCGGCGCGCTGTGCGACGTGCCGTCGGTGGTGCTGGCGGGGGAGCGGGACCGGTTGTGCCCGCTGCCGCACGCGAAGGTGATCGCGGACGAGCTGCCGCACGCGGAGTTCGTCCGGTTCCCGGGTGCCGGGCACATGCTCCCGCAGGAACGGCCGTACGAGGTGGCGCGCCGGATCTCCGCGCTGGTCCGGACGGCTGCCTCCCGCTGAGGTTGTGGACTAACTGGTGAGTTCACGCGAACTCACCAGTTAGTCCATTAACGCGGCCCTGAACCTGCCGGTCCCCACGAATGAACTATCCGGTTAGTCCGAGAGAACTAACCGGATAGTTCATTGCTGCCCGGAGCAGGTCAGGAATCCTTGAGCGGGAAGCCGCCGCCGATGCCGCGCCAGGCCAGGTTGGCCGTGAGGGCCACCGCTTCCTCCCGGCTCATCGACTGGTGGTGCGCCAGCCAGAACCGGGCGCTGACCTGGCTCATCCCGACCAGCCCGACCGCCAGCAGCCGCGCCTTGTCCTCGTCGAGGCCCGCGTCCGCGGTGATCGTCTCGGTGATCGCGTCCACGCTCGCCGAAGTCGCGCGGTCGACCGCCTCCTGGACCGCCGGCTCGCCGCGCAGGTCGGACTCGAACACCATCCGGAACGCGCCCGCGTCCTCGCTGACGAAGTCGAAGAACGCGCCGACCGTCGCCGGGACGCGCTGCTTGTTCTCCGTCGTCGAGTCCAGTGCGTTCTGCACGCGCTTGACCAGCTCGTCGACGTGGCTCTCCAGCAGCGCGATGTACAGGTCGAGCTTGCCGGGGAAGTGCTGGTACAGCACGGGCTTGGAAACGCCCGCGACCTCGGCGATCTCGTCCATCGCGGCGGCGTGGTAGCCGTTCTCGGCGAAGACCCGCTGCGCCGCGGCGAGGAGCTGGGCCCGGCGCTCGGTCCGGGGCAGCCGCACCCCACGTTGCTGCACCCGCGTCATCTCCGTCATGCTCGTCCTCCCGTCATCGCTTCTTCGACGGGCGGGGTCGCCACCGCGTGAAGTCGCCCTGAAGATTACTCGCCGGTATGTAGCCCGTGCCACGGGTCGGGCATTCTGGACCGGTGACCACCCCCGTGACGGCGCGGGCGCCGCTGACCCACGTGCCCCTCTCGACCAGGGCATTGCCTTCGCTCGACCCGCTCCCGCCGCCCTGGCCGGCGGCGTTCGAAGAGGTCGGCACCGCGCGGCTCCACGTCCGCCGCACGCCGGGTCCGGACGGCGTGCCCGCCGTCTACGTCCACGGCCTCGGCGGCTCGTCGACGAACTGGACCGACCTGGCCGCGCTGCTCGCGCCGGTCGCCGGCGGCACGGCCATCGACCTGCCGGGCTTCGGCCGCTCCGAGCCCGAGAAGGGCTTCGACTTCACGCTGCAAGCGCATGCGGACGTCGTCGCACGGCACATCGAGGACGTCGGGGGGCCGGTGCACCTGTTCGGCAACTCCATGGGCGGCGCGATCGCCCTGCTCGTCGCCGCCCAGAAGCCCGAGCTGGTCAAGACGCTGACCCTCATCTCACCGGCGGTCCCGGACCTGCGCCTCGACCCGCGGCGGCTGTCGGACCCGCGGATGGCGTTCGCCTACCTGCCGCTGGTCGGCGCGCGCGTGCGGGCCCAGCTGGCCGCGCTCGGGCCGCGGGAACGCGCCGCGCAGGTCATCAAGCTCTGCTTCGCCGACCCTTCGCGGTTCCCGGAGAGCCGGCTCGACGAGCTGACCGAGGAGCACGGCGCTCGCGCCGGGTTCGCCTGGGCCGCGCCGGCGATGGCCCGGAGCACGTTCGCCATCTTCCGGGCGTGGTCGACGCTGGGGAAGGCGTCGCTCTGGTCGGTCGCGCCGCGCGTCAAGGCGCCGACGCTCGTCGTGTGGGGCCGGGAGGACCGCGTCATCTCGGTGAAGCGCGCGGTGCGGACGGCCCGGGCGATCCCGCGCGCCCGGCTGCTCGTGCTGCCGCGCACGGGGCACGTGGCGCAGATGGAACGCCCGGTCGTCGTCGCGAAGGCCGTGCTGGGCATGTGGGAGCACGTCGAAGCGGGCACTTGGTAGGCCGATCGGGTGACACCCGATGATCCGCCAGTCGGCGAGAGCCGCGCCTCGCCGCTGTGGCACCCTGGTGCGGTGGACCGGGTGAAGCAGGACGCGCGAGGCGAAGATCGGCGGACGCCCCACCGCGCCTCGGCCCGCCGGACGCCGGACGCCGAGGACCACCCCCGGACCGGGCAGTACCGCCCGTCGAAGGCGCCGGCCCAGCGCGTCGGCGAAGACCGCTACCGCCCCGGCGGGCGGCGGACCAGCGCCGAGCCGCTGAGCGCCTCCTGGAAGCCGGAGGTGCCGGTCGCGCGGGAAGAAGCGGAGCCGGCGTCGAAGTCCGGCATCGCGAAGCTGACGAAGACCTACGGCTGGCGCGTCTACGCCCTGCCGATCCTGGTCGTGCTGACCGTGCTCGTCGTGGTCAACACGGCCAACAGCCCGGCCCAGCCGATCGCCGAGCAGGGCGCCGCGGCCGGCACCGGTTCGGCGGGCGGCGACGCAGCGGGCAGCGGTGCGATCGACGGCAACGGCGAGCAGCCCATCCCGGAGAACCCGGCCACCCCGGTCGACCTCAAGGTGCCCACCGCGGAACTGCCGGAGGGCATCCCCTTCACGCAGGCGGGCGCGGGCAAGTGGCACGTCGTCCCGGGCAGCGGCCCGAAGATCGGCAACGGGAAGCTGTACACCTACACCGTCGAGGTCGAGGACGGGATCGACCCGTCGAGCTACGCCGGCGACGACGCCTTCGCCGCGACCGTCCAGGGCACCCTGTCGAACCCGAGTCAGGGCTGGACCTGGGACGGCAAGATCGCGTTCCAGCGGGTGGACGCGAACTTCCCGAACCCGTCGTTCCGGGTGAGCCTCACCACGCCGGAGACCACGCACCGGCCGGACGCCTGCGGGTTCCAGATCAAGTTCGAGGCGTCCTGCTACCGCAAGAGCCTCGGGCGCGTGCTGATCAACCTGGCCCGCTGGGTGCGCGGCGCCAAGGCGTACGGCGCCGACATGACGGGGTACCGGCAGTACGCCATCAACCACGAGGTCGGGCACGCACTGGGCAACCAGCACGTCGGCTGCACGGGCACGGACCAGCCCGCGCCGGTGATGATGCAGCAGTCGTTCGGCGTCTCCGACGACTACGTGTCGATGCTCAACGACATCCCCGGCGGCGACAAGGGCAAGGTGGCCAAGGACGGCCGCATCTGCAAGACCAACTCCTGGCCGAACCCCACCCCGCAACCGCAGTAGGTCTTCTCACGATCTGGACCCGGGAAGACCCGTTTGCCTGCGCGCGTTGTGCATAGTGGGATGGACGCGATACGCGCGCGAGATGGAGGACCCATGTCAGCACTGCCGCCGCTCGTCGAGCCGGCTGCCGAGCTCACCAAGGAAGAGGTGGCCCGGTACAGCCGTCACCTGATCATCCCGGACGTCGGGGTGAACGGGCAGAAGCGGCTGAAGAACGCGAAGGTCCTGGTGATCGGGGCCGGCGGCCTCGGCAGCCCCGCGCTGCTGTACCTGGCCGCCGCCGGGGTCGGCACGCTCGGCATCGTCGACTTCGACGTGGTGGACGAGTCGAACCTGCAGCGCCAGGTCATCCACGGCCAGTCCGACGTCGGCAAGCTCAAGGCCGCGTCCGCGCAGGAGTCGATCGCGGAGATCAACCCGCTGGTCAAGGTGCACCTGCACACCGACCGGCTGGACTCCTCGAACGCGCTCGAGATCTTCGAGCAGTACGACCTGATCGTCGACGGCACCGACAACTTCGCCACGCGCTACCTGGTCAACGACGCCGCGGTGCTGCTGGGCAAGCCGTACGTCTGGGGCTCGATCTTCCGGTTCGAGGGCCAGGTCAGCGTGTTCTGGGAGGACGCGCCGAACGGCAAGGGCCTCAACTACCGCGACCTCTACCCGGAGCCGCCGCCCCCGGGCATGGTCCCCTCCTGCGCCGAGGGTGGCGTGCTGGGCGTGCTGTGCGCGTCCATCGGCTCGATCATGGTGACCGAGGCGATCAAGCTCATCACCGGCATCGGCGAGCCGCTGCTCGGCCGCCTGATCAGCTACGACGCGCTGGAGATGAAGTACCGCGAGGTCAAGATCCGCAAGGACCCGGACACGCCGAAGATCACCGAGCTGATCGACTACGAGGCGTTCTGCGGTGTGGTGTCCGACGAGGCCGCTTCGGCGGCGTCCGGGCACACGATCACCCCGGCGGAGCTCAAGGCCAAGTTCGACAGCGGCGAGAACTTCGCGCTGATCGACGTCCGCGAGCCGCACGAGTACGAGATCGTCAACATCAAGGGCGCGACGCTGATCCCGAAGGACCGGATCCTCTCGGGCGAGGCGCTCGCGGAGCTGCCGCAGGACAAGCCGATCGTCCTGCACTGCAAGTCCGGTGCCCGCTCCGCCGAGGCCCTCGCCGCCCTGCACGCGGCCGGTTTCAAGGACGCGACGCACCTCGGCGGCGGCGTGCTCGCCTGGGCCAAGCAGATCGATCCGAGCCTGCCGACCTACTGACAGTGTGTGTTTACCCGGCCGGGGAAACCCGGTGTGAGCAGCGCGTCTTCTCATTCGTGGCACGCCCGGCCGGGTAACGTCAGCGATCGTGCGGTCTCCACAGGAACCTCCTCCGGCGCACGTCTGCGCGGCCTTCGGCGGCTCCGCCGACGGCTCCGATCGCCTGCCGGATTCGACGGCGTGGCGCTGCGGCGACCTCGTGTTCAAGCCGGTCACCGACAAGGTGAGAACGCTGTGGACCGCCCACGCGCTCGACTACGTCCGCGAGCCGGGGCTGCGGGTCGGGAAGCCGGTCCGCTCCACCGACGGCCGCTGGATCGTCGGCGGCTGGACGGCGTCGCGGTTCGTCCCGGGCACACCGGAGCACCGCGGTGACGCGTCGGTGCTGGCCGCGGTGAAGCTGCACCGGGCGACGATCGGCCTGCCCCGGCCGGACTTCCTCGACGCACGCACCGACGTCGACGCGGTCGCCGACCGCATCGCCTGGGAAGAGCTCGAAGTCCCCCTCGAGGAGACGAAGGGCGGCCGCTGGTTCGAGGTCCTGGCGGGCGCCCGCCGCCCGATCGACCTCCCCCACCAGGTGGCCCACGGCGAGTTGCTGGCGGGGTTGCTGTTCGACGGCGACGACGTCCCAGGAGTGGTCGACTTCGTGCCGTACTACCGCCCGGGCGAGTACGGCGCGGCGATCGTGGCGGTGGACGCGCTGGCCTGGGGTGGCGAGGGCCGTGACCTGCTGGAACGCTGGGCGCACCTCCCGGAGTGGCCCCAGCTGCTGTTGCGCGCGGTCCTGTTCCGCCTGGCGGCCAACGCCCTGAACCCGAGGTCGACGCAGGCATCTTTGGACGGCCTGCGCGCGGCGGCGCGCGAGGTGTCCGGGGTCTTGTAGTCGCCTGGCACTCACCCACCAGGACCCCGCAACCCAAACCGGCACCGACTCCATCCAGGGCCCCCCGCAACCCCGATCCGAAGCCAGAACACGGCCGGTAGTACCGGGTCAAGGCACGCTTTCCCGCCTTGACGCGGTGCTGCCGGCCGTAGTCACAATTGGGCTTCGGGGTGGCGGCTCACGAGTATTCGCGCTTGTGACCCGCGTCCCAACCCCCTTCGACGTCACCTTCGGGAAAGCTCGGCTGACCTCCAAGCTCCCGGCAGATGGACGCGGATCTCACCGGACGGGCCACGCTCCCACCGCCGTAATGTCAACTGCCTGAAACATTCGGTCGAATCCGGTTAACACGGCCTCCTTAGCGTCAGGGCATCCCCGAACCGCCGAGGAGGTGCCCGATGCCGCAGGTCGACACCCACTGCCCGTACTGCGCTCTGCAGTGCGGGATGCGCCTCGACGGCGCTCGTGTGACGCCGCGGGACTTCCCGGTCAACGCCGGTGGCCTGTGCCAGAAGGGCTGGACCTCCGGCTCGCTCCTCACCAGCCCGAAGCGGCTGACCACGCCGCTGCTGCGGGTGAACGGCGTGCTCGAGCCGGTCGGCTGGGACTTCGCCCTCGACCACGTCGCCCGGAAACTGCGGGAGACGCGGGAAACCCACGGCCCGGACGGTGTCGCGGTCTTCGGCGGCGGCGGGCTGACCAACGAAAAGGCCTACCTGCTCGGCAAGTTCGCCCGCGTCGCGCTCGGCACCTCGCAGATCGACTACAACGGCCGCTTCTGCATGTCCTCGGCCGCCGCCGCGGGGATCAAGGCCTTCGGGGCCGACCGCGGGATGCCGTTCCCCGTCACCGATCTGCAGAACGCCGACGTCGTGCTGCTCGCCGGCGCCAACCCGGCCGAGACCATGCCGCCGTTCGTCCAGCACCTGCGCGGGGCCGACCTCGTCGTCGTCGACCCGCGGCGCACGCCGACCGCCGAGCTGGCGAGCCTGCACCTCGCGCCCGCGCCGGGCACGGACCTTGCGCTGGCCCTGGGCATCCTGCACGCCGTCGTCGAAGGCGGCCACCTCGACCAGTCCTATGTAGACGATCGCACGAGCGGCTTCGCCGAGGTGTGGCGGATCGCGGCGAGCTGGTGGCCGGAGCGCGCCGAGCGCGTCACCGGTGTCTCGGCCGCCGACATGCGCCACGCCGCCGAGAAGCTCGCCATCGCTCGCAACGCCTACATCCTCACCGCGCGCGGCACCGAGCAGCACGCCACCGGCACCGCGACCGTCGGTGCCTGGATCAACCTGGCCCTGAGCCTCGGCCTGCCCGGCCGCGAGGGCTCCGGCTACGGCTGCCTCACCGGCCAGGGCAACGGCCAGGGCGGGCGCGAGCACGGCCAGAAGGCCGATCAGCTGCCCGGCTACCGCAAGCTCGACGACCCGGCCGCGCGCGAGTACGTCGCCGGCGTCTGGGGTGTCGACGCCGAAAGCCTGCCCGGGCCCGGTCGCTCGGCCACCGAGCTGCTCGAAGCGCTCGGCCAGAAAGACGGCCCGAAGGCGCTGATGGTGTTCGGCAGCAACGTGGTCGTCTCGGCGCCGCGCTCGCAGCGCGTCCAGGAGCGACTGTCCGAACTGGACTTCCTGGTCGTCGCCGACTTCGTGCTGTCGGAGACCGCGGCGCTCGCCGACGTCGTCCTGCCGGTCACCCAGTGGGCCGAGGAGGACGGCACGCTCACCAACCTCGAAGGCCGGATCCTGCTGCGGCGCCGTGCACTGGCGCCGCCGCCGGGTGTCCGGTCCGATCTGGACGTCCTGCACGGACTCGCGCTCCGGCTGGGGCAACCGGAAAGCAGGTTCCCGACCGACGCCGAGACGGTGTTCGAGGAACTGCGGATCGCGTCCAAGGGTGGCATCGCCGACTACTCCGGCGTCAGCTACGACCGGCTGCGCGACGGCGAGGCCCTGCACTGGCCGGTCCCGGAAGACGATCACCCCGGCACCCCGCGGATGTTCCTCGACGCGTTCGCGCACCCGGACGGCCGGGCGCGGTTCACGCCGGTCGAGCACACCGGCCCGGCCGAGCTGCCGGACGAGGAGTTCCCGCTGCAGGCCACGACCGGCCGCGTGCTGCAGCACTACCAGTCGGGCGCGCAGACCCGGCTGATCGGAGAGCTCAACGAAGTCGTCCCGGAGGCGTTCGTCGAAGTCCACCCGGACACCGCCAAGCGCGCCGGGCTCGAAGAAGGCGACCGGGCACTGGTCCGGTCGCGCCGGGGCGAAACCGTGGCGAAGGTCCGGTTCGCCCAGAGCCTCAAGCCCGATCTGGTCTTCCTGCCGTTCCACTTCCCGGGTGAGCAACGCGCCAACCTGTTCACCAACCCGGCGCTCGACCCGGTCAGCCGGATGCCGGAGTTCAAGGTGTGTGCCGTGTCCTTGTCTACTGTGGATGGTGCCGCGTGAGCCCTCGTGAAGTCGTCATCGTCGGGTACGGCATGGCCGGCGCCCGGCTGGCCGACGAGATCCGCCGTCGCGACCCGATCGCCGAGCGGGTCCGGCTGACCGTCCTCGGCGCCGAAAAGCACGCCGCCTACAACCGGGTGCTGCTGTCCGCGGTCGTCGCCGGGGGCATGAGCGCCGAGAGCGTCCGCCTGCACGACGACGAATGGGCGCAGCGCCACAACGTCGACCTCCGGCTCGGCGTCGACGTCGAACGCATCGACCGCGGGAAGCGCTGTGTCGAACTCGCCGACGGCGCATGCGTGGACTACGACGCCCTGGTCCTCGCCACCGGCGCGAACCCGTATATCCCGCCGGTCGAAGGGCTCGAAGCCGGACCGGGTGTGGTCGCCTTCCGCAGCCTCGACGACTGCGCCAAGATCCTCGACGCCGCCCGCTTCGGCGCGCCGGTCGCGGTGCTCGGCGGCGGCCTGCTCGGCCTCGAAGCCGCCCGCGGCCTGGCCGGGCGCGGCAACCAGGTGACCGTCGTGCACCCGCTGGCGCACGTCATGGAACGCCAGCTGGACCCGGCCGCCGGCCACGTGCTGGCCCGGCAGCTCACCGACATGGGCGTGACGTTCAAGTTCGGCGCCACCGCCGCCCGGTACCTGCCCGGCGACGGGCTCAAGCTCGACGACGGCACCCTCGTCCCGGCCGACCTGGTCGTGGTCGCCGCCGGCGTCCGCGCCGAGACGCGCCTGGCCGTCGAAGCCGGGCTGGACGTCGACGGCGCCGTGCTGGTGGACGACGTGCTGCGCACCAGCGACGGCCGCATCCACGCGCTCGGCGACTGCGCCCGCCACCCGGGCGCGCCGGCCGGGCTGATCCAGCCCGCGTGGGAACAGGCGTCGGTGCTCGCCGACGTCCTGACCGGAACCAACGCCGCCGCGCGCTACCGCGGCACGACGGCGGTCACCCGGCTCAAGGCCCGCGGCATCGACCTCGCCGCGCTGGGTGAAACGCAGCTCGACGCCGGTACCCCGGACGCCGAGGTGCTCACCTTCAACGACCCGACGGGCGGCCGGTACGGCAAGCTCGTCGTCCGCGAAAACCGCGTCACCGGCGCGATCCTGCTCGGGCTGCCCGACGCGGCCGCGACCATCACCCAGTTCCACGACCGCGGGACGCCGCTGCCGGAAGACCGGCTCGCCGTCCTGCTCGGCCGCGCGCTGCCCACCGGCGCCACCCCGGCGGCCAGCCCGGCCGACCTGCCGGCCACGGCGGTGATCTGCCGCTGCAACAACGTCACCAAGGGCCGGCTGATCGAGGCCTGGAAGGCCGGGGCCACCGACACCTCCGCACTGGCGCGGGCCACGCGAGCCACGACGGGATGCGGCGGGTGCTCCGACACCGTCGGCGGCATCGCGAACTGGCTCGCCGCGCAGTGACCGATCCCCACTGACCACCCTGAACCGCCGCACGAAGGAGAACGCCGTGGCCCACCAAGGCAAGCACTGGATCGAGCACTGGGAACCCGAGAACGAGGAGTTCTGGGAGTCCACCGGCAAGAAGATCGCCCGCCGCAACCTGTGGTTCTCGGTCTTCGCCGAGCACATCGGCTTCTCCATCTGGACCCTGTGGTCGGTCATCGTCCTGTTCATGGGCAAGGACTACGGCTTCTCCGCCGCGGACAAGTTCCTCCTCGTCTCGACGCCGACGCTGATCGGCGGCCTGATGCGGCTGCCCTACACCTTCGCCGTGGCGAAGTTCGGCGGCCGCAACTGGACGGTCGTGTCTGCGCTGCTCCTGCTGATCCCGACCGCGCTGGCCGCGGTCGTGCTGCACCCCGGCACGCCGCTCGGCACGTTCCTGGTCGTCGCGGCCCTTGGCGGCGTCGGCGGTGGCAACTTCGCGTCGTCGATGACGAACATCAACGCCTTCTACCCGGAGAAGCACAAGGGCTGGGCGCTGGGCCTCAACGCCGGCGGCGGCAACCTCGGCGTCGCGGCGATCCAGCTGGTCGGGCTGCTGGTGATCGGCACGGCGGGCGCGACCGCGCCGCGGCTGGTGCTGTTCGTCTACCTGCCGCTGATCGTGGTCGCCGCGCTGTGCGCGTACTTCTGCATGGACAACCTCGCCACGATGAAGGGCGACACCAAGGCGATGCGCGAGGTCGTCAAGGACCCGCACACCTGGGTGATGTCGTTCCTCTACGTCGGCACGTTCGGTTCGTTCATCGGCTACAGCTTCGCCTTCGGCCTGGTGCTGCAGAACCAGTTCGGCCGCACCCCGCTGCAGGCGGCCGCGGTAACGTTCCTCGGCCCGCTGCTCGGCTCGTTCTCCCGGCCGGCCGGCGGCTGGCTGGCCGACCGGATCGGCGGCGGCAAGGTCACCTTCGCCACCTTCACCGGGATGGCGCTGGCCACGGTCGTGCTCATCCTCGCCTCGACGTCGAAGTCACTGGCGTTGTTCACGATCGCCTTCATCGTGCTGTTCGTGCTGACCGGCATCGGCAACGGCTCGACGTACAAGATGATCCCGGCCATCTTCCGCGCCAAGGCCAAGGTGGCCATCGCGAACGGCGCCGAGGAGACGGCCGAGCTGCTCAAGGCGCGGCGGCTGTCCGGTGCGCTGATCGGCCTGGCCGGCGCGATCGGCGCCGAAGGCGGCCTGTTCATCAACCTGGCGTTCCGGCAGTCCTTCGCCGACGCGAAGAGCGGAGTGCCCGCCTTCATCGGATTCCTCGTCTTCTACGGGCTGTGCTTCGCCGTCACCTGGGCGGTCTACCTGCGCAAGCCCGCCGAACAGCCCACGAGTGAGCGCGGTCTGGCGCTCGCGGGAGCGGAGGTCTGAGATGCCCACCCTGGTCGTCGCCGGACACGGCATGGTCGCCCACCGGCTCGTGGAGGCGGTGCGCGCGGAAGACCCTTCGGGGACTTGGCACATCGTCGTCCTGTCCGAGGAGCCGCGCCCGGCCTACGACCGGGTGGCCCTCACGTCCTACGTGGACACCTGGGACCCGGCCGCGCTGGCGCTGCCCGGCTCGGACTACGCGGGCGACTCCCACGTCGACCTCCGGCTCGGCGAGCTGGCGGTTTCGGTGGACCGGTCTTCGAAGACCGTCACCACGGCGTCCGGAGATGTCGTTCCCTACGACGCTTTGGTGCTGGCCACCGGCTCGCGGCCGTTCGTGCCGCCGGTGCCCGGGCACGACCTGGACGGCTGTTTCGTCTACCGGACCATCGAGGACCTGGACGCGATCCGCGCGGCCGCGGTCGACAAGCCGGGCCGCGGCCGTCGCTCGGCCGTCGTCATCGGCGGCGGCCTGCTCGGGCTGGAGGCCGCGAAGGCGCTGCGGGACATGGGGTTGTCCCCGCACGTCGTCGAGATGGCGCCGCGGCTGATGCCGCTGCAGGTCGACGAGGGCGGCGGCTCGCTGCTGCGGCGGCTCATCACCAACCTGGACGTCACCGTCCACACCGGAACGTCCACCAACGCCATCGAGGCCGACGGCTCCCGCCTGCTGGCCAAGCTGGGCAACGGCACCGAGCTGGACGTCGACCTCGTCGTGTTCTCCGCCGGTGTCCGGCCGCGCGACGACCTCGCCCGGCAGTCCGGCCTGGAGCTGGGCCCGCGCGGCGGGGTGCTGACCGACGCGTCCTGCCGCACCAGCGACCCGGCGATCTACGCGATCGGCGAGTGCGCCGCGGTCGAGGGGCGCGTGTACGGCATCGTGGCGCCCGGTTACGCGATGGCGGAGATCGTCGCCGCGCAGCTCACGGGTGGTTCGGGGACGTTCCCGGAACCGGACACATCCACGAAGCTGAAGCTGATGGGCGTCGACGTCGCTTCCTTCGGGGATGCCCACGCGAAGACGGAGGGCGCCCTCGAAGTCGCCGTCAACGACGCGGTCGCCGGGACGTACAAGAAGCTCGTCGTCACCGACGACGGCAAGACCCTCCTGGGTGGCGTGCTCGTCGGCGACGCGACCGAGTACAACACGCTGCGGGCGCTGGTCGGGCGGCCGCTGCCGGCCGAGCCGGGGGCGATCCTCGCCCCGGCGGGCGGTGGTGCCGCGGTCGGCGTCGACGCGCTGCCCGACGCGGCGCAGATCTGCTCGTGCAACGCCGTCTCCAAGGGCGCGATCACGAACGCCATCCACGAGGACGGCTGTGACACGGTCCCGAAACTGAAGGCGTGCACCCGCGCGGGCACGGCCTGCGGGTCGTGCGTCCCGCTGCTGTCCAAGCTGCTCAACGCGGCCGGGGTCGAGCAGTCGAAGGCCGTCTGCGAGCACTTCCCGCAGTCGCGCGCGGAGCTGTTCGAGATCGTCCAGGCCACCCGGATCACGACGTTCAGCGAGCTGATCGCCCGCTACGGCACGGGCAGCGGCTGCGCGATCTGCAAGCCGGCGGTGGCGTCCATCCTGGCCACCCTCGGCAACGGGCACGTGCTCGGCGGCGAGCAGATGACGCTGCAGGACACCAACGACCGGTACCTGGCGAACCTGCAGCGCAACGGCACGTACTCGGTCGTCCCGCGGATCCCGGGCGGCGAGATCACGCCGGACAAGCTGATCGTCATCGGCGAGGTGGCGCGCGACTTCGGGCTGTACACCAAGATCACCGGCGGCCAGCGGATCGACCTGTTCGGCGCGACGGTGGACCAGCTGCCGCTGATCTGGCGGCGGCTCGTCGACGCCGGGTTCGAGTCCGGGCACGCCTACGGCAAGGCGCTGCGGACGGTGAAGTCGTGCGTCGGCTCGACGTGGTGCCGCTACGGCGTGCAGGACAGCGTCGGGCTGGCGATCGAGCTGGAACTGCGCTACCGCGGCCTGCGCTCGCCGCACAAGCTCAAGTCGGCGGTGTCCGGGTGCGCCCGGGAATGCGCCGAGGCGCGGAGCAAGGACTTCGGCATCATCGCCACGGAGAACGGCTGGAACCTCTACGTCGGCGGCAACGGCGGCACCACCCCGCGGCACGCCGAGCTGCTGGTGTCCGATGTGGACACAGAGACGCTGATCCGCACGATCGACCGATTCCTGATGTTCTACGTGCGCACCGCCGACCGGCTGCAACGGACCGCGCCGTGGATCGAGGAGCTGGACGGCGGCCTCGACCACCTGCGCGCGGTGATCGTCGACGACTCGCTCGGCATCTGCGAGGACCTCGACGCGGCGATGGCCAAGCACGTCGACAACTACGCCGACGAGTGGAAGGGCGTTTTGGAGGACCCGGAGAAGCTGGCCCGGTTCACCTCCTTCGTCAACGCTCCGGGCACGCCCGACCCGGCGATCTCGTTCCGCGAGGAGCGGCAGCAGAAAGTGCCCGTGATGCTCGGCGTACCGGGCTTTCCGAACAGCGAGGTGCGTCGATGACTACTTCGATCCAGCGGACCTGGACCGCGGTCTGCCCCGTCGGCGCCGTGCCCGAATCCGCCGGGGTGGCGGCGCTGCTCGACGGCGGCGTGCAGGTGGCGGTCTTCCGGCTGCCCGGCGACCGGCTGTTCGCACTGTCCAATTGGGACCCGTGCAGCGGCGCGGCGGTGCTTTCGCGCGGCATCGTCGGCGACGCGGACGGCGTCCCGGTGGTCGCGTCGCCGGTCTACAAGGAACGGTTCGTCCTCGAAACCGGCCGGTGCCTGGACGCCGACGGCGTTTCGGTGCCGGTGTACGAGGTGCGCGTCCGGGAAGGCGTCGTCGAAGTGGAGAGCGCGTGAGCGATGTGCTCCCGCTGGCCGGTTTCGTCATCGGCATCACCGCGGCGCGCCGGGCCGACGAGCTCGGCGCGCTGTTGGTGCGCAAGGGGGCGAGCGTCCGCTACGGCCCGGCGATCCGGATCGTGCCGCTGACGGACGACACCGAGCTGCGCGCGGCGACCACCGCGTTGCTCTCCTCGCCGGTGGACGTGGTCGTCGCGACCACCGGCATCGGGTTCCGCGGCTGGCTCGAGGCGGCCGAGGGCTGGGGGCTGGGCGACCCGCTGCTGGCGCGCCTGTCCTCGGCGTCGTTGCTGGCCCGGGGGCCGAAGGTGACCGGGGCGCTGCGGGCGGCCGGGCTCTCGGAGTCGTACTCGCCGGCGTCGGAGAGCAACGCCGAGCTGCTGCAGCACCTGCTGTCGTCGGGGGTCGACGGGCTGCGGATCGCGGTCCAGCTGCACGGGGAGCCGCTGCCGTACTTCGTGGACACGCTGCGCGCGGCCGGTGCGGAGGTGATCGAAATCCCGGTGTACCGCTGGGTCGGCCCGGCCGACCCGGGCCCGGTGGACCGGCTCCTGGACGGCGTCCTGGACGGCTCGATCCACGCGCTGCCGTTCACCAGCGCGCCGGCGGCGGCGTCGCTGATCGCACTGGCCCGGCGTACGGGCCGGCTGCCGGGACTCGTCGCGGCGCTGTCCGGGCCGGTGGTGGCGGCGTGCGTCGGCCCCATCACGGCCGGCCCGTTGGCGGCGTTGGGGGTGCCGACGGTCCAGCCGCACCGCGCGCGGATCGGCGCGCTGGCCCGCACGGTGGCGGAGACCCTGGTGGCCCGTTCCCCGCGGCTGCGCGCGGGCGGGCGGTCGATCGAGCTCCGCGGCCAGGCGGCCATCGTGGACGGCGAGTGGTGCGAGGTGGCCCCGGCGCCGATGGCGTTGTTGCGGGCGCTGGCGGCGTCACCGGGCCGGGTGGTGTCGCGGCGCGAGCTGATCTCGGCGCTCCCGGGAGGCGGCGAGGAGCACGCGGTCGAGACGGCGATCGGGCGGCTGCGGACGTCGCTCGGGGGCGGGAAGGTCGTCCAGACGGTGGTGAAGCGCGGGTATCGGCTGGCGGTGGACGCCTGAGCGTGTCAGCGGCCGTGTCAGTGCGGTGGCCTTCCGGTGTCAGCGGGCGGGGCGAAGGTGGTTTCCACAAGAGCTGCTTCATTGCCCTCGAGGAGATTCCGATGCACGAGTTCACCACCACCGCCCCGATCGCCACCGTCCTTTCGATCCCGGCCGGCCAGGTCCGGCTCGCCGCCTCGCCGCGTTCGGACACGCTCGTCGAGGTGCTTCCCGCCGACCCGGCGAAGAGCCGCGACGTGAAGGCGGCTTCGCAGGCCGAGGTTTCCTTCGCCGACGGCGTGCTGCGGATTTCGATCGCGGCGAAGAACCAGTACTTCGGCCCATCCGGGGCGGTGGACGTGACGGTTTCGCTGCCGGCCGGCTCTTCGGTCGACTTGGCGGCCGCCTCCGTGTCGGTGCGAGGGGTCGGCCGCCTCGGCGACGTGACGGTCTCGGGAGCGCACGGCGAGGTGGTCTTCGACGAAGCGGCCGGCATGCGCTTGACGGCCCACGGCGGCGACGTTTCGGTGGGCCGCCTGACGGGCCCGGCGGAGATCACCACGGGCCAGGGCGACATCCGCATCGCCGAGGCGTCGAGCGGCACCGTGGTGCTGAGCACCCAGATGGGCAACATCACGGTGGGCGCGGCGGCGGGAACGTCCGCATCGCTGGACGCGGGGACGACGTACGGCCGGATCAGCAACGCGCTGCGGAACGAGGGTGTGGCGGGGTTGGCCATCCGGGCGACCACGTCCTACGGCGACATCGAGGCCCGGAGTCTGTGAGGCCGGTGCCCGAGCGCCCCAATGTGGCCTTCGGTGCGTCTCACGCACCGAAGGCCGCCTTGGGTGCGTGAGACGCAACCAAGGCCGCCTTGGGGCGCTTGGGAAAACCCGGAATTGTCGGTGCCTTCCGGTAGCGTGGAAACCGGGGGGCGCCCCCGCGGGCCGGAACGCGTTCGGCGCCCGGAATTGTCGGTGCCCGCTGGTAGCGTAGGAAACGGGGGGCGCCCCCGCGGGCGGGGGTCAGTCCAGCCAGGTGACCGCGTGCTTCTCGAACCCGCGCGCCGCCGCCACACGGGCCGCCTCGGCCTCGGCTTCCTCGCGGACTGCCGGACGCAGCGGGTCGAACGCCGTCAGCGTCACCGTCAGCTTCGTCCCGCTGCCCTTCGTGCGCCACGTTCCCGCGATGTCGCCGTCCGCGAGGAGCACTCCCGGGTTGCCCAGCATCTTCCAGACCTCCTTGCGCCGCAACGGGTCCGGGACCAGCAACGCCTTGTCGCGGGCCTGGATGAACGGGTCCAGCGGGGGCAGCAGCCGCACCACGTCCGGCTCCGGCGGGTTCTCCAACGCCGGGAGCCGGTCCGCGGGCAGGTACCGCTTCTTGCCCTCGACCTGCACCTCCGCCAGGTCCGCCGGCCACGTCCGGTCGACCACCGCGCGGGCCGTGCCCGCGAACTCCGCCGCCTCGCCCGGGGAGGCCGGGCCGTTGAGCCGCAGGTAGCGCTCGACCACCGCCGTCGCCGCGGCCGGGTCCGGAGTCTTGCGCAGCCGGCCGCGGCCCTCCAGTGGGGCCAGCGTCGCCGGGGACGCGCCCGCCACCAGGCGGACGCCGCCCAGCGGGGCCGCGATGCGCATCAGCTGCTCCTGGATGTGCGTCGCGTTGCAGCCGCGGCACCAGCGCGAGAACGCCGGGGGCAGGCGCTGGGTCACCGCCGTCGAAACCGCGCCCTTCGTCATCGGTTTCGTGACGACCTCGCGCAGCGCCGCGGCCGCCGTGAACACCACTTCGGACGCCGCCAGCCCCGCCGCCGCCACTTCCTTGCGCTGCCACAGCATCCGGGCCAGCGCGTCCGCGTCGTCGAGCGGGATCAGCGCCCGGATCGTCTCGGCCAGGTCCGGACGGAGGTGGTAGTGCGGCGCCCCGCGCAGCGTCCAGGCCAGGACGAGCCGCTCGTCGTCCTCGGGGGACACCGGGTCCTCGAGCCGGGCGGCGAGGGCTAGCAGCGCGGTGTCGCGCATGCTGTCCTGCAGCCCGGCCCGGACCACGGCGAGGTCGGCGACGTCCCGCGCCGAGCGGTGCAGGCCGTGCTCGGCGATGCGGTAGGCGAGTACCTGACGGCGGTCCACGGGCTGCTCCTAGAACGCGTACTCGAAGGTGTAGGCCACCTTGTCCTCGCCGAGGGCGCCCCCGGCCGTGCCGCTGCCGGTCAGCCCGGCCAGCTCGCCGGTCCCCGAGCCGGGGACGACGGTGAACGTCGACGCGATGCCGTTGGCGTCGAACGTGTACTCGTGGCGCACGACGAACGTCCCTTCGCGACCGTCGACCTTGCCTTCGAAGCGCTCGAAGCACGGCGACGTCGTCTCGCCGCTTTCGTAGCCTTCGCCCGCGTAGTACAGCAGAAGATCGCAGATCGACTCGCCTTCGAGGACCCCTTCGTACGCGAAGGTGGCGTGCGCGTACGCCACCCGCGGGCCGCCTTCGGTGCCGCTGACGATCTTCTCTTCCCAGCTCTTCGTGGTGAATCCGTTCATGCGGAGCACTCTGCCGGGCATACCTGTCAACTTGTGTCAGGTATTTCTGTCAGAATCGGACCATGCGCGCCAGCCGGCTCCTCTCCGTCCTCCTGCTGCTGCAGAACCGCGGCCGGATGACGGCCGAGGAGCTGGCCGAAGAGCTCGAGGTGTCGGTCCGGACGGTCTACCGGGACATCGACGCGCTCTCGGCGTCCGGCGTCCCGGTGTACGCCGACCGCGGCCGCACCGGCGGCTACCGGCTGGTCGACGGCTACCGCACCCGGCTCACCGGGATGACCGAGGAAGAGGCGCAGTCGCTGTCGCTGGCGGGGCTGCCGGTGGCCGCCGCCGAACTCGGCCTCGGCACGGTGCTGGCGGCGGCGCAGCTCAAGCTGTACGCCGCGCTGCCCGCCGAACTGCGGGACCGCGCCGGGCGCGTCGCCGAGCGGTTCTACCTGGACGTCCCCGGCTGGCACCGGGGCATCGAAAGCCTGCCGACGCTGTCCGCGATCGCCGACGCCGTGTGGTCGTCGCACCGGATCCGGATCCGCTACGAACGGTGGGGGCAGCGGGTCGTCGAGCGGGAGCTGGAGCCGCTGGGGCTGATCCTCAAGGCGGGCAACTGGTACCTCGCGGGCCGCTGCGAGGGCACCGACCGGACGTACCGGATCTCGCGCGTGCTGGAGCTGACCGACCTCGGCGAGGTGTTCGAGCGGCCGGCCGGGTTCGACCTCGCGCGGTACTGGCAGGAGTGGTCCGAGCAGTTCGAACGCCGGATGTACCCGCGGGTCGCGGTGGTGCGGCTTTCGCCGCGGGCGCGGGCTCTCGTACCGTTCTACGCAGGTTCCGTCGGCGCCCGCGCGTTGCGCGACTGCCCGAACGAGCCCGACGCGGACGGCTGGCTCACCGTGGAGCTGCCGGTGGAGCCGGGCGAACCGGCCATCGGCGAGCTGCTGCGCTTCGGGCCGCACCTGCAGGTCCTCGAACCCGAGGACCTGCGGGCGGAGCTGGCGGCGGCGATCGAGGAGATGGGCGCGTTCTATGGGTGAACTGAGCGGGATCGCCATCGGCGTCACGGCCGAACGCCGGGCCGGCGAATTCATCGCGGCCCTCGAACGCCACGGCGCCGACGTCCGGCACGCGCCGACGATCACCATCGTGCCCCTGGACAGCGACCCCGAGCTGAAGGACGCCACGCTGGAGCTGGTGACGTCGCCGGTCGACCTCACGGTCGTCACGACGGGCGCCGGCTTCCGCGGCTGGCTCGACGCGGCCGAAGGCTGGGGCCTGCGCGACCGGCTCGTGACGGCGCTGGGGGACTCCCGGATCTACGCCCGTGGACCGAAGGCGGTCGGCGCGGTCCGGGGCGCCGGCCTGCGCGAGACGTTCTCGGCCGCGTCGGAGTCGAACGCCGAGCTCTTCGCAGCGGTGACGTCGGCGGGCGTGCGGGGGCAGCGGACCGCGGTCCAGCTGCACGGCACGTCGCTGCCGGAGTACACCGCGCCGCTGGTGGAGGCGGGCGCGTGGCTGGTCCAGGTGCAGCCGTACCGCTGGCACTCGCCGCCGGACGTGACGCCGGTGTACGACCTGATCGACGCGGCCGTGGCCGGCGAGCTGGACGCACTGGCGTTCACGAGCGCCCCGGCCGCGACGAACTTCCTGGCGTTGGCGGGGGCATCCGGCCGGTACCCGCAGCTGCTCGACGCTTTGCGCGGCCGCGTGGTGGTGGCGTGCGTCGGCCCGGTGACGGCCGCGCCGCTCGAGGCCGCGGGCGTGCCGACCCTGCAGCCGGAGCGCCAGCGCCTTGGTGCGCTGGTCAAGCTGCTGGCCACGAGGCTGGGCAAGGCTTAGCGGCGCGGCCGGGTTCGGGCGCAGCTCGGCAGCGCCTGGCCGCGGGCGGCGTCGCTCGGCTGCGGGCAGCGTCGCTCGGCCGCGGGGCGGCGTCGCTCGGCCGCGGGTGGCGTCGCCCAGCCGCGGGCAGCGTCCCTCAGCCGCGGGGCAGCGTCGCTCGGCCGCGGGCGGCATCGCCCAGCCGCGGGCAGCGTCCCTCAGCCGCGGTCGGCCGACCACTCACCTCGGCAAAACTTGGCGGCGCCGGGTGCCGCTCAGAACAATCCCTCGGGTTCCTCCTCTCCGTCCGGCTTCCACCGGTACTTCCGCAGGTCAACGCGCTGCCCGTCGGCCAGCACACCCTCCGCCCGCAGCCGCTCCAGCTGGTCGTGGGCCAGGTGGGGTGCCGGGGTTCCGTTCGCGCGCAGGATCCGGTGCCACGGCAGGTCGTGCCCGTCCTCGGCCAGGATCGCGCCCACCATCCGCGGCGACGGCGCGCCCGCCAGGCTCGCTATGTCGCCGTACGTCGCCACCGTGCCGGCCGGCACCGACTCGATGATCTCCCGCACGCGCTCGTGCAGAACGTCGTCCATGACCCCTACTGTGCCGCACACCACCGACACTTTCGGCAACCATCCACCGCACCACCGGGCGCCTTCACCGAACCGACCCGCGCTAAGCCGTGCCGGTGCGCCACCCGGGGGACCCGGCGTGATTCCATCGCGGGGTGAACGGGAGGCGAACGGCGCAGGCGGACGCGCGGCTGGTGCGCACGCCGAACACCGCCACACCCTCCTTCACCTGGGACGAAGGCGCCCGCCGCGTGCTCTCCGCGCCCGGGGGGTTCCTCCGCGTGCTCGGCGGCCCCGGCACCGGCAAGACCGCGCTGCTGGCCTCGGCCGCCACGCGCCGGATCGCCGAGGGCGCCGATCCGGAGAGCGTGCTCGTGCTCACCACCTCGCGCCGGTCCGCCGACACGCTGCGCGCCGATATCACGCGGCGGCTGACCGCGGACCCCGACCTCGCGCGGCCGCTGCCCCGGACCGTCCGGGAGCCGCTCGTCCGGACCGTGCACTCCTACGCCTACTCGCTGCTGCGGCTGGAGGCGATGGCCGAGGAGCTCCCGCCGCCGCGGCTGCTCGCTGGCGCCGAACAGGACGTCGTCGTCCGCGAACTCCTGGCCGGTGACCTCGACGAAGAGGCCGAGTACTGGCCCGAGTCGCTGCGGCCCGCCCTGATGGTCCCCGGGTTCGCGGAGGAGCTGCGTGACCTGCTGATGCGTGCCGCCGAGCGGGGGCTCGGGCCCGAGGACCTCGCCGAGCTGGGCCGTCGCCGCGGGCGTGAAGAGTGGATCGCCGCCGGGCAGTTCTGGGCGCAGTACGAAGAGGTCACGCAGTTGCAGGGCGCCGGCGGCAACGCCCTCGGCGTGGCGAGCGCCCCCGCGCTGGACGCCGCCGAGCTGGTCACCTCCGCGCTGCTCGCCCTGGAGGACGACGACGAGCTGCGCGACCGCGAGCGCACCCGCGTCCGGCACCTGTTCGTCGACGACGCCCACCACCTCGACCCGCTGCAGACCAGCCTGGTCCGGGTGATCGGGCACACCGCCGCCGAGTTCGTCGTGGCCGGCGACCCCGACCAGAACGTGTTCTCCTTCCGGGGCGCCGACGCGCGCCTGTTCGCCGACGCCGACCCGGACGGCAGCCGGACCGTCACGCTCACCACGGCCCACCGGCTCGCCCCGGCCGTGCGGCTCGCGGTGGCCAAGATCGGCGCGACGCTGCCGGGCGCGTCACCGCACCGCAAGATCGTCCCCCCGTGCGGAGCCACCGGCGGCAACGTCCGCGTCCGCGTGATGCCGACCCCGGCCGCCGAGGCGAGCTGGATCGCCGACCAGCTGCGCCGCGCGCACCTCGTCGACGGCGTGCCGTGGTCGGAGATCGCGGTGCTCGTCCGGTCGCCCGCGCGGACTTTCCTGGTGCTGCAACGCGCCTTGCGCGCGGCCGGCGTCCCGATCGGGTCGGCGACCGAGGAGCTCCCGCTGGCGAAGCAGCCCGCGGTGCGGCCGCTGCTGGCCGTGCTGAAGCTCGCGCCGTCGCCCGAGCTCCTGGACGTCGACCTCGCCGAAATGCTGCTTTCGTCCGCGCTCGGCGGCGCGGATCCGCTGGCGCTGCGGCGGTTGCGGCGCGGTCTGCGCCGGCTGGAACTGGCCGGCGGCGGCCAGCGGTCGAGCGACGAGCTGCTCGTGGAAGCGTTGCGCGGCGGGGACATCCTCGCCGGGCTGGCCAACGCCGAAGCCGAGCCCGTGCGGCGCGTCGGCGGGCTGCTGCGGGTCACGAACCAGGCGGTGGCGCGCGGCGAGGGTGTCGAGCAGGTGCTGTGGCAGCTGTGGCGGGAAAGCGGGCTGCAGGAGAAGTTGCTGAAGCAGGTCGAACGCGGGGGATCGCTGGGCGCGCAGGCCGATCGCGACCTCGACGCCGTCGTCGCGCTCTTCGACGCCGCGGGCCGGTACGTCGACCGGCTGCCCCGCGCGAGTGTCGCTTCTTTCGCGGACTACCTGGGCGCGCAACGGATCGCGGGTGACACCCTGGCGCCGGCGGCCGTCCCGTCCGACGGCGTCTCGCTGCTGACCGCGCACGCCGCCGCCGGTCGCGAGTGGACGGTCGTCGCCGTCGCGGGCGTCCAGGAGGGCGCGTGGCCGGACCTGCGGCTGCGGGGATCCGTGCTGGGCGTGGAACGGCTCAAGGACCTGATGGCCGGGGTCGACGACGACGCCGTCTCCCAGACCGCGCCGATCCTCGCCGAGGAGCGGCGCCTGTTCTACCTGGCGATGAGCCGGGCGAAGCAGACGCTGCTGGTCACGGCGGTTTCGGGCGAGGACGAGCAGCCGTCGAGGTTCCTCGACGACCTGGAGGAGAACGGCGCCGACGACGGCGGGCTCGACTCGCGGATGAAGCCGCCGGGCCGGTCGCTGGTGCTCGCCGAGCTGGTGGGCGAGCTGCGCGAGGTCGTCTGCGACGACAAGGCGGACCCCGCGCGACGGCGTCGGGCGGCGAAGCAGCTGGCGCGCCTGGCCGACGCTCGCGTGCCCGGCGCACATCCGTCGACCTGGTACGGCCTGCTCCCGGCGTCGAGCGACGAGCCGGTGCACCCGCCGGGCGACCTGATCCGGATCTCCCCGTCCACAGTGGAGATCCTGACGAAGTGCCCGCTGCGCTGGATGATCGAGCGCCACGGCGGCAGCGACCCGGCCCAGCTGGCGGCGGTCACCGGGACGCTGGTGCACGGGCTCGCGCAGGCGGTGGCGTCCGGCAGCACGGACGCCGAGCTGCAGGCGGCGCTGGACGAGGCCTGGGTGCGCGTCGACGCGGGAGCGCCGTGGTTTTCGCGGCGGGAGCGCCGCCGGGTCGAGCAGATGCTGCGGAACTTCACGACGTGGCTGGAGCGGAGCCGGGCGGAGCTCAAGGAAGCGGGCGTCGAGCAGGACATCGAGGTCGAGCTGCCGGCGGGCAGCGACGACGAGGTCCGGGTGCTGCTGCGCGGCCGGGTCGACCGGGTGGAGCTGGACTCCGAGGGGCGGCCGGTGATCGTCGACATCAAGACGGGCAAGGTCCCGGTGTCGGGGGCGGACGCCGAGGCGCACCCGCAGCTGGCGGCGTACCAGCTGGCGGTGTTGTTGGGGGCCATCGAAGGCCGGACCGAGGCCGGCGGCGCGCGGCTGGTGTATGTCGCGAAGGCGAACAACAAGACGGGGTCGACGGAACGCTCCCAGCCGCCGATGGACGAGGTGGGCGGCAAGCAGTGGCTGGAGCTGGTCCAGAAGGCGGCGGCTTCGGCGGCCGGGCCGGACTACCAGGCGCAGGAGAACCCGGACTGCGACCGCTGCCCGGCGCGGGGGTGCTGCCCGCTCCGGCCGGAGGGGCGGCAGGTGCCGGGGCCGTGAACTATCCGGTGAGTTCGTTCGCGGCGGGAGGCCGGGTAGGCGCTGGTCTTGTGAACTATCTGGTGAGTTCGTTCGGTGGCGCGAGGAAGGGTCTACGCGCCGGGGCCGTGGACTATCTGGTGAGTTCGTTGGCTGCAGGAGGCCGGGCGGGCGCTGCGGCTGTGGACTATCTAGTGAGTTCGCTCGGTCGCGCGGCGAAGCGTGTGCGCGACGGGCTTGTGAACTACCTGGTTAGTTCAGCCACCGCCCGAGAGCCGATGCCCTGGGCGGTGCGCCCGTGAGCCCGCTCGTCATCGCCAACCCCGTCGAACCGGCCGAACTCGCCGACGCGCTCGGGCTGCACCGGCCCACGCCCGAACAGGCCACCGTCATCGCCGCGCCCGTCGAGCCCTCGCTCGTCGTCGCCGGGGCCGGGGCGGGGAAGACCGAAACCATGGCCGCGCGGGTCGTCTGGCTCGTCGCCAACGGGATCGTCAGCCCCGACCGCGTCCTCGGCCTCACCTTCACCCGCAAAGCCGCGCGCCAGCTCGGCGAACGCGTCCGCGCCCGGCTCCGGCGCCTCGCCGGGTCCGGCCTCCTCGACCGCCTCGACCCGACCGGCGGCCTGCGGTCCACTGTGGTCGCCGGCGAACCGACCGTCCTCACCTACCACGCCTACGCCGGGCGCCTGCTCTCCGAACACGGCCTGCGCCTGCCGGTCCAGCCCGGCGTCCGGCTGCTGTCGGAGACGTCGTCGTGGCAGATCGCGCACCGGGTGGTGTCCACCTGGGACAACGAACTGGACACCGACCGCGTCCCGCCGACCGTGACAGCCGATCTCCTGGCGCTGGCCGGCGAGCTGGGCGAGCACCTCGTCTCGACCGAACAGCTGGCGGAGTACACGACCTGGCTCTGCCGCGTCATCGAGAACGCCCCGCGCGCCAAGGGACAGCGGGCCGCGCTGCCGCAGAAGCTCACCGAAATCATGGCGGCGCAGCACTTCCGGCTCGCACTGCTGCCGCTCGTCGACGACTACCACCGCCGCAAGCGCAACGAAGGCGCCCTCGACTTCGCCGACCAGATGTCCCTCGCCGCGCAGCTGGCCGGCGGGTACCCGTCCGTCGTCCGCGGCGAGCGGGAGCGCTACGGCGCCGTGCTGCTCGACGAATACCAGGACACCGGGCACGCCCAGCGCGTGCTGCTGCGCGCGCTGTTCGGCGGCGTCGAAAACCCGCCGATGCCGGTCACCGCCGTCGGCGACCCCGCGCAGGCCATCTACGGCTGGCGCGGCGCCAGCGCGGCCAACCTGCCCCGGTTCACCACGGACTTCCCGCGCTTCGACGGCGAACGGCTCGTCCCCGCGCACGAATTCGGGCTGCTGACCAGTTTCCGCAACCCACCGGAGATCCTGGACCTCGCGAACGCCATCGCCGAACCGCTGCGCGCCCGCGGCCTCGGCGTCGAACGCCTGCGGGCGCGCGAAGGCGCCGGCCCCGCGGACATCGCGTGCGCGCTGCTGCCGGACATCCGCGGCGAACGCGCGTGGGTCGCCGACGCCCTCGCCCGGCGCTGGTACGCCCACCAGGAACGGACGGGCAAGCCGCCGACCGCCGCGGTCCTCGTGCGGCGCCGGGCCGACATGGCGCCGATCGCCGCCGAACTGCGGGCGCGCGGGCTGCCGGTCGAGGTCGTCGGGCTCGGCGGCCTGCTCGACGAGCCCGAGGTCGCGGACCTCGTGTCGACGCTGAAGGTCCTGGCCGATCCGCTGTCCGGGAGCGCGGCGGCCCGGCTGCTGACCGGCGCCCGCTGGCGGCTTTCGGCGGCCGACGTCGCCGCGCTCTGGCGGCGCGCCGGCGAGCTGTCCAGCCCGGAGAAGCCGGACACGCCGGAACTGGTCGTCGAGCGCGTCGAGCAGGCCGGGCTCATCGACGCGATCGACGAGCCCGGCGATCCCGCCCGGTACTCCGAGGAGGGGTACCAGCGGATCCGGCGGATCGGCTGGGAGCTGGCCGCGCTGCGGCGCCGGCTCGACCAGTCCCTGCCGGAGCTCGTCGCCGACGTCGAACGCACGATGCTGCTGGACGTCGAATCCCTCGCGCGCCCGGGTTCCGCGGGCCGCGCGCACCTGGACGCGTTCGCCGAGGTCGTCACCGACTACGCCGAAACGGCGCCGACGGCGACGCTGCTGTCCTTTGTGGACTACCTGAACACCGCCGCGCACGCCGAGGACGGGCTCACCCCGGGCGAGGTGGAGGTCGTCCCGGACCGGGTGCAGGTGCTGACCGTGCACTCGGCGAAGGGCCTCGAGTGGGAGGTCGTCGCGGTGCCGCACCTGGTGCACGAGGTGTTCCCCGGACGGCGGCGGTCGTCGTCGTGGCTGCGGACGGCGACGTCGCTGCCGGCCGCGTTGCGCGGTGACGCCGAAGACCTGCCTGCGCTGGCGATCGCCGAGGGGTACGACCGCAAGGAAGTCCAAGAAGGACTGGAGCTGCACGAAGCCGGGTTCGTCGAACGGGAGCAGGCGGAGGAACGGCGGCTCTGCTACGTCGCGCTGACGCGGTCCGAGCACGCGCTGATCGTTTCCGGGCACTGGTGGAACGAAAGCAGCAGCCGGGCGAAGGGACCGTCGGAGTTCCTCACGGAGATCGCCGGCGTCCTGCGTGAGAGCGGCGTCGGGCAGCTGGCGGAGTGGGCGCCGGAACCCACCGAGGACGACGAAAACCCGCTGGTCTCGGACTCGCGGGCGGCGCGCTGGCCGGTCGACCCGCTTGGCGACCGCCGGACCGGCGTGCAGACCGGCGTCGAGCTCGTGTCGGAGGCGCTGGCTTCTCCCGATCCTTCCGAAGAAGCGGACGACGATCCGGACGGCTGGGTGACCGACACCGACGTCCTGCTGGAGGAGTGGGCGCGCAAGGACGACCACGTGCACCGGGTGCCGCTGCCTTCGCGGCTTTCGGTGAGCCAGCTGGTCGCGCTGGCCGACGACGCCGCCCGGCTCGCCGGCGACCTGCGCCGCCCGCTCCCGGTGGAGCCCAACAGCTTCGCCCGCCGCGGCACGGAGTTCCACGGCTGGCTGGAGCGCCGGTTCGCCGGCGACCAGCTGATCGAGATCGACGACCTCCCGGGCGCGGCCGACTTCGGCGAGGCCCCCGACGCGGACTTCGAGGAACTGCAGACGGAGTTCGAGAAGAGCGAGTGGGCCGCGCGCGTCCCGGTGGCGGTGGAGGTGACGTTCTCGGCGGACGTCGAAGGCATCACGTTGCGCGGCCGCATGGACGCGGTCTTCGCCGACCCCGACGGTGGCTGGACGGTGGTGGACTGGAAGACGGGCGCGGTCCCGCCGGAGTCGCGCATCCCGGCGCTGTCGGTCCAGCTGGCGGCGTACCGGATGGCGTGGGCGGCGCTGAAGAACGTCCCGGTGGAGCAGGTACGGGCCGCGTTCCACTACGTCCGCGCGAACCGCACGGTCCGGCCGGCGGACCTCCTGGACCCGGAACGCCTCCGCCGGCTGCTGCGTGACATCCCGGAGGCGTGACCCGTAGGGCATCTCGCGTGATCAGACGGGCATCTCGCGTGATTGGAGGGGCATCTCGCGTGATTGAGGACGGAACTCGCGTGATCAGAGGCGGAACTCGCGTGATCGGCGGGGCATCGGCGTGATGCCCCTGGAGACACGGGTGATGCCTCTCGGGACACGGGTGATGCTCCGTCGGTGGGCTACTACAGGTCCACCGGGTACAGGTGCAGCTCCGCGGTGAAGGAAAGCCAGTCGCCGGCTTGGATTCGGGCAGGGGGCGCGACTTCGACGAGGACGAGACTGCCGGACACCTCGATCGTCGCCACGCCGTCGGCGGGGTCGAAGGCGGCGACGCGACCGGTGATCCGGGTCCGTGCCCCGCTGCCGGTCAGGGTGCCGGTTCCGTGGTCCGACACCGTCCAGGTGCTCACCGCGGCCGGAAAATCCAGTTCGACGTCCCAGCCACCGGTACGCGCGGGTCCGTGCCACCGGGCTCGGGCCGACCCGGCGGGGCACACGAAGCGGACCGAGCCGTCCGCCGGCACCTCGGTGATCTCGACCCGCACGAGTTACGCGTTGTCGCGGACCTTGAGGGCCCAGGCGATCAGGGGCCACTGCAGCGGCAGGCGCGCCCAGGCGATCGCGCGGCGGGGGGCCGGGGCCTCGGCCGCGTCCAGGGCCATCTTCACGTTGCCCGGGAACACGCCCAGGAACAACAGCGCCGCCGCCAGGGCTCCGAGGCGGCGGGTGCGCGGGGCCGCCACCGCGGCCGCCACCGCCAGCTCCGCCACGCCCGAACCGTACGTCCACGCCCGGCGGGACCCCGGCAGCGAAGCCGGGATCAGGCCGTCGAACGGCTTCGGGACCGCGAAGTGCAGGACGCCCATCGTGCCCAGTGCGCCGACCAGCACGTGCGCGGGGCGTTGCGAGGTTGCCATGAACTCATCGTTTCACGCGGCGGCGCGGTCTCGGATTCGGCTATCCTCCGGGCGTGGGTGACGAGCCGGCATGAAAGCTCTCAAACGGCTGCCGCTGGGCAGTCTCACCGATCGGCCCGATCACGAGCTCGTCGGCGTCCTGCGGATGCCGGAGCTCACCGTCAGCCCGCTCCGCTCGATCGTCAAGCGGATCATCGGGGCGCTGCTCGCGCTGCTGGCCACGGTCGTCATCGTCTACCTCGACCGGGACGGCTACCGCGACGCGAACGGCGACGGGCTGTCCCTGCTGGACAGCCTGTACTACGCCACCGTCTCGCTGTCGACGACCGGGTACGGCGACATCGCGCCGGCCACGTCGTCCGCCCGGCTGGTGAACGTCCTGGTGATCACGCCGCTGCGGGTGCTCTTCCTCATCGTCCTGGTCGGGACCACCCTCGAGGTGCTCACCGAGCGTTCCCGCCAGGCGTTCAAGATCCAGAAGTGGAGGACGAAGGTGCGCGACCACGTGGTCGTCGTCGGGTTCGGCACCAAGGGCCGGTCCGCCGTCAACGCGCTGCTCGGCGACGAGAACATCGCCCCCGGCCAGATCGTCGTCGTCGACACCGACCAGCAGGCCCTCGACGCGGCGAGCGCGCTCGGCCTCGTCGCCGTGCACGGCTCGGCCACCCGGTCCGACGTGCTGCGCGTCGCCGCGGTGCAGCACGCGCGGGCGGTCGTGGTCGCCCCGAACCGGGACGACACGGCCGTGCTCGTCACCCTCACCGCCCGCGAGCTGGCGCCCAAGGCGCACATCGTCGCGTCGGTGCGGGAGGCCGAGAACGTCCACCTGCTCAAGCAGTCGGGGGCCGACCAGGTCGTCGTCTCCAGCGAGACGGCCGGGCGGCTGCTCGGCATGGCGACGTCGACGCCGCTGGTCGTCGACATCATGGAGGACCTGCTGACGCCGGAATCGGGGCTCGCGATCGCCGAGCGCGCGGTCGAGCCGTCGGAGGAGGGCGGGTCGCCGCGGCACCTGGGCGACCTCGTCCTCGGCCTGGTCCGCGACGGCGTCCTGTACCGCGTGGACGCGCCGCAAGCCGACGCCATCGAACCGGGCGACAAGCTGCTTTACGTCAAAAAGGTCACCCAGGCGGAGAAGATCGAGCGCTGACCGGGGCGCCTGGGTTTCGGCCGCGGAATCTGGAACCATGGCCGGGTGCCCCCGCGATCCCTCGCCCTCAGGTGGCCCACGGTGGCGATCCCCGCCGCGGCGGGCGTGCTCGTCGTGCTCCTCGCCTGGCTGGCCGGGCCCGGGCTGCTGGGCATCGCCGGTGACGTCCTCGGCGCGCCGGTGCAGGCGCAGGTCACCAAGCCGGCGCCGTGCGGCCAGGCGGACGCGAAGGAAACCGTGCAGTTCACCGTCGCCGGCAAGCCCCACGAAGGCACGCTCGACGGCTGCGGGCACGCCCAGGGCGAACGCGTCGAGGTCGCCGTGCCCGAGGCGGTGCCGGACCAGGGCGCGGTCAGCGTCACCCTCGCGGACACGTCGATGGGCGCCTCCGACGCCCGGCGCCCGCTCGGCATGGCCCTGCTGGTGTTCGCGTGCTTCTCCGGCGGGATGTTCGTCTACCTCTGGCTGAGCATCCCGCTGCGGCCCAAGGCCGGAACCGCTAGCTGACCTCGGACGACGGCGCCGCGAAGGTGTTGCAGTCGGCGATCCGGTTGCTCGTCGCGCCCGCCCGCCACCAGGACGCGTAGTGCGCGTTCGTCCCGTGGTCGTGGCTGCGGGAAGTGTTGTCGCCGCGGGTCTCCTGGTCGTTCCAGGCCTTGTTGTACATGTCGCGGCTGATCGTGCCGCCCTGGTCGACGTGCGCGCCGAGGAACATCCCGGAAAAGCACTGGGCCTGCAGTTCCTTGCGCCGCGACATCTCGAGCCCGGCCGGGCTGTTCTGGCCGGCCTCGTAGATCTTCTGCCAGGCCGCGTCCATCAGCCCGGCGACCTCCTGGACGTGGTGGCCGTACTCGTGGGCGAACAGGGCCAGGTAGACGCCGGGGTTGTTGCCGTACTGGTCGGTCTGCAGCCCGCGGAACGGGACGTACAGGTTGTTTTCGCAGTAGTACGCGGCCGTCGCGATGCCGACCTGGATCGTGCCGCACTCGGTTTCGAAGCTCGCGCCGGTCGGGAAGTGCAGCGCCGGCGGCGTGAACGGCAGGTGGTAGGCCTCGAGGAACGGCCCCCACGCCGCGTCGAGGCACTTGCTGGCGGCGGTGAAGAACGCTTCCGCGCCGTCCTGCGTGCTCTGCCACGGCGGGAGGGTGCAGACGCGGTTCTGCAGGCCGGCGTTCGGGTCCTGCAGGATCGGGTGGTCGGCCAGCTTGAGGACCTTCTGCGGGCCGGTCGGGCTGGGTGTCGACAGCTCGGTCGACGGGGTCGACGACGACGCCGACGCCGGGGCACCCGCGCCGCCGGGCGGCAGCTGCGAGGGGAGGTCCTCGGACGTCGGGACGTCACGGAGGTTCGGGGTCGCCAGTGGCGTGTTGTCGCTGTTGAGGGCCACGATCGCGACCAGCCCGAGCACCAGCACGGCGACCGCGCCGAGGCACACGCCGATCACCGCCGCCGGCGAGCGGCGCTTCGGAGCGGACACGGTGTGCGGGCGGCCCAGCCACGGGAGATCCGGTTGCGCAGCCGGCACCGGCGGCGGCTGGACGGTTCCGCGGGGCGGCGGTACCTGGCCGTGGGGCGGTTGCGTCACTGGGCAGTCCCGAAGGGTCTCGGTACGGACCGGGGGTACCCGATCCCGCCATTCAGCATATCGGGGGAACGGGCCGGCCCGCACCCATGCGTGCGCGTGCGGTCACGGCGCACCGACGTCACCCCAGGTCTGGCCGGGTGCAACCGGCTCTGAGAGCATGTCGGCAAGCAGGTACTGCAGGCGAGGGGCTTCGATGACAGACACCGGCGGCGATGGCGCCGACACGCCGACTCCGAGCCAGGGCGTGCCCCAGGCTCCCGCCGCCGGATCGGGTGAACCGAACCGGCCCGAAGATCACGCCGCGTCACCGGCCACGCCGCCGCGGGCCTGGCAGGCGCCGGGCACGCCGGCTCCGCCGCCGGGCTGGCAGCACGGGCCCGGTCACCGGCCGGACGCGCTGCCGCCGTTCACCGCGCAGCAGCCCCCGTACCAGCCGCACCAGCAGCCGCGCTGGAACCCGCACGGGCTCGGCAAGCCCGGCGTGATCGCGCTGCGGCCGCTCAACATCGGCGACATCCTCGACGGCGCGATCACCGCCATCCGCCGTCACCCGCTGCTGATCCTGGGCATCGGCGCGGTGGCGTCGGTGATCACCGCCGCGATCGGCTTCGTCGTCTCGAAGTTCGCGTTCGGCGAGCTGCAGGGGCTCGCCAAGACGGTCCAGCTCGGCCCCGCCACGACCGACGAGGAACTGCGCAACGCCGTCTTCGGCACCTTCGGCGACTTCTTCCTCGTGCTGATCTCCTCGACGCTGGTCTCGACGTTGCTGCTGACCGTCACCACCGGCCTGATGGCCGCGGTGATGGGCCGCGCGGCGCTGGGCCGCGAAGTCACCTTCGGCATCGCCTGGAGCGAGGTGCAGCCGCGGCTGCTGCCGCTGCTCGGCGTGGCGTTCGTCTACGCGCTGCTCAGCACCATCGGCGTCATGCTCTGCATCATCCCCGGCGTGCTCGTCTGGGTGTTCTGGGCGCTGGCCGCCCCGGCGCTCGTGCTCGAGCGCGGCACGTTCCGCGAGGCGTTCGCGCGGTCGGTCAAGCTGGTCGGCGGCGCGTTCTGGCGGGTGCTGGGCGTGCTGCTGCTGGCCCGGATCATCGAAGGGGTCTTCGAGAACATCATCTCGCTGCCGTTCTCCGTCGGCTCCGGCGCGTTCAGCCAGATGTTCAACCCGGGCAAGGTGGTCGTGCCGAGCACCGGAGACCTGCTGCTGCAGTCGGCCGGGCAGATCATCGCCGGCACCATCGCGATCCCGTTCGTCGCGCTGGTCACCGTGATCGTCTACCTCGACCAGCGGATGCGCCGCGAAGGCATGGACATCGAGCTGGCCCGCGCCGCCGGCGTCCAGCCGCCGCAGGCATGGTGACGTTCAGGCCCACGGACGTCCCGGTCGACATCGACCGGGACACCGCGCGCCGCGCGGCCGCCGACGAGCTGTCCGACCCGAAGTACCGGGACGCGCGGCCGGGATTCCTGCAGCAGATCGGGCAGTTCCTGGGTGAACAGCTCGAAAAGCTGCTGAACAGCCTCTCTTCGGACGTCCCCGGCGGCATCTTCGGCGTGCTGCTCGTCGTCGGGCTGCTGATCGTGCTCGTGGTGGTGGTCCGGCTGCGCACGGGCAAGGTCGCCCGCGCGGCGAAGGCCGATCGGCTCGTCTTCGGCGGGCAGCGCAGAAGCGCCGCCGACCACCGCCGGTCGGCGGCGGAAGCCGCCGCCGGTGGCCGGTTCGGCGACGCCGTGCGCGAGCAGTTCCGGGCCGTCGTGCGCGCGTTGGAAGAACGCGCGCTGCTCGACACGCGCTCCGGCCGGACGGCGGACGAAGCCGCCGCCGAAGCCGGGCTGCTGCTGCCGGACGTCGCCGAGGACCTGCGGCGGGGCGCGCGGCTGTTCGACGACGTCCACTACGGCGGCCGCGAAGGCACCGAAGCGGCGTACCGCGCGCTGACCGAGCTGGACGAACGCTGCCGCCGGGCGCGACCGGTCGCCGTGGCGGCCCCGTGACCACCTCGGTTTCCCCGGACCTGCGCCGGATCTGGCGCGGTGCCCGGGTCCCGCTCGCGCTCCTCGCGCTGATCTTCGTCGCCGGTGCCCTGCTCCTGCTCGGTCGCGGCGAGCAGGCCCACGGCGCCCTCGAACCCGGCTCCTACGAGCCCGCCGGCGCGCACGCCCTCGCGGCCCTGCTGAAGGACCAGGGCGTCGACGTCCGGACCGCGCGCACGGCCGCCGAAGCGGACACCGAGGTCGGCGAAGCCACGACGTTGCTCGTCACCGCCCCGGACCTCGCCCCGGCGAAGCAGTTCGACGCACTGCGGGAGCGCGCGGCGGACGTCGTCCTCGTGACGCCGGGGGAGCGGACCCTGCACGATTCCCTGCCGCTCGTGCAGGAAGCCGGCCGCAGCGACGTCGGGACCTTGCCGCCGCAGTGCACGGTCGCCGCGGCGGTCGCGGCGGGCGAGGCCACGCTCGGCGGGATCGGCTACGCCGCCCCGGGCGCGCGCTCGTGCTACCCCGGCGAGGACGGCGGCGGCTCGCTGCTGCAGCTCGCCGGCGGCCGCGGCACGACGACGCTGCTCGGCACTCCGGCGCCGCTGACGAACGCGCGGCTCGCCGAACAGGGCAACGCGGCGCTGGCGCTGCGCCTGCTGGGCGCGCACCCGAAGCTCGTCTGGTACCTGCCGTCGGAGACCGACCCGGCGCTGGACAGCGACCGCCGGTCGATCTTCGGCCTGATCCCGGACGGCTGGTACTACGGCGCCGCGCAGGCGTTCGTCGCCGTGGCGCTGCTGGCGTTGTGGCGGGCCCGCCGGCTCGGCCCGGTCGTCACCGAGCCGCTGCCGATCGTCGTCCGCGCGGCCGAAACGGCCGAAGGCCGCGCGCGGCTGTACCGGCGGGCGAAGGCCGCCGGGCACGCGGGTGAGACGCTGCGGGAGGCGGCCCGCGGCCGGCTGCGGACCGCGCTGGGGCTGCCGCGCGACGCCGATCCGGCGGCGCTGGTGGAGTCGGTGAGCACGCGGACGCACCGCCCGGCGAACGACGTCGGTGCGGTCCTCTACGGGCCGCCGGTGCCGGACGATCCCGCGCTGGTCCGGCTGGCCGGCGAACTGGACAGGGTGGAACGAGAGGCAGGGCGAACTTGACCAGCGAGAACGCGACCGGGGCCCGTGACGCGCTGATCGCGCTGCGCGCCGAGGTCGGCAAGGCCGTCGTCGGCAACGAAGCCGCGGTCACCGGGCTGATCCTGGCCCTGCTCTGCCGGGGCCACGTGCTGCTCGAAGGCGTCCCGGGCGTGGCGAAGACGCTGCTGGTGCGCGCCTTGGCCGCGGCGCTGGACCTGGAGACCACGCGCGTGCAGTTCACGCCGGACCTGATGCCCGGCGACGTCACCGGGTCGATCGTCTACGACGCGCACAGCGGCGAGTTCTCCTTCCGCGAAGGCCCGGTGTTCACGAACCTGCTGCTCGCCGACGAGATCAACCGGACGCCGCCGAAGACGCAATCGTCGCTGCTGGAGGCGATGGAGGAGCGGCAGGTGTCGATCGACGGCAAGTCGCGGCCGCTGCCGGACCCGTTCATCGTGATCGCCACCCAGAACCCGGTGGAGTACGAAGGCACCTACCCGCTGCCGGAAGCGCAGCTGGACCGGTTCCTGCTCAAGCTGACCATGCCGGCGCCCTCGCGCGAGGACGAGATCGGCATCCTTTGGCGGCACGCGCAGGGCTTCGACCCGCGCAACCTCGCGGCGGCGGGGCTGAAGGCCGTCGCCGGCGCCCCGGAACTCGCCGCGGCCCGGGAAGCCGTGGCGCGCGTGACGGTCGGGCCGGAGGTGATCGGGTACGTCGTCGACCTGTGCCGGGCGACGCGGTCCCTGCCCTCGGTGCGGATCGGCGTTTCCCCGCGTGGCGCCACGGCGTTGCTCGCGGTGACCCGGGCCTGGGCCTGGCTCGCCGGACGCGACTACGCGACGCCCGACGACGTCAAGGCCCTCGCCCGGCCGGCGCTGCGGCACCGCCTCGACGTCCGGCCGGAGGCCGAGCTCGAGGGCGTCACCGCGGACGGCGTGCTGGACCGCGTGCTCGCGTCCGTGCCCGTGCCGCGCTGACATGGCCGTCACCGGAAGGCTCGGGCTGCTGGCGCTGTTCGGCGCGCTGGTGGTCGGGCTGCTCCTGCCGTCGGTCACCGGGATCCTGGCCGTCGGCGCGGTGCTGCTGGTGCTGGTCGTCGTCGACCTCCTGCTGGCGGGCAGCGTGCGCGGGCTGGCGTTTTCGCGCTCCGGCGACACTTCCGTCCGGCTCGGCGAGCCGTGCGAGGTGACGCTGGTGGTCGCCAACCCCGGCGGCCGGACCGTGCGCGGGCAGCTGCGCGACGCGTGGCCGCCTTCGGCGGGCGCGGCGGACCGGCACGCGGTGCGCGTCCCGCCGGGGGAGCGGCGTGCGTTCGTGACCGCGCTGCGGCCGTCGCGGCGCGGTGACCGGACGGCGGTGCGCGTGACGGTCCGGTCGGTCGGGCCGCTGGGCGTCGCCGCGCGGCAGGGTTCGCACGCGGTGCCGTGGACGGTCCGGGTGCTGCCGCCGTTCCACAGCCGCAAGCACCTGCCGTCGCGGCTGGCGCGGCTGCAGCAGCTCGACGGCCGCAACGCGGTGCTGATCCGGGGCCAGGGCACGGAATTCGACTCGCTGCGCGAATACGTCATCGGCGACGACGTCCGGTCCATCGACTGGCGCGCGACCGCGCGGGCCGCCGACGTCATGGTCCGGACCTGGCGGCCCGAGCGCGACCGGCACGTGGTGCTGGTCCTCGACACGGGCCGCGTTTCGGCGGGCCGGGTGGGTGACGCGCCCCGCCTCGACGCGGCGATGGATGCGGCGTTGCTGCTGGCCGCACTGGCCACCCGGGCCGGCGACCGCGTCGACCTGCTCGCCTACGACCGGCGGCTGCGGGCGGCCGTGCAGGGCTCGTCGGGGGCGTCGTTGCTGACGTCGCTGGTGAACGCGATGGCGCCGCTCGAGCCGTCGCTGGTCGAGACGGACGCGCGGGGCATGGTCGCCCAGGTGCTGCAGCGGACCCGCCGCCGGGCGCTGGTGGTGCTGCTGACCGGACTGGACGCGGCGCCGCTGGAGGAGGGCCTGTTCCCGGTGCTGAGCTCGCTGACCGGGCGGCACGAGCTGGTGGTGGCGTCGGTGGCGGACCCCCGGGTGGCGGAGATGCTGTCGGCCCGCGGCGACGCGGAAGCGGTCTACGACGCGGCATCGGCGGTCCGCACGACGGCCGAGCGCGCGCGGATGACCGAACGGCTCACGCGGCACGGGGTGAGCGTGGTGGACGCGGTCCCGGAGGAACTGCCGCCGGCACTGGCGGACCGCTACCTGGCGTTGAAGGCCGCCGGACGCCTGTGAGCGTCAGCTCGGCGGGGTGAACGGGTTTTCCGCGGGGATCGGCGTGCCGGACGGCGGAGTCGGCGGATCCGGCTGGACGTTCGCCTGCGGACCCGGCCAGGCTGCTTGCGGTGCCGGAAAGGCCGGCCCCGGCTGGATGTTCGCCGGCGGACCCGGCCACGCCGCCTGCGGTGCCGGGAACGGCTGATCGGCCCTGGCCGCGTAGGCCTGGAACGCCCGGGCGTGGTCGCGGTTGCGGCGCTCCGCCAGCACCGCCGCCAGGAACGCCCACGGCGGGACGCCCGGCGGCACCGGCGTGCCCAGCGCGTTCCCCACCTGCTGCGCGAGCCCCCAGCCCAGCGCGTGCGCCGCCTCCGGCCGCAGCTCGCGGTACCGGCTCAGGAACTGGCGGCTCGCCAGCGCGAGGTCGTCCGGCAACCGCGTCAGGTCGAGCTGCGCCGCCCAGCCTTCGAGGCCCGGCGGCATCGCGACCGCCGCGTACGTCCCGCCGTCCGGGACGCGCTCGCGGATCACCAGCGTCCCGGCCAGGAAGTCGCCGACGCGGCGCCCGTTCGACGAGCACAGCGACACGATCACCGCGACCGCGCCGAACAGCCCGAGCGCCCAGAAGTCCACCACGAACCCGGCGAGCCCGCGCACCAGCGCGTGCCGGAACCGGATCGGGCCGCCGTCGACGCGGACCACCCGCAGCCCCATCGCCATCTTGCCCAGCGAACGGCCGCGCGAGAGCGTCTCGGACAGGACCGGGTAGCCGACCACGACCAGCACGACGAAGACGAGCAGCAGCGCCACGAACAGCGACTGGTCGTCGAACGGCACCGCGAAGGTGAGCACCGTGAACGCCCCGAACAGCAGCGCGAACTGCACCAGCACGTCCAGCGCCATCGCCACCGCGCGGCTGGCGAGCTTGGCGACGCGCAGGTCCAGGACGACCGCTTCGCCGGTGACCAGCTCCGATTCCTCGTGCACGAGGTCCAGCGTATCGACGGATAGGGTGGTCGGCGTGGATGTGGACGTCTTCGTCGCTGCGCACGCGGCGGAGTGGAACCGGCTCGGCGAGCTGACCCGGCGCGGCGGCAAGCTGACCGGGCCGGAAGCCGACGAGCTGGTGACGCTCTACCAGCGGACCGCGACGCACCTGTCGATGGTCCGGTCGGTCGCGCCGGACCCGGCGCTGCTCGGCAGGCTGTCCGATCTGGTCGCCCGCGGCCGGTCGGCGGTTTCCGGGTCGCACAACCCGGCCTGGCGCGAGGTCGCGCTGTTCTTCACGCGCCGGTTCCCCGCCGCGGTCTACCTGTCGCGGCGCTGGTGGATCCCGGCCGCGCTGGTGTCGATCGCGGTGATGGCGGTGATCGCCGTCTGGGTCGCGCGCGACCCGGTGGTCCGCGCGTCGGTCGGGACGCCGGAGGAGCTGCGCCGGCTGACCGAGCCGGGCGGCGAAGCGGAGAGCTACTACTCGACCGGACCGGCGGCGTCCTTCGCGGCGCACGTCTGGACGAACAACGCGTGGGTGACGGCGACCTGCCTGTTCCTCGGCATCGCGCTGGGCCTGCCGGTGCTGGCCGCGCTGTGGCTGAACTCGCTCAACGCGGGGCTGATCATCGGCGCGATGAGCGCGGCCGGCCGCGGCGACGTCATGATCGGCCTCCTGCTGCCCCACGGCCTCCTGGAGCTGACGGCGGTGTTCGTCGCGGCGGGCACCGGGCTGAAGCTCGGCTGGACGGTGATCGACCCGGGCCGCCGCTCCCGCACGGCGGCGCTCGCCGAGCAGGGCCGCTCGGTGGTGGTGATGGCGCTCGGGCTGACGTGCGTGCTGTTCGTGTCCGGCGTCATCGAGGCGTTCGTGACGCCGTCGGGCTGGCCGACGTGGGTGCGCGTGGGCATCGGCGTGGCGGTGGAAATCGCTTTCCTGGCCTACGTGTTCACCCTCGGCCGCCGCGCGGCGAAGGACGGCGAGGTCGGCGACCTCGCGGCTCGCGACGCCGGGGACGCGCTGCCCGAGTCGGGCTGAACGTGCGGGAGGAGCCGGCCCGGGTGATCCGGGAGCCGGCACGCGTGATCGGAGGGTCGACACAAGGCTGGGAGACGTCGCCCGCGGGGGCGAGCCACGTGTTGCACTGCTGGTTGCGGTTCTCGGTGGCGCCGTGCACGGGGCCCGGGTGCGCCACCGGGACCGAGTGGCTGCGCGGGCGCGCCGAAAGGGGCCTACGCGCTCGCTCTGGGCGAACTGGCGCCGTGGGTGGCCGCGTTCGACGGGCTCGCGCACCCGCCGCCGGTCGGCTGGCACGCCGGTGACGTGTCGCCTGACCAGGCCGGATCCTTCGCGTCGGCGCCGGCGGGGACGTTCGCCGCCGCGCACCGCGGCCGGCTGCTCGGCGGGGCCGGCCGGGAGACCCCTGCTCAGCAGCCAGTCGGGACGCAGGCGACCGCCCAGCCGTCGTAGGGTGGGGCCATGGCCGATCCCGAGCTCGTCCGATACACCCTCGACAACGGTCTGCGGGTGGTTCTCGCCCCCGACGCGACCGCGCCGGTGGTCGGCGTCAGCGTGCACTACGACGTGGGTTTCCGTTCCGAGCCGGAGGGGCGCACCGGTTTCGCGCACCTCTTCGAGCACCTGATGTTCCAGGGCTCCGAGAGCCTGGAGAAACTCGCGCACTTCCGGCACGTGCAGTCCAGCGGCGGAACCTTCAACGGGTCCACCCACCCGGACTACACCGACTACTTCGAGGTGCTGCCGAGCGCCGCGCTCGAGCGCGCGCTGTTCCTCGAGGCCGACCGGATGCGCGCGCCCAAGCTGACGGCGGAGAACCTGGCGAACCAGATCGACGTCGTCAAGGAGGAGATCCGGCTCAACGTGCTGAACCGGCCGTACGGCGGGTTCCCGTGGATCACCCTGCCGCCGGTGCTGTACTCGACGTTCCCCAACGCGCACAACGGCTACGGCGGCTTCGAGGACCTCGAGAGCGCCACGGTGGACGACTGCGCGGCCTTCTTCGACACCTACTACTCGCCGGCGAACGCCGTGCTCACGGTGGCGGGCGACTTCGAGGTGGACAACGCGAAGAAGCTGATCGAGGAGCACTTCGGCGACGTCCCGCACCGGCCGGCGCCGCAGCGCCCGTCGTTCGCCGAGCCGCTGCCGACCACCGAGCTGCGCGGCGAGGTCGAAGACGCGCACGCTCCGCTGCCCGCGCTCGGCATCGGCTACCGGATGCCGGACCCGATCAACGACGTCGACAGCTACCTGGCCTACCTCGTGCTGGCCGGCGTGCTCACCGACGGCGACGGCTCCCGCCTGCAGCAGCGGCTCGTGCACAAGGAGCCGCTGGTCGTCGACATCGGCGCCGGCGCCGGGCTGTTCGGCCCGTTCGAGGCCCGCGACCCCGACACGTTCACCATCACCCTGATCCACCCGCACGAGGTGCCGCGCGAGCGCGTGCTCGCCGCGCTGGACGACGAGCTGGAGAAGCTCGCCGAAACCCCGCCGAGCGAGGAGGAGCTGCGCAAGGTCACCGCCCGCTGGACCGCGAGCCTGCACTCGGAGCACGACAGGCTCGTGTCGCGGACGCTGGCCCTCGGCTCGTTCGAACTGCTCTACGGCGACGCGTCGCTGGTGTACCGGCTCGCGGACCGGATGTCCGCCGTCACCGCGGAAGCCGTCTCGGCGGCGGCCAAGGCGCTGCGCCCGGACGCGCGCGCCGTGCTGGTGGTCAAGCCCGCTTCGGAAGGGAACAACGAGCAGTGACTTCAGCAACGCACCGCAGCGCCGAGGAGATCGGCCGCACCGAGCGGGGTCCGCGGCCGCTGCCCGCGCTCGGGTCGCAGCGGGCCGCCGCCGATCTGTCCCATGTGGACACGACGCTGGCGAACGGCCTGCGCGTGGTGGCCGTCCGCAAGGCGACCGTGCCGATGGTCGAGGCGCGGCTGTGGATCCCGTTCGCGGGTGACGACGCCCTGCACCCGGCCACGGCCGAGGTGCTCGCCGAGACGATCCTGACCGGCACCGCCCGCCGCAACCGCATCGAGATCGACGCCGAGCTGGCGCTGATCGGCGGCGACATCGGCGCCGGGGTCGACCCGGAGCGCCTGGTGCTCACCGGGTCCGCGCTGGCCGACAAGCTGCCGACGTTCCTCGACGTGCTCGGCGACGTCCTCACCGGCGCGACCTACGCCGACGAGGAGATCGCGCGCGAAAAGGAGCGGCTGGTCGAGCGGATCGCCGTCTCGCGCACGCAGCCGCGCACGATCGCGCGCGAGGCCCTGCAGAAGCACCGCTACGGCGACCACCCGGCCACGCGCGAGGTGCCGCAGGCCGAGGACGTCGCCGTCGTGACGCCGGAGCAGGTGCGGGCGCTGCACCAGGCGTCGGTGCTGCCGCGCGGTTCGGTCATGGTGCTGGTCGGCGACCTCGACCCGTCCGGTGTCATCGACGAACTCGAGAAGGTGCTCGGCGGCTGGGCGTCGGACCGCTCCGCCGTCCGGCTGCCGCCGCTGCCGGACCTGACCGGGCCGGACGTGCTGCTGGTGCCGCGCGCCGGTGCGGTGCAGTCGCAGATCCGGCTGTCGGCGCAGACGGTCCCGCGCACGGACCCGGGCTACGCGGCGCTGCAGCTGGCGAACCTGGCCTACGGCGGGTACTTCTCGTCGCGGCTGGTGGAGAACATCCGCGAGAACAAGGGGTACACCTACTCCGCGCACTCCGGGTTCGAGTTCACCGACGGCACGGCGGTGGTGAACGTCGACGCGGACACCGCGACCGACGCGACGGCCCCGGCGCTGCTGGAGACCCGCTACGAGCTGGGTCGCCTCGGCCAGGTCCCGCCGTCGGGCGACGAGCTGGAGTCGGTGCGGCAGTACGCGATCGGCTCGCTGCTGACGTCGACGTCGTCGCAGGCCGGGCTGGCCGGGCAGGTGCTCGCGCTGGCGTCGACCGGGCTGGGCTTGGAGTGGCTGAACGAGCACCCGGCGCGGGTGGCCGCGGTGACGGCGGCCGAGGTCGCGGACGCGGCGCTGAAGTACTTCGCGCCCAAGCGGTTCACCGGTGTCGTGGTCGGCGACGCGGCCGTCCTCGAGCGCAAGCTCCTGGCGCTCGGCGACGTGGTCGTGGGCGAGCCGGCCTGATGTCCGTCCCGTTCACCCTGGGTGCCCTGCCGACCCTGTCCCGGTCCACTGTGGACCGTCAGGAAGGCTTGCGCACCAACCCCGCCCGGCTGGTGTCGCGCTGGGCCGACGCCCGGGTCGTCCTCCTGGACGACGCCGGGCGCACCCCGGTCGTCGAGGGCTCGTCGACGCTGGCGTTCCGCAAGGCGATCGACTACGGCACCGCACCGCCCGAGGACGCGGTGTTCCTCGGCGAGTGGCAGGGCGTCGACCACTGGTCGCTGCCGGGCGGCCCGTCGGGGGACGCCGGCACGGTGAAGATGGCGGGCAGCTGGGGTTTCGTCGAGGAGGTCCCCAGCATCGACGGCGAAATCTGGGTCGAGCTGCGCGGGTACGGCGACCTGCTGGACGACACGTCGGCGGGCCTGTTCACCACGGCGCAGGCGTTGCGGAACTGGCGTCGCCAGTCGAAGTTCTGCACCCGCTGCGGCCACCCGACCGAGCTGATCCAGTTCGGCTGGGCGAGCAAGTGCACGAACGACGGCCGCGAGGAGTACCCGCGCACGGACCCGGCGGTGATCTGCCTGGTCCATTCCCCGGAGGGCGCGAACGGTTCGCACGTGCTGCTGGCCCGCCAGCCGATCTGGCCGGCGGGGCGGTATTCGGTGCTGGCGGGGTTCGTCGAGGCGGGGGAGTCCCTGGAAGCCTGCGTGGTGCGCGAGATCCGCGAGGAGGTCGGCGCGTCGGTGTCCGACGTCCGCTACCTGGGCAGCCAGCCGTGGCCGTTCCCGCGGTCGATCATGCTGGGGTTCACGGCCCGCGCGGACCGGTCGTTGCCGCTGGTCCCGGCGGACGGCGAGATCGAAGAGGCGCTGTGGGTGTCCCGCGAGGAGGTGCGCGCGGCGTTCGAGAACAGCTCGGCGCGCGGTGAGGGGTCTCGCCCCACGCCTATCGCGGGCGGCTCGGCGGAGATGATCCTGCCGGGGAACTCGTCCATCGCCCGCGTGATGCTGAAGGCGTGGGCGGACGCGGAGGAGTAACCGTCCGAACACGACTCGCTACGAACCGGCCCCGGCTTTCCGCCGGGGCCGTTTTGTTTCCGGGGCCTTCAGCGCAGGTCGCGGCGCTCGATCATCGAACGGTCCGGCTCACCCGTGAAGTCCGCCGGGCCGCCGTAGGCCAGGTTCAGCATCCACCTCGTGCAGCGCCGCGCCCGGCGGCAGCGGGAAAACGATCGGCACCCGGTTGCGCACGGCTGCCGCCGGACCGCCCCGGGACCGCTTGGTCCAGGTGGTCCGCACCCGCTGCGCCACGACGTCCACGCAGACCCGCATCCCCGCCCGCGCAAGCGGAAATCCGCTGACCAACGCGCGGACCGCCGGCGCAACTCGTTCACCGGTGTTTCGGCCACGTGGCCCAGCGCCGGCGAGGCGTTACCTGCTCGTTTCACCAGACCGTTGACGGCTGTGCCGCGGCTCACTACAGTCCCCGGAAACCGTCTGTAAAGTATCCTAATTAAGTCGGGAGACGACGAGTGCGAGCCGGCAGTCCGCGGATGCTGCGCGAGATCAACGATCGCGCCGCCATCGAGGTCCTCCTCCGGGAAGGGCCGCTCACGCGCGCCGAGCTCGAGCTCGCCATCGGCCTGTCCAAGCCCGCCACCGCGCAGCTGCTCACCCGGCTCGAGCTGGACAACCTCGTCACGAAAGCCGGTGTGCGGGGTGGGGGCCGGGGACCGCGGGCCCAGCTCTGGGCGGCCAACGGCAGCCTCGCCTTCGTCGCCGCCGTCGACCTCACGCCGCACGTCGCCGACTTCGTCGTCGCCGATGTCGCCGGCGTGGTGCTCGCCGAGTACCGGACTCCGCTGCCCGTGCACGAAGGCGCCGACGTCGTCGGGACCTTCGGGGAAGCACTCCAGAAGGTCGCCGAAGAAGCCGGGATCGAGCGGACGGACCTCGCCCACGTCGTGATCGGCGCGCAGGGGGCGTTCGATCCGCGGACCGGCCTGCTCTCGTCCGCTCCGCACATCCCCGGCTGGCTCGGCTTCGACGTCCCGCAGAAGCTGTCCGACGAGCTCGGCGTCGACGTCCTCATCGAAAACGACGTCAACCTCGTCGCCGTCGAGGAGATGACCGTCGGACAGGCCCAGGACGTCGACGACTTCGTCATGGTCTGGCTCTCCGAAGGCGTCGGCGGTGCCGTCGTCATCGGACGGCGGCTGCTGCGCGGCGCCACCGGCGGCGGCGGGGAGATCGACTGGATGCGCGTGCCCGATCCGGCCACCGTGGACACCGGGGACGTCTGGCCCGAAGCCGGCGCCCGGTTCGGCAACCTGGTCGACTCGCCCGCCATCTGCCGCCTCGCCGCCGCGCACGGCGTCGAAGCCGCCACCGCCTGGGAAGCCGTGGCGAAAACCGGGCCGGGCCACCCCTTCCGGCACGATCTGGCCAAGCGGGTCGCCGGCGGCGTCGCCAACCTCGTCGCCGTCGCCGACCCGCAGCTCGTGCTCCTCTGCGGCGACACCAGCCGGGCCGGCGGGGAGGACTTCGCCGCGCTCGTCCAGGAAAAGCTGCACGAACTCGTCCTGCCGCGCACGCCCGTGGGCTGCGCTTCCGTGCAGGGCAACGCCGTTCGCGCGGGCGCGCTGCAGTCGGCGCTCGCCACCACCCGTGAGGACGTCTTCGGCGTCGTCACCCCCACGCTCCTCGGGTCGCGCAGGCCCGAGGGCGACATCACCCGTCCCCGACCGAGTAGCCCCAACCGATGAGGAGGAGGGCCATGCCCCCGACCACCCGGACCCGCCGCGGCGCCCTGCTGGTGGCCGCCGCCGCGGCGTCCGTCCTGCTGACCAGCGCCTGTTCCGGCGCGGCCGCGCCGTCCACGAAGGACGCGGCCGCCGCGCCCGGCAAGGACGACAAGCTGACCATCACGGTGTACTCCAAGTTCACCGACCGCGAGTACGGTGTGGTCACCGCGGGTCTCAACAAGCTCAAGGCCAAGTTCCCGAACATCGAGATCAAGCACGAAGGCAACCAGGACGACGACAAGCTCACGCAGTCGATCCGCGGCGGCAATCCACCGGACGTCGCGATCTCGTTCTACACCGACAACCTCGGTGCCTGGTGCTCCACCGGCAGCTTCCAGGACCTCAAGCCCTACATCGAGCGCGACAAGATCGACCTGAACCAGATCCCCGAAGCCGTCCGCAACTACACCGAGTACCAGGGCAAGCGGTGCGCGATGCCGATGCTCGCCGACGTCTACGGGCTCTACTACAACAAGGACATGTTCGCGGCGAAGGGCATCACCTCGCCGCCGAAGACGACGTCCGAGCTGTTCGAGGCGACCAAGAAGCTGACCGAGTTCAACCCGGACGGCTCGATCAAGGTCGCCGGCTTCCTGCCCTCGATGCCGTTCTACGCCAACCAGGCCCAGTACTGGGCGCCGAACTTCGGCGCGCCCTTCCTCGGCCCGGACGGCAAGTCCGACCTCGCCACCAACCCCGGCTGGAAGGCGATGTTCGAGTTCCAGAAGCAGCTCATCGACTTCTACGGCGGCCACGCCAAGGTCGAGCAGTTCAAGGCGGGTCTCGGTGACGAGTACTCCGCCGACCACGGCTTCCACAAGGGCAAGCTGGCGATGATCTACGACGGCGAGTTCCGCACCGCGTTCCTCAAGGACCAGGCGCCGAACGTCAACTACGGCACCGCGCCCGCGCCGGTGCTCGACAGCATGGCCGACCACTACGGCGGCGGCTTCACCACCGGCACGATCATCGCCATCCCCAAGGGCGCCAAGAACCCCGGCGCCGCGTGGGAGCTGATCAAGCAGGTCACCCTGGACACCGACACGCTGGTCGACATGGCCAACGGCCTGAAGAACGTGCCCAGCACCAAGGCGTCGCTGACCTCGCCGAAGCTGGACCTGCAGCCGCAGTTCAAGACGTTCCTCGACATCTACGACAGCGGCAAGCTGGTCGCCAACCAGACCACCCCGATCGGCGACGCGCACCTCAAGGCGGTCAACGACTTCGCCGAGAAGTGGCAGGCCGGTTCGGTGCCCGACCTGACCGAAGGCCTGAAGAAGGTCGACGCGCAGATCGACGACGAGCTCAAGCAGAAGGGCGCGGGCGGATGACTCTGTCCGATGGGGTCTCGGCGGTAACGAGTACCTCGCCCCGCACACTCGCGGAAAAGGCTTCCCCGTCCGCACCTGCCAAGGTGCGGGCGGGGGCCCGCCGGGCCAAGCGCCGCCGGACCGTCCTGTTCTTCATGGCCCCGGCGCTCATCGGGTTCCTCGTCTTCTTCGGCTACCCGCTGATCGCCACGGTCTACTACTCCTTCACCCGCTACGACCTGATCAACCCGCCGCAGTTCATCGGCTTCGACAACTACGTCCGGATGTTCACCACCGAGCCGCTGGTCGGCACGGCGGCGTACAACACGCTGTGGCTGGTGGTCGTCCTGACGGTCTGCCGGGTGGTGTTCTCCCTCGGCATCGCGTCGGTGATCTCGCGGCTGAAGTCGGGTGTCGGCCTGGTCCGGACGCTCTGCTACCTGCCGACGCTCGCGCCGCCCGCGGCGGCCACGCTGGCGTTCGTCTTCGTGTTCAACCCGGAGTTCGGCCCGGTCAACCGGTTCCTGCGGCTCGTCGGCATCGACGGCGGCCTCTGGTTCAACAGCCCGGCGATGTCGAAGCCCGCGTTGACGCTGCTCGCGCTGTGGGGCTCCGGCGAGCTGATGATCATCATCCTGGCCGCGCTGCTCGACGTCCCGACCGAGCAGTACGAAGCCGCCGAGCTGGACGGCGCCGGGCCGGTCCGCCGGTTCTGGCACGTGACGCTGCCGTCGATCTCGCCGGTGCTGCTGTTCGGCGTGGTCAACTCGATCATCTACGCGCTGCAGTTCTTCACACAGGCGATCGTCGCGTCGTCCGCTTCCGCGGGCACGGCCGACGTCGCCGGCAACTCGAAGCTCATCGGGGCGCCGCAGAACTCGACGCTCACCTATCCGATTTGGCTGTACGTACAGGGTTTCCGCTACTTCAACATGGGTTACGCGGCGGCGATGGCCGTCCTGCTGTTCATCGTGTCGTCCGGATTCACCTGGATCCTCGTGCGGCAGCTGAGGAAGTCCCAGCACCAGGAGGAGGGGGCATGACCGCACTGGCCGAAGCGCCGCAAAAAGCGGCGGGCGTGCCGCCGAAGGTCAAGTTCAAGCGCAGCTGGGACAAGCGGTTGTCCTACATCGCCACCCACGCGGTCGGCATCGCCCTCGGCGTGATCTTCATGCTGCCGATCCTGTTCGTGTTCCTCACCGCGGTGATGGCGAGCGACCAGGCGATGACGGCGAGCCTGTGGCCGACGGAATGGCACTTCGAGAACTTCGTCAAGGTGTTCCAGAAGGCGCCGCTGCTCGAATACTTCGGCAACAGCCTGCTGTATTCGGCGCTGGCGACGGCGGGCGCGCTGCTTTCGGCGATCCCGGCGGCGTACGCGCTGTCGAAGCTGAAGTGGCGCGGGCAGAACCTGTTCTTCATGCTGACCGTGGCGGCGATGCTGCTGCCGCCGCAGGTCACCGTCGTGCCGCTGTACGACCTGTGGGTGCGGATGGGCCTCACCGGCACGCTGGTGCCGCTGATCGTGCCGTACTTCTTCTTCGACGCGTTCTCGATCTTCCTGCTCCGGCAGTTCTTCCTCACCATTCCGAAGGACTACCTCGAAGCGGCGAAGATCGACGGCTGCAACGAGTTCCAGGCGATGTACCGCGTGCTGATCCCGATGGCCAAGCCCGGGATCGCGGCCACCGCCATGTTCTGCTTCCTGTTCACCTGGAACGACTACTTCGGGCCGCTGCTCTACACCGGCGAGGACCAGGACCACTGGCCGCTTTCGCTCGCGATCGCGTCCTTCCGCGGCATGCACCACGTCGAGTGGAACATGACGATGGCGGCGACCGCGCTGATCATGGCGCCGGTGATCGTGCTGTTCATCTTCGCGCAGAAGTCGTTCGTCAAGGGCATCACATTCACGGGAGTCAAGGGATGAAGCTGGCAGTCGTCGGTGGCGGGTCCACCTACACGCCGGAGCTGATCGACGGGATCGCCGGCCGACGGTCCACTCTGGACGTCGACGAGATCGTGCTGGTCGACCCGGACGCCTACCGCGTCGAGGCCGTCGGCGGGTTCAGCCAGCGCCTCCTCGACCACGCGGGCCACCCGGCGCGGGTCAAGACCACGCAGTCGCTGGAAGAAGGCGTCGACGGCGCTTCCGCGGTGCTGATCCAGCTGCGGGTCGGCGGCCAGCGGGCGCGGCGCTCGGACGAGACGTTCCCGCACGCCTGCGGCTGCGTCGGCCAGGAGACGACCGGTGCGGGCGGGCTCGCGAAGGCGTTGCGCACGGTCCCGGTGGTCCTGGACATCGCCGACCGCGTCCGCAAGATCGCCGGCGACGACACGTGGATCGTCAACTTCACCAACCCGGTCGGCATCGTCACGCGCGCCCTGCTCAACGAGGGCCACCGCGCGGTCGGGCTCTGCAACGTCGCCATCAACCTGCAGCGTCAGTTCGGGAAGCTGCTCGGTGTCGGCGCGGACGACGTCAAACTCGTCCACACCGGACTGAACCACCTGAGCTGGGAGCGCGGCGCGCTCGTCGACGGCGTCGACCGGCTGCCGGAGCTGCTGGAGCAGCACCTGGACTACCTGTCCCACGAGGTCAGCGTTCCGGAGAAGTGGCTGCGGCGGATGAACGTCGTGCCGTCGTACTACCTGAAGTACTTCTACGCGCACGACGAGCAGGTCACCAAGCAGCGCACCGAGCGCCCGCGCGCGGACGTCGTCTCCGACGTCGAGGAAGAGCTGCTGAAGATCTACCTCGACCCGGAGCAGAACACCAAGCCGGAGTCCCTGGAGAAGCGCGGCGGCGCGTACTACTCGGAAGCCGCGGTGCAGCTGGTGCACGCGCTGACCGCGGGCGGTCCGGCCGAGGAGCACGTGGTGAACGTCCGCAACGACGGGACCTTCCCGTTCCTGCCGGACGACGCCGTCATCGAGGCTCGGTCCACTGTGGATTCCAAGGGTGCGACGCCGATCGCGCAGCCGCCGGTCGAGCAGCGGTTCGCCGGGCTCATCGCGGCGACGACGTCGTACGAGTACCTGGCGCTGGAGGCGGCGGTGAAGGGCGGCCGGGACCGCGTCGCCGACGCCCTGCTGGCGCACCCGCTGGTCGGCCAGTATTCCAAGGCCGACACGCTCGCCGACTCGCTGGTGCAGATCAACCGCGAGTACTTGCCCTGGGCGCGCGGATGAGGCCCGCTGTCATCGCGATCGACGGCGGCAACAGCAAGACCGAGGTCCTGGTGATCTCGGACGACGGCGTGGTGCTGGGCAAGTCGAGGGGCCCCGGCGCGTCGCCGCAGAACATCGGCGTCGAGGCCTGCGTCGCGGCGCTGGAGGACTTGGTTCTGGAGGCCTACCCGGCGTTCGGAGAGCGGCCGTTCGCGGTGCACACCTCCGCGTACCTGGCCGGGCTGGACTTCCCGCGCGAGGAGGAGGCACTGCACGCGGCGCTGTCCGCCCGCGGGTGGAGCGACACCCTGACCGTCGGCAACGACACCCTCGCGCTGCTCCGGGCGGGCAGCGCGGGGGTGGGGGTCGCCGTGGTCTGCGGCGCCGGGATCAACGGCGCCGGCGTCGGCCCGGACGGCCGCGTCCACCGCTTTCCCGCGCTGGGCAAGATCTCCGGCGACTGGGGCGGCGGCTACCGGCTCGGCGAAGAGGCGCTGTGGTGGGCCGTACGCGCCGAGGACGGCCGCGGCCCGCGCACGGCCCTGATGCCCGCGGTGGCGGCGTACTTCGGGAAGCCGACCCTGCTGGACGTCGTGCAGGGCCTGCACTTCGAGGAGATCGACCCGGCGTCGATCCACGGCCTGTGCCCGCTGCTGTTCGAGGTGGCGGCCGCGGGGGACGAGGTCGCGCAGGACATCGTCACGCGGTTCGTCGAGGAGGTCAGCGTCTTCGCGGCGGTGATCCTCCGCGAACTGGACCTGACCGAAGACGCCCCGGAGATCGTCCTCGGCGGCGGCGTGCTGACCGGGATCGGTGCGCCGGTGATCGCGGAGATCGAGCGCCGGTGCCTGAAGGTCGCGCCGCGCGCGGTGGTCCGCGTCGTCGACGTGAACCCCGTGGTGGGCGCGGCGCTGTTCGGATTGGACACGCTGGGCGCGCCGGAGGCCGCGAAGGCGGCGCTCAAGGCGGCGACCCAGCGCACCTAGACCTGGTGGCCTGCCTCGAAGCGGCGCGAGGCAGGCCACCAGACCCACCTCACGGCGCCGGGACGATGGTTTCGCCGGTTTCCAGCAGGGACTTGAGGTCGGAGAGGATCCAGGGCCAGCCGCCGCCCGCGTTCTCGTTCGGCGGCGCGTCGAGCTGCTCGAAGGCGCCGCTGACCATCCCGGCCGTGTTCGGGGCGCCGGTGACGTCGTGCGTGACGGTCAGCCGGGTGCCGGCCGTCTTGGATTCCTCGATCTCGTAGGTGAGCGTCGTGTAGGGCTCCTCGCTCACGTCGCCGGGCGCCATCAGCAGCTTCCAGGTGAGGACCAGCTTCCGCGGCGGGTCCACCTCGAGGACCTCGCCGTCGACGACGTCGCCGGTCATCCCGGCGTCGATGAACGCCTGCGTCGGGCGGGTGCGGTGCTTGCCGCCGGGCCGCAGGTCGAAGTCGACCAGGCCGGTGTAGCCGTACTTCGCCGTCCACTCGGGTTTCGTGATGGCGTCCCAGATGCGCTCCGGGGACGCCTTGATGTAGACGCGGTAGACCTGCACGGTGTCCGTCATGGTTCTTCGCCTTCCAGTTCGTTCTTGAGGTCGAGCAGCGCGGTCACGTGGCGCTCGGTGTACTTGTCGATCCACCGGTCGTGGATCTGGCGGATCGGGACGGGGTTGAGGAAGTGCCGCTTCTCGCGGCCCTCCTTCCTGGCGACGACGAGCCCGGCCTCTTCGAGGAGCTTCAGGTGCTTCATGACGCCGAAGCGGGTCATCTCCACCTGGGTCTCCAGCTCGGTGAGCGTGCGGCCGTCACGCTCGAAGAGCAGGTCGAGCAGGAACCGGCGGGTCGGATCCGCCAGCGCCTTGAACACCAGGTCGTCGTCGGGCACCCGCCCAAGATAGGTGACCAAAAGGTCACATGTCAATGTGCGAAAAAAGGCCGTCACCCGCGGTGGGGGTGACGGCCTTCGTCCGCGGCTAAACGATCAGCGACAGCGGCAGGATCAGCGCGATCGCCACCACGGAGATCAGCGTCTCCATCACCGACCAGCTCTTCAGCGTCTGGCCGACCGACAGGCCGAAGTACTCCTTGACCAGCCAGAACCCGGCGTCGTTGACGTGCGAGAAGAACAGCGAGCCGGCGCCGATCGCCAGCACCAGCAGAGCGCTGTGCGACGGGTCCATGGTCGCCGCCAGCGGGGCCACGATACCGGCGGCCGACACGGTCGCGACCGTGGCCGAGCCCGTCGCCAGGCGGATCGCCACCGCGACCAGCCAGCCGAGCAGCAGCGGCGAGAGGTTCGCGTCCTTGGCCAGGCCGGTGATGACGTCGCCGACACCCGCGTCGACCAGCGTCTGCTTGAAGCCGCCGCCCGCGCCGACGATCAGGATGATCCCGGCGATCGGGCCCAGCGAGTCACCGACCACAGTGGACAGCCGGGACCGGTCGAGCCCGGCCGGGCGGCCCAGCAGCACCATGCCGACCAGCACCGCCGCGAGCAGCGCGATCAGCGGGTCGCCGACGAAGTCCAGGATCTTGCGCGCCTGGCTGTCCTTGGCCAGCAGGATGTCCGACAGCGCTTTCGCCAGCATCAGCACGACCGGGAGCAGCACCGTCGTGAGCGTCGCGGCGAAGCTCGGGCGCGGCTTGTCCGTGTCGGCACGCTCCGGGATCAGGCGCTCCGGCGGCGCCGCGTCCGGGACGAGCCGGGCGGCGACGCGGGCGAACAGGGGGCCCGCGATGACCAGCGTCGGAACGCCGACGAGCAGGCCGAACGCCAGCGTGATGCCGACGTTCGCGTTCAGCGCGCCCGCCGCGGCCAGCGGGCCCGGGTGCGGCGGGACGAGCCCGTGCAGCACCGAAAGCCCGGCGACGGCCGGAATGCCCAGCAGCATCAGCGGTTTCCCGGTGCGCTTGACCGCGAGCAGCACCACCGGGATCAGCATGACGAGCCCGATCTCGAAGAACATCGGCAGCCCGATCAGCGCGGCCACCAGGGCCATCGCCCAGGGCAGCGCGGCACCGCGGGCCTTGCCGAGCACGGTGTCGACGATCTGGTCGGCGCCGCCGGAGTCGGCGAGCAGCTTGCCGAGCATCGCGCCGAGGGCGATCAGGATGCCGACGGACGCGACCGTGCTGCCGACGCCGTTCGTGAAGCTCTTGAGCAGCTTGTCGACCGGCATCCCGGCGGTCAGCCCGAGCACGAGCGAGCCGAGCACCAGCGACAGGAACGGGTGCAGCTTCACCTTCGTGATCAGCACGACGATGACGGCGATCGCGACGACGGTCGCGATGATCAGGCGGGTGTCGTGGCCGGTCCAGCCGGCGGCGAGGACGGCGTTCACGCGTGCTCCCGAAGGGCGGTCAGCGCGGCTTCGGTGATTTCCGCCGGAGTCCCGCTGGTGTTGTCGAGGACGATGCCGGCCTCGTCCGGCTCGAGGGGCTCGAGGTCGGCGAGCTGCGAATCCAGCAGCGACACGGGCATGAAGTGGCCCTTCCGGGTCTTCATCCGCTCGGCCAGCTGGGCCCGGTCGCCGTGCAGGTGGACGAAGAAGACGTCCCCGCCGCTGCGGAGCACGTCCCGGTACCGGCGTTTGAGCGCGGACGACGTCACGACGCCGCCGGTGTCCTGGTGCGCGCGGATCCAGCCGGCGATGGCCTCGAGCCAGGGCGCGCGGTCTTCGTCCGTCAGCGGCGTGCCGGCGGTCATCTTGTCGATGTTGGCCTTCGGGTGGAACGTGTCCGCTTCGGCGTATTCGACGCCCAGTGCCGCGGCGAGCGCCGTGCCGATCGTCGTCTTCCCGGAGCCAGACACCCCCATCACCACGATGACGGTCATCCGCACCTCCCACTTCGTTGTGCTCAGGTGAGTCAAACTCAAAAGTACTACTTATTCAAGATGAAGTACTACTTAATCGAATCAGACGGTTAGGTTGACCGGGTGAGACACGAGCAGGTCCTGGATGCCCTCGGCGCGGCGATCGCTAACGGTGCCCTGGTCCCGGGCACCGTGCTGCGCTCCGAAGAGCTCCAGGAACGCTTCGGCGCTTCGCGGACCGTGGCGCGCGAAGTCGTCCGCGTGCTCGAGACGATGCAGCTGACCAGCAGCAAGCGGCGGGTCGGGGTGATCGTCCGGGACCCGGCGGAGTGGAACCACTACGACCCGCGGCTGATCCGCTGGCAGCTCGACGGCCCGGCCCGGCCGGCGGCCCTGGCCACGCTGAACGAGCTGCGGTCGGCGATCGAGCCGTGCGCGGCCCGGTACGCGGCCCTGCGCGCGACCCCGGAGGAGCGCGGCCGCCTCGGCGCGCTGGGCGAGCGCCTGGCGCGGACGGCCCGGGCGCGCGACCTCCCGGCGTTCCTCGGGTTCGACATCGCCTTCCACGACCTGCTGCTCACCGCGTCCGGCAACCCGATGTTCGGGCAGCTGTCGGAGGTCGTCGCGGAGGTCCTCACCGGGCGGACCGGCCACGGCCTGATGCCACCGGAGCCCCAGCCCGAAGCGGTGGCGCTGCACCTGGAGGTTTCCGCGGCGGTGGCCGCCGGCGAGGCGGACCGCGCGGAGCGGGCGATGCGGGACATCGTCGTGCAGGCGCGCGAGGAGATCGCGGCGCTGGTCGCGGAGGGGGACGCCGGGGACGGGTAGTCGCGGCGGGCGGGGCTTCCGAGGCCGAGTAGCCTCCCCGGGGAACTGGACTTACTTCCGCCGGGGGGCACGGGTGAGCGCGGCGCGCGCGATCGGACTGGTGTTGGGCGTGGCGGCCGACGGCGCCCTCGGCGACCCGCGCCGCCGTCCTCCGGTGACGGCGTTCCGGCGTCTCCCGCCGCGTTCGGGCGTGCTGGCCGCGGCCGCGGCGGTGGCCGGCGGGGCGCTGCTCGAACGCGCGGGCCGGGGCCGCCCGCTGGTGCAGGCCTCGGCGACGGCGATCACGACGTGGGCCGTGCTCGGCGCGGCCGGCCTGGCCCAGCAGGGCACCGAACTGGCCCGCGACCTGGAGGAGTGCCGCTTCGAGCCGGCGCGCACCACGCTGTCCGAACTGGACCCACGGGTGGCCGATGGCCTGGGCGCGATCGCGTTGTCCCGCGCCTCGGTGGAGACGCTGGCGGAGAACACGTCCGACGCGGTGGTGGCCCCGCTCGTGTGGGGCGCGGTGGCGGGCGTCCCGGGCCTGCTGGGGGCGCGCGCGGTGAGCCTGCTGCGCCGGTCCCGGGTGGGCCGCCGCGGCCACTGGGCGGTGGACCGCGCCGACGAGCTGGTCCACCTGGTCCCGACCCGCGTGGCGGCGGCGCTGACCGTGCTGGCGGCCCCGGTGGTCGGCGGCTCGGCGGGCGGCGCGTGGCGAGCCTGGCGCCGCGACACGATCGCCCACCCGAGCCCCAACGCGGGCCGCGTGGAGGCGGCGTTCGCCGGAGCCCTCGAGATCCGCGTCGGCGGCCGGACGGTGTACCCGCACGGCGTGCTGGAGCTGCCGGTGCTGGGCGTGGGCCGCAACCCGGACGCCGGCCACGTGACGCGCGCGGTGGAGCTGTCCCGGGTGGTGGGCTGGCTGGCGGGGGCGACCGCGGTGGTCCTCGCCGTGCTGACGGGCTTCCGGCGTCGCAGGGCGTAACCCCGCCGCGTATCGACGAGCGTAGGCAACGCTTCGCCGAAACCCGGGAGGAACCCTTGCGGTACAAGCACATGGCGGCCGGCGTGGTCGCCGCGAGCCTGCTCACCCTGGTCGTGACCGGCACCGCCGACGCCAAGAGCCGGCCCTGCGGCCCGACCTACAAGCAGGAAGGCTCCGGCAGCCTGGGCACGCCCTACACGCTGAAGTCCAAGCACGACGACGACGGCCCCGGCGGGTCGTTCGTCGTGGGGGAGGAGTTCGAGATCCACACGACCGTGGCCGGCCAGACCTGGACCATCACCTTCGCCGACAACGGCAAGGTCTTCTTCACCGGCGACGACGTCTCGACGACGGCCGGGATCCGGGAGCAGCACGCGACGGCCAACCAGCCGGGCGTCACGCAGCACATGACCGCGGACGCGCGCAACCACACCACCGGCGAGACCGTCCACGGCTTCGTGGACGTGCTCCCGGAGCCCGCCTGCGGCGGCTGAGGAAGCCCGCCGCGGCTGAGGTCGCTCAGCCGCGGCGGCGCAGCTGCGCCAAGGCCTCTTCGTCCAGCGGCCCGCCGCGTTCCGCCAGCCGGGCCCCGATGCGCGTCCGGTCCTCGGCCGTCTTGTTGCCGCCGAACTTGAACTTCGCCCGGACGCCGGTGATCGAGAACTCGATCCCGCGGATGCCCGGCAGCAGCCGCCGGTCCGGCGCGTCCGGGGCCGCGCTCACCGGCGCGCGCCCGCCGTCGGGCTCGAAGTGGCGCAGCTGCTTGTCCAGCAGCGCGGCCTTGGCCGCCGGGTCGTCGACCAACCGGACGTCGCCTTCGAGCTGGACGGTCGCGTAGTACGACGTCGGCACGCCGTACGCCGGGTCCCCGGTCGTGTTCCAGTCCGCGCGGACGTAGGTGTAGTCGCCGATCACCGTCAGCAGGGCCCGTGGGTGCTCCTCCAGCAACGGCCAGATCGGGTTCGGCCGGGCCAGGTGCGTCACGACCGTGCGGTCGCCGTCGAACGCGAAGTGCGCCGGCGTCACCACGGGCAGGTCGCGGCCGGTTCCCCCGGCGATCAGCTGGCCGAAGTCGTGCCCGGCCAGCCACTCGCGCCACTCGGCATCCGGCGAGGCGTCCCAGGGGTGGATCAACATGACCCGAGTATCACCGCGCGAAGTGGCCTGGCCACAGGGCCAGTTCCGGCCTACTTCTGATGGCCACTTTCGGCGAGCTCGTCCTCCGCCAGGATCTCCGCGACGGACTTCCGCCGCGAAGGCGCCGAGGACGCGTCCAGCGCCCCGCCCGGCTTCAGCTCGCGGACCGTGAAGTACAGCCAGCCGAGCAGGGCCATCGCCCCGAACGCGATCCACTGCAGCGCGTACGACAGGAACGGCCCGGAGTCCGTCTGCGGCAGCGGCAGCGCGCCGAGCACGCCGGGCTGGCCGACGTCGAGCTGGAAGTACCCGGGCCGGATGTCGAGGCCGCCCGCCCGGGCCACCACGCGGGAGTCGACGACGTAGCTCTGCAGCCGGCCGCCGGTCGAGGCGTCGGCGAACGCGTCGCGGTTCTTCGGGTCGGTTTCGTCGGCCCGCACCCGGGCCGTCACGGACACGGTCCCGGCCGGCGGCGGCGCGAACGGCTGCGCGGCCGACTTGCTGTCGAGCCCGACGTAGCCGCGGTCGATCAGCACGACCGTGCCGTCGGCGGTCCGCATCGGTGTCAGCACCTCGAAGGCGCCTTCGCCCTGGACCGTCCGCAGCCGCGCGACGACTTCCTTGTCCGGCAGGTACCGGCCGGTGATCGTGACGAGGTGCCATTCGGTCCGCCCCCCGGGCACGCTGCCCGGCGGCAGCAGCTGCGCGAGCGGCACCGGCGCCGCGGTGAACGACGCCTGCAGCGCGGCGTTCTGCTGCTCGCGCTCGGCGTTGCGGCTGAACTGCCACGGGGAGAGCAGCGTGAAGCAGCAGATGGCGAAGGTGAACACCACCGCCGTCAGTGCCAGCCACCCGGGCCGGAGCAGGAACCGCAACCGCACCCCTCCACGGTAGGCCGTACCCCGGCCGGGCCGCCCGCCGACCTCCGCCCGGTGTGACGGAGGCCGGACGAACCGCCCGGGCCGGGGCGAACGCGGCTCAGCGATCCAGCCGCCACTGCTGGCTCGGGTTCCCGGCGACGCAGACGGCCGTGATGACCCGGGTGCCCGGGGCGTTGGAGCCCAGGTCGGCGCACAGGCCGTTGCGGTTGCGCAGGGTGCCGTCACCCGGCGCGGTCCACTGCTGGCTGGGCTGACCGGCCCCGCACGCCACCATGATCAGCGGCGTCCCGGGGTTGTTCGAACGCAGGTCGGCGCAGAGCTGGTTCGTGTTGACCAGCACCCCGCCGAGCAGCCCCCAGCGCTGGCTGACCTGGCCCTCGCCGCACGCCACCATCGTGATCGGCGTCAGCTCGGCGTTCGAGCCGAGGTCGGCGCAGAGGCCGTTGTGGTTGCGCAGGGTGCCGTCGCCCTTGAGGGACCACTGCTGACTCGGGTTGCCGGTGGCGCAGCCGGTGACCAGCAGCGGCGTGGCCGGCGCGTTGTTGCCGAGGTCGGCGCAGGCGCCGGCCGCCGTCCGCAGGGTGCCGTCGCCGGGGAAGCGCCACTGCTGCTCCGGCGCGCCCGTGCACGTCCCGGTGCCGACCGCGGTGCCGGAGACACCGAGGCAACGCCCGTCGGAAGTGCGCACGGTCCCGTCGCCGGGGAGCGTCCACCGCTGCGCGACCGCGTCCGCGGCGCAGACCTCGGTGGTCACCCGGGCACCGGCGCTGGTGCACAGGCCGTTGAAGTTGCGGATGGCGTACGGCGGGATCTGCGCCCGCACCCAGTCCGCGATCTCGTCGAGCCGCGTTTCGGACGTGCCCTGGCGGGTCTCGGTCTCGCCGAGGCAGCCGTGCTGCCAGGACGCCGCGTTGATCGCGACGAGCTCGGCCGGGCCGCCGGTCTCGCGCAGCGCCGGGCCGCCCGCGTCACCCTTGCAGGTGGTCGCGTCGGCCGTCACCGCCAGCGTCGTCGCGGTGCTGGACTGCACGGTGAAGTTCGCCGTGGACAGCTTGTCCGGCACCCACTCGGTCGCGGTCCGGCCCCAGCCGGCGATCCGCAGCACTTCGCCGGTCTGCACCGGGCTCTTGGCCAGCGCGACCGGCGCGACGGTGAAGACGGGCGCGTCGAGCCGGGCCAGGACGAGGTTCCGGTCGGTCCGCGGCACGAGCGTGGTGACCGGGGCGGTCCGCCCGCCGACGGTCACGGTGGCCGCCGACGGCGGCGGTCCCGCCGGGACGGCGTCGCCGAAGCAGGTCGACGCGGTGAGCACCCACTGCGGCGCGACCAGCGACCCCGTGCAGGCCCGGCCGGCGGTGTTCACCTTGGCGACGAACGAATACGTCCCGTCGGCGGCTTGACTTCCCCCGGTGATGGCTGCCGCCGGAGCGACGGCCAGCACCCCCGCCGCCGTCACGAGCGCAAGCACACCCGAAATTCTCTTGAACACGCGATTCCCCTCATCGATGACGATGCCGGAGGGGGTATCGCCGAGGGGCGCGAAACAGTACAGCGGCGGATCGTGACGCCGGTCACCCGTGCGCGCGGACCCAGTCCAGCAGGCCGGGCACCGCGCGCTCGATCATCCCGAGGACGTCTTCGAAGCCGTCGTCCCCGCCGTAGTAGGGGTCCGGGACTTCGGCGTCTTCGGGGGCCGAGGGGTCGAACGACCGCAGCAGCCGCACCTTCGCCGGATCGTCGACCCGCGCCCGCAGGAAGTCGGCGTGCCCCTGATCGGCGGCGAGCAGCAGATCGGCGGCGAGGTCCTCGTCCGAAACCTCGGAGGCGACGTGCGCGGTGGGGTAGCCGTGCGCCTTGAGGGTGGCGCGGGCCCGCTTGTCGGCGGGCTCCCCGGCGTGCCAGGGCCCGGTACCGGCACTGCCGACCCGGACGACGTCCCCGAGCCCGGCGTCGTCGAGTCCGGCCCGGAAGACGAGTTCGGCCATCGGAGAGCGGCAGATGTTGCCGGAGCAGACGAAGACGATGTGCGTCACGCCGTGAGGGTAACGACCGGACCGGCGTGGAAGACCGCACGGCCCGGGTGCCGGGGGTGCCTGCGCGGCGCTTGCTCGGGCAGGGTGAGGTGTGGAGATTGCCGGGCGGGGTCGGCGAGCGTTGCCGGTGCGGGGCGTGCGGCTGCCGAGGGTGACCGCCGCAGTTCACCCGGTCGCCCGCTCGCTGCCGTCGGGCGCTCGATCTGGCTTGGGCGGCCGAGGTGCGGAAATCGCCGGGCGGAGTCGGCGAGTGTCGCCGGTGCCGGGCGTGCCGCCGCCGAGGGTGACCGCCGGGTTCACCCGGTCACCCGCCCGCTCGGCGGTATCCGCGGCCCGCGGCGGCCACTTAGCGTCGATCGGGCGAGGACGCGAACCGGAAGGAGAGCGATCATGCACGGGTGCTGCTCGAAGTGCACCGGACAGGGCTGCGGCTGCTGCGGCAACTGCAACTGATCCCACCCGGCGCCCGCGGCGGTGCGTTGCCGCCGCGGCGCCCCCAACCCGCCGGGTGACGGAACGCCGGGACCGCGGCCCGTGCCAAAATTCCCGGATGCCCGCCCTCTCCGAAGTCATCTCCGTGCTGGAGCGGGCCTACCCGCCCGCGCTCGCCGAGTCGTGGGACGCCGTCGGCCTCGTCTGCGGCGATCCCGCCGAACCCGTGCGCCGCGCGCTGTTCTGCGTCGACCCCGTCGCCGAGACCGTCGAGGAAGCCGTCGAGCTCGGGGCGCAGCTGATCGTCGCGCACCACCCGCTGCTGCTGCGCGGCGTGCACGGCGTGCCCGCCGACACGGCCAAGGGTGCGCTCGTGCACCGGATGATCCGCGAAGGCGTGGCCCTCTACTGCGCCCACACCAACGCCGACTCCGCCGACCCCGGCGTCTCCGACGCCCTCGCGGCGGCGATCGGGCTGCGCGTCACCGGCCCGCTGACCCCCAACGAAGACGGCGTCACCGGCATCGGCCGCATCGGCGAACTGCCCGGACCCGAGCCGTTCTCGGCGTTCGTCCAGCGCGTCGCCGACGCCCTGCCCGCGACCGTGCCCGGCGTGCTCGGCGCCGGTGACGCGGACCGCCCGATCCGCACGGTCGCCGTGTCCGGCGGCGCCGGGGACTCCTACCTCAAGCAGGCCACCGCGGCCGGTGTCGACGCCTTCGTCACCGCCGACCTGCGGCATCACCCCGCCGGCGAACACCTCGCGGGCCGCGGCCCGGTGCCCGCGCTGGTCGGGCTGACCCACTGGGCCAGCGAGTGGCCCTGGTGCGGGCAAGCCTCGGCGCTCGTGGCGCAGGCCTTTGCGGGTAACGTCGACGTTCACGTGTCCACGCGGTGCACCGACCCGTGGAACGTCCGCGCCGAGCGCACATCGATTTAGAGGAGCACCGTGAAGGCCGAACCCGCCGTGCAGCGCCAGTTGCTCGAGCTCGCCAAGGTGGACGCCGAGCTCTCGCGCACCGCGCACCGCCGCCGCACCCTGCCCGAGCTGGCCGAGATCGACGCGGGGGAGAAGACCGCCCGCGAGCGCCGCGACGCGCTCGTGTCGGTGGAGACCGCCGCGTCCGACCTCGACCGCGAGATCGCCCGGCAGGAGAAGGAGATCGAGTCGGTCCGCGCCCGCGAGGACCGCGACCGCAAGCTCCTGGCGTCCGGCTCGGTGAACTCGAAGCAGATGACCGACATCGAGCACGAGCTGCAGTCGCTGGAACGCCGGCAGAGCGCGCTGGAGGACGACCTGCTGGAGCTGATGGAGCAGCGCGAGGCCCTCGGCCTGGACGCGCAGCGCACCGGCGCCGAGGTCGACAAGGCCGAGGCCGGCGTCGCGGCGGCGATCGCCCGCCGCGACGAGGCGTTCAAGGACCTCGACACCACCCGCGCGCGCCGCGTCGAAGACCGCGAGAAGCTGGTGCCGCGCTTCCCGGAGCCGCTGCTCAAGCTGTACGAGCGCGTCCGCGAGCACAAGGGCATCGGCGCCGCGCTGCTGCGGGCCCGCCGCTGCGGCGCGTGCCAGCTGGAGCTGGACCGCAACACGGTCAACGAGATCAAGGCCGCGCCGGAGGACGACGTCATCCAGTGCGAGAACTGCGGCGCGATCCTGGTCCGGACCCTGGAGTCGGGTCTGTGACATCGCACGTCGTCATCGAGGCCGACGGCGGCTCCCGGGGCAACCCCGGCCCGGCGGGCTACGGCGCGGTGGTGAAGGACGCCGAGACCGGCGACGTCCTCGCCGAGCGCAAGGAAAGCCTCGGCGTGGTCACCAACAACGTCGCCGAGTACAACGGCCTGCTCGCCGGCCTCGCCGCGGCGGCCGAGCTGGGCGCGTCCACAGTGGACGTCCGGATGGACTCGAAGCTCGTGGTGGAGCAGATGTCCGGGCGCTGGAAAATCAAGCACCCGGACATGCAGCCGCTGGCCGAGCGGGCCAAGGAACTGGCGGCGGGGTTCTCGCGCGTCAGGTACGAGTGGATCCCGCGCGCGCAGAACTCCCACGCGGACCGCCTGGCGAACGAGGCGATGGACGCGGCGACCGGCCGCCCCGCCGCCGGCCGCCCCGGCACGGCGGCAAGGGCGGCGGCCGTCACCGGCGCCACCGCCGACCCGACCGGCACCGCCGCGGACCTGGCAGCTACCTCCGCCGGGGCCACCGGCGCCACCACGGCCCCGGCCACCAAGCCGAAACTCCCCACCCGGCAACCCGACCGCGCCGCCGTGGCCTGGACCGGCGCGAAAGGCACCCCGACCCGCCTCCTCCTGCTCCGCCACGGCCAGACTGAGATGTCGGCCCTGCGCCGCTACTCCGGCCGTGGCGACGTCCCGCTGACCGAGCTCGGCCGCGCGCAGGCCGCGGCCGCGGCGAAGCGGCTGGCCGCGACCGAGGGCCTGGTCGTCGACGGGGAGGCCGTCCCGATCATCGCCTCGCCGCTGACCCGCACGAAGCAGACCGCGCAGGCCGTCGCCGACGCGCTCGGCGGGCGCGTCGAGACCCACCCCGGCCTCATCGAGACCGACTTCGGCGAGTGGGAAGGCCTGACCTTCGCCGAAGCAGCCGACCGCGACCCCGAACTGCACCGCGCCTGGCTGGGCGACCCTTCGGTGCCGCCGCCCGGCGGGGAGAGCTTCGACGTCGTCCACCGGCGCGTCCGCAAGGCCCGCGACGAGCTCATCGCCGAGCACGGCGGCCGGACGTTGGTGCTGGTCAGCCACGTGACGCCGATCAAGACGCTGCTCCGGATGGGCCTCGACGCCGGACCCCAGCTGCTGTTCCGCCTGCACCTGGACCTGGCGGCGCTCTCGATCGTCGAGTTCTACCCCGACGGGAACGCCTCGGTCCGGCTCGTCAACGACACCTCGCACCTCGCCTGACCGGGGAAAGTGTGGGGTGGATCACGCTCGACACCGACGCCTGGCGGACCCCGGATGGGGTATTGGCTACAGTGTCTCGACCGCGTCGCCGCGGTGGCGGATCCGCCGACGGATCCACTCAGGGGGCGCCGGCTCGCGCGTATCCCACCGGCAGAAGCCTGCGGGCGGAACAGTGACGAGGACATGACGGCTAGCGCACTCACCGAGACCTCCCCGAGCGACGTCCCCGAGGACCCGGCCACCACCACGGCCACCCGCGGCTGGGGCGCGCGCCTGGCGCCGGTGCTGGCCGTGCTCGCCGGCGTCGCGGCCGTCGCCGTCCACGCCACCCGGTACGGCCACTGGATCGTCGACGACGCCGCCATCACCTTCTCCTACGCCCGCAGCTTCGCCGACGGCCTCGGCCCGGTGCTGCAGCCGGGCGCCCCGCCGGTCGAGGGCTTCTCCGACCCGACGTGGATGGTGCTGCTCGGCCTCGGCAAGCTCGTCGGCCTCTTCGACCACGGCACGCTCTTCGGCGTCCCGGACTACGTGCTCTTCCCGAAGGCGCTGGGCCTGCTGTTCACCGGTGGCGTCCTGACGGCCTGCCACATCGCCGCGAAGCAGATCTTCACCCGCTTCGCGTGGCTCGCGACGCTCGTCGCCGGCCTGACGCTGGCGACGATCCCGTCGTACGTCATCTGGGTCGTCTCCGGCCTGGAGAACTCGCTGTTCGCGTTCGCGGTCGTCACGCTGGGCGTGACGCTGTTCGTCTCGGTCAAGCGGGACGTCCTGCTGACCCCGAAGGTCGCGCTCTGGGCGGGTGTCCTGGTGGCGTTCGCCGCGCTGACCCGGCCGGAAGGCCTCATCTACGCGGGCGCGTACCCGCTGGCCGCGCTGTTCCTGCTGCGCTCGGGGCTGTTCTGGAAGAGCTTCCGCCTCGCGCTGCTGTCGGTGGCGGCGTTCGCCGTGCCGTTCGGCGCGTACGTCGTCTGGCGGCACGCCGAGTTCGGGCGGCTGCTGGCGAACCCGTCGGTGGCGAAGCAGCAGGGCCTGCCCGGGTTCGACGCCGTGAAGCGGCCGTTCGAGCTGGCCGGCTACGCGGGCTGGACCGGCGTGGTCGCGCTGGCGTTGGTGATCGTGTTCGCGCTGGCCAAGGCGCCGTGGCGCCGGTCGCTGGTCGCGCTGCTGGTGCCGCTGGGGCTGGGGATCGTCGCGTACGGCGTGATGGTCGCCGACTGGATGTACCAGCACCGGTTCGCCAGCCCGGTCTGGCCGCTGGCGGTCATCGCGGGCACGCTGTCGGCCGGTGAGCTGCTGCGCCACCGCCAGGCGCTCCTGCGCGTCGGCGTGGTCGTGGTGCTGGTGGGCGCGTTCGTCCCGTCGGCGATCGGCTTCGCGGCCTCGGCGGACAAGTTCGCGAAGAACCCGAACATCACGGCGTGCCTGGTGGCCGACCGCTTCGGCCGCGGCTTCAACACCTACGCCGACATCCTGGGCCTGCCGAAGGCGTCGCTGCTGCTGCCGGACCTCGGCGGCTCGTCGATGACCAGCCGGCTCGAGCTGGTCGACATGGCCGGCCTGGTCAACAAGCCGATCGCCGACCTGGTGCACGACAACGACCTGGCGGGCCTGCGCAACTACGTGTTCGACACGGTCAAGCCGACGTTCATCCACTCGTGGGGCCCCTGGGCGGCGGGCAACGGTATTGCGCTGGACCAGCGCCTGGACCGCGACTACGTGCTCATCTACAGCTCGCCGATCGAGGGCCTGCGCAACGGCGACTGGGTCCGCAAGGACGCGGTCACCGACCCGGCCAAGCTGAAGGCGGCCCAGGACTACGCGGCGAAGACGATCCCGGCGGTGGCCGCGGACCGCTTCGGCGGCCCGCTGGACGACTGCGGCCCGACGATGAAGCCGGGCCAGACGATCACGATGCCCAGCTGAGGCCGAGCCACAGCGCCACGGTCGCCGCGGCGAGGCTCAACGGCGTCGTCAGCGCGCCCAGGACGTGGAACGTCTTGAACGAGGGCGGCTCCGGGAGCGTCCGGCGCCACAACAGGGTCGCGAGCGAGCCGAGGTAGCCGGCGTTCGGGCCGATGTTGACGCCGAGCAGCACCGCCAGCAGCACGCCCGGCGCCGGGTGCGGGCCCAGCACCGACAGCAGGATGAGCGTGGCCGGGAGGTTGTTGACCAGGTTGGCCAGCAGCGCCGCCACCCCGGCCGCGATCAGCAGGTCGACCAGGCCCGTCGACGTCGGCAGCACCTGGCGCAGCACGCCGCCGAGGACGTGCTCCGACACCGCCTCCACCACGACAGCCAGGCCGAGCACGAACAGGCACAGCTGCGGCGCCGCCTCGGTAATCAGCTGCCACGGCCGGATCTTCCGCTGCGCGACCGCGCGCACGCCGAGGACCAGCGCGGCCAGCGCCGCGATCCAGACCGGCTCGACGTGCCCGAGCTGCCCCACGGCGAACCCGGCGAGCGTCAGGCCGAGCACGACGAGCGCGAACGTCGGCGTCTCGAGGTGCTGCCGCGGTTCGGCAGTCTCGCGCGGCCGCAGGTCGGCCCGGAAGAAGCGCAGGAACACGAGCAGTTCGACGGCGAGCGTGACGAGCCACGGCAACGCCATCAGCGCGGTGAACCCGGCGAAGGTCAGCCCCGACGTGGCGAAGGCCAGCAGGTTCGTCAGGTTCGACACCGGCAGCAGCGTGGACGCCGAGTTCGCGAGGTGCGCGCACGCGTAGACGTGCGGCCGCGCGGGCAGCTCGAGGCTGGTGGCGGTCGCCAGCACGACGGGCGTGAGCAGCACGACGGTGGCATCGAGGCTGAGAACGGCGGTGACCCCGGCCGCGGCGGCGAAGGTGAGCACGAGCAGCCGCCGCGGCCGTCCGTGACACGCTTCGGCGAGCCGGTTGCCGAGCCAGGAGAAGACCCCGTCGACACTGGCCAAAAAGGACAAAAGCAGAATGGCGGCCAGAAACCCCAGAGTGGGCAGGATTTCCACGGCCCGCGCCCCGGCGGCGGAGGGTTTCACGAGCCCGAGGAGCAGCACGACCCCGGCCGCGGGAACGGCGGCGACGGCCTCGGGCCAGCCCCGCGGCCGGACGATGGCGAAGACGAGCACACCGGCCAACAGCAGCAGACTGGCCGCGCCCGCGAGGAGATTCACGCGTTCACGCTAACTGCGGTCCGGTTTTGTCGGTCCCCCCGGGTAGTGTGGAAGACGGGGGGCGCCCCCGCGGGTCGGAGTCCGAAGTGGACGGCGGCAGTGTGGCCCGGCGGCTCGCGCCTTGAGTTCTGCGGGCTGAGACCCCCTGCCTCGCGCCTGAGCCCCGGGGGCTGAGGCTCGCCGCCTTTGCCCGGGTTCCGGAGGCTGAGGCTCGCCGCCTTCGCCCCGGTTCGGTGGTCGTCGCCTGGAGCTCGCGCCGAGTTGAGCGGCCATCGATTCGCCACCTCGCGCCTCAGCTCGGCGATCTCCGGCCCCGTGAGCTCGCGCCCGGGGCGGCGGCCATCCGCCTCGCGGGCTTGTACTCGGATCAAGCGGCCATCGGCCCCGCGACTTCAGCTGCGAGCACCGCCGCCATCGACCTGCAAGCCAGCCGCCCAGCCGCCCCACTGCAGTGGCCACCCAGCGAGCTCGGCGGCCATCCGCCCGCTGCGAAGACTTCACCAGCGCCCCGCCGAGCTCCGCCCGCCGCCTTGCGCAGCCGTCCCGCGGACCAATGCACCAGCTCAGCGGCCACCCCACCCAGCGAGCTCAGCGACCGTCCGCCCGCTGCGAAGACTCCGCCAGCGCCCCGCCATCCAGCGCCTCAGCGCAGCCGCCCCGCGGACCCACGCGACCCCGCGCCAGCTCAGCGACCGTCCCCCCGCTGCGAAGACTTCGCCAGCGCCCCACCCAGCTCCGCCCGGCCCGGGATCCCCAGCTTCCGGTACGCCCCGGACAGGTGCAGTTCCACCGTCCGCCGCGTCAAGTGCAGGGCCGTGGCGATCTCGCGGTTCGTCAGCCCCTGCGCCGCCATCACCGCGATGCGGTTCTCCTGGCGGGTCAGCCCGTGCTCGTTGTCCTTCGCCGGTGTCAGCGCCCGCCGCGCCGATCTCAGCTCCTCCGCCGCCCGGCGGGCGAGCGGGCGCGCGCCGCACTGCTCGCTCAGCTCCACCGCCTGCCGGAGCGTCTCGATCGCCTTCTCCGACTGGCCGTGGCGGGCCTGCAGCGTGCCCAGCTCCGTCAACGCCGTCGCCAGCTGCAGCCGCGACGGCGAGGTCCGCAGCGTCGTGATCGCCTTCTGCAGCGCCCGCTCGGCTTCGTCGTCCTCGCGGACCAGGCCCAACGTCGTCAGCGCCGTGCCCAGCGGCCGGGGTGCGCCCCAGCGGGCCGCGGCGGTGCTGTCCTCCTCCGCCAGGCGGGCCGCGTCGTCGGCCTGGCCGAGGGCCAGCGCCGCCCGCGCCGCGTGCGCGCGCCACGGCACGAACCCCGGGAACCGCATGCCGTGGTGCGCCAGCCGCCGCCCGCAGCTGAGCAGGTCCTCGAACCCGAAGCGCGTGTAGCCCGTCGCGACGCGCAGGCGGCCGCGCGCGTACAGCAGGTACGTGTGCGTGAACAGGCCCTGGCTGGCGACGAAGTCCATCCGGTCCAGCAGCGACGTCGCCGCCTCGAACCGGCCCAGGTCCACCCAGCACTCGACGAGCTTGGCCGCGCACAGCACGCCGACCGGGCACGTCGTCGTGCCGCCGCGCTCGTCGAACCGCCGCAGGAGCGACTCGAAGTGGACGCTCGCGCGCTGCAGGTCGCCGCTGGCCTGCAGCGCGATCCCGCGGGCCAGGGTGGGCAGCGCGCCGTGCGGCACGTGCACGTCCCACGGCTCGCGCTCGACGTCGAGGACCCGGCACAGCCGGTCGACGTGCGCCGGCTCTTCCGCGAGCACCGCCGTCGCCAGCGTGAAGAAGTAGTGCTGTTCGAACAGGAAATCACCGTCGTCGCCGGTCAACGCGTCGGCGAAGTGGCCGACGGCCTCCTGCGCCGACTCGCCGCTGCGGACGGCGTCCAGCGCCAGCAGCGCCGAGCGGCTCCGCTGGGCCGCCGGGTCGGTCAGCGGCGCCCACTGCTCCTCGAAGTCGCGGAACTCCGGCGGCGGGCCGAGCCGGCTGCCGGCCTCGGCGAGGTAGGTCATGCACAGCAGCGGCCACACGGCGTCCGGGCCGCCGGCGTCGAGCCGCGCCGCGATCTGCCCGGCCGCGCTGATCCCGAGCCGGGCGTCCTGGCCGCCGCAGAGGGACAGCAGCATCGCCGTGGCGATGTACGCGGCGGTCTCGCGGTTGCCGACCGTGTCGACGGCTTCCCGCACCCGCTTCGCCGCGGCGGGCGGGTCGAACTGGAACTCCGCGTGCGCGAGCTGCAGCAGCACCGCCATCCGGCGCCCCGACGTGAGCCGCTCGTCCAGCGCCCGCCGCAGGTGCCGGGCGGCCAGCTCGGGCCGTCCGGAGAACACGGCGTCGCGCGCGCTCAGCCGCAGCACGTCCACGGCCCACGGGATCCGGATCGACGTCGCTTCCAGCAGGTGGGCGGCCACGCGCTCGGGCGGCGCCCCCGCCTCGGTCAGCAGCTTCGCCGCCCGGGAGTGGTTGACCGCCCGCGTGGTCTGCGGCATGTCCTTGAGCAGCGAGTTGCGGACGAAGGAGTAGGTCAGCGTCGGCTGGTCGCTGTTGTTCAGCACGTGCAGCCGGACCAGGGTGTCGATCGCCTGCAGCGCGTCGAGCTCGTCGACGCCGGCCAGCCGGGCCAGCAGGTCGAAGCCGGCGTCCTCGCCGAGGATCGCCGCCGCGTGCAGGATGGCCGGTGCGTGCGGGAACTCCTGCACCCGCGTGGTGAGCACCTGCCCGATCAGCGACGAGCCGAGCTCGTGCGGGTCCGCGCCGGGCAGCAGCCGCGGCCGCAGCGCCTGCAGCAGCACCGGGTTGCCGCCGGTCGCCTCGCGGCAGGCGGAGGCCAGCTCCCCGGGGGCGAGGCCGAGTATTTCGGCCGCGGCCGCGTCGCCGAGGCCGTTCAGCGTGGTCGTGACCGGGGTGCTCCCCACCATGTCCAGCAGCGCGACCTCGCGGTGCGGGGGATAGCCGACGACCGACGTCAGGACGAGCAGCACCGGCAGGTCGAGCACGCGGTTGCGGACGTAGGCCAGGCACCGCATGGACCAGGCGTCGGCCAGGTGGATGTTGTCGATGCCGAGGAACAGCGGACCCCGCTCGGTGGCGTCGCGGACGATCCGGAAGAAGAGGTCGAGCGCTTCGCTCTCGCCTGCCGCTCCGCACAGTTCGGTGACCGGCGGACGCGGAGGCGCTCCCGGCTGCTCGAGCGCCTCGGCCAGCTGGCGGACGAGCCCCCCGGGCAGGTGGCTCTCCAGCCGCGACCCGGTGGCCATCGCGACGGTGAATCCCGCGTCCGCGGCCAGCGCCGCGGCGGTCCGCAGGGTGGCGCTCTTGCCCATGCCGAACTCACCGGCCAGCACGGCGCTCGCGGCCGCGCCGCCCACCACGACCGGGAAGAGCCCGGTCAGGCGGCCGAGCTCGGGCTCGCGGCCGGGGAGCCGCGGGGCGGGACGCTTCGGTACCGAAGCCCCGTTGCCGGGGTGCTCGGGATTTACTTCGGTATCCACCGTAAGGACTTTCATGTTGGGTTGGGGCAGACTACTGGAAACCGGCCGACCACGGGAGTGACCGCGGACCGCTGCCGGTACCGGCGACGACCTGACCAGGGGAGACGATGGACGCAGCGGATGCGAACCGGATCTTCCCCGTGGCCGGCCTTGCCCCGCAGAGGGTGAACGCGGCCACGCCGAGCGCGAGCAGCAGGAGCGGGCCGGCCGCCGGCCCCTGCAGCGCGGCCGGGCCCGCCGGCTTCCGGCGCCGGGCCGCCCCGTCGCCCGGCGGCAGGTAGCCCAGGCGCACCGCCTCCGCCAGCGCGCCGGCCACCGGGGTGAACCCGGCGACCCGGCCCCGGCAGCGGGCGCAGCCGCGCAGGTGGGCCTCGAACTCTTCCGGATCGTCGTGGACGCCGAGCCCGTACGCCGCGGCGTCCCCCTTCCGGCCCCTCATCGGATCGTCACTTCCCCGAGCGCCTTCCGCAATTGCCGCATCGCCGTGTACAACCGCGATTTGACGGTCCCCTCCGGAATTCCGAGAATTTCCGCCGCCTGTCGAACGGTATTTCCGGCGAGGTACGTCTCGTAGATGACGGACTGGTATTTCGCGTCCAGTTCCCGCAATGCCCCCGTAATCGTTAGCGCGGCTAACGAGCTGTCGGTGCGATCGGTGGACTCGGCGTTTTCCGGGATCTCCAGAGCGACCTCCTGCGGGCGGACGCGGCGATTCCTCCAGCCGTCGATGACGATCCGCCTGGCCACCGTGAGCAGCCATCCGCGCAGCATTCCGGGCTCGCGTTCGAGGGTGTCGGAGTGCTGCCAGGCGCGGATCATGGTCTCCTGCACGACGTCCTCGGTCCACTGCCGGTCGTGGTTGGTCAAGGCCAGTACCTGCGCGAACAGGGTGGCTCGGAAGTCCTTGTAGAGCAACGGGACGAGGTCGTCGCCCGCCGCGGGGCCGGCGTCGACCGCCGTGGCGGACGAGGCGTAGCCGACGTGGCCGCGACTTTCTCTTCCCAGCTCTTCCATAGAAGCTCGCAACCTCACCTGACTGGCGGACCGTGGGGTCGTCGGAGCGTAGCGCAAAAACACTTAATAGGCCATATGCATTAGTTTCGACACTCAATTCGACGCACCATCGACGACCGCCACCGCGCACGAGTTCACAATGCGTCTTGTGATACACGTCACAGGTCACCAAAGGGTGACGGCGAGAACCGGACCACCCCTTCTCCCCGTAACAGGAGGTGAGGACTCCTTCGCGAAGGGACAACGGGGATGCCGCTCCGATTCGTGGCGTTGCTGGCCGCCGCGGCCGCGCTCGTGCTGGGCTGCGCCGTGCCGGCGTCGGCCGGGGAACTGCAGCAGACCGACCGCACCCTGCTGATCCGGCTCAAGCAGCACACGTTGTGGGCCGTGCCGTCGAGCAGGCTCGCCGTCGAGCGGGCCACCAACCGGCGCGTGCGTGCCGTCGCCCTCCGCATCGCCGACGACCAGGCCCGGCTCGAGGTCGCCCTGCGCGCGGTCGCGGACCGGCTCGCCGTCACCTTGCCGGGAGAGCCCACAGCCCAGGAGCGCTCCTGGGCCGGCGAGATCGCCGCCGGCTCGGGCGACGCGTTCGACCGCGCCTACGTCAACCGCCTCCGCGCCGAGTACGGCACCCTCTTCGGCCTCGCCTCCGACGTCCGCGCGGGCACCCGCGACGACGACGTCCGCGCGTTCGCCCAGACCGCCGTCGACACCTCACTCGGGCACCTGACGCTGCTCGAGAGCACCGGGCTCGCCGAGACCACGTCCCTGCTCGTCTCCGCCACCGAGGACGACACCCTCGGCGGCGGCGCCGTCGCACTCGGCGCCGTTCTCGTGGCCCTCGCCGCCGTCGCCACGTTCGGCCTGCTCCGCCTGCTCGGAACCCCCGGCAGGCCCGCGCCGCGCACCCGGAGGTAAGCCGCCCCATGTCCCCGTTCGCCGCGCTGGTCCCGGTGTCGCCGCACGACACCGGGATCGCCGAGGCCGCCGCGCTCTCCGGCCGCCTCACCTACCTCTGCATGTGCCTGACGCTGTGCTGGGGCGTCCTGGCCGCCACCGGCTGGGTCCGCCGGTTCAGCGGCCAGGACGCGATCCGCACCGGGCACACCGCGCTCGCCGCCGTCACCCTCGCCACCGGTGCCCTGCACGGGCTGACCTTCCTCTTCCTCGAAGACGACCCCTTCGGCGTCGCGGACCTGCTCCTCCCGTTCTACGACGGCACCCCGCGGCACGCGCTCGGCATCGCCGGGCTGGAGCTCGTCCTCGCCGTGTCGGTGACCGCGGGCCTGCGCCGCGGCGCCCGCGAAGGCCGCTGGCTGCGGTTCCACCAGGCCGGCTACCTCGCGATCGGTCTGCTCGCCGTGCACGCGTGGCTCGGTGCCATCGCGAGCGGGCACCTCGCCGTCGTCTGGCTCGCCGGCATCACGCTGCTCGTCCCGCCGGTGCTGCTGTCGGTGCTGCGCGTGCTGCCCGCCCCGGTCCTGGCCCGCGCCGGGCTGGTGGCCCCGCCGCCCGCCGGAGCCGGCCCGGAACCGGCCACCGTGCGCGTCGACGTCGACAGCGAGCGCTGCCACGCCTACGGGGTCTGCCAGGCCGAGGCGCCCCAGGTCTTCCGGCTCGGCCTGGACGGGCAGCTCGCGTACGAGAAACGCCCCGGTGCCCAGCTGGTCCCCGGCGTCCGGGCCGCCGCGCGTGCCTGCCCCATGCGAGCCATCCACCTGTTGGGAGCCACCCGATGAGCGAACGCATCGTCATCGCCGGCGCCGGTCTCGCCGGCCTGCGCGCCGCCGAACGGCTGCGCGAACTCGGGTTCGACGGCGAAGTCGTCGTGCTCGGCGCCGAACCCGACATCGCCTACCACCGGCCGGCGCTGTCCAAGCAGCTGCTCACCGGCGCGGTCAGCCGCGCCGACACACTGCTCGCCGACCCCCTCGAAGTCGACGCCGAATGGCGCTTCGACACGCCGGTCACCGCGCTCTCGCCGAACCGGCAGGTCGTCCACCTCCGCGACGAAGAGCTGCCGTACGACGGCCTGGTCATCGCCACCGGCGTCGAACCGCGCCGGCTGCCGGGCGCGCCGCACGGCCACCCGCGCGTGGTCGTCGTCCGCACCCTCGCCGACACGATCGCCCTCAAGCGCGCCCTCGCCACGAACCCCGGCCCGGTGGCGGTCGTCGGGGACGGCTTCATCGGCTGCGAAGTCGCCTCCAGCCTGCGGGAGATGAACCGCGAGGTCGTCCTCTTCGGCCGCGCGAGATCGCTGCTGGCCGACGTCCTCGGGCCCGACATCGGCGACTGGCTCACGGCGCTGCACACCGCCCGCGGCGTCCGCCTCGAACTCGGCACCACCATCCGCCGCTGGCGGCCGGCGCCCACGCACGTCGGCCTCGAGTTCGCCGACGGCCGCGCGGTCGAGGTCGCCTGCGTCGTCGTCGCCGTGGGCAGCGTCCCGGCCGTGTCCTGGCTGCGCGGCGCCAAGCTGCCCCTGGACGACGGCGTCGTCTGCGCGCCGACCTGCCACGTGGTCGGCTCGTCGACGATCGTCGCGGCCGGCGACGTCGCCCGCTGGCCCAACCTCCGCTTCGACCACGCACCGCACCGCGAGGAGCACTGGCTCAACGCCGTCGAGATGAGCCGCGCCGCCGCCGAGAACCTGCTCACCGGCCCCCAGGGGGCGCGGGCCTACACGCCGGTGCCGCGTTACTGGTCCGAGCAGCACGGCGTCCGGATCCAGGTCGCCGGACGGCCGTCCCTCGCGACGGACACCGTGCTGCTGGAGTCGCCCGTCCCGGGCACGCGGCCCATCACCGGCTTCGTCCGCCACGGCGGGCTCGTCGGCCTGATCGGCCTCGACAGCCCCGCCGCCGTCCTGCACTGGACCGCCGAACTGGCCCGCCAGCACCCGGTGCCCGCCGAGCCGCCGCCCGAAGCCCGGCCCCGCCACCGCACGGGGGCGGTGGCCGGTCGCTGAGCTACGATCCAGCCTGCGGACGAGCTGGCAGGGCGGTCGCGAGCCGGGGCGACCCGGCTCGAGGAAAGTCCGGACTCCGCAGGGCAGGGTGGTTGCTAACGGCAACCCGGGGCGACCCGCGGGAAAGTGCCACAGAAAACAGACCGCCTCCGTCCTGTACGGGGGTAAGGGTGAAACGGTGGTGTAAGAGACCACCAGCGTCCCGGGCGACCGGGACGGCTAGGTAAACCCCACCCGGAGCAAGGCCAAGAGGGAGCCCCCGGGCTCCTGCGCAGGCGTTCGAGGACGGCCCGTCCGAGCCTGCGGGTAGGCCGCTGGAGCCTGCCGGCGACGGCAGGCCGAGATGGATGGCCGCCGCCCCGGAAGCCGCAAGGCGACCGGGGAACAGGATCCGGCTTACATGCCAGCTCGTCCGCCCCGAGCCCGTGACTGCAGGGGCATCTCGCGTGATTGAAGGGGCATCGGCCTGATGCCCGCCGGATCACGCGTGATGCCCATCCGGACACGCGTGATGCCCCGTGGATCACGCGAGATGCCCGCTTCGGCCCGGGCGAATGTGGTTCCGGCGGGGGTTACCCGGTAGTAGGGTGCGCTCATGGCGGGTGACGAGCAGCGGTTCAAGTCGGCTTTCGACTCCTTGCACGCGTTCGTGTACTTCGCGCCCGAGGTCGACGCCGCGTTCGCCGGCGTCGGGCTGCGGCCGGGGCGGATGCCGTACTTCGCCGGGCGGGCCGCGCCCATGGGGGCCGTCGGAGCCGACGTCGTCGCGGCCACCTTCTACAACTTCAACCCCGAGGTCGTCGCCCGCACGATCCCGCGGGCCTGGACCTTGGCGACGCCGGAGCAGGTCCTCGACGCGCGGCTCGAAGGCACCGACCGGGCGCTGACCCGGCTCCTCGGCGAGCACGTCAAGAGCGACGAGGTGGCCGAGGCCGCCGAGCTCGCGCGCGAAGCCACCGCCGGCTGCCGTCCGGAGGGCCGTCCGCTCTACGCGGGCCACGCCGGCCTGCCGTGGCCGGGCGAGCCGCACCTGGTGCTCTGGCACGCCGTCACGCTGCTGCGCGAGCACCGCGGCGACGGGCACATCGCCGCGCTCGTCCTCGAAGGGATCGACGGCCTCGAAGCGCTCGTCACCCACAGCGCCACCGGACGCGGGTTCTTCACGCCCGCGGCCAAGCTCACCCGCGGCTGGAGCGACGAGCAGTGGACCGCCGCCGAGAACCGGCTGAAGGACCGGGGCGTCCTCGACGCCGAAGGGGCGCTCACCGACGCGGGCGTCGCGCTGCGTGACCGCCTCGAGGCGGCCACCGAAACGGCCGCGCGAGGACCGTGGGACCACCTCGGTGCCGAGCGGACCGCCCGCCTCGAAGAACTGTGCCGCGGCCTCAGCCGACGGGTCGTCGACGCGGGCGCGTTCCCCGAAGGGGTGTTCGCGCTCGGCCGACCGTGAACGGTCAAGATCACGCTATGTAGTGAAAAAGTGGTGAAGTTTCGGACATGCCGTGACGGACAGCACGCGGGGTCAAGATCGACATAGGCGCCGACCGGCGGACGGCCGTCACAGAACGGACTCGCGCGACACGGCCGATCGTGTCATGCAACACTGTTCCAGGCCGCACAACGGCGCGAGCGCAAGTACCCACAGTGAGCAAATCCCGGGCAATGGAGTGAGTTCGTCAGCACACTGAGAAGTATGGGTGGCCGGGCTTCAACCCGAGGCCCCTTGCCGCGATGATGGGGGGCGTGGAGTTTTCCCGTGGCACCCGCACCACGCCGGTTGACGAGCCAGCCGGTCTGTACGCAGTGCACTTTGACCACTACCCCTCGTAGCCCCCATGATGTTGTTCGAAGCACCGCCTGAGCCAGAACCGCGCGGCCTCGACCGCGCACCGGGAGTATCGCGATGATGACCTTGACCACCCTCGACACGCTGGCCGCCGGCGAACTGGGCACCGGGAACGTGCGCCAGTGGCTGCTCGACAACGTCATCCCCCTGGTGCTGCTGTCCGTCGCGCTCCTGCTCCTGTGGCTGGGCGGCGGCAAGGGCGACAACGCCGGTGTCATGCGCCGGCTCGCCGGCGTGGTCATCGCGCTCGCCATCATCGGACTCGCGGTCAGCGGCGCGGGCGTGAACGTGGGCCAGTGGATCGCCGGCCTGTTCACCGGCTGAGGGCGGGGCCGGCGTGCGCATCAGGACCGATGACGAGGTTTACCGGGTCGACGCCGTGTGGCTCGGCCCGCCGAAAGCGACTTTTCCCTGGAGAGCCCGGTACGTCGCCTGGCTCGTCGGCTTCCCGACGTTCTTCCTGGTGCTCGGCGTCGAACGCTGGGCCGGGTGGAGCTTCGGGTTCTTCTCGACGGCCTGGGCGTTCGTCGCCACCATCGTGATCACCCGGCTGCTCACGGCCAAGATCAGCCACGAGCGCCCGCTCGGCGCCGTGGTCGCGATGGCGGGCCGCGAGCTGAACACCCCCCGGGTGCGGAGCACGGGCACGGGCGGCGCGGTCAGCGCCAGCCGCGTCCGGGTGCGGGCCGAGCGCCCGCTGCCGAAGCACCGCCGCAGACGGCAGTACCGGCACCACGGCGGCCCGCTGGGTGCCGGTTCGGCCGTGCCCCCACCACCACCTTCAACGGGGGCGCTTCGCGCCACTGCGTCGATTAACCAGGGAGCACCACGAGCGCGCCGGAGCCGGGGCAACCCGGCTCGGGCCGGGAGGTAGTCGTTGTTCGGTCGCGGCGGTAGCCGAGGTACACGGGGTCGGGACACGCACTCGGGCGCGTGGCAACCGCCCGAGCAGGTCCGCGCGTCGCGGAACGGCTCGGGCAACAAGGCCCGCCTGCCCGGTGAGCAGGCGATTCCCGCCTACACCCCGTCGATCGCGGTGCGCAGCATCGACGGGCACCTGGTCCGCACGGGTGTCGAGGTCTACGCCTGGTACCGGCTGGCGCCGCAGCGCTGGTCGTTCCGCTCGGACTCCCAGCGGCGCGACCTGATCGCGGCCATCGCCGGCCAGTACGCCGAGCTGCAGGGCCGCTGGCTGCACCTGCGCGTGACGAACCGCCCGTACCCGATCCGGATGTGGGCCGAGGCGCACGTCTACAACGCGCACGGCCGTCCCGCCGACGTCCCGGGCGCGCTGTCCTTCGACGACTACCTGATCGGCGAGCAGCAGCAGCTGATGGGCCGCTCGATGGCCGAAAAAGAGGTCTACCTGGGCATCCAGGTGCAGACCCGGCGGATGGTCGACCGCGCGGTCGAGCGGGCCGCGCCGGTGCTGCGCCGGATCCTGCCCGAGGCCGTCGACGCCGAGCTGACCGCGCTGGACTCCGAGGTCGAGCACCTCGACCAGGTCATCGGCAGCGCCGGGTTCGAAGGCCGTCCGGTGCACGCCGAGGAGATGTCCTGGCTGATGCACCGGTCCTGCTCGCTGGGCCTGCCCGCGCCGCGGAACATGCCCGCGGTGCCGGGCGCGGCCTGGGAGCCCGAAGACCTGGCCAGCTTCACCGACGCCGCCGACTTCTACGCCGAGCCGTACGCGCCGACGGTGACCGTCCGCGGCCGCACCGGCTCCAACGCCGGCGTCTCCCGGCACCTGGCCATCCTCACCGTCGGGCAGATGCACGGCCTGCAGATCCCCGAGGTCGACGACCCGTGGATCCAGCACGCCGACCGGCTGCCCGCCGCGGTCGAGGTGTCCGCGCGCATCTACGTCCGCCGCCCCGAAGACGTGGCCGGCGAGCTGCAGCGGCAGATGAACAAGGTTCGCTCGCAGGTCAAGCACTACACCGACGAGCACGAGCTCGAACCGCCGCAGTCGCTGTCCCGGCAGGCCAGCCGGGTGCTGGAGATCGACGACGAGATGACGTCGGGCTTCACCGCGCTGGCCACCCGGGTCCGCTCCTGGTGGCGGCTGGCCGTGTCCGGCCCGACCGAGCGCGACGCGCTGCGCCTGGCCCAGCAGCTGCTCGACCTGTACAAGCCGAAGATCGCCATCGAGCACCCCGAAGCCCAGTACGCGATGGCGCGGGAGTTCATCCCGGGCGAGCCGCTGGCTTCGGCGGCGTACATGCGCCGCGGGTCGGTGGTCTGGGCGTCCTCGGCGGTCCCGACGGCGACCGCCGAGGTCGGCGACCGCCGCGGCATCCTGCTCGGCGAGACGTGTACGGCCACGCGGCGCCCGGTGGCCTGGGACCCGTGGATGGCCCAGGAGATCCGCGACGGCTCCGGCCTGACGGCCATGGTGGCGGGCCTGGGTGGTGGTAAGTCGTTCCTCGGCGGTGGCATCGTCTACAAGACGCTGCGCGCCGGGGCGAACTGGACGATCCTCGACCCCTCCGGCCCGCTGTCGCGGTTGTGCGACCTGCCGGAGCTGCGGCCGTACGCGCGTCCGATCAACCTGCTCAACGCCCAGCCGGGGATCCTCAACCCGTACCGGGTGGTCGCCGAGCCGCTGATCGAGCACTTCATGGACGAGGACGACCCCGAGCGCTCCTGGCGCCGTGAGAAGGCCCTCGCGGGCGCGACGCGGCGGCGTCTCGTGCTGGACGTCCTGACGGGTGTCCTGCCGTACGAGGTGTCCCGGATGGCGCAGACGCGGATCGTGCTGCTGCGCGCGGTCCGGGCCGTGGGCGGCCGGTTCGACGCCGATCCTGGCCAGGTAATCGATGCCTTGCGCCGGGATTCGTCGGAACACCACGAGCACGCGGGCGTCGTCGCGGACTTCCTCGACGAGATGCGCGAGCGGATGGCGCTGCTGATCCCGGAGACGGACGCGGACCCGTACTCGGAGACCCGCGACGACCGGCTGACGGTCCTGACGATGGCCGGGCTGACCCTGCCGAAGGACGGCGTCCCCCGCGAGTACTGGACCGACGCGGAGTCGCTCGGTGTCGAGATGCTGAACCTGGCGGCGTGGCTGACCCAGCGGTCGGTGTACGAGAAGCCGAAGGAGATGCGCAAGGGCGTCTGGATCGACGAGGCGTTCTTCCTCTCGGAGGTCCCGACCGGGCGCGTGCTGATGAACCGCTTCGCGCGTGACTCGCGCAAGTGGAACGTCCGCGTCCTGCTGTCGTCCCAGATCCCGGCGGACTTCCTGAAGATCCAGGGTTTCGTGGCCCTGCTGGACTCGGTGTTCGTGGGCCGCCTCGACGACGACGACGCCCAGGCGGACGCGCTGCGGCTGCTGAAGGTCCCGGTCGGCGTGGGCTACGAGCAGGTCGTGGCGGCGCTGGGACGTCGTCCCGGCTCCCAGCGAAGCGGCCTGGAGCGCGACGTCGAGCCCCGCCAGTTCATCTTCGGCGACGGAGCCGGCGGCGTGGAGCGCATCCGCGTCGACTTCTCCGGCCCGCACCTGGACCACCTGCGCGCGGTGATGGACACGACCCCGGGTTCGAAGGACGCGGCCCCGTCGCGGCGTCCGGGCAACGAGCTGGCGCTGCCGGCGGAGGAGAAGAAGCCGTACGTCGCGGTCCCGCCGGAGGACGACATCGCGCTGGAGCAGGACTTCGAGCTGGCGGCGGAACTGGAGGTCGGCCTGGCCGACGAGAACCTCCTCGGCGCCCCGGACCCCCTGGCAACCGAAACAGGCGAGGTGGAGGGCGGCGTCGAGTCGCCCAACGGGCAGCAACCCGCCCGCACCGGCGGAAAGGGCGGCACCGGCCGGGACGCCGCATGAACACCGTGCTGACGCTGGCGGTCGTGCTGACGTTGGCCGCGGGGTGGCATTCGCTCAAGCGGCGGATCAAGGAAGGTCCGCGGCCGGGGCGGCGCACGCCGGGACGCAAGGCGACGATGTTCGCCGTCATGCTCGTCCTGGGGCTGCAGGCCATCGCGACCGCTCCGGCGGCGAGCGCGGCGGCCTGCGGCGAGGCGCCCAACCCGGAACGCCCCGGCGCGGGCATGGTCGGCGCGATCGACCCCGCCGAAGGCCACGGCGAGGCGGGCAGCCCGTACGTCGACTACAGCTACGCGGGGTTCGTCTGGAACACCTTCGAAACGAACTGCACCGGCATCAGCCTGACGCCACCGGGCTCGACGCTCGACACCTGGGGCGGCAACCAGCTGTTCAACCTCGGCAAGAACATCGTCGGCGCAACGAACTCGCTGCACTACACCGTGCTCGAAGGCGGCCTGCTCAACCCGCTCTACAGCGCGGTGAAGTCGGGCGCGGAGAAGGTCTACAACAACATCTACGCCCAGCTGTTCGGGCTGGTCGCGCTGATCATGTCGATCATGTTGTTCCGCAACATCTGGCGCGGTGACCTGGCCGCGGTCAGCAAACGGGCGCTGTACGCGCTGGCGGGCGTCTGGCTCGCCGCGTCATCGCTGGCGATGCTGCGGTACTTCGACCCGATCGACAAAGCCATCGTCCAGACCACGACGAACATCCAGGCCGGGTTCGTCGACGACTCCAACGACCGGGTCATCCGGCACGTGCTGCCGACGAACCTGCACAACGAAATCGTCTACAAGAACTGGATCCGCGGGGAGTTCGGCTCGCCGACCGCGCCGCAGGCCGAGCAGTACGGCCGTCCGCTCCTGGACGCACAAGCCTTCACGTGGGCGCAACTGCGCAATGGCGACGACGGCAACCAGGCCGTCATCGACGGCAAGAAGAACGCCTACAAGGACATCTCCACCAAGCTCGGCCCCGCCACCGGCTACTTCACCGGCGAAGCCGGCGGCCGCACCGGCGCCGGCTTCCTCGCCTTGGGCCAATCCCTCGTCTACTCCCTCTTCCAGCTCCTGGCCAAGGCGAGCGTCCTCCTGGCCCAGGTCCTTATCCGCCTCTTCGCCCTCACCGCGCCGCTGATCGGCCTCGTCGCCCTCCTGCACCCGGAGATCCTGCGCCGCGTGCTCAAGGTCGCCGGCGGGGTCGCCTTCAACCTCGTCGTGCTCTCCGTGCTCGCCGGCGTGCACGCGTTGCTGCTGCAGGCCATCTTCGACGCCGGCAACTCGCTGAACATGCTCACGCAGATGGTCCTCGCCGGGCTCATCACCGTGCTGCTGTTCATGGTCGGGCGCCCGGTGCGGCGGCTGTGGCAGATGGTCGAGATGTCGGTCAGCATGGTCGGCGCCGCCGTGCCGTCGCCCGGCGGCGGGATCTTCTCGCGGTTCCGGCGGCACAAGAACGGCCCGACCCCGCAGGACGAGTTCTGGCAGCACGTCCGCGACACCGACGACGTCGTCGACGGCGAGCAGCGCGGTCCGCTCGGGGCCACCGCCGGCGGCGGCCGGTTCCGGCCGGAAGCCACGATCTTCGCCAACGCCCAGCGCCTCGACGGCACCTCCGGCGCCGCCCGCCCGGCCGCGGCCTGGTCCGGCGCGTGGCCGGGGTCCATCCCCCGTGGTTCCGCGGGCGCGCTGCCCGCGGGCGGCCGCCCCGGCGCCCCGGTGTTCGGCCAGTACAACCCGGCCGGCAGCGACGGCGGCGAGTACGTCGTCGTCGGCGCGGGCGGCCGTCCGACGACGCGGGAAGAAAGCCGGCGCGTCGACACCTCGCCGGTGGCCGACCGGCGCTGGAGCGACGAGCCGGAGCCCGTCGTCGTGCCGTCCGACCTGCGGCCGCCCGAGTCCGGGTTCAGCGACTACGCGCCGCGCACGCCGGGCGTGCGCGCCCAGCCGCGTCGCGTGGACCCCGAAGTCGTCGCGGGCAAGCCGGTCTTCGTGCTGTACCGGCCGTCGCGGGGCATCGAGGTCCGCGAGGAACCGCGGGACACCGACCAAGTACTGGGGCGGTGACCGATGCCGATCCGCACCAACCGCGGCCGCGCCGCGGTCTACCGGCGCCTGTGGGGGTGGCCGCTGCGCTCGCCGCGGCACCTGATGGGGACGCTGGTGTTCCTGGCCATCCTGGTCACCGCGCTCGGCATCGTGCTGCCCAAGGTCGTCGGCAAACCGCAGGCCAAGGCGGCACCCGGCGGCCCGGGAACGACCACTTCGGTCACCGCGACCCCGCCCGGCGTCGCCGCGCCCGTCCCGACGTCCAATCTGCCGACGCGGCTGTCCACGCCGCTGGCCACGCCGACACCGACCACGCCGAATGCCGACGCCATCCGCGTCGCGAAGGAGTGGGCCGCGGCCTGGGTGAACCACCCGGCCGGCATGACCTCGGCGCAGTGGCTGGCGCAGCTGAAGCCGTACACCACCGACGAGTACCTGCCGGTGATGGGCACGGTCGACCCGGCGAACATCCCGGCGACGAAGGTCACCGGTGAGCCGGTGGCCGGCACGGCGTACCCGAAGTCCGTGCAGGTCACCATTCCGACCGACGGGCCGAAGCTGGCCATCACGGTGGTGAGCACCAACGCCGGCTGGCGGGTCGCCGACTACGACCAGGCGAGCTGACCGTGCGGCGCCTGGGGTTGTGGCTGGGGCTGGTCGTGTTCGTCGCGATCGGCGCGCTGGTCGTGACCGCGGTCGCCGCGAAGGTCGTCATCGACAACCAGCAGGCGCAGGCTCGCGGCGTGAACCTGATGAGCTGCGACGCCTCGGTCGGGCCGACCCAGCCCGGCCAGGGCGACCGCGGCACGGTGGACGCGTCGAAACTGGACGACGAGCAGCGCGGGATTGTCGCGCTCATCATCTCGCTCGGCAAGCAGCGGTCGCTGGCGCCGCGGGCGTGGCAGGTCGCGATCCAGGCCGGGATGACCGAGTCCGGCCTGCACAACCTGACCTTCGGCGACCGCGACTCCCTGGGCATCTTCCAGATGCGCCCGTCGATGGGCTGGGGCACGGTGGCGCAGGTCACCGACCCGACGTACGAGGTCAACAAGTTCTACGACGTGCTGCTCGCGGTGCCGGACTGGGAGAACAAGCGGCCCGGCGACGCCGCGCAGGCGGTGGAGCGCTCGGGCTTCCCGGACCGCTACCACAAGTGGGAGCCGATGGCGGCCACGCTGGTGGAGTCGGTCGGCCAGGTCGTCGACGTCGTCTCCTGCGGCACCGGCATGGGCGCGCTGCTGCCGCCCAGCCAGGCCGCCGCGCAGGCGATCAAGTTCGCGCTGGGCGAGCAGGGGAAGCCGTACGTGTGGGGCGCCACGGGCCCGGATTCCTACGACTGTTCGGGCCTGATGCTCCGGGCGTACGAGTCGGCGGGGATCATCCTGCCGCGTGTCTCGCAGGACCAGTACCACGCCGGCGCGTTGCTGCCGGTGCGCGAGGCGCAGCCCGGTGACCTGCTGTTCCTGGCCACCGACCCGTCCGACCCGGCGTCCATCCACCACGTGATGATGTACCTGGGCGACAACAAGATCGTCGAAGCGCAGCAGACGGGCGTCCCGGTGCACACCCGGGCCTTCTCGTTCGACGAGCGCGAACTGGTGCCGCAGGCGGTCCGTCCCGGCGTTTAGCATGGGTGGCGAGGGCCTGGACAGGGTCGGACCGATTCACCGACGTCGCGGCGCTTCCACGAGCAGGTGACCGCGTACTGGCAGAGGATGAGCACGTGGGACGCAAATTCGGCAGGCGGGGCAAGCCCGGAGCGGGCGAGCCCGGGGACCCGGCGGCGCTGTTCGGCGCGCCTCAGCCGCCCCGGCAGAGTGCGCGTCCCGCGTCCAGCACCCCGCTCGCCGACCAGCTGGGCCAGGGCTACCCGGGCGTGGACGCGGGGTACGTCGTCCTGCCGAGGTCGTTGGCGGAGGGCATGTCGCTGCCATGGCAGCACCAGATGGCGGCGCTGCTGGCCCAGTTCCACGCGGAGCACGCGGGGCTGGCGTGGCCGATCTACCGGGTGGTGCCGTCCCGGTACGAGAAGCTGGCGGACCTCGACGAGGAGCAGCTCGCGGAGGCGGGCTACCTGGTGGAGATGGACGCCGACGGCGAGATGGTCTACCGCGAGCGGAGCGGCCGCAAGGTCGACGACCCGGAGAACACGTCGGTCCTGGTGTCGTGCCTGGACCCGATCCCCAAGCCGGCGGCCCGCCCGGCACCCCCGGCCGCGGCCCCGCCTGGGCAGGCCCCGGCCCCGATGAACATCGGCCCGGCTCCGGTGTGGCGAACGGTGCCGCAGCCGGTCCAGGCCCAGCCGCCCCCGGCGCAGCCGGTCCAGGCGCAGCCGCCCGCGGCGCAGCCGGTCCCGGAGCCTGTGTGGGGGAGTCCGCAGTCCCGTCAGGAGGCTCACCCACCTGGAGCGGCGGGGGTGGCGCCGGAGTGGTCGGTGGCGGCCGAGCCGGATTTGCCGGGGCCGGTGAAGGCGCCGCAGTCGCCTCAGTCGTCTCCGCGGCATGCGGCGGCGGAGTCGCGTCCGGCTTGGGCCGGGGAGCCTGAGGTGGCGTTGCCGTCATCGGTGGCTCGGCCGGAGGAGGTTGTGGGTTCGCCGGAGGCTGTTACCCCGGCGCCGGTCGGGTTGGGGCAGCGGAGTTTCGGGGAGTCGGAGACCGCTGCTGCGGGACCGGTGGAGCCGGTGCAGCAGGGCTTTGAGCAGTCGGAAGCTGCGGTAGCGGCCGAGTCGGGGCAGCGGGGCTTTGGGGAGCCGGAAGCTGCCCCTTCGGGACCGGCCGAGTCGATGCAGCAGGATTCCGGCGAGTCGGCGCCGCAGGGCTTCGACCAGGTTGGCGCACCGGCGTCGGCCGAATCGGTTTCGCAGAGCGCCGGTCAGTCAGAGGCTGCCGTTCCGCCGCTGGCGGAGATGTCCGGTCAGGCGGAGGCACCGGCGCCTGACGTGAGTGGATCGGCGGCGGAGCGGCCGGAAGAGGCGGGTCACCCACAGGATGCTTCGGCCCCTGGCGGACCGGATTCGCCACAGGCGGAGAGGCAAGAGTCCGCCGGTTCGGCTGTGAGCGGGCCGGTGTTGCAGGAGCCCGAGCAGCCAGAAGCTGCTGCCTCAGCTTCGGACGAACCGGCGCCACAGGACTCCGGCCTGCCGGAAGGTGCTTCAGCAGCATCCGACGAACCTGCGCCAGAGGCTGCTCCCAGGGAAGCGGTCGAACCCGCGGCGGCCGAGGCGCAGTCGGCGAACGGTTCCCAGCCTGAGGAAGCTTCACCCGAACCAGCCGAGCCCACGGCGGGCGAAGCGGCTGGAATCGAGGCGCCCGCTCCGGCCGAACAACAGCCGGTCCATTCGCTCGGGTCCGATGACCCGACAGGCGCGCCCACCGCGCCGGAAGTGGCAGCTGTCGTTCCGCAGCCGCAGCCGCAGCCGCAGCCGCAGCCGCAGCCGCAGCCGCAGCCGCAGCCGTCGGCTACGGCGGCTGAGGCAGGCGGTGCGCAATCGACCGCCGAATCGGGGGAGCCGCTTGGCGCTTCCTCAGAGCCGCCAGTTGCACCGACCGCCGAATCGGTGGAGCCCTCCGGTGCTCTCTCGGAGCCGCCGGCTGCACCGATCGCCGAACCGCAGGCCGCCTCCTCGGAACCGTTGGCTGTAGATGCCGCACAGCCGTCTGCCGGATCGACGGAACCGACGGCTGCTCCAGCCACCGTGCCGCCCACCGAACCGCAGGCCGCCTCCTCGGAACCGTTGGCTGCAGATGCTGCACAGCCGTCTGCCGGATCGACGGAACCGACAGCTGCTCCAGCCACCGTGCCGCCCACTGAACCGCAGGGAGCGCCCGGCACTTCGCAGCCGACGACAACAGGCGATAAGACCCAGTCCGCGGCGCCAGAGGAACAGCCGCCGATGATCGGCGCTCACCTGCCCAGGCCGCCCTGGGGGCAGGCCGGTTTGCCGGCTCCCGGCAACGGTCCGGCACCCGCTCCCACGTACGGCACCAGCCCGGTCCCCGGCTCCGCACAAGGGCCCGGCCCGGTTCCGACGCATGGCATCACTCCCGTGCCGGGTTCAGCGGCTGCCCAAAGCGCCCCGGCTCCCGTGCACAGCGCCAGCCCCGAACCCGCGCAGAGCACTGGCCCAGCCGGTACGGTTCCCGCCCACAGCTCTGGCCTCCCCGGATCCGGCCCTGCGCCCAGCGCGGCGCAAGGCCCCGGCCCAGCGGGCTCTCAGGCGGACATCAACTCCGGCTCGGCCAGTCCGACTGCGCCCAATCCCGGTCCGGTCCCGGCTGCCGGCCCTGCGCAAACCACCGCCCCGGCCGGGTATGCCGCGGCTCTTAACCCGCCGCAGAACCCGGCGCAAGGCTTCACTTCTCCGCAGGCTCCCGCACCTCAGCAGAGCCCCGAAGTTCCGCAGAAGCCCATTGCAGCGCAGAGTTCCACTTCGCCGCCGAGCCCTGCCACACGGCATGACCCCAGCCAGCAGAATTCCGCCGCGGCGCAAGGCGCTGCACCCCAGCACAGCCCCACCCCGCGGGAAAGCCCCTTCCAACAGAGCCCCGCAGCTCAGCAGAGCGCAGTGCCGGTCTCCTCGCCGCTGAGCCCTGCAACACCGCCAGGCTCTGCTCCCCAGAACAGCCCTACCCCGCGGGAAAGCCGCCTTCAGCAGAGCCCCGCAGCGCCAACCTCCACCCCACCGCTGAGCTCTGCAACCCCGCAAGCACCCACACCCCAGCAAACCCCCGTGCCGCAAACCCCCATCCACCAACCCTCCGCAGCGCCCCAAACCCCACCAGCGCGCCCCAAGCCGGTCTTCCCCGGTCCCGAGTCCACCCCCCAGCCGTTCCCCGCCCGGCACGCCGCCCCGGCGCGGCCGGTCTTCCCCGGCCCCGGGACCATGCCTCCCGTCCCGCCCGCCGCCCCGAATGCGCGGCCCGTGTTTCCCGGGCGGGACACCCCGCTTCCGCAACCCACCCGCCAAGAACCCGAAACCCCGCCCCGGGGCACCCCGCGCGGCTGGTTCGACGAGTTCCCCGAATCCCCGGACGCCGCCGAAGAACCGCAGGACTTCGGCCCCACCGGGCAGCCGACCGAGATCCCCTACCGGTACAAGCGCTGACAGCCCGGCCGCGGGGTGCGAACCTTAGGACCATGTCCAAAGATCCGAACCCCGACCAGGGGTGGTACTACAACACCCGCACCCACCAGGTCGAGCACCTCGAACGCAGCCGTGGCGTCGACCTGCTCGGCCCCTACCCGGACGAGGCCACCGCCCGGCGCGCCCTCGACATCGCCCGGGAGCGCACCCGGCAGGCCGACGCGCAGGACGACGACTAAGGCGGCTAAACCGGCAGTCCCGGGCCCAGCACGAAGTCGGGATCCACCTGCGCGGCGAGGTCGGCGCCGGCCCAGGCGTGCGCGTTGCGCAGGTGGAACTCGACGGCCTGGTGCTGGTAACGCGCCCAGTCGCGCTGCTCCGCGTCCACCGTCGCCTGCATCGAACGCAGCGTCGAGAGGTTGCGCGGCTCGAGTTCGGCGATCGGCCGGGCCGTTCCTCGCTCCGCCGCGCGGACGTGCTTCGACGCCGAAAGCCAGCCCAGCAGCGCGCCGCCGGCCTGCTCCTGCAGGAACTCGACGTCTTCGGCGTCCGTCACCTTGTTGCCCACCACCACGAGCCGTACGCCGAAGTCGCGCGCGTAGTCCGCGTACTGGCGGTACACCCCGACGCTGCGGAGCGTCGGCTCGCACACCAGGAACGTCACGTCGAACCGGGTGAACAGCCCCGAAGCGAACGCGTCCGCGCCCGCCGTCATGTCCATCACGACGTACTCGCCCTCGACGTCGACCATGTGGTTCAGCAGCAGCTCCGCCGCCCCGACCTTCGAGTGGTAGCACTTGACGCCGAGGTCGTCCTCGTCGAACTGCCCGGTGACGCCGAGCCGGACGCCGCCCAGCTGGCGGAAGCACGCCGAAAACACCGGGTTGTCCTCGAACGGCCGGACCAGCCGCGAGCCGCGTCCCGGCGGGGTCGTCTTGATCATCGACGCCGCGTCCGGGATCCGCGGGTTGTCGCCGCGCAGGTAGTCCTTGATCAGCGCCGTGTTGTCACCCAGCGTCGGCCAGGCGAGCGCTTCCTCCTCGGTCGCGCCGAGCGCGACGGCGAGGTGCTGGTTGATGTCGGCGTCGATGGCGAGCACCGGCAGGCCCGCGTCGGCGAGGTACGCCACGAACAGCGACGAAAGCGTGGTCTTGCCGCTGCCGCCCTTGCCGACGAACGCGATCTTCACAGGAGGACCTTTCTGGGAATGAAGACGGTTTTCATTATTGCCGCGTAACGTACACCCGACCGGCCCGCGCCCGATCGGGCGATCTCCGGGCCCGGAGCGGGTTAGGGTTGGGGGGTGCCTCCCCTCGTGATCAGGACACACTCGGCGGGCGGGGACTTCGGCCCCCTGCGTGCCGAGTTCTCGCTGCCGGAGTCGTTCGGGCCCGAGGTGCTGGCCGAAGCGGAAGCGGCGGTGCTCGATCCGCTGGCCGACGCGGGTCCCCGGGAGGACGCGACGGACCTCCCGCTGGTCACCATCGACCCGCCCGGCGCCAAGGACCTCGACCAGGCGATGGTCGTCGAGAAGACCGCGCACGGCTTCCGCGTGCACTACGCGATCGCCGACCTCGCCGCCTTCGTCCCACCCGGCGGCGCGCTCGACCGGGAGGCGCGCCGGCGCGGCCAGACGCTCTACCTGCCCGACGGCAACGTCCCGCTGCACCCGCCGGTGCTGTCCGAAGGCGCGGCGAGCCTGCTGCCCGGCGAGGTCCGGCCCGCGGTGCTCTGGACCATCGAGACCGACGAGACGGGCGAGCCGACCGCCACCCGCGTCCGCCGCGCGCTGGTCCGGTCCACCGAGCAGTTCGACTACGAGACGGTGCAGGCCGCGCTCGACGCCGGCAAGCCGCACCCGTCGGTGGCCGCGCTGCCCGAGCTGGGCCGTCGGCGGCGCGAGCTGGCCGTCCGGCGCGGCGCCGTCGAGCTGCAGCTGCCGGAGCAGGAGATCACCGGCGACCCGGACGGCGGCTGGGTGCTCGCCCGCCGCCCGCGCACGGCCGTCGACGCCTGGAACGCCGAAATCTCGCTGCTCACCGGCATGGCCGCGGCGCGGATCATGCTTGACGCGCGGATCGGCGTCCTGCGCACGCTGCCCGACCCGGAGCCCGAGGCCGTCGACTGGCTGCGCCGCTCGGCCGAGGCGCTGGGCATCGCCTGGGCGCCCGGGACGACCGTCTCGGAGTTCCTGTCCAAGCTGGACCCCGGGCAGCCGGCGTCTATGGCGCTCTACGCCGACACGACCCGGCTGCTGCGCGGCGCGGGCTACACGGCGTTCGACGGCGAGCTGCCCGCGCTGACGACCCACGCGGGCATCGGCGGGGCGTACGCACACGTCACGGCCCCGATCCGGCGGCTGGTGGACCGGTTCGCCACGGAGATCTGCCTCGCCGTCTCGGCCGGGCGCGAGGTCCCGGAGTGGGTGCGGGCGGCGCTGGCCGACGTCCCGGAGCGGATGAGCGCGTCGGACACGCTCGCGGCGAAGGTCGAACGGGCCTGCATCGACCAGGTCGAGGCGTGGGTGCTGGCCGAGCACGTCGGCGGCGAGTTCAGCGCGGTGGTGCTGCGCGCGGACGAGAACAAGGCGGAGATCCTGGTCGAGGACCCGACGGTGATGGCGAAGTGCGCGGGGGAGAAGCTGACCGCGGGCGAGCGGATCGCGGTCCGGCTGACCGCGGTCGACGTCGACAAGCGGAAGGTGTCGTTCGAACGCGCATGACCCACCTCGTCGACGACCTCGGGGAGCCGGTGCCGCTGTCCGGACCGGCCGCACGCGTGGTGTCGCTCGTGCCGTCGCTGACCGAAGCGGTCGAGGTCAGCGCGCCCGGCCGCCTGGCCGGCGCGACGGACTACTGCATGCATCCGTCCACTCTGGACGTTCCGCGGGTGGGCGGCTCGAAGTACCCGAAGCTCGACCGGGTCCTGGACCTGGCGCCGGACCTGGTGCTCGCCAACGCGGAGGAGAACCGACCGGAGGACGTGGAACGCCTGCGCGCCAACGGGATCCCGGTCTGGGTGATGGCCGCGGCGGCGTCCGTCCCGGCGGCGCTGGGCTCGCTGCGGCGGATACTGACGCAGGCGTACGAGCTGGACGAGCCGGAGTGGCTGGTCACGGCGGAAGAGGTGTGGCGCGAAGTCCGGCCGGTGCGCTTCCACGCGGTGGTCCCGGTGTGGCGCAAGCCGTGGGTGGTCCTGGGCCGCGACACGTTCGCGGGCGACGTCCTGCGCCGCGTCGGCGTGGCGAACGCGTACGCGGCTTCGGAAGAGCGCTATCCACGGCCGGACATCGACGAGCTGCGGGCGCGGTTCGCGGCGGACGCGGACCTGCTGGTGCTCCCGGACGAGCCGTACGCGTTCACGGGGGAGGACGGCCCGGACCACTTCCCGGAGGTGCGGTACGTGCTGGTCTCGGGGCGGTACCTCACGTGGTACGGGCCGTCGCTCGTCGAGGCGCACGCCGCGTTGACCGACGCGCTGGCGAGCACCTAGACCCGGTCGCGCAGCCACCGTTCGAGGCGGCCGAAGTGTTCGTCGGTCAACCCGGTGTGCGCGTCGACCGGGATCAGCTCGGTCGCCGAACCCGTGCGGCGGTCCAGGAACGCGTCCCGCGCCTCGGGGAACAGGTCGAAGTCGTCGTCGAACCAGGCCAGCGGGCGGCCGGCCGCGAAGCGGGCCACCTGGCCGAACTTCCACGTCGGCGACGGGCCGGGGAACTCGATCACCGGCAGCGGCGGCAGCCCGATCGCCGGGCCGATCCAGCGGTTCGCCCGGTGTTCCCAGCTGGTTGCCCAGGCCAGCTCCGCGTCCGCGGAACCGGCCAGGGCGAGCAGTCGCGGGCCGTGGGCCGGGTCGAGCCAGATCCGCAAGCGCTTGCGGCTCCAGCGGGAGAGCCGCAGCGCCTGCTCGACGTAGCCGGCGGGTTTCGCGTGCCGCGGAGCCGCCCACGGGCTCAGCGGGCCGTCCACGTCGAGCAGGATCAGCGGTCTCACACCGCTTACAGCGTCAAACCGGTCAACACCGTTACCCGCTCCTCCGTGAAGTCCGCCATCGCCGCCGCCGGGCCCTCGCGGCCCACGCCCGAGTCCTTCACGCCGCCGTAGGGCATCTGGTCCGCGCGGAAGCTCGGCACGTCACCGACGATCACGCCGCCCACCTGCAACGCGGCCGACACCGAGAACGCCGTCGGGACGTCCCGGGTGAACACCCCGGCCTGCAACCCGAAGCGGGACGCGTTGATCCGCGAAACGCCCTCGGCCACCGAAACCACCCGGACCAGCGAGACCACCGGCCCGAACACCTCCTCGGCCATCACCGGCGCGTCCTCCGGGACGTCCGCCAGCACCGTCGGCTCCACCGTTGCGCCGGACCGGCCGCCGCCGGTCAGCAAGCGGGCTCCCGAAGACACCGCCGAGGAGACCCACGAGGACACCCGGGTCGCCGCGTCCTCGTTGATCAGCGGGCCGACGTCGACGCCGTCCGCGCGCGGGTCGCCCGTGCGCAGCGCCTCGACCTGCGCCAGAACCTTCGACACCAGAGCGTCGTACACGTCGGAGTGCGCGTACACCCGCTGCACCGAGATGCACGACTGCCCCGCCTGGTACATCGCGAAGGTCGCGATGCGCTGCGCCGCGAAGTCGAGGTCCGGCCAGTCGGGACAGACGAGGACTGCGGCGTTGCCGCCCAGCTCCAGGGCCACGTGCTTGCGCGGCACGCGGTCGCGGATCGCCCAGCCGACCGGCACCGAGCCGGTGAACGACACCACCGGCAGCCGCGGGTCCTCGACCAGGCGCGACGACGTCTCGTTGTCCACCGGCAGGATCGACCAGGACCCCGCCGGGAGGTCCGTCGAAGCCAGGATTTCGCCGAGCACCAACGCCGTCAGCGGCGTCGCCGGCGCGGGCTTGAGCACGATCGGCGCGCCCACCGCGATCGCCGGGGCCACCTTGTGCGCCACCAGGTTCAGCGGGAAGTTGAACGGCGTGATGCCGAGCACCGGGCCGCGCGGCACGCGCCGGACCAGCGCCAGCCGTCCGGTGCCGCCCGGGTCCGTGTCGAGCCGCTGCAACTCGCCGGAGAAGCGGCGGGCCTCCTCGGCGGCCCAGCGGAACGTCGACACCGCGCGCCCGACCTCGCCGCGCGCCCACTTCAGCGGCTTGCCCGACTCCGCCGTGATCAACGCGGCGATCTCTTCGGACCGTTCGCCCAAGGACCGGGACACGTGGTCCAGCGCCCCGGCGCGAACGTGCGCGGGCAGCGTCGCGAACTCGCCGGCGACCTCGGCCGCGGTCTGCACCGCGGCTTCGACGTCCGCGTCCGCGGGCACGAAGTGCGACCCCGCCTCCGAGCCGTCGAACGGGTGACGGACGAGGGCGGTGGCACCGGTGGTCACCGGCTTCCCGGCGACCCAGAACGGGAACGTCATGCGCGGGCCTCCGTCCGGACAGCGTGCTCGAGCACCGACAGGCCCTCGTCGAGCAGGTCGTTGGACAGCGACAGCGGCGGCAGCAGCCGGACGACGTTGCCGTACGTCCCGCAGGTCAGCACCACGACCCCGGCGCGGTGGCACGCCGCCGCGACGCGCTTGGTCAGGTCGGCGTCCGGCTGCGTCGTGCCCGGGCGGACGAACTCCGCGGCCAGCATCGCGCCGCGCCCGCGGACGTCACCGATGACGCCGGTTTCCGAAGCGAGCGCGCGCAACCGCGGCAGCACGGCGCCTTCGATGCGCTTGGCCGACGCGGCGAGGTCCTCGGTCTTCATCGTCTCGATCGAGCCGAGCGCCGCGGCGCAGGCGACCGGGTTGCCGCCGTACGTGCCGCCGAGGCCGCCGGGTCCGACGGCGTCCAGCAGTTCGGCGCGGCCGGTGACGGCGGACAGCGGCAGGCCGCCCGCGATGCCCTTGGCCGTCGCGATCAGGTCCGGCACCACGTCCTCGTCGGTGGAGGCGAACCACGAGCCGGTGCGGCAGAAGCCCGTCTGGACCTCGTCGGCGACGTACACGACGCCGTTTTCGCGGCACCAGGCCGCGATCGCGGGCAGGAAGCCGCGCGCCGGCTCGATGAACCCGCCCTCGCCCTGGATCGGCTCGAGGACGACCGCTGCGACCTGGTCGCCGCCGATCTGCTTCTCGATCCGGTCGATGGCCAGCGCCGCCGCTTCCGGCCCGGAGAGGCCGTCGCGGAACGGGTACGAGCCCGGCACGCGGTAGATCTCGGGCGCGAACGGGCCGAAGCCGTGCTTGTAGGGCACGGACTTCGCGGTCATGCCCATGGTGAGGTTGGTGCGGCCGTGGTAGGCGTGGTCGAACACGACGACGGCCTGGCGCCCGGTCGCCGTCCGCGCGATCTTCACGGCGTTCTCGACCGCTTCGGCGCCGGAGTTGAACAGCACCGACTTCTTCGCGTGGTCGCCCGGGGTCAGCTCGGCCAGTGCTTCGCAGACCTCGACGTACCCCTCGTACGGCGTGACCATGAAACAGGTGTGGGTGAACCAGCACGCCTGCTTGCGGACGCGGTCGACGACCGCCGGCGCGGAGTGCCCGACGTTGGTCACCGCGATGCCGGAGCCGAAGTCGATCAGCACGTTGCCGTCGGCGTCGGTGAGCAGACCGCCGCTGGCGGAGGTGACGTAGACGGGCAGCACCGAGCTGACCCCGGCGGCGACGGCGGCGGCGCGGCGCTGCTGCAGCTCGCGCGAGACGGGGCCGGGGATCTCGGTCTGCAGCCTGCGCTGCCGGGGCGCCGGCGCCTGCGGCTCGGTGGTGGTGCTTGCGGTCACGGCGTGCTCCTGGGAAGTCGGTGGACGTCCTCAGGATGAGCCCGGCCGCGGGCGCCGTCAGCTGGCCGTTCCGTACAGGAACGCGCGTAGAATTGGCCGTTATGGCACTCACGCTGGCCGGGCTGGCCGCCGAGCGCCCGCTCGGGCTGCGGGTGCTGACCGGCGACGACCTCCTGAACCGCCCGATCGGCTGGGTCCACCCGACCGAGCTGACGGATCCCCAGGCCTTCCTCGAAGGCGGCGAGCTGCTGCTCACCACCGGCCTGGCCCTGGACGAAGGGACGGCTCCGGCCTACGTCCGCCGTCTCGTGGCCGCCGGGGTCGCCGGCCTCGGCTTCGGCGTCGGGCTGAGCCACGAGCACGTCCCGCGGGCCCTCGTGACGACGGCGGCCGAAGTGGGGCTGCCGGTGCTGGAGGTGCCGCGGAAGACGCCGTTCATCGCGATCACCCGGGCGGTCTCGCGCGCGGTGGCGGCCGACGAGTACGCGACGACGGTCCGCATCGGCCGCGCCCAGCAGGAGCTGACCCGCACGGCGGTCGGCAAGGGCGGCCCGGCCGGAGTGCTGCGGAAGCTGGCGAAGCTGATCGACGGCTGGGTGCTGCTCTTCGATCGCACGACCGTGACCGAAGCCGCTCCGGCAAGCGCCCGGGCGTACGGCGTTTCGCTGCGCGAAGAGCTGGAGCGGCTTCGCACCGGTACGCGAGCCTTCTCGCTCGACGGGCAGGAGGTGGCGCTGCAGACCCTCGACACCAGCGCCCGGCGGGTGCTCGCCGTCGGCACCGCGGAGCCGCTCGACACCGCGGGCCGGCACATCGTGAACACCGCGGTTTCGGTGCTTTCCCTGGCACTGGAACAGGACCGCGCGCAAGCGGCGGCGCGGCAGGCGCTGCGGACCGGGCTGGTGGAATTGCTCGCGGGCGGTCAAGCCGAGCTGGCGCTGCGGGTGCTGATCGCTTCCGGCGGTGAGCCGCCGGAAGCGCCGTGGTCGGTGCTGGTGTTCCTCGGACCGCCCGCGGCCCGGCGCAAACTGCTCGGGGCGATGGAGGGTGAGTCGTTCGCGGCCCGCTCCGGTTCGTCGGTGGTCGCCTTCGGCCCGGCGAGCGTGGTCGAGCCGGCGGCCGAGGCGGCACTGCGGATCGGTGGCCTGCACGGCGGGGTGGCGGGGCCGGTCGCCCCCGGCGACTTCGCCACCGGGCTCCAGCAGGCGGAGCTGGCGGCCCGGGCGGCGGAGGCGGAAGGCAAAATCCTGGTCTCGGCGGCCGAACACACCGGCCGCGGCCTCCTGTCGCTGATCGACCCGGTGGTGGCGCAAGCGTTTGCCGGCGGCCTGCTTGCCCCACTGCGCCGCCACGACGAAACGGGCCGCGGCGACCTGGTCGAGTCCCTCCGCTGCTGGCTGGAGCACCACGGCCACTGGGACACCGCCGCCGCGCGGCTGGGCGTCCACCGGCACACCCTGCGCAACCGGATCACCAAGGCGCAGGAGCTGCTGGGCCGCGACCTCGACTCACCCGGCGTCCGCGCGGAGCTCTGGGTGGCGCTGCAGACCTAGCCGAACAGCACGATCGGCGAGTCCCCGCAGCGCCGCAGGCCCGGCCCGGGCTCCGCGCCCGCCGACCACCACGCCGGGACGTCGGCCTCGCGGACCAGCGAGCCCGTCGGCTGCCGGACGCTGTTGGACACGATCACCCGCCCCTGCGCGTTCAGCAACGCCGCGCCGCGGCCCAGGGAACGCAACCGCGGCCGCACCGCGCGCTCGAATTCGCGCACGTACACGTCCGCGCCCACCACACCCGCGAAAGCACCGGCGCGCGTGACCGGGATCGTGAACGTCAGCGTGTACTCGTCGGTGCACAGGTAATCCACGTACGGGCCGTTGATGTGCCGCCGCCCGGTGTCGCGGGGGACCGTGAACCACGACTGGCGCGTGTAGTCCAGGAAGTTCTCGCTCGCCGGGTCGAGGCTGATGAACAGCTGGGCCGGGGGCGAGCCGGCCGTCCACCATTCGAAGCCGAACTCCGAATCGGTCAGCACGTGCGGTGCGCTGACGAAGCCCGCGCCGATGACCAGGCCGCCCAGCACCTCGGCGACCTGCGGCCGGATCCGGTGCAGGGCCGCCGCGGCGGGGGCGTCCGCCAGTACCGACTCGGCGGCGGCCAGCAGGGGCTTGAGCCGCTCGAAAACCCCTTCCACCAACGCGGAAACCTGCTCGACGACCTCGTCGCCGGCCAGCGTGCGGGTGTCGTTCACGGTGCTCACCTCGATGCGCGGATTGCTGGAGTCTACGAGGCCGGCAACTCCAGGTGCACGTCCGCGAGGCGGTCGAGCGCGCCCAGCAGGTGCTCCTCGGTGAGTTTGCGGGCCAGTTCGCCGTCGGCGGCGTCGATCGCGGCGGTGATCGCCACGTGCTCTTCGTGCGCGTGGGCTCCGGGGGCGAGCGGCAGCCACAGCAGCCCGCCCAGCTCGCTCTGCAGGTGGACCTCTTCGTGCGTCAGCCGCGGCGACTGCGCGGCCGCCGCGACCTCCAGGTGGAACTGCCGCTCGGCCCGCGTGAAGTCGAGGCCGTGGGCCGTGCGGAGGTCGTCGGCCGCCAGGCGCAGGCGGGCGACGTCCTCGGGTGAGCTGCGCTCGGCGGCGAGCTTGGCCGCGGCCCCGGCGATCGCGAGGTAGTGGTCGCCGACGTCCCGCAGGTCCGACAGCGACACCTCGCGCAGCCGCGCGCGCCAGGCGTCCGCGGGCGGGTTGGCCGGCGCGCGGACGAAGCTGCCGCCGCTGCGGCCCCGCCGCGTCTCGACCAGCCCCTGCTGCCGCAACGCCACCAGCGCTTCCCGGACCGTCACCGTCGAGACGCCGAACTGCGCGGCCAGGTCGGCTTCGCTGGGCAGCTGTTCGGAGTCGGCGAGCAGGCCGAGCGTGATGGCGTCGACCAGCCGCGCCGCCACCGCCTCCGCCCGCCCGACCTGGCCGAGCGGCGCGAACATGGCGGATCGCGCGCTGTGCGACATGCCCTTGCGCATGGTGATCCTTCGGCCGTCGATTACCCGTTCGCACCAATCTTGCCGCATCCTCTTGTCCTATTACATATGGACTTATATGTTTTAGCTCCCCGAGCGCAGCCAGGAGGCACCGTGTCCTCTACCAGCCCACCCACCCCGCCGCAGGAGCTGAAGCACTACGTCGGCGGCGCGTACGTCGAGTCCAAGTCGGGCCGGACGGCGGAGATCATCGACCCGGTCACCGGCCGTCCCTACTGCACCGCGCCGATCGCCGGCCCCGAGGACGTCGACAATGCGCTGCAGGTCGCCGCGACCGCGTTCGAGACCTGGCGCGCGACGACGCCCGCCCAGCGCCAGCTCGCGCTGCTCAAGCTCGCCGACGCGCTCGAAGCCCGTGCCGAAGAGGTCGTCCGGGTCGAGTCCGCGAACACCGGCAAGCCGATCGCGCTGACCATGGCCGAAGAGATCCCGATGGTCCTCGACCAGGTCCGGTTCTTCGCCGGCGCCGCGCGCGTGCTCGAAGGCCGGGCCGCGGGCGAGTACCTGGAAGGCCACACCTCCTTCGTCCGCCGCGAGCCGGTCGGGGTGTGCGCCCAGGTCACGCCGTGGAACTACCCGCTGCTGATGGCCATCTGGAAGATCGCGCCCGCCCTGGCCGCCGGCAACACCGTCGTGCTCAAGCCCTCCGACACCACTCCGGCGTCGACGCTGCTGCTCGCCGAGATCGCCGGCGAGTTCCTGCCGCCGGGCGTGTTCAACGTGGTCTGCGGCGACCGCGACACCGGCCGTGCGCTGGTCGAGCACGAGATCCCGGCGACGGTGTCGATCACCGGCTCGGTCCGGGCGGGCATCGAAGTGGCGAAGTCCGCCGCGAACGACGTCAAGCGCGTGCACCTGGAGCTCGGCGGCAAGGCGCCGGTCATCGTCTTCGGTGACGCCGACCTCGAAGCGGCCGCCGAAGCCATCGCCGTCGCCGGGTACTTCAACGCGGGCCAGGACTGCACCGCCGCCACGCGCGTGCTGGTCGCCGACGACGTGCACGACACCTTCGTCGCCGCCCTCACCCGGCAGGCGGAGCAGACCAAGACGGGCCGGCCGGACGACGAAGACGTCGCCTTCGGCCCGCTCAACAACGCCGCGCAACTCGAAAAGGTGGCCGGGTTCGTCGACCGGCTGCCGGCGCACGCCACCGTCCACTGTGGAGGACACCGCGCGGACGGCGACGGCTACTTCTACGAAGCCACCGTGGTCTCCGGCGTCCGCCAGGACGACGAGATCAGCCAGCACGAGATCTTCGGCCCGGTCATCACCGTGCAGCGCTTCGAAGACGAGGCCGAAGCGCTGAAGGCCGCGAACGCCGTCCAGTACGGCCTCGCGTCCTCGGTCTGGACCCGCGACCACCAGCGGGCGATGCGCGCCGCCGCGAAGCTCGACTTCGGCTGCGTCTGGATCAACACGCACATCCCCCTGGTCGCCGAGATGCCGCACGGCGGGTTCAAGAAGTCCGGCTACGGCAAGGACCTCTCGCTCTACGGCCTCGAGGACTACACCCGCGTCAAGCACGTGATGAGCGCACTGTGAGGCTGACCGTGCCCAACCAAGCACCGACCGAGACGCGGGAAGAGCCCGCGGCGCCGGAAAGCACGCGCCCGGCGATCCGGCTTTCCGGGTTGCGCAAGCACTTCGGCGACGTCCACGCCGTCGACGGCGTCGACCTCGACATCCCGCCCGGCGAGTTCTTCTCGATGCTCGGCCCGTCCGGTTCCGGCAAGACGACGGTGCTGCGCATGATCGCGGGGTTCGAGCTGCCCACCGGGGGCACCATCGAGCTCGACGGCCACGACGTCAGCCGGCTCGCGCCGTTCGAGCGGGACGTCAACACGGTGTTCCAGGACTACGCGCTGTTCCCGCACATGACCGTGCAGCAGAACGTCGAGTACGGCCTGCGCGTCAAGCGCGTCCCGAAGCAGCAACGCCGGGAGCGGGCGCTCGAGGCGCTGAAGACCGTGCGGCTGGCGGACTACGGCTCGCGCAAGCCCGCGCAGCTGTCCGGCGGCCAGCGCCAGCGCGTCGCGCTCGCCCGCGCGCTGGTGAACCGGCCGAAGGTGCTGCTGCTCGACGAACCGCTCGGCGCGCTGGACCTCAAGCTGCGCCAGACCATGCAGCTGGAGCTCAAGCAGATCCAGCGGGACGTCGGCATCACGTTCGTCTTCGTCACCCACGACCAGGACGAAGCCCTCACCATGAGCGACCGCATCGCGGTGTTCAACGACGGGAAGATCGAGCAGGTCGGGCCGCCCGAAGAGGTCTACGAACGGCCCGCGAGCGCGTTCGTCGCCGGGTTCGTCGGCACGTCGAACCTGCTCGGCGGCCGCGGCGCCGAGTCCGTGATCGGCCGACCCGGGCTGTTCAGCATCCGGCCGGAGAAGATCCGCATCGACGACGCCCTGTCCGAACCCGCCGCGGTGGGGGACACCAGCGCCACCGGCACGGTCACCGACGTCGTCTACGCCGGGGCCACCGTGCGGTACTCGGTCGCGCTCGACGCCGGGGGACAGCTCTCGGTCGTCCGGCAGAACACCGACGGCGTCCTGGCGGACGGCCGCGTCCGGCTCAGCTGGCGCGACGAACACAGCTTCCAGGTCCAGTAGTAGTCCAGAAGGGTTGCCATGAAGAACAGGAAGACGCGGCTGGCCGGGCTCCTCGGCGCCAGCCTGCTGTTGGCTGCATGTGGCACGTCGGGCACGAGTTCGTCCGCGCCGCCGGGCGGGCAGGGGTTCACGCCGCCGAAGCTCGAAGCGCTGAAGGCGCTCGGGCAGCCGGAGGGCCAGCTGAACGTCCTGGCCTGGCCGGGGTACGCGGAGAACGGCTCGAACGACCCGAAGGTCAACTGGGTCACGCCGTTCGAGCAGCAGACCGGCTGCAAGGTGAACGTCAAGCCGTTCGGCACGTCCGACGAAGCCGTGACGCTGATGAAGACCGGGCAGTACGACGTCGTGTCCGCCTCCGGTGACGCGTCGCTGCGGCTCGTCGCTTCCGGCGACGCCGAGCCGGTGAACACCGCGCTGGTGCCGAACTACCACGACGTCCAGTCGTTCCTGAAGAACAAGTCGTGGAACAGCGTGAACGGGACGGCGTACGGCATTCCGCACGGCTGGGGCGCGAACCTGCTGACCTGGCGCACCGACAAGGTGACGCCCGCGCCGACCTCGTGGTCGGTGCTGTTCGACGCGAACTCGCCCCACAAGGGCAAGGTCATCGCCTACGACTCGCCGATCTACATCGCCGACGCCGCCCTGTACCTGATGGCGCACCAGCCGGACCTCGGCATCAAGAACCCGTACGCACTGGACGACAAGCAGTTCACCGCCGCGGTGAACCTGCTCAAGCAGCAGCGGCCGCTGGTGTCCGAGTACTGGTCGGACTACCTCAAGGAGTCGCAGGCGCTGAAGAACGGCGACGCCGTCGTCGGCACGGCCTGGCAGGTCACGGTCAACCTGACCAAGGGCGAAGGTGCTCCGCTGGAGTCGGCCGTGCCGAGCGAAGGCGCGACCGGGTGGTCGGACACCTGGATGGTCGCGGCGAAGTCGCAGCACAAGACGTGCGCGTACAAGTGGCTCGACTACATCATCAGCCCGAAGGTCAACGCCCAGGTCGCCGAGTACTTCGGTGAGGCGCCGGCCAACCCGAAGGCGTGCGCGGAGCTGACCGACAAGACCCTCTGCGACACCTACCACGCCAACGACGCCGCATACGCGGCGAAGATCGCCTACTGGACCACGCCGATCCAGCAGTGCCTCGACGGCCGCACGGACGTCAAGTGCAAGGACTACGGCGAGTGGACGAAGGCCTGGACCGAGATCAAGGGCTGATCCCCCCGAACTCCGGGAGCGGCGGGCTGTGTCCCCCCACTCCGCCCGCCGCTCCCGGACCCATCCCTGCGAGGCACGATGACCGCCGTTTCCGCCTTCTTCTACCGGAAACCCCGGCTGCGCCTGGGTTTCCTGCTGTCGGCCCCGCTGCTCTGGCTCGGCCTGGCCTACCTGGGCGCGCTCGCCGCGCTGTTCGTCACGGCGTTCTGGCGCACCGACGCCTTCACCGGCCAGGTCGTCATCGACTGGTCGCTGGACAACTTCAGGACCCTGTTCACCGACGCGGTGTACCGCACGATCACCTTCCGCACGGTCGGGATCGCGGCGCTGGTCACGGTGATCGACGCGGTGGTGGCGTTCCCCATGGCGTACGCGATGGCCAAGCTCGCTTCGCCGCGGGCGCAGCGGATCCTGGTGATCGCGGTGATGACACCGCTGTGGGCCAGCTACCTGGTGAAGGCGTACGCGTGGCGCTCGATGCTGTCCGGCAACGGCGCCCTGAGCTGGCTTTCGCCCGGTTACGGCGTCACGGCCACCATCATGACGCTGTCCTACCTCTGGCTGCCGTACATGATCCTGCCGATCTACGCGGGCCTCGACCGGCTGCCGGACTCCCTGGTGGACGCCTCCGGTGACCTGGGTGCCCGCTCGCTGCGGACGTTCCGCTCGGTGATCCTGCCGCTGACGTTCCCGGCGATCGTGGCGGGCTCGATCTTCACGTTCTCGCTGTCGCTGGGCGACTACATCGCGGTGAAGATCGTCGGCGGGACATCGCAGATGCTCGGCAACGTCGTCTACGACAACATCGGCGCGGCCAACAACCTCCCGTTCGCGGCGACGGTGGCGACCGTGCCGGTCGTGATCATGCTCGTGTACTTGGCCGCCGTCCGCCGTACCGGCGCGCTCGACAACCTCTAGGAGCTCTCGTGCGCAAGCTGCTGTGGACCGCGCTGGGGCTCGGCCTGGCGGTGATCTACTTCCCGCTGGTCGTGGTGCTGCTGAACTCGTTCAACGCGGACACGACGTTCGGCTTCCCGCCGACCCGGTTCACCGTGGAGTGGTGGAGCCGGGCCGCGTCCAACGAAGGGGCGCTGCACGCGCTGTGGACGAGCGTCGAGGCGGGCCTGGCGGCCACGGCGATCGCGCTGGTCCTCGGCACGATGGCGGCGTTCGCCCTGCAGCGCTACCGGTTCTTCGGCCGCAACCCCGTGTCGCTGCTGATCATCCTGCCGATCGCGCTGCCGGGGATCGTCACGGGCATCGCGCTGAACAACGCGTTCCGGACGATCCTCGGCATCGACCTCGGCCTGCTGACGGCGATCATCGCCCACGCGACCTTCTGCATCGTCGTGGTGTTCAACAACGTCGTCGCGCGGCTGCGCCGGATGGGCGGCAGCCTCGAGGAGGCGTCGATGGACCTGGGCGCGACGGGCTTCACGACGTTCCGGCTGGTGACGTTCCCGATGCTGCGCTCGGCGCTGCTGGCCGGCGGGCTGCTGGCGTTCGCGCTGTCGTTCGACGAGATCATCGTGACGACGTTCACCCTGGGCACGGGCATGGAGACGCTGCCTATCTGGATCTACGACAACCTGTTCCGGCCGAACCAGGCGCCGATCGTGAACGTGGTGGCGGCCGTGCTGATCGTCGTGTCGACGGTCCCGGTGTACCTGGCGCAACGGCTTTCGGGCGACACGGCTTCGGGTGGCCGGCTCTAGTGGACCGACCGGATGGTGCCGCCGTCCACGCGGATCGTCGCGCCGCTGACGTAGGCCGCCGCCGGGCTCACCAGGTAGCCGACGGCGGCCGCGACCTCCTCGGGACGGCCGAGGCGGCCGACGTCGTTGGGCACCAGGTCGCGGGCCGCGGCCGCTTCGATCTCCGCCCACTCCGTGCCCCAGCCGCGCTGCGGGGCAATTGACGTCAGCAGCTCTCGCACCGAGTCCACCAGGATCGCGCCGGGGGAGACCACGTTCGACGTCACGCCGGTGCCCGCCAGATCCCGGGCCAGGGACACCGCGAGGTTGTGCCGGGCGGCCAGTGTCGCCGTGTAGTGCGGCTGCATGGCCAGGGGCTGGCTCGCCAGCCCGCCGCCGATCTGGACGACCCGGCCCCAGCCGCGCTCGCGCATGCCCGGCACGAACCGGTGGACCATCCGGACCGCCGAGACGACGTTGGCCTCGTACATCGCGGTCCAGTCCGCCGGCGTCGCGTCGGTCCACCCGAGGTGGTCGTACGCGCCGGCGTTGTTGACCAGGACGTCAACGTCCCCGGCCGCTTCGGCGACCGCGTCCGCTCCCGCGTCGGTCGACAAATCGCCCAGGGCGACCCCGGCCGCGGCGATCGAGGCCGCCACCTTTTCCGTCCGGGCCGCGTCCCGGCCGTGGACGACCACGGCCGCGCCTTCCGCGGCCAGCAGGCGCGCGATCGCCTCGCCGAGCCCGGCGCTGGAGCCGGTGACCAGAGCGCGTTTACCAGCGATTCCGAGATCCATCGAGCGCCTTCCCAAGAGGTATACGCCTGTAGACTTAGCGAAAGTCTACACTCGTATACATGAGACCCCGCAACGCCGCCGCGACCCGGGAAGCGATCCTGGCGTCCGCGCTCGAAGCGTTCACCCGGGCCGGCTACGACGGCGTCGGCGTGCGCGAGATCGCCGAAGCCGCCGGCGTCACGGCGATGCTCGTCAACCGCTACTTCGGCTCGAAGGAAGGGCTCTTCGCCGAGGTCGTCGAGGCGGCGATGACCGAGCGGACCGTGCTCACCGGCGACCCGGGAACCCTCGCCGCCGACCTCGCGGCCTCGCTCGTGCGCCGGACCGCCCCGGACGCCGGGCGGCTCGACCCGTTCCTGCTCGTGCTGCGCTCGGCGGCCAACCCGCGGGCGGCGGAGATCCTGCGCGCCGGCATCGAGCGGCACGTCGAGAAGCACCTGACCGATCTGCTCCCGGAGCGGGAGCAGCCGGGCGCCGCGCTGGCCCTGTCGGTGATCGCCGGGTTCTGGCTGATGCGCACGCTCATCGGCAGCACCGAGCTGAGCCGGGCCGGCGAAGACGTGCTGCGGCGCAAGCTCGAGCAGGTGTTCGCCGTGCTACTCGCGGAATGAATCCGTCGCCGCGCGCAACGCGGCCAGCACACCCGGGTCCGTCACCGCGTGCCCGGCGCCTTCGAGCAGCCTGAGCTCGGAACCGGGCCACGCCCGGTGCAGCTCGTACGCCGTGACCGGCGGGCAGACCGTGTCGTAGCGGCCCTGCACGATCACCCCCGGAATGCCGGCGAGCTTGCCCGCGTCGCGGATCAGCTGCCCGTCCTCGAGCCAGGCGCCCCGGGTGAAGTAGTGGACGGCGAGCCGGGCGAACGGCAGCGCGAACGCCGGGGCGGCGTACTGGCGGACGAACGACTCCTGCGGCACCACCGAGACCGTCGCCCCTTCCCAGGTGCTCCACGCGACCGCCGCGCGGTGGCGGACCTCCGCGGCCGGGTCGTCGAGCAACCCGGCGTACCCGGCGAGCGGGTCGTCGCGCAGGGCCGCCGGGAGCGGGGCGAGGAACGCCTCCCACTCGCGCGGGAAGAGGTGGGCCGCGCCGCCGCGGTAGATCCAGTCGAGCTCGCTCTGCCGGACGGTGAACACGCCCCGGAGGATGATTTCGCTGACCCGCGAAGGGTGCGTCTCGGCGTACGCGAGGGCCAGCGTCGCGCCCCAGGAGCCGCCGAAGAGCTGCCAACGCTCGATTTCGAGCCGCTCGCGCAGCAGTTCCAGGTCGGCGACCAGGTGCCAGAGCGTGTTGGCACCGAGGTCGTCCGCGCCCGGTGTCGACGCGCCGGACCCGCGCTGGTCGAACTGCACGATCCGGTACGCGGCCGGGTCGAAGTGCCGCCGTGACATCGGGGCGATCCCGCTGCCGGGACCGCCGTGCAGGACCACCACCGGCTTCCCGGCCGGGTTCCCCGCCTCCTGGCAGCGGATCCGGTGGCCGTCGCCGACGTCCAGGAACCCTTCGGCGCGCGGTCCGATCGGCGGGTAGAGCTCGTCCATGCCGCCACTGTGACATTCCGGGGCTGCGCCCCGGGCCGGGGGCTCCGCCACCCGGAACCCCCGAAAGACGGCTGTGATATTCCGGAGCTTCGCTCCGGGCCGAGGGCTCCGCCACCCGGAACCCCCGAAAGACGGCTGTGACATTCCGGGGCTGCGCCCCGGGCCGAGGGCTCCGCGAAACGGAACCTGTGCCGCAGGGCCCTGGCCGCCGCCCCGGTGCCTCGCCGCCGGGTGCCGGGGCGACGGCCAAGAAAGGTGGGGACCCGCCCCCGCCGCCGGGCTGAGCGGGTCCCCGGTCCGTGCCGCGTCAGCGGTGGGTGACTGCTTCCGCGAGTTCCGAGGGGACGGCGAGTCCGGTGCCGTCGGGGTGGGCACGACGGCCGGTGATCCGCACACGCATTCCCGTCCTCCTCGTCGAGGTTCGATGCTTCGTCGTGGCGGCGACGGGCTAAACGCTAAGCCACGAGTCGAACACCAGTCAAGAACATGATTGATGTTCATACATGTGAACACCAGCTGTGGGGACGCTGAGCCCGCGCGTCCCCCTTGCCCGGTGCTAACGAACGGGCCGGTACTTTCCGTGTCGGGATTCAGGAAAAAAGGGGTACGGAATGTCCGCGGTTACCTACGTCGAGGCGATTGTCGTCGGCGCCTTGCAAGGGGTGTCGGAATTGTTTCCGGTGTCCAGTCTCGGCCACAGCATCCTGTTGCCCGCCTGGCTCGGCGGCTCGTGGCAGCGGGACCTGAGCATCGGGAAGGATTCGCCGTACCTGGCGGTGCTCGTGGCGATGCACGTCGCCACCGCGCTCGCGCTGGTCCTGTTCTTCCGCAAGGACTGGGTGCGGATCATCGGCGGGCTGTGGACGTCGATCCGCCGTCGCGAGGTCCGCACCCCCGACCAGCGGCTCGCGTGGCTGCTGGTGCTCGCCACCATCCCGGTCGGCCTGGCCGGCCTGCTCTTCGAAAGCCTGCTGCGCGACTTCCTCGGCAAGCCGGTGCCCGCGGCGATCTTCCTCGCGCTGAACGGCGGCGTGCTCTACGCCGCCGAGAAGTTCTCCCGGCCGGGCAAGGCCGCGGCGGATGCGGACACAGTGGACTTTTCGGCCGAAGAAACCCTGGTGATGCGGGCGGTCACCGTCGAGGAAGCCACCGACGTCCGGCTGGCGAAGCTGCGGGTCGGCGAGGCGGTGCTGATCGGCGCCGCGCAGATCCTCGCGCTGCTGCCGGGCATCAGCCGCTCGGGCATCACGATGGTCGCCGGCCTGCGCCGCGGGCTGGGCCACGAAGACGCGGCGCGGTTCGCGTTCCTGCTCGCCACGCCGGTGATCCTGGCCGCGGGCGTGCTGAAGATGCCGACGCTGTTCGCCCCCGAGAACCACGCTTCGCTCGGTCCGGCGCTCGTCGGCAGCGTCATCGCCGGGGTCGCTTCGTACATTTCTGTCCGGTTCCTCACCGGATACTTCGAAACGCGTACTCTGACCCCGTTCGCCATTTACTGCGTGGTCGCCGGAATCGGCAGCCTGATCTTCTTCGCGGTCTGACGTGCCACTGACGTTCGACGCTCCGGCGGTCATCGGCGTGCTCGCCCTCGGCACGCTCTACGTCCGCGCGGCCCACGGCCGCCGCTGGCCGCCGGGGCGGACGACGGCGTTCCTCCTCGGGCTCGCGACGATCCTCGTCGTCACCTGCTCCCCGCTGGCGGTCTACGACACGACGTTCTTCTGGGTCCGGGCCGTCCAGACCGTCACGCTGCTGATGATCACGCCGCTGCTGCTCGCACTGGGCGCGCCGGTCCGGCTGCTCCTGGACGCCTTCCCGCGCGCGGCCTGGCTGCGGCGGCACGGCCGCGGCCCGCTCGCCCGCGCGCTGACGTTCCCGCCGGTCGTCACGGCCGTCCTGGTCGCGCCGGTGCTGGTGCTGTACCTGACGCCGCTCTACGACCTCACGCTGCGCTCGCCGTTCGTCGACGGCCTGGTGCGGCTGGTGCTGGTGCTGGCCGGGTTCACGTACTTCTGGACGCGCCTCGGCCTCGATCCGACGCCGCGGGAGGACCCGCACCTGGTGTCGATCTGGATCGCGCTCACCGAGGTCATCTTCGACGGCGCACTGGGCCTGGTGCTGTGGCTCGGCCCGCTGCTGGCCCCGGCGCACTACGCGGCCGCCCACCCGGGCCGGGGCCCGGACCCGCGCACCGACCAGATCATCGGCGCGGGCGTGCTGTGGATCGGCGGCGACGTCGCGGGCCTGCCGTTCGTGGTGGCGCTGCTGGTCCGGTGGGCCCGCGACGACGCCCGGCGCGCGAAGCAGATCGACGCCCACCTGGACGAAGAGGAAACCGCCGGGCCGTCCGCGCTCTGGTGGGAATCCGACCCGACCCTCGCGGAACGGTTCAAGCACCGATGACCCCGACCCCCAAGCGCCCCAATGTGGCCTTCGGTGCGTCTGACGCAACCAAGGCCGCCTTGGGGCGCTCGGGCTCAGTCGTGGAAGGCGTGCTCCGGAGCCGGGAACTCCCCGCGCCGGACGTCCTCGGCGAACTCCGCCGCCGCGTTCTGCAGCACCGTCGCCACGTCGGCGTAGCGCTTGACGAACCGCGGCGCCTTGCCGCGCCGCAGGCCGGCCATGTCCTGCCAGACGAGCACCTGCGCGTCGCAGTCCGGGCCCGCGCCGATGCCGACCGTCGGGATCGCCAATTCCGCCGTGACGCGCTTGGCGGCTTCGGCGGGCACCATCTCCATCACCACCGCGAACGCCCCGGCCTCCTGCAGCGCCAGCGCGTCGGCGAGCAGCACGTCCGCCGCTTCGCCGCGCCCCTGCACCCGGTAGCCGCCGAGGTTGTGCTCACTCTGCGGGGTGAACCCGATGTGGCCCATCACCGGCACGCCGGCCGAGGTCAGCGCTTCGACGTGCGCGGCGAACCGGCGGCCGCCTTCGAGCTTGACGGCGTGCGCGCGACCCTCTTTCATGAAGCGCACCGAGGTTTCCAGCGCCTGCTGCGGCGAGAGCTGGTAGGAGCCGAACGGCAGGTCCGCGACCACGAGGGCCCGCTTGACCGACCGGGTGACCGCCCGGACCAGCGGCAGCAGCTCGTCCACCGTGACCGGCAGCGAGGTGTCGTACCCGAAGACGTTGTTGGCCGCGGAGTCGCCGACGAGCAGCACGGGGATCCCGGCCTCGTCGAAGAGCGCGGCGGTGTACATGTCGTAGGCGGTGAGCATGGGCCACGGTTCACCGCGTTCCTTGAGCTCACGCAGGTGGTGGACGCGGACCTTCCGGCCCGGCGGGCGCGCCGCGGGAGCGGCGGATCCGGTGCCGTACGGGGCGGGTTCTTCGGCGCTGGCGGACATCGTCGTCGACCGTCCTTCCCTCGAGGCCTCGGCGAGGTCCCCGGGTCGTGGAGCAGGGGTGTCTCACAGGGTGACACGCCCCCGTACCGGCCCCAACCGCCTGCGACCAGCTTCACACCCCCGAGGACCACGGGCGGTCAGACTTCAGGTTGATGCCGGGGGACAACCGATCCGGGTTCACTCACGTCAAGAAGAGGGCATGACCACCGAACGGCCGCGAAAGGCGACGAAACCACCCATGGGAAACCTCGCGAGCCCGCGCCGCCGCCTGCCCGCCTGGAAGGCGAAGTCGGGCGGCATCGTCGCGACCGTGGTCCAGCTGGCCGCCGTCTTCTCGGTGGTCCTGCTGTTCACGAACGGCCCGCACGGCCGCGTCCTCAACGGCATCGACATGGCGTTCTCGGCCCTCAGCGTGCCGACCAGCGCGAGCCTGGTCATGGTCCTGCTGCTGGTGGTCCTCGGCGGGGCGCTGCGCCGCCGGAAGGCAGCGGCGCTGTACACGCTCGTGCTCTTCCAGGTCGGCGGCCTGGTCCTCACCCTGGCCCTCCAGGCGACGCTGCTGTGGTCACCCGAACTGCTGACGCTGGGCCCGAAGCAGGTCCGGCACATCCCGGCCCAGCTGTGGGTGCTGACCCTGGCCGACCTCGCATCGATCGCGCTGATCGTGTTCCTGCTCGCGCTGCGCCCGGCCTTCCCGGCCCGGCTCGCGCCGAGCGCCTGGCGCGACGGCCTGACCATGCTGTTCGGCGGGATCGCCGTGGTCATCCTGGTCGGCTGGGGGCTCGCGGAAGCGTTCCCCGGGCACCTCGGCGACACGTGGGAGCGCTTCGCCTGGGTCGTCAACCACGCGACCGGTGAGAACCTGCAGCTGCGCCGGATCGGCGTCGGCGAGGGACCGGCGTGGCTGGACGCCTTCCTGGACCTCAGCGCGACGGCGGTCGCCACCGCGGCGCTGTACCTGCTCTTCCGCGGCGTGCGCAGCCGCGGCCTGCGCACGGACGACGAAGAGCTCCGCCTGCGCCAGCTGCTCGCCGAGCACGGGGAGGACGACTCCCTCGGCTACTTCGCCACCCGGCGCGACAAGAGCGTCGTCTTCGCCCCGAGCGGCCGCGCGGCCGTGACCTACCGCGTCCTCGGCGGCACCAGCGTCGCCAGCGCCGACCCGGTCGGCGACCCGGAGGCGTGGCCGGACGCCGTCCGCGCGTGGCTCGACGAGACGCGGCGGTACGGCTGGACCCCGGGCGTGCTCGGCGCGAGCGAACGCGGCGCGAAGGCGTACACCGGCGCGGGCCTGCGCGCCCTGGAAATCGGTGACGAAGCGGTGCTCGACGTCCGCGAGTTCACCCTGGCCGGGCCCGAGCGGCGCTCGGTGCGCCAGGCCGTCAAGCGCATCGAGCGCGCGGGCTACACCTCCCGCGTCCGCCGCCACGGCGAGATCCCCGAAGCCGAGATGACCGAGCTGCTCGCGCGGGCGCAGGCCTGGCGCGGCGCCGAGACCGAACGCGGGTTCTCGATGGCGCTGGGCCGCCTCGGCGACCCCAGCGACGGCCGCAGCGTCATGGTCGAGGCCTACGACGCCCACGGCGAGCTGCGCGGGCTGCTGTCGTTCGTCCCGTGGGGCCGCCGCGGCCTTTCGCTGGACCTCATGCGCCGCGACCGCGACGCCGAAAACGGCCTCAACGAGTACATGATCGCCGAGACCGTCGCGGCCGCCCAGCACCTCGGCGCGCAGCGGATCTCGCTCAACTTCGCGATGTTCCGCGCGGTGTTCTCCGAGGGCGAGCGGATCGGCGCGGGCCCGGTGCTGCGGGCCTGGCGCGGGATCCTGAGCGTGTTCTCGCGGTTCTTCCAGCTGGAGTCGCTGTACCGGTCCAACGCCAAGTACGGGCCGGACTGGGAACCGCGGTTCCTCTGCTACTCCTCGGCCCGGCGGCTGCCGCGGGTCGGCATCGTCGCGGGCGCGCTCGAAGGGTTCGTCCCGACCGGACGGGCGCGGTCGCTGCGGCTGGAGACGGTCAGCGAGGACTTCGTCGCGCGCGTCAAGGAGATCGAGGAGTCGGCGGCGGCACCGGCGCCGAAGGCCGTGCGGCGCCCCGAACAGGTCCGCGTCCGCATCGCCAAGCTCGACAAGCTGCGCGAGGCCGGCATCGACCCGTACCCGGTCGGGTTCCGCCGCGACGACCACATCGGCGACGTCGTGAAGAAGTTCGGCGACCTGGCCCCGGACACCGCGACCGGGCACCGGGTCCGGATCGCCGGGCGCGTGCTGAACCTGCGCGTCCTCGGCGGCCTGTGCTTCGCCCGCGTCAAGGACTTCAGCGGCGAGATCCAGCTGATGCTCGAGGCGGGCGAGCTCGACCTGAAACGCTGGCGGACCGGGGTCGACCTCGGCGACCACGTCGGCGTCAGCGGCCAGGTCGTGACGTCGAAGCGGGGCGAGCTCTCGGTGCTCGTCGACGAGTGGACGGTCACCGCGAAGTGCCTGCACCCGTTGCCGGACAAGCGGAAGGGCCTCACCGACCCGGAGACGCGGGTCCGGCAGCGCTACCTCGACCTGGCGGTCAACCCGGACTCGACGAACATGCTGCGGCTGCGGTCCACCGTGGTCCGCGCGGTGCGCGACCGGCTGCACCACGCCGACTACCTCGAGGTCGAGACGCCGATGCTGCAGACGGTCCACGGCGGCGCGAACGCCCGGCCGTTCGTCACCCACATCAACGCCTACGACATGCGGATGTACCTGCGGATCGCGCCCGAGCTCTACCTGAAGCGGCTGTGCGTGGCCGGCGTCGAGCGCGTCTTCGAGCTCAACCGCAACTTCCGCAACGAAGGCGTCGACGCGACGCACAACCCCGAGTTCACGATGCTCGAGGCGTACCAGGCGTACGCGGACTACGACACGATGCGGACGCTGACCCGCGAGCTCGTCCAGCACGCGGCCGAAGCGGCGTACGGCGCCCAGGTCGTGCGCCGGCCCGACGCCGGCGGCAAGCTCGTCGAGCACGACATCTCCGGCGACTGGCCGGTCGTGACGGTGCACGACGCCGTCTCGGCGGCCTTCGGCGAGCAGATCGACTCCGGGACGCCGGTGGCCGGCCTGCGCCGCCTGTGCGCCGCCGCGGGGGTGCCGGTGGGGGAGGACCCGAGCCACGGCGACCTCGTGCTCAAGGCGTTCGAGCACCTCGTCGAGGGCGCGACCGTGCTGCCGACCTTCTACACCGACTACCCGACCGACGTCTCGCCGCTGACCCGTCAGCACCGCGCTGACCCGCGGCTGGCCGAGCGCTGGGACCTGATCGCGTTCGGGTCCGAGGTCGGCACGGCCTACACGGAGCTGACGGACCCGATCGAGCAGCGGCGGCGGCTGGAGGCGCAGTCCCTGCGGGCGGCCAGCGGCGACGTCGAGGCGATGGAACTGGACGAGGACTTCCTGCTCGCCCTGGAGCACGGCATGCCCCCGACCGGCGGCCTCGGCCTGGGCGTCGACCGGCTGCTGATGATGCTCACCGGTGCGTCCATCCGCCAGACGGTCCTCTTCCCGTTCGTCCGGCCGCAGGCCTAACGTCCCCACGCGGCGGCGGCCCGGAACTGTCGGTGGTGGGTGGCACGATCACCGCAGTGTCCCCGAGCGGAAGGATCGACATGGCGGGAAACGTGCGTCCGGTGGCCGACGAGCGTGACGGGCTGCTCAGCTACCTCGAGCAGCAGCGGTACGTCCTCAAGCTGGCGGCCTACGGGCTGACCGACGAGCAGGCGAGAACGGCTCCGACGAAGAGCGCGCTGTCGGTGGGCGGGCTGGTCAAGCACGTCGCGAGCACCGAGCACGGCTGGATGGACACGGTGCTGCAGGTGCCGCAGAAGCCGTTCGCGGAAGGCGTGGCCGACTACGAAGCCGCCCACCGCATGGGCCCGGACGAAACGCTCGAAGGCCTGCTGGCCCGCTACGACGAGGTGGCGGCCCGCACGGCGGAGGTCATCGCGGGCATCGACGACCTCGGCCAGGCGGTCCCGGTGCCGAAGGGCGTGCCGTGGTTCCCGGAGGACGTCGAGGCCTGGTCGGTCCGCTGGGTCCTGCTGCACCTGATCCAGGAAACGGCCCGCCACGCGGGCCACGCGGACATCATCCGCGAGCACATCGACGGCGCCACGGCCTTCCCCCTGATGGCCGCGGCCGAGGGCTGGCCGGAGTCCCCCTGGCTCAAGCCCTGGACCCCCAACCCCCAACCAGCCTGACCCGGCTCGGCTCGCGCCCCCGCGAGCCGACCCTCCAGGTACGCGACCCGACCGCCCAGGTACGCGACCCGACCGCCCAGGTACGCAACCCGACCCTCCAGGCACGCGAGCCGCCCCCGCAATCACGGGTGATGCCCCCTGAATCACGCGTGATGCCTCTCCAGTCACGCGTAATGCCCGGCCAGTCACGTGTGATGCCCCTCCAGACACACCGCGGGGACCGGCGCGCCGCTTCCTGCGCCAGACCGACCCTCGGGCCGTCAGAACAGCGTCGGCTCGTCCGCCAGCGCACCCTCGATCACGAGCATCCGGCGTTTCGTCCCGACGCCGCCGTGCGCCGAAAACCCGCCGTCCTTGCCGCCCGCCGCCAGGACCCGGTGGCACGGCACGATGATCGGGAACGGGTTGTGCCCCATCGCCTGCCCGACGGCCTGCGCCGACCCCGGCTGCCCGAGCCGGTGCGCGATGTCGCCGTACGTCAGCGTCTTGCCCGGCGGGATCGCCCGCGCGACCTCGTACGCGCGCCGGTGGAACTCCGGCACGCCCGCCATCTCCAGCGGCACCGACGCCAGGTCACGGCGCTCACCGCCCAGCAACGCCACGATCCCGGCCACGGCTTCCCCGACCACCGGAGGCGGCGGCCCTTCGACGGCGTCCGGGAACCGCCGGAGCAGCCACGCCCGGGTCCGCGCCGCACTCCCTTCGGGCAGCGACGTCCCGAGCACGACGTCGCCGCGCCACGCCAGCCCGCAGAACCCGATCGCCGTGTCGAACACCGTGAACCCGACAGTCATTGCGCCACGATACGACCGGGGTACGACAAGATGGGCCCGTGCTCGATCACCTCGTCTACGCCGGCCCGGACCTCGCCGAGGCCGTCGCCCGCGTCACCGCGCTCACCGGCGTCACGCCCGTGCCCGGCGGCCGCCACGTCGGCCTCGGCACCGCCAACCACCTCGCCGACCTGGGGGCCGGCATGTACCTGGAGGTCGTCGGCCCGGACCCCGCCCAGCCGGCCCCGGCACACCGGCGCCCGTTCGGCATCGACGACCTGGCCGGGCCCGCGCTCGTCGCCTGGGCGGTCCGCACGACGGACATCGACGCGACGATCGCCCGGGCCCGCGCCCGCGGGTTCGACCCGGGCGACGCCGTCGAGATGTCCCGCGAAACCGCCGAAGGCGAACTCCTGCGCTGGCGCCTGACGCCGCCGAGTGCCCCGGGCAGCCTGCGCCCGTTCCTCATCGACTGGGGCACCACGCCGCACCCGACCACGCGCGACCTGCCGTCCCTGCCGCTGCTGATGGTCACCGGCACCCACCCGGACCCGGCTTCGGTCACCACCGCCACCGACGCGCTCGGCCTGGAATTCCTCGTCCGCCGCGCCGGCACGGCGAGCCTGACGGCGGCCCTGCGGACGCCGGAAGGCCGCCAGGTCGCGTTGAGCTAGGCCTTGCCCTCGCGCCACAGGTTGGTCATCGGCAGCCGCCGGTCGCGGCCGAACGCCTTGAACGTGATCTTCGTGCCCGGCGGGTACTGGCGCCGCTTGTACTCGGCCTTGTCGACCATCCGCACCACGCGGTCGATGGTCTCCGGGTCGAAGCCCGCGGCCACCAGGTCGGCGTACCCGCGGTCGCCCTCGACGTAGTCGTCGAGGATGTCGTCGAGCAGTTCGTAGTCCGGCAGCGAATCCGTGTCCACCTGGCCCGGCCGCAGCTCCGCCGACGGCGGCTTGGTGATCGAGTTCTCCGGGATCGGCGGGGTTTCGCCGTTCTTCACGGCTTCGGCGTTGCGCCAGCGGGCCAGCTGCCACACGTGCGTCTTGAAGACGTCCTTGATCGGCGCGAACGCCCCGACGGCGTCGCCGTAGATCGTCGAATACCCGACGGCGAGCTCGGTCTTGTTGCCGGTGGCCAGCACCAGGTGACCGTCCAGGTTGGACAGTGCCATCAGGAGCATCCCGCGCGTGCGCGCCTGGATGTTCTCTTCGGCCAGCCCGGTCAGCGAAAGCTGGTCGACGTACACGCGCACCATGTCCTCGACCGGCTCGACCCGGTAGTGCGCGCCGATCCGCCGCGCCAGGTCGGCGGCGTCGTCCTTCGAGTGCCCCGACGAGTACTTCGACGGCATCGAGACGCCGTAGACGTTCCCGCCGCCCAGCGCGTCCGCCGCCAGCGCCGCGCAGACCGCCGAGTCGATGCCGCCGGAGAACCCGAAGGTGACCGACGAGAACCCGTTCTTGTGCACGTAGTCCCGCAGCCCGACGACGAGGGCGTGCCACACCTCGGCTTCGTCCGACAGCGGTTCGCTGATCACCGGCTCGGCCGTCGGCTCGTACGCCGGCAGCGGCTCTTCGCTCAGCACGCGGCGCCGGACGGCCAGGCCCTCGTAGGAGCCGTCGCCGGCGTACTCGGTCTTCGGCAGGTCCATGTCGAGCACGAGCAGGTGCTCGACGAACTGCGGCGCCCGCGCCAGCAGCGTGCCGTCCGAGCCGACGACGAGCGAGTCGCCGTCGAACACGAGGTCGTCCTGGCCGCCGATCTGGTTGGTGTAGACCAGCGGCGCGCCGGCTTCGGCGGCGCGGCGGGCGATGAGCGGCAGCCGCTGCTCGTCCTTCGACCGCTCGTACGGCGACGCGTTCGGCGCCACGACGAGGTCGACGCGGGCGCGGCCCAGCGCCGAGATCGGCCCGCCGTCCTGCCAGATGTCCTCGCAGATGACCATGCCGATGTCGAGCCCGTGGAACCGGACGACCTCGAGCGAGGTGCCGGACTTGTACCAGCGGTGCTCGTCGAAGACGCCGTAGTTGGGCAGGTGGTGCTTGAACTGCCGCGCGACGACCTCGCCGCGGTACAGCGCGGCGGCGGCGTCACGCGGGCCGACGTCGTCGAGGTCGAGGTAGCCGATGTAGGTGAGCAGCTCACCGCAGCCGGCCTCGTCGAGGCGGCGCGCCAGCGACTCGACGCCTTGGCGCGAGGCGGCGGCGAAGGTCTTGCGGAACGACAGGTCCTCGATGGGGTACCCGGTCAGCGACATCTCGGGGAAGACGACGACGTGCGCGCCGGCTTCGGCGGCCCGCCGGGCCCACTCGACGTGCAGATCGGCGTTGCCGTCGAGGTCGCCGACGGTGGGGTTGACCTGGGCGAGCGCGATGCGCAGTTGCGGCATGCCGCCATTCTGGCTCACCGTCACCCGGAAGGCCGAGCGAATGTGGGCGAAATCGAAAGGCCCCCGCCCGGCGAACCGGACGGGGGCCTTTCGAAACCAGGAGCTACTTCCGCTTGATCATGCTCCGGACCTTCTTGATGGTCTGCTCGAAGTCCGAATCGAACGGGTTGTCGTGCACGAGGTACGTCCACGTCGTGTTCGCCCGCCGGACGCCCGCGTCGCCGAGGTCGATGCCCTCGTCGGTCAGCTCCGCCTCTTCGAGCGTCTTCGCCGCCCGCGCATCGGCCTCGCCGATGATCTTGTGGAACTCCGGGATCGCCGCGCGGTGGAACTCGTCCAGCGGCGTCTCCCGGGCCAGCGCGCGCAGGTGGATGCTCTCGCGGACGTCGGTCAGGTACGCCAGGTGGTCCGACCACAGCTGGTCGACGTGGAACAGGAGCACCTCGCGGCACATCTGCTCCAGCTTGGCCTGGTCGTCGAGCTTCTCCTTCAGCTCGCCGAACTTCTCCGGGTGCGCCTTCTCCAGCTGCTCCGCCGCGTACGCGGTGCGAAGCACCTTGTCGCGGTGCACCAGCAGGTCACGCCGCTGCCGCTCGATGAGCCGCGTGTAGCGCCAGGTGTTGCGGTGGATCTCCAGGTCCACGCCCTCGGCGACGCGCTGGGCGTGGTTGATCTGCCGCAGCGCCGCCGGGTCGGTGATCTCGCCGGTCTCCTCGTCGGGGACGATCCCGTCGGGCACGTCCGGCGCGTTCGAGAGCACCAGTTCGTCGTTCAGGCTCGCGAAGAAGATCGCGCTGCCCGGGTCGCCCTGGCGGCCGGAGCGGCCGCGCAGCTGGCCGTCGAGCCGGCTCGACGGGTACCGCGCGGTGCCGATGACGTGCAGCCCGCCCAGCTCGACGACCTCTTCGCGGCTCGCGCCGTCGGTGCCGCCCAGCCGGATGTCGGTACCGCGGCCCGCCATCTGCGTGGACACGGTGACCGCGCCCTTCTTGCCCGCCTCGGCGATGATGGCGGCCTCTTCGGCGTCGTTGCGCGCGTTGAGCACGACGCACTCGAGGTCGACCTTCGCGAGCTTCTCGGCCAGCTCTTCGGACTCGGCGACGTCCTGGGTGCCGACGAGGATCGGCCGCCCGGTCTCGTGCACCGTGCGGATCTCCTCCTCGATCGCCCGCAGCTTCTGCGACGGCGAAGCGAAGATCCGGTCCTCGAGGTCCTCGCGGATGTTCGGGGTGTTCGGCGGGATGACCGCGACCTCGAGCTCGTAGAACTCCCGCAGCTGCTCGGCGACGGCGACCGCGGTACCGGTCATGCCTGCGACCTCCGGGTACCGCGCCAGCAGCGCCTGGACGGTGATCGAGTCGAGGATTTCGCCGCGGTCGGTCGCGGTGACCTGCTCCTTCGCCTCGACGGCGGCCTGGAGGCCGTCCGGCCAGCGCTGCAGCTCGGCGACGCGGCCGCGGGCGGCGTTGATGAGCTGGACCTTGCCGTCGCGGACCAGGTAGTCGACGTCGCGGGTGAGCAGCGCGTGGGCGTGCAGGGCGACGTTCACCGCGGCGAGGCGGTCGGAGGCCTGCTCGTTGAACAGGTCGTCGACCTCGATGCCGAGCGACTTCGCGACGACGGAGGAGCCGGCGTCGGTCAGCCAGGCGTTGCGGCCTTCGCTGTCGGTCTCGTAGTGCAGGTTGAGCCGCAGCCGCCGGACGATCTTGGCGACCTCTTCGTCGGCGTCGCTGCGGTCGATCGAACCGGCCATCACCAGCGGGACGCGGGCCTCGTCGACCAGCACCGAGTCCGCCTCGTCGACGATCGCCACCTCGGGGGCGGGCTGCACGAGGTCGTCGACCGAGGTCACCAGCCGGTCGCGCAGCACGTCGAAGCCGATCTCGGCGACGGCGCCGTAGGTGACGTCCTTCGCGTAGGACTCCCGGCGCTCCTCCCGCGAGTGCGACGGCTCGACCCAGCCGACCGACACGCCGAGCAGCGCGTACACCGGGCCCATCCACTCGGCGTCGCGGCGGGCGAGGTAGTCGTTGACCGTGACGACGTGAACGCGCTTTCCGCGCAGGGCGTACCCGGCCGCGGCCAGCGCACCCGCGAGGGTCTTGCCCTCACCGGTCTCCATCTGGACGACGTGCTTGGTCAGCAGGCCCATCGTGCCCAGCACCTGCACGTCGAACGCCCGCTCGCCGAGCGCGCGCTTGGCGGCCTCGCGGCCCAGCGCGCCGATCTCGACCAGGTGGTCGTCGCCGAACGCCGTGTCCTTCAGCGTCTCGCGGAGCTTGCCCGCCCGCTCGGTCAACTCCTGGTCGGAGAGCTTCTCGAGCTCGGGTTCGAGCTTCTCGACCGCGGGCAGCAGTGCTTCGTAGCGGGTCAGCTCGACGCTGCCCGGCCGCTGGATGATCCGGCGGAGCTTCTTGCCCACCCGGCTGATCAGTGCTGCCACCCCTGGTCTCCCGTTCTCTCTCGCTCGACCGGCCTCCACCACCCAACGCGACGGTGGTGCGTTCGAGTTCCGCGGCCGGATGGGACGATCCAACCGTGTTCCCACATCCCAGCGCCAGGCCCCGACGTATCCCACCTCGCCGGATCACCGCGATCGCGACGTCCGTGCTGCTCGCGGCCTCGCTGGCCGCGTGCACGTCCACCGGAAAGACCGAACCGCCCGCGCCGACGACCGAATCGCACCCGCCGTCCGGGCCGGTGCCCGCCGGGCTGGAGCGGTTCTACGGCCAGAGCCTGACCTGGGCCGACTGCGCACCTTACGCGACGTCGGAAGACTCCCGGTCGGCGTTCCAGGCGAAGGACGTCCAGTGCGCGCGCCTGACCGTGCCGCTCGACTACGCCGAACCGGCCGGGGACACGATCACGCTGGGCCTGCTCCGGCGCAAGGCGACCGGTGACCGGATCGGCTCGCTGGTGGTCAACCCGGGCGGCCCCGGCGCGTCGGGCATGGTCGCCGCCGCGGGGCTGATCAAGCCGGTGACCAGCACCGGCCTCGGCAAACGCTTCGACCTGGTCGGTTTCGACCCGCGGGGGATCGGGGCCAGCCAGCCCGCCATCCACTGCCTGAGCGACGCCGAGCGCGACGCCGACCGCGCCGACGACAGCGAGACCGACGGCTCGCCGGCGGGCGTGCTGAGGCAGGAGTCGCAGGAAAAGGACTTCGCCGCCAGGTGCGCCCAGCGCACCCAGGACGGCACCGAAATGCTGGCCAACGTCGGCACCCGCGACGTCGTGAAGGACCTGGACGTCCTCCGCTCGGTCCTCGGCGACGAAAAGCTCACCTATTTGGGCTACTCCTACGGCACCCGGATCGGGTCGGCGTACGCGGAAGCGTTCCCGAAGAACGTCCGCGCGCTGGTCCTCGACGGCGCGGTCGACCCGGAGCAGGACGCGGTCGAGTCCCTCGTCGCGCAGGGCCAGGGCTTCGGGACGGCGTTCACGCAGTTCGCGAAGTGGTGCGCGGCCCAGCAGGACTGCGCGCTCGGCCCGGACGCCGGCGCCGCGGTCAAGGCGTTCCAGGACCTCGTCCGGCCACTGATCGACTTCCCGGTGCCGGTCGGCGACGGCCGCAAGCTCTCCTACGAGGACGCGACCACCGGCGTGATCCAGGCGCTCTACCAGGAAAGCCTCTGGGACACCCTCAACTCCGGCCTCAACGAGCTGAAGCAGCAGCGCGGCGCGACGCTGGAGAAGCTCGCCGACATCTACAACGAGCGCGACTCCGACGGCAGGTACGGCACCACGCAGGACGCCTTCACGGCGATCCGCTGCGTCGACGACCCGCGCGTCACGGACCCGGCCGTCATCCTCAAGGCGCAGGAGCAGTACGTGCGGGTGGCGCCGTTCCTGGACGACGGCCGCCCGGCTTCGGCGGCGCGGGACGCCTGCGCGTTCTGGCCGGTGCCGAACACCTCCGAACCGCACGTGCCGAACGTCGAAGGCCTCGCCAAGACGCTGGTCATCTCGACGACCAACGACCCGGCGACGCCGTACCAGGCCGGCGTCAACCTCGCGAAGGGCCTGAAGGGCGCCCTGCTGACCTTCGAAGGCACCCAGCACACGGTCTTCCTGCAGGGCGTGAAGTGCGTGGACGAGGCGGGCACGGACTACCTGGTCGACGGCACGCTGCCGCCCGACGGCAAGCGGTGCTCGGGCCAGTAGTTAAAACTGCTGCTTGGTCAGCGACAGCTCGATCATCACCGGGCTGAGGTGGTTGCCGGCCGGCGGGACCTGCGCCCACAGGCGCACGAAGCGCCGTGGCCCGCCGTCGTCGGAGACCCAGATCTTGACGGTGAGGTCGGCGGCGGCCGGCGCGAGGACGCTGTACGCCACCGCGGCGGGCACGCGCCCGGCGACGCGCAGCGCGGGCGCGCCATCGACGTTCTCGCGGCCTTCGGTCTCGGCGTCGGTCACCCCATCGAGCAGCCGCTTCAGCCCGCCGTGCGGACCGAGGAACCTGCTGACCGTGTACGCGTCGGGCAGGGGACCGGCCTCGGTGCCGGTGTCGACGTGCGCACCGTTGACGATGAAGCCGAACTCGGTGTGGCCGCCGGTGGTGCTGTCGTCCTGGACGTCGGCCGTGCCGGTCGCGGACTCGCCGTCGTCGAGGGTCGCGTCGCCCTCGATCTGCCGGAGCGGCAAGCCCGGCAGGACGCCGTTGACGCCCGCCGCGAAGTGGACGCCCCGCACGGCCGCGAACGACGTCGCGGCCTCGCGGACCAGGTCGGCGCCCGCCGGGAACGGCCCTCGCGTGTCGGGTGAGCCGGTGCAGCCGGCCGTCAGCATGACCACGAGCAAGAGGGCGAGGCGACGCATCCCCGAAGCCTACTGTTGGCCCGATCCTTTCGGATGATGTCCTTCCGGCCACTGTCGCCGTCACGCGCGCGCGGAGAAACTGCCTGGGTGACCGTTGAGACCCGTCCCGCTCCCAAGCTGCACCGCGCGTGGCTGATCGCCGGTGCCGCCTTCGTCGCGCTGCTCGCCTCCGCCGGCTTCCGCGCCGCTCCCGGCGTCCTGATCGACCCGCTGCACGAAGAGTTCGGCTGGTCCCGCACCACCATCAGCTCGGCCGTCTCGGTGAACCTCGTGCTCTTCGGCCTCTTCGCGCCCTTCGCGGCCGCGTTGATGGAGCGCTTCGGCATCCGGCGCGTGTCCGCGGCGGCGTTGACCGTCATCGCCGCCGGTGCCGGCGGCACGGTGTTCATGACGGCGAGCTGGCAGCTCGTGCTGTGCTGGGGCGTGCTGGTCGGGCTGGGCACCGGCTCGATGGCCATGGGCTTCGCCGCGATGGTCGCGACGCGGTGGTTCGTCCGCAGCCGCGGCGTCGTCACCGGCGTCCTGACCGCGGCGGGCGCCACCGGCCAGCTGATCTTCCTGCCGCTCATCGCGAACCTGGCGGTGACCTCGGGGTGGCGGACGGCGTCGCTGGTGATCGCGATCGCCGCGCTCGCCGTCGTGCCGGTGGTCCTGCTGGTGATCCGCGACCACCCCGCCGACGTCGGCACCACGGCCTACGGCGCACCCGCCGCGGCCGAGGTCGGCCGCCCGGCGCCGCGGACCGGCTCGGTCCGCCGCGCCCTGTCGGTGCTGCGCCAAGCCGCCCGCACGCGCACGTTCTGGCTGCTCGCCGTCGGCTTCGCGATCTGCGGCGCGACGACCAACGGCCTGGTCGGCACCCACTTCGTCCCGGCCGCGCACGACCACGGCATGCCGCAGACGACCGCGGCGAGCCTGCTGGCCCTGGTCGGCGTCTTCGACGTCGTCGGCACGATCTTCTCCGGCTGGCTCACCGACCGCGTCGACCCGCGGGTGCTGCTCGGCGTCTACTACGCGTTGCGCGGGCTCTCGCTGGCCCTGCTGCCGCAGCTGTTCACCGGCTCCGTGCAGCCGAGCATGTGGGCGTTCATCCTGTTCTACGGCCTCGACTGGGTGGCCACGGTCCCGCCGACCGTCGCGCTCTGCGTCCGCGCCTTCGGCGACGCCGGCCCGATCGTGTTCGGCTGGGTGTTCGCCTGCCACCAGCTCGGGGCCGCGTTCGCCGCGTCGGCCGCCGGCCTGGTCCGCGACCAGCTCGGGAACTACACCCTGGCCTGGTACTCCGCGGCGGCCCTGGCCGTCATCGCGTCGGCCGCTTCGCTGGCCATCACGCGCGCGAAGAAACCCGTCGCGGTACTCGCGACGTGACTTCGGTTGCCACGGCGCGTCGTGAAACATGCCGTTAACACGCTGTGGTTAGGGTGCGGCCATGGATCGCCAGCAGGAATTCGTGCTCCGCACGCTCGAGGAGCGCGACATCCGTTTCGTCCGTCTCTGGTTCACCGATGTGCTGGGGTTCCTCAAGTCCGTCGCGGTCGCGCCGGCCGAGCTCGAAGGCGCGTTCAACGACGGGATCGGCTTCGACGGCTCGGCCATCGAGGGCTTCGCGCGCGTGTACGAATCGGACATGGTCGCCAAGCCCGACCCGTCGACCTTCCAGGTCCTGCCGTGGGAAACCCCCGAAGGCGGCCCGTACTCGGCCCGCATGTTCTGCGACATCGCGATGCCCGACGGCTCGCCGTCCTGGGCGGACCCGCGGCACGTCCTGCGCCGCCAGCTGTCGAAGGCCGCCGAAGCGGGCTTCACGTGCTACGTACACCCCGAAATCGAGTTCTTCCTGCTCTCGACCATGCCGGACGACGGCAGCGAACCGGAGCCGGCGGACAACGGCGGTTACTTCGACCAGGCCAGCCACGCCACGGCGACGCACTTCCGGCGCCACGCCATCGAGACCCTCGAGGCGATGGGCATCTCGGTCGAGTTCAGCCACCACGAAGGGGCACCGGGGCAGCAGGAGATCGACCTCCGTTACGCCGATGCGCTGACGATGGCCGACAACGTGATGACGTTCCGTTACGTCGTCAAGGAGGTCGCCCTGACCCAGGGGGTGCGCGCGACCTTCATGCCGAAGCCGTTCACCGACCAGCCCGGCTCCGGCATGCACACGCACGTCAGCCTGTTCGAAGGCGACCGCAACGCCTTCTACGACGCCGAAGACCCGCACGAGCTGTCGGACACCGGCAAGGCCTTCGTCGCCGGGGTGCTCCACCACGCGAAAGAGATCTCGGCGGTCACCAACCAGTGGGTGAACTCCTACAAACGCCTGATCAGCGGCAGTGAAGCGCCGACGACGGTCTCGTGGGGCCGGGCGAACCGCTCCGCGCTCGTCCGCGTCCCGATGTATTCACCCGGAAAGGCGTCATCCCGGCGGGTGGAAATCCGTACGCTGGACTCGGCGTGCAACCCGTACCTGGCGTACTCGGTCATCCTGGCCGCCGGGCTCAAGGGGATCGAGAAGGGCTACGAGCTGCCGCCACCCGCCGAGGACAACATCTGGCAGCTGAGCGACGCCGAGCGGCGCGCCGCGGGGTACGCCCAGCTACCGCAGAACCTGGGAGAAGCCCTGGCCGAGATGGAGAAGTCCGAACTGCTGCCGGAGGCGCTCGGCGAGCACGTCTACGACTTCTTCCTGCGGAACAAGCGCGTGGAGTGGGACAACTACCGCAGCGCGGTCACCCCGTACGAACTCCGAACGCTCCTCCCGGTGCTCTGATGGGGCGGCGGCCGGTGTTCCTCGCGATCCTGGCCGCCGCACTCGTGCTCGTCCCCGCGGCGCCCGCCGCATCGGCGTCTCCGCCGAGGTTCGACCTCGACTCCGCCGACATCCCGGCGCTGCAGGCGCGGATGGCGTCCGGCCGGCTCACCGCGGTCGGGCTGACCAGCACTTACCTCGACCGGATTCACCGGATCGACGGTAAGGTCAACGCGGTCCTGGCCGTGAACCCCGCCGCGCTTTCGCAGGCTTCGGCCAGTGACGCCCGCCGTCGCGCGCACCACCTCCGCGGCCCGCTCGACGGCATCCCGGTGCTGGTCAAGGACAACGTCGACACGCGCGACCAGTGGACGACGGCGGGGTCCCGCGCACTGCGCAGCTACCCGGCGAAGGACGCCACGCTGATCACCCGGTTGCGTGACGCCGGCGCGGTGATCCTCGGCAAGGCGAACCTCTCCGAATGGGCGAACTTCCGCGCCGCGAAACCGACGTCCGGCTGGTCGGGCGTCGGCGGGCAGACGAACAACCCGTACGTGCTGGACCACAACCCGTGTGGGTCGTCCGCGGGATCCGCGGCCGGCGTGGCGGCGTCACTGGCCCAGGTCGCGATCGGTTCGGAAACGGACGGCTCGATCGTGTGCCCCGCCGGGATGACCGCGACGGTCGGGCACAAACCCAGCCTCGGCCTGGTCAGCCGCACCGGCGTGGTGCCGATTTCGGCTGAGCAGGACACCGCGGGCCCGATCGCCCGCCACGTCGTCGACGCGGCACTGACGCTGTCGGTCCTGCAAGGTCGTGACCGGTCCGACCCGGCGACCCTGACCTATCCGCGCACCCAGCCGACGGACTACGCGAAGCTGCTTCGCCCGGGTGTCCTGCGCGGCGCCCGGATCGGCCTGTGGCGGCTGCCCGTCCTCGGCCCGGCGGCCGACGCCGATCATGACTTCGGCCCGGAATTCCCTGGTCAAGGCGGGGGCGACGGTCGTCGAAGTGACGTTGCCGTACCAGGCGCGGCTGGGCGAACTGGAGTTCCCGGCGCTGCTCACGGAGTTCCACCGCGACATCGACGCCTACCTCGCGACCCGCCCGACCGGCCCGCGGAACCTGGCCGACCTGATCGCCTACAACCGCGCGGACCCGCTGGAGCGGACGTGCTTCGCCGGGCAGGAGCTGTTCGAGCAGGCACTGGCCGCGCCGCCGCCGACGGACCCGGGTTACCTCGCCGGCCGGGCGGAGTTGTCGGACCTGGCCCGCCGGTCTTTGGACGAGACACTGGCTGCGTACCGCCTCGACGCGATCGCCTCGCCGACCAACCCGCCGGCGTGGAAGACGGACTGCGCGGTGGGCGACGACGACGTGATCCCGTCGTCGACGCCGGCCGCGGTCGCGGGGTACCCGGACGTCACGGTGCCCGCGGGGTTTGCCGGACCTCTCCCGGTGGGCATCTCGTTCATGGGCGCCCGGTGGTCCGACGCCCGGGTGCTGGCGCTCGCGGCCGACTTCGAGCGGGTGGCGCCGGCGCGGGTCCCGCCGCGGTACCTGCCGACGTTGCCGTCGTAGCCCTGCGTGAGCGTCCTGACCTGCGAAAATGGCGTTAAGTGACCCCCCTGTTCCGAGGCGGTTCCGGGGCATGTAATCTTCTCTTCGTCGCCAGGAACACCGGGTCACACCGGGGCCGCAAGCCCCGGAGGACCAGGCCGGGACGAGCGGGTTGACACCGCGGATCGGACCGGGTAATGTTCAGCGTCGGCCCACGAGCGGCCGCCGACTCCCTACGACTAAACCCGTAGGCTGAGGCATGCTCGACCAAAAGCTTGTGAATATCGCTTGGAACAACTGCCGAGGATTTGGCCGCCGATAAAGCGGTTGGATTCGGAGTGTGTTGCTTGAGAACTCAACAGTGTGCTAGTGAACTAAGCCAGTAGAGCTTATGTATTGAAACCTCGTATGAGGTTCCTTTGAGAGCATTAAATTGCCTCGATTGAATTCGAAGACATTGTTGGAGAGTTTGATCCTGGCTCAGGACGAACGCTGGCGGCGTGCTTAACACATGCAAGTCGAACGCTGATCCATTTCGGTGGTGATGAGTGGCGAACGGGTGAGTAACACGTGGGTAATCTG
>NZ_JAJPWN010000007.1:0-511789 GCF_046549135.1 Amycolatopsis sp. lyj-23 | reverse complement strand
CCAACCAGGAATTCGGCGTCCAACGCGGCGACTGGGGCGGCCTCGACGTCGCCAAAGCCGCCGACATCGGCGAAGACAACATCGTCGTCCACGACCCGTCAATCGCGGACACCTCCTACGCCTTCGCGCTGTCGCGCCTCGGGGACCAGAACCTCAACCACGTCCCCACCGGCATCCTCCGCCAAGTCGAACGCCCCACCTACGACGACGGCGCCCGCGCCCAGGTCGAGGAAGCCCGCGCAGCCCGCAAGCCAGACCTGCAGGCCCTCCTGCACGGCAAGGACACCTGGACCGTCGCCCGGTCGTGAGCCACTCCACCGGCCGTCCCGGCGTCCCGGCCGTGTCCCACGGCGGTGGTGTTTCCGCTGGTCCGGCGGGTGGAACCGTCCCGGTGTCCCGGATCGGCCGTCGAAGGGCGACGGGCCGGGTGGCCGCTGCCAGCCTTCTCGCCATGCAGAGACTCGCTCTGGCCGTCGCCGTGCTGCTGGTGCTCCCCGCCGCAGCCGCGGTCGCGGCCGAACCCGTTGCGGTGTGCGGGCACACGACCGCCCAGCCCACCCTGGACCAAGGCGCGACCGGGGCCGCGGTCGCCGAGGCGCAGTGCGAACTGAACCTGGCGACGAAGGCGAGCCGGTACACGCCCATCGGCGCGGACGGCTCCTTCGGCCCGGCGACCGACGCCCGCGTCCGCGTCTTCCAGAAGTGCGCCGCGCTGAGCGTGGACGGCTCGATCGGGCCGAACACGTGGGCAGCGCTGAACTCCTGGTCCGCGCGGCCGCGCAAGTGCGCCACGCAGGGCACGGCCGGCACCGCGCAGAGCGTCGTGTGCGGCCTGTCCACCGCGCGCCCGACCCTGCAGAGCGGCTCCAGCGGCCCCGACGTCGAAGAACTCCAGTGCCGGCTGAACCTCGCCATGGAGCCGGGCCACTACCCCCCGCTGACGGTCGACGGCCAGTTCGGGGCCGGCACCCGGAACCGGGTGATCGAGTTCCAGCACTGCGTCAACGCCGGCGCCGACGGCGTCGCCGGGCCCACGACCTGGGCGAAGGTCACCGACTGGTCCAGCCGCAACGCCTACTGCACACCGCTGAAGCCCGCCGGGCACCCGATCGACGGCGTCGACACGGCGAAGTACCAGCACCCCGGGGGCGCGCCGATCAACTGGGGCGCGGTGAAGGCGTCCGGCGTCGAGTTCGCGACCGTCAAGGCGACGCGCGGCCTCAACACCACCGACGAGTACCTGGCCACGGACCTGCCCGCCGCGCGCAACGCCGGCCTGGCCGTGGGGCCGTACCACTTCTACACGGGCACGGCGGCCGGCACCGGCGGCGCACAGGCCGACCGGTTCATCGCCGCGGTGAAGGCCACCGGGTACACCGGCAAGCGCGCCGGTGACCTGCCGCCGGTGTTCGACCTGGAGTGGAAGGACGACGGTTCCGGCGGGTGCCCGCCGTACGTGACGGTCGCCGACGTCAAGGCGTGGCTGGACAAGGTCCAGGCGGCGTTCGGCCGGACCCCGATCATCTACACCCAGAAGTCGTTCCTGGACAGTTGCCTCGGCGGCACCACGGCGCTTTCGGCCTACCCGATGCAGCTCGCGGACTACCGCCAGTCCGTCACGCAGCCGGCGCTGCCCGCGGGGTCGAGGACCTGGCTGATGTGGCAGTACACCGACGCGGCCATCCCCGACGGCATCCCCGCGCCGGCGACGGGTGACGTCTTCAACGGCACCCAGGCCGACCTCGACCAGCTCGCCAACCGCTGAAACCCCCGCTAGGAAAGGACAAGCATGACTCTTCCCCTCAGCCGCCGCACGGTGCTCCGCGGCGCGGTGGTGCTCGGCGCGGCCGCGGCGGTCAGCCCGCTGCTGCTGTCCGGCACCGCCCAGGCGTATTCGTGGTCCCGCACCCTCGTCGAGGGCAACACCGGCGCCGACGTCACCGAGCTCCAGATCCGGGTCGCGGGCTGGGCCGCCGATCACGCCAGCCAGAGCCGGGTTTCCGTCGACGGCGAGTTCGGTCCCGGCACCGCGGCGGCGGTCCGCCGGTTCCAGGCGGCCTACGGGCTGGGGGCCGACGCCCAGGTCGGTCCGGCCACCCAGGCCGCGCTCAACGCGCTGGAGCAGAGCGACGGGTCCACCGTCCACTTCAACTTCAGCGAGTTCACCGACCGCGAGAGCGGGACCTTCAGCGGCGGCAAGGTCAGCGCGGCCACGGCCAAGGAGAACGCCCGCCGCTGCATGTACAAGCTGGAGGCGCTGCGCAAGAAGCTCGGGAACACGCCGATCACGGTGAACTCCGGCTTCCGCAGCATCGCCCACAACGCGGCGATCGGCGGCGCGAGCGACAGCATGCACCTCTACGGCACCGCGGCCGACCTCAACGTGCCGGGCGTGGCCAACAAGACGGTCTACCAGAAGGCCGAGACCTGCGGCTTCTCCGGACTGGAGACGTACAACACCGACCACCAGCACGTGGACAGCCGGGCCGACCTCGGCCGCTCGTGGTGGTGGGAGAACGGCACGGTCTGAATCCACCACTGGGGGTCTGACGCCGGGAACCGCGCGGGGTTCCCGGCGTCAGCCGTGGTTTCAGTGCGGCTGCGGGTTCCCCAGCGCCGCCGAGCAGGACGGCCAGTCGTGGAAGTCGTGGTGCGCGCTCCACAGGCGGTGCGCCGCGTCGATGTTCCAGACCGGGTCGAACGCCTGCCGCGGCGAGCCGCCCAGCTCCAGCAGGCGCGCGTCGGAGATCTGGAAGACACCCCAGTTGCGGCTGCCGTTCGTGTTCGGCAGCACCCACAGCGGATCGAGGAACGAGGCGCAGCGGGCGATCGCGACCGCGGTGTCCGGCGTTTCGGTGAACACGGCCCGGATCCGCTGCTCCACCGTGGCCGCCGGCCAGGTCGCCATGCTGGTCCGCTGGTCGTACAGCGCGGTCTTGGTGGCCTCGTCGACGACGCCGCGGGCGGGCAGGCCGGCCAGCACCTGGAACGCGGTGACCCGGCGCAGCGTCTCCGGGCCGAACGAGCCGTCGACCGAGAGCCGCCCCCGGGCGGCGACCAGCAGGTTCTGCACCTCGGTGACGCACTCGTCGTGCTGGCCCATGCTCACCGGCGGCCGGCAGGCGGCCGAGAACAGCATCCGGTCGGCGTACCGGCCCGCGGCCGGTGCGGAAGCGTCGGAGGTGAGCCACACGAGCCCGGCCGCCAGCAGCACCACGACGCCGATGGCCGTCGCGGCGTAGGCACGCCGGCGGCGCGGCGGCGCGACATCGCCACCGGTCGCGGCGCCGGCCTGCTCCGCTTCGTCGACGCGGCCGGCGTCGGCGAGCGCCCACAGCTGGTGCAGTTCGCGCAGTTCCGCCGGGGAGGCGCCGCAGACCTTGGCGAACGAGTGGACGACGCGGTAGTCCGCGGGGACGCTCTTGCCGGAGCAGTACCGGTGCAGGCTGGAGCCACTGGCCCCGGCCTGCTTGCCGAGCCGTTCATAGCCCTGCCCGCTGCGGTCCTTCAGCATGCGCAGGTAGGCGGCGAACTTGTCCGTCTGCAGTGTCACAGTGCTTCGACCACCTCGCTCGGGAGCGGATGACGGACGGAAGTTAACACCGTCGTGCGGTACTCCGGGCAGAAACTGACGGATTGCGCCGACCGGGTCAGCCGTGACCGGCCGGTTGGCGGTTCCCCGGGCAGGTCCGGTGCCGTTCCTGCGGAAGCGCCGTGCGCTGATGACTCCTCAGCTGGCCGAAGGTCGATCGCTTCCGGCGAACCGCTGCTCGAGGCGGGCGAGGGTCTCGGTGCACCGCGTGATCGTGCCCGGGTCGATGTCGCCGAGGAGGCCGCCCAGCAGCTCCGACCAGGCGCCGCGCAGGACGGTCAGATTGGTCCGGGCCAGCTCCGTCGGGTGCACGGTGACCGTCCGGCCGTGGCCGGTGCGGGTCAGCATGCCCTTGGCTTCGAGGCCGCGAAGGGCGGTGCTGACGTTCGTGCGCTGCAGCCCGGTGCGCTCGGCGATGCGGCTCGGTGCGCAGCCCGGGTCGAGGTCGACGCTGCGCATGACCTGGCGCTCCGTGGCGGTGAGCGGCACGACGTCCGGCTCGGCCGGGGTGCGCAGGCGAATCAGGCGCGCCACGTTGAGCACGAGGTCGGCCAGGTCGGCGTACGGATCCGGAGGCGGGGGGAGCGGCACCCCTTTACGGTACCCGATAGTTATGCCACGATAATTATCTATCCATACCCAGGTCAGGGAGCCGCCGCGCGATGAACCGGAACGATGGTGTCCTGCGTGCGGGACCGGCCGGTTTCGCGGAGCTCGCCGCCGCGCTGGGCGACGCCGTCCGCGACGTCGGGGCCTGGATGGCGGAGTACGGCGGCTACGACCCGCACCCGGCGCAGGACGTGCCGCTCGACCGGTTCCGGGAGGCGACCGCGGAGCTGCACCGGCGCCTGCGGGACAACTACCCGTTCTTCCACCCCCGCTACGCCGGGCAGATGCTCAAACCGCCCCACCCGGCGGCGGTGGCCGGCTACCTGAGCGCGATGCTGGTCAACCCGAACAACCACGCCCTCGACGGCGGTCCGGCCACCGCGGCCATGGAAAAGGAAGTGGTCGCGGACCTGGCGGCGATGTTCGGGCTGCCGCAGCACCTGGGGCACCTGACCAGCAGCGGGACGATCGCGAACCTGGAAGCGCTGTTCGTCGCCCGTGAGACGCACCCGGGCCGGGCCATCGCCCACAGCGCCGACGCCCACTACACCCACGGCCGGATGAGCCACCTGCTCGGCGTCGAGGCGGTTCCGGTGGCCACCACGCCGTCCGGCTGCCTCGACCTCGACGCGCTCGAAGACCTGCTCCGCACCGGCCGGATCGGCACCGTGGTCGCGACCACCGGGACGACCGGGCTGGGCGCGGTCGATCCGGTCGGCGAGATCGTCGCCCTCGCCCGCCGGTACGGGGCCCGGGTGCACGTGGACGCCGCGTACGGCGGGTTCTTCCGGCTCATCGCCGACGACACCGCCGACGGGGTGCCCTCGGCGCCCTTCCGCGCCATCGCCGACGCCGATTCGGTGGTCATCGACCCGCACAAGCACGGGCTGCAGCCCTACGGCTGCGGCGCCGTGCTCTTCCGCGATCCTTCGGTGGCCCGGCACTACCTGCACGATTCGCCGTACACCTACTTCACCTCGGACGAGCTGCACCTCGGCGAGATCTCCCTGGAGTGCTCCCGGGCCGGCGCCGCGGCCGCCGCGCTGTGGTTGACGTCGAAGGTGCTGCCGCTGACCCCGGACGGGCTCGGCGCGGTGCTGCGGCCCGGGCGCCGCGCCGCACTCGCCTGGGCCGGCCTGATCGCCGACAGCGCCGAACTGGCGGTGTTCCAGCCGCCGCAGCTCGACATCGTCAGCTACTTCCCCGCCCGGGAGACGCTGTCCGAAGTCGACCGCGTCAGCGCGCACGTGCTCGACGCCGGGATGCGCCGCCCTGCCGACCGGGCGTTGTTCGTCGCCACCTACACCGTCACCGGCGACGACCTGGCCCGCCGCGGCCACGAAGTGCGTGCAGACGTTCCTCGCGGCCGGATCCTGCGCAGCGTCTTGATGAAGCCCGAAAGCGAAGCGCACGTCCCCGAGCTGCACCGCGAGATCGCGCTCCTGAGCGGCCGCGGGTAGGTGCCGGGCGGCGCCGTACGGGCCCTTCGCGACGGCGCAGGCGAAAGTGCCGCCCGGCACCCCGGTAAGCAATCTCGACCTGGCCGGCGACCGGGTGCCGACGATGTTCATCGCCGGTCGGCGCGACCCGGTCGTCGCCCCGGCGCACCTCGATCAGCTGAACGCCACCTTGCCCGCGGCGGACGCGACCGGCATCTCGGTGTACCGCAGCACCTGTCCACTGTAGCCACGCCGGGCCTCTAGGCTGGCGGGGTGGATGAGCCGACTCCGCCGCGCGTCCTGGTGATCGAGGACGCCGAAGCGATCCGTGTGCCGGTCGAATCCGCGCTGGCCGATGCGGGCTTCTCGGTGCGCTCGCGGTCCGACGGCGCGGAACTGGAGGCGGAGCTGGCCCGGACCCGGCCGGACCTGGTGGTGCTGGACGTGCTGCTGCCCGGCCGGGACGGGTTCGAGCTGCTGCGGGTGATCCGGCGGACCTCGGCCGCCGGCGTGGTCATGCTGACCGCGCGCGACGGGGTCGAGGATCGGCTGCGCGGGCTCGGCGAAGGAGCCGACGACTACGTCGTGAAGCCGTTCGTGCTCGCCGAACTGGTCGCGCGGGTGACCGCCGTGCTGCGCCGGACCGGGCGCTCCCGGCCCGCCGTCGAGGTCGGGGACCTGGTGATCGACGTCGAGGGTGGCCGCGCCCGCTACGGCGACGCCGACGTCGAGCTGACCTCGACCGAGTGGAAGGTGCTGCTGTACTTCGCCCAGCACCGCGACCGGGTGGTGTCCAAGACCCAGGTCCTCACCGCCGTGTGGGGCTACGGCGACTCCGCACCGAACCTCGTCGAGGTCAACGTCAGCACCCTGCGCCGGAAGCTCGAAGCGCACGGGCCGCGCGTGCTGCACACCGTGCGCGGCCAGGGATACGTCCTGCGCGGCGAGCCGTGAGCCTGCGGACCGCGTCGCTGCGCCGCCGGGTCACCGTCACCGTGCTGGTCGTGCTCGCGGTGGTGCTCGTCGCCGTCGGCTTCGTGGTGGACGCCGTCTTCCGCGCGCAGGCCGAGCGGGACGTCAACACGGTGCTCACCACCCGCGTCCAGCTCGCCCAGCAGCTGGCCAAGCAGAACGCCGCCCCGCAGACCCTGCTGCGGCGCGTGGAAACGCGGGGGGTGACCGGCTCGCTGACCCTGCCCGGCGGCGCGTTCTTCGGGGCGGCGCCGTTGCCGGCCGACGCCCGGCTCCGGCAGGTGCACGCGACGCTGTCCGGGCCGCCGCGGATCAACGGCGCCAAGCTGACCCTCACCGCCGACGAGTCCCTGATCGCGGCCGCCGAGCGGAGCCTGCGGTGGGTGCTGCTGGCGACCGGCGTCGCCGCGCTGGCGGTCGCCGCCGCGGCGCTGCTGCTGGCGGTGCGGTTCGCGCTCGCGCCGCTGGACGCGATGACCCGGCTGGCGCGGTCGATCGTGTCCGGTGAGCGCGGCGGCCGGCTCGCTCCCGAGCGGACCGGCACCGAGCTGGGGCGCGCAGCGGCCGCGTTCGACTCGGCCCTCGACGCGCTCGAAGGCGCGGAAGGCGCCGCCCGCGCCTCCGAAGAGCGGACGCGGCGGTTCGTCGCCGACGCCGCCCACGAACTGCGGACCCCGCTGGCGGGTGTGCAGGCGGCGGCCGAGGCGTTGCTGCAGCAGCCCCCGGACACGCCCCACGAGCACCGGGAACGGTTGCAGCTGCTGGTGGTCCGCGAGTCGCAGCGGGCCGGCAAGCTCGTCGCCGACCTGCTGGACCTGGCCCGGCTCGACGCGGGCGCCGAGCTCGAGCGGGCACCGGTGCCGCTGCGGGAACTGGCCGAGGTGCAGGCCGAGCAGGTGCGGCTGACCGCGCCGGAGGTCGCGGTCGAGGTGACCGGGCCGGACACGACCGTGCTCGGCGACCGCGCCCGGCTGACCCAGGTCCTCGCCAACCTGACCGGCAACGCCGTGCGCGCGGTGGACGGCCGGGGCACGATCACGCTCGAGGTCACCGGCGACGGCGTGACGGTGACCGACACCGGCCCGGGCGTCCCGGCCGCGGACCGCGAACGGATCTTCGACCGGCTCGTCCGGCTCGACGCCGCCCGCAGCCGGGCCGGCGCGGGCCTCGGCCTCCCGATCGCCCGCGGGTTCGCCCGGGCCCACGGCGGCGACCTCTGGTGCGAAGCCGCGCCCGGCGGGGGAGCGCGGTTCCGCCTGGCCGGGCTGCCGGTCGAGCCGTGAGCCGCCGGTCAGCGTCCGGTGGTCAGGCGAACAACCCGTCGAGCCGCCCGCTGTGCCCGGGCAGGACCCGGCCCGCGTCGGTGCCGAGCACGTTCTCGACGAGCGACGCGTAGACGTCGCGGAAGTCCGTGGTGCGCTTCAGGTCGCCGTCGTCGAGGTCGGTCAGGCTGGGCTCGGCGCCGTGGAAGCCGCCCTCGACCTTCGAGCCGAGGACGAAGACCGGGCCCGCCGTGCCGTGGTCGGTGCCCTGGCTGGCGTTCGCCGTCACGCGCCGCCCGAACTCCGAGTACACCAGCACCGTCGCCTGCTTGCCGCGGTCGGTCTTCGCGAGGCGCTGCACGAACGGCGTCAGGGCGCCGTCCAGCTCGGTCAGCAGCCGCTGCTGGGTGCCGCGCTCGTCGGCGTGGGTGTCGAAACCGCCCAGCGATACCGAGTACGCCCGCGTCGGCACGCCCGCTTCGATCAGCCCGGCGACGACGTCGAGCTGGGCGGACAGCTCGCCCTTGGCCTTCTGCCCGTCCTTCGCGGGCTTGCCGAGCGTCTGCACGGCCCGGTGCAGGTCGGTCACCGACCGCGCGGCACGGGCCTGCCAGAACCCTTCGCCCGGCTGCGCCGCGCCGAGGTCGGCGAACGCCTGGCCGAGCGCCCCTCCCGGCAGCTTCAGGCCGCCGACCGGCAGGGACGCGGCGGCGGTGCGCTCGCCGGCCAGCATCGGCGGCAGCACCGGGTCGACGGAGACCGCGCGCAGCGGGTCGTCGCCGGTGGCGTCGAGCCAGCGGCCGAGCCAGCCGGTCGGCACCGACGTCTCCGGCGACGCCGTCTGCCAGATCGCCATCGACCGGAAGTGGCTGTGGTCCGGTTTCGGGTAGCCGACCCCGCGCAGCACGGCGAGGCGGCCGTCGTCCCAGAGGCTCTTGAAGCCCTTCATGCCGGGGTTCAGGCCGAGCCCCTCGCCGAGGTCCAGCACCTCTTCCGGCCGGTACGCGAGTTCCGAGCGGGCGTTCCGGTACGCCGGATCGCTCGCCGGGACGACGGTGTTGAGCCCGTCGTTGCCGCCGTAGAGGGTGACGACCACCAGCACGCCGGCGTCCGGGTCGAGGGGGTTCTCCTGGGCGGCCGACACCAGCCGGCCCCAGTCGACCTGCGTGGCGCTGGCGGCCAGCGCCGCGGCGGCCGTCACGCCGGTCGCGGTGAGGAACCTGCGACGGTTCACCTGCTGCACGATCGTCACCCGCTCACTACGTATTCGGGGGCACAAGCGGCCACTGTGGACAGTTGACGGGCGTTGCCGCCGACCCCGGCCAGGGCCGCGCGCGTGCGGTCGGACCAGGCGTCGACGCCGAGCAGGTCACCGATCGCGGCGACCTTGTCCCGCGCCTTCGCCACCACGCCGAGGTCCGCGTGCGCGGCGACCAGCTGGGCGGCGTGCAGCCGCGCCACCCCCGCCGACGTCGTCAGCCACGCGCCGCCCGCGGCCCAGCCCCCGACGCTCGGCGGCTGGAACGGCACCTGGCCCATCCCGCGCAACGCCGTCAGCAGGCCGCCGCGGGTCTTGTCGTCGAGCCGCCCCGGCCGGACGCCGAGGGCGCGCAGCAGCCCGGCCAGCCATTCGACGGGCTGTTTGACCAGGGCGGTCCCGCTGTCGTGGAACGCGGCTTCACCGGTGATCGCGCGCAGCAGGGCGCTGATGTCGCGCCGGCCGCCGTAGGTGGCCACCAGCCGGTTCAGCGTGTCCGGCGGCGGCGGGGTCGTGGACACCAGCCGTGACCAGATCCGCCCGACCACGAACGCGGCCGATTCCGGCCTGCCCAGCACGAGGTCCACAAAGGACTGCGCGTCGAAGTCGCCGCTGGCGCCCAGGATCCGCTTCACCCCGGTGTCGTGCCGCTTGGCGACCAGCTGCGCGCCGGTGGCGTCGCGCTCGGCGGTCCAGCCGGTCAGCGCGCGGGCGGCTTCGCGGACGTCGTCTTCGGTGTAGTGCCCGATGCCGAGGGTGAACAGCTCCATGAACTCCCGCGACAGGTTCTCGTTCGGCTTGCCTGCCTTGTTGCTGTTGCCATCGAGCCACAACAGCATCGCCGGGTCGACGACCATGGCGCGGGCCAGGTCGGTGAAGCTGCCGAGCGCGTGGTCGCGCTGGGTCCGGTTCTGCGCGAGCATCAGCCGCGGGCTGCGCACCTTCTGCTCGCCGGTGGCGAAGTGGCCGTGCCAGAACCAGGTCAGCCGTTCCACGGACGCGAGATCGGCGGCCACCATCCGATCGAGCCACCATGCGGCGGCCTGCGTGGCTTGCGCCTGCGTCGCCTGACGCGCCTGCTGTTTCGCCGCCGGGTCTTTGCCGGGATGGTCCGGCGGCGGCCCGAGGTCGGGCATCGGGGTCGCGGCCGCACCGGCGTCCGGCCCGCCGCCGAGCAGCCGATCGCGGGTCTCGGCGAACCCGCGGTCGAGATCCCCCGCCCGCGGCCCGAAGCCGAGCCGATCGTGCAGCCGCCGCACGGCGGCCCGTTCGGAGAGCACCACCATGGCGTCGATGGTGCCGCCCGCACGGCGGCGCGGGGGAGGCCGCGACGGCTTTCTTAAGCCGATCCACAGGAGCGCGGGGTGCTGGTCGGTGCCCGAGGTCGGGCTAGACGGTCCAAAGGGGCGAGGTGCTCGCTGCCGCGGCCGTCGCGCTCTCAGCGTTCGCTAAGCGGGTGGCGGCTAAGGTCACCCGGTGTTCGGTCTCAGCCTGGAGCACCTGGTGATCCTGCTCGCGGCGGCGTTGTTCATCCTCGGCCCCGAGCGGCTGCCCGGCGCGGTGAGCCAGGCGACCCGCGCGGTACGCCGGATCCGCGGGTTCGCCGCGGAAGCCCAGCAGCAGCTCGAGGCCGAACTGGGCCCGGAGTTCCAGCAGCTGCGCAAACCGTTGCAGGACCTGCAGGCGCTGCGCGATTTCGACCCGAGAGCCGCCCTGCGTCACCACCTCCTCGACGACAGCCCGCCCGCGGCACCGGCCTTGCGCCCCGGCGAGCGTGCGCCGATCGACTCCGACGCCACCTGAGCGCGGCTCGCGGAGACCCTGGGAGGCGGCGCCTCGCACCTGGGAGGCAACGGTTCGTGGACCGCCGAAGCGTCCCCGGGGTTCACTCGGAGCCATGATCGCCTCGACTGCGCAGCGGGCTCCGGCCCGGCTGGCGCTCACCGCGGTGTGCCTCGGGTTCCTGATGATCACGCTCGACGCGACCATCGTGAACCTCGCGCTGCCCGCCATCGGGGCCGAATTCGGCGAAGCGTCGACCGCGGCCCTGCAGTGGGTGGTCGACTCCTACACCGTCGCGCTGGCCGCCTTCCTGCTCACCTGGGGTGCGGCGGGCGACCGGTGGGGCGCCCGCCGCGTCTTCGAAGCCGGCACGGCCGTGTTCGTCCTGGCTTCGCTTGCCTGTGCCACGGCCGGGTCGCTGCCCTGGCTGGTCACCGCGCGGGCCGTCCAGGGAGTCGGCGCGGCCGCGTTGCTGCCGTCGTCGCTCGCCTTGATCGTCCACCGGTTCCCCGACGCGGGCGCCCGGGCGCGCGCTCTCGGTGTGTGGGGCGGCATGAGCGGGGCCGGGCTCGCGGCCGGGCCGGTGCTGGGCGGCCTCGCCGTCGGGTTGGCCGACTGGCGGCTGGTGTTCGCCGTGAACGTGCCGGTCGGGCTGGTCACTCTGGTGCTGACGCGCCGGTGCGTCACCGAGACGCCACTCCGCGAACGCACCCGGCTCGACCTCGCCGGGCAGGTCCTCGGCACGGCCGCGCTGGCGTGCGTGGTCGCCGGCCTGATCGAGGCCGGGCACGCGGGGTGGACCGACGCGACGGCGCTGGGCCTCCTCGGCACCGGGGTCGCCGCGGGCCTCGGGTTCGCGGCCGCCGAGCGGACGGTCTCCGCGCCGGTGCTGCCGCCCGGCGTGCTGAAGGTCCGCGATTTCGCCGCCGCCACGCTCATCGGCGGCCTGTTCAACTTCTGCCTCTACGGCACGCTGTTCTGCCTCGCCCTGTTCCTGCAGCGGGTCTGGCGGCTCGACGCGCTCGCCGCCGGGCTGCTGCTCGTGCCGCTCACGCTCGTGGTGGGCGTCAACGCCTTCTTCAGCGGACGGCTCACGCACCGGTTCGGCGCGCGCGGGCCGATCGTGGCCGGCGGCCTCCTGGCGCTCGCCGGGTCGGTGGGCCTGGCGCTGCTGCCGTCCGGCCGCGCTCCGGTGCTGCTCATCGCCTGCTCGGTGGTCTTCGGGTGCTGCTCGCTCGCCATGCCCGCCATGACGTCGGTGGCCATGACCGCGCTGCCCGGCGCGGCGGGGCTCGCCGCCGGCGTGCTCAACGCCGTGCGTCAGACCGGCGGTGCGGTGGGGGTCGCGCTCGTCGGCGGGTTGCTGCCGGGTACCGCGATGTGGGTGGTTGCCGGGGGTGGCGCGGGTATGGTGGTGCTGGCCGGTGCGCTGCGCCGAGCCCGGTAGCGTCCTTTGTGGCCGGACCTAGGATGACGACGTGGAACTGCGTCAGCTGCGCTACTTCGTCACCCTCGCCGAAGAGATGAACTTCGGCCGGGCGGCCGAGCGGCTGCACATCGCCGGCCCGTCGCTGTCCCAGCAGATCAAGGCCCTGGAACGGGATCTCGGGGTGCGCCTGTTCGACCGCGACCGCCGCCGGATGGACCTCACCGAAGCCGGGCGGGCGCTGCTGCCGGAGGCTCGCGAGCTGCTGCACGGGGCCGACGAGCTGCGCCGGCACGCCGGGTCGCTCCGCGGGACCGGGACCGTCCGGCTGGGGTACGTCAACTGGCTGCCCGCCGACCTCGCCCAGCGCACGTCCGGGGTGGCGAACCTGCAGGTCGACGCCTGGGTGATGCCGTCGCACGCCCAGGCCGGCCGGGTGGCCGACGGCAGCATCGACCTCGCCGTCTGCTGGGTGCAGAAACCCGATCTGGCCGCGCAGGACCTCGACGCCCGCTTCCTCGGCGCCGACCGCCTCTACGCCGTCTCGCCCGGGACGGACACGTCGCCGGTGGCCGCGGCGGACACCGCGGTCCTGGTCGACTCCGACACCGTCAGCTGGGCGTCGTGGAACCTCTACGCCGGCCAGTTCAGCCGGGACACCGGCGCGCTCGTCGTGCGGACCGAGGACAACGGGATCACCGGGCCCGCGTTCTTCGAGCACGTGCGCCGCGCGGACCGGCCGGTGGTCAACTCGCCGAAGGGGCAGACCACGCCGCTGCCCGCCGGGCTGGTGGCCCGGCCGATCGTCGACCCGGCGCCCTACTGGACGTGGTCGCTGGTCACCCGCCGGGACGACGACCGCGCCGCCGTGCGGGCGGTCGTCGAGGCCTTGACCGACGGTGTCGAGGGCGTTCCCGCGGACGGCAGCGCGTGGTTGCCGTCCACCGACCCCTACGCGCGCTCCTGAGAGGAGTTTCCTCCCGGCTGGGAGGCTGCACCTCGTGGCGGTGAGTCCGGTGGCTGGTTAGCGTCAGTGGTAGACAACCGGTCTACTACTGAGGATGGGATCATGAGCAGTGCGCAGAAGGTGGCCGTGGTCACCGGGGCTTCGCAGGGCTTCGGCGCGGCGATCGTCGAGGGGTACCGGAAGCAGGGCTGGGCGGTCGTGGCCACGGCCCGCTCGGTGCGCGAGGCGAACGACGCCGGAGTGGCCACGGTGGCCGGGGACATCACCGACCCGGCCACGGCGCAGCGGGTCGTGGAGACGGCGCTCGAGCGGTTCGGGCGGGTCGACACGCTGGTCAACAACGCCGGCGTCTTCGACGCGAAGCCGTTCACGGACTTCACCTTCGACGACTTCGAGCGCTTGGTGGCGGTGAACCTGGCCGGCTGGTTCCACCTGACCCGGCAGGTCGTGCCGCCGATGCTCGCCCAGGGCGGCGGGCACATCGTGCAGATCACCACCAGCCTCGTCGAGCACCCGCTCTCGGCGGTGCCCGCCTCGGTGGCGATGCTGACCAAGGGCGGCCTGCAGGCGGTCACGAAGTCGCTGGCCGTCGAGTACGCCGGGCGCGGCATCCGGGTCAACGCCGTCGCGCCGGGCATCCACAAGACCGCGCTCAACCCGCCCGAGACCTACGCGGAGCGCGGCGGACTGCACCCGCTCGGCCGGATGGGCGAGGTCGGCGACGTCGTCAACGGCGTGCTCTACCTGGAGAACGCGCCGTTCGTCACCGGCGAGATCCTCAACGTCAACGGCGGTCAAAGTGCCGGCCACTGAGGACCGGGCGATCGTGACCCGGGTGCTCGACGCCTGGCGGGCGGGCATCGACGACCACCGCCCGGCCGACGTCGCCGCGCTCTTCACCGAGAACGCCCTCTTCCAGGGCGCGCACCCGGCGTACTCGCTGGGGCGCAAGGGCGTCGAGGAGTACTACGAGCAGCAGCCGGCCGGGCTGACCGTCCGCTACGAGGTCCGGGAACTGCGCCCGCTGGCCGACGGCGTGCTGCTGGCGTACGTCGATCCGGACTTCACGCGGCCGGACGGCACCGTGTGGCGGTTCCACCTGACCGTGCTCTTCGAGCGGCAGGACGACGGCCGGTGGCTGATCGGCCACTACCACGTGTCGAGGATCTGAGAAGCGCGGGAAGCGGGTGGTACGCACCTGCTTCCCGCCTCGGTCCGTCAGGCGGGCGCGCCGACGAGCGCGAGGCAGTGGGTCCACAGCGCGTCGAGGTGGCCGGTGTCGTTGTAGAGCTTGGCGAAGAGCACCTGGCCTTCCAGCTGGGCCACGACGGCCCGCGCCGCGGCGGCGGGGTCGGCGGCTCGCGCGTCACCGCGGGCCACGGCTTCCTCGACCACCGCCCGCACCAGCTCCGCCTGCTCGCCGAAGATGTCCTGCAGCGCGCGCCGGACGGGCTCGGCCTGGTTGCTCAGTTCGAGGCTCAGGTTGCCGAACAGGCAGCCCGAAACGGTGCCGCAGTCCGCCTGCCCGGACCGCTGGGTGGCGGCGGTCGAGTCGAAGAGCGCGCGGAGCCGGTGCAGGGGCGCCCCCGGGCCCTCGAGGATCTCCGCCCACGCCCGCCGCTGTTCGGCCCACTCGCAGGCGATCACCTCGAGCGCCAACGCCTCCTTCGAGTCGAAGAAGTAGTAGAAGCTGCCCTTGGGTGCTCCGGCGCTCTTGCAGATCTCGGCGACGCCCAGCGCGGAGTAGCCACGCTGCTCCATCAGCCGTCGTCCGGCGGCGACGATGCGCTCCTTGCCGTCACTCGTCCTGCCCACCCCGTCAGTGTACGACCGGTCGTCTACCAGTCCGGGCCGCTCACTCCATCGGTTGATCACCGCCACCGGACCGGCGACACCGGTCGTGAGCCGTTCGCGCCTGTGCTTCGTTGAACCGGTGATTCCGCTTCGCTTCGCCCACGCCCTGACCGGCTTGGCCGTCTCCGCGGGCGCTGTGACGCTCGCGTTGGCCGGTCCGGCCGCACGGACGGTCGCCCCGGCCGCGCGGTCCGCCGCGCCCGCCTCCGCGACGCTCGTCCGGTTGACGGAAGCACCGGTCGAAGCGCTGGGTCTCGAGGCCTACACCGGCCGGTACGGGGTGGCGGAATCCGCCGGTGCCGGTGAGACCGACAACGGCGACTTCAGCGACCCGGACGGGATGCTGCACCGGATCGGCGTCGCCACGAAGCAGACCCGGACCGCCGCCGACCCGGCCAAGAACTGGGCGCAGGCGCAGCTGACCGCGCTGGAGGTGAAGTCCGGGAGCAAGTCCTTCCTCCAGGTGGCTTCGTTCGATTCCTACGCCGAGTGCGTGCCACCGCCGGTGGGGCCGTGGGCGCTGGCGTACAACCGCAGCGACAGCAGCGTGATCCGGGTGCTCGGGCACCTCGTGCGCCCGGGCCGCACCGAGCTGAGCGTGACCGGGGCCGAGCTCGGTGCCGCCGGGATCGGCAAGAGCACGCTGACGGTCGTGGTGACGCCGTACCAGGACCCGTCCGCGCAGAGCCGCCGGGACTACGCGCGAGCCGGCCTGGACATCGACGTCACCGCGGCGCTGAAGGACAAGGACGGCAAGCCGGTGTACAACGGGCCGGTGCTGTCACTGCGCCTCGGTGAAGTCGAGGCGCACTGCGCAGCCCGGCCGCCGACGACCTCCAAAACCCCCGCCACTTCGACGACCCCCACGAGCTCGTCGACACCTGCCACCTCGTCGACGGTGACTTCCTCGTCCGCCGCGACGACCTCGACGACGGCCGGTTCTTCGAGTGCCACGACCACCCCGGCCGGCTCGTCGACCGCGACACCACCACCCGACTCGGCCGGCGGCACCTCGACGCCGGGCCCGGCGTCACCGCCGGGTGGGCCCGGCGAGCCGGGTGGGAGCCTCCCCGGCACCGGCATCGGCGGCCTGCCCGCGCAGGCGATCGTGCTGCTGGCGCTGCTCGGAGCCGGGCTGGCGCTGCTCGCCGCGGCGCGCCGCCGAGGCAGCCGCTGAGCCGGCCCGCACCCGCGCTCCACGGCGTGACCTGCAGGTTTTGTCGCGCCGCGAACGGGTACGCCGAACGATCCCACGGAAAGGGCAGCGCATGGCGGCGAGCGAAGACACCGGTGCGGGACCCGCGATCGCGGTGCGGGTCGACGGGACCGAGCACGAAGTGGCGGTGGACCCGCGGCGGACCCTCTTGGACCTCCTCCGCGAGCAGCTCGGCGAGCCGGTGGCGAAGAAGGGCTGTGACCACGGCCAGTGCGGCGCGTGCACCGTGCTGGTCGGCGGCCGCCGGGTGCTGAGCTGCCTGACCCTGGCCGTGACCTGCGACGGCGCGGACGTCACGACGGCGGCCGGGCTCGCCCGCGACGGCGAGCTGCACCCGATCCAGCAGGCCTTCCTCGACAACGACGCCTTCCAGTGCGGGTACTGCACGCCGGGGCAGATCTGCTCGGCCGCCGGGTTGCTGGCCGAGTTCGCCGCCGGGGCGCCGAGCCACGTGACCTCGCCGGTCAGCGGTGCTCCACAGTGGTCGGACGAGGAGATCGCCGAGCGGATGAGCGGCAACCTCTGCCGCTGCGGCGCCTACGCCGGGATCGTCGCCGCCGTCCGGGAGTCGCGATGAAGACCTTCACCTTCGCCAGGCCGGCCACGCTGGCCGAGGCCGTGCGGGCCGTGGCCGCGGACCCGGACGCGGTGTTCCTCGCCGGCGGCACGAACCTCGTCGACCACCTCAAGCTCGGGGTGGCCCGGCCGGACCGGGTCGTCGACGTCACCGGCGTGACGTCGGACGAGATCCGCGAGCACGAAGACGGCAGCCTGTTCGTCGGGGCCCGGGTGCGCAACAGCGATCTGGCGGCGCACGCCGCGGTCCGCGCGCGGTACCCGGTGCTGGCCGAAGCGCTGCTCGCCGGCGCGTCCGCCCAGCTGCGCAACATGGCCACGGCCGGCGGCAACCCGTTGCAGCGCACGCGCTGCCTCTACTTCCAGGACGTGACGACGCCCTGCAACAAGCGCGAGCCCGGCTCCGGGTGCTCGGCGCTGGGCGGAGCCACCCGCCAGCACGCGATCCTCGGCGCGTCCGAGGCGTGCGTGGCCACCCACCCCTCCGACATGGCGGTCGCGCTGACGGCCCTAGACGCGCGGGTGCACGTCACCGGGGCCGGCGGCGAACGGGAAATCGCCTCCGGAGACCTGCACCGGCTGCCCGGCGACCACCCCGAACGCGACACGGTCCTTGAACACGGCGAGCTGATCACCGGCTTCACGCTGCCCGCCGTGCCGTGGGCGCACCGGTCGGCCTACCGCAAGGTCAGGGACCGGGCGTCGTACGCGTTCGCGCTCGTTTCGGTGGGCGCCGGAGTGTCCCTTGTGGACGGGAAGATCGACGACGTCCGCGTCGTGCTCGGCGGAGTGGCGCACAAACCGTGGCGGGCCACCGAGGCGGAAGCCGTGCTGCGCGGGGCCCGGCCGGGTGCGGACGTCTTCCGGGCGGCGGCGGAGGCCGAGCTGGCCGGGGCCCACGCGCTCGACGGCGTCGACGGCGGCAACGCCTTCAAGATCCCGCTCGTCCGCCGCACCCTGGCCGCGGTGCTGCGCGAGCTGACCACCGAGGAGCCGACCCGATGACCGAGCTGCTCGAACCCCGTGCCATGGGGACCGCCACCACCCGCCGCGACGGCCCGGCCAAGGTCACCGGGACCGCACCGTACGCCTTCGAAACGCCCGCTGATCGCCCGCTGTACTGCCACCCGGTGCAGGCCACGATCGCCCGCGGCCGCTGCGCCCGGATCGCCACCGTGCCCGCCGAAAGCCTTGACGGCGTGGTGCGGGTGATCACGCCGTTCACGGCCGAACGGCTGGCGAGCACCGACGACGCCGAGCTCGCCGTGCTGCAGGGTCCCGAAGTACCCTTCCGCGGCCACGTCGTCGCGCTGGTGCTGGCCGAGACCCCGGAGACCGCCCGGCACGCCGCGGAACTCGTGGCGGTCGAATACGACGCCGAGCCGCACGACGTCGAGCTCAGCGCCGGCCGCAGCGACCTGTACGCGCCGGACTCGGTGAACCCGGCCTTCCCGACCGACACCGCGCAGGGCGACGCCGACGCCGAGCTCGAGCGGGCGGCGGTGACGATCGGCGAGACGTACACGACGGCGATGCAGCACAACAACCCGCTGGAGCCGCACGCGACGACCGCGTTGTGGGACAACGGGATCCTCACGCTCTGGGACTCCACGCAGGGGGTCCACCCGGTGCGCTCGGCCGTCGCCGGGGTGTTCGGGCTGCCCGAGGAGGAGGTGCGGGTCCGCTGCCCCTACGTCGGCGGCGGGTTCGGGTCGAAGGGCACCCCGCACGCGAACGTCGTGCTTGCGGCCATGGCCGCCCGCGCGGTGCCGGGCCGCCCGGTCAAGCTCGCGCTGACCCGGCCGCAGATGTTCGCCCTCGCCGGGTACCGCACGCCGACGATCCAGCGGGTCCGGCTCGGCGCGGACGCCGACGGGCGGCTGACCGCGCTGCGGGTCGACGTCGTGGAGCAGACGTCGCGGATCAAGGAGTTCGCCGAGCAGACCGGGGTGCCCGCGCGGATGCTGTATGCGGTGCCGAACCGGGCCACCAGCCACCGGCTCGCCGCGCTGGACGTGCCGGTGCCGTCGTGGATGCGGGCGCCGGGGGAGTGCCCCGGCATGTTCGGCCCGGAAGTCGCGATGGACGAGCTCGCCGTGGCGCTGGGTGTGGACCCGGTCGAGCTGCGGGTGCGCAACGAGCCCGACCGCGACCCGGAGAACGGACGGCCGTTCTCCAGCCGCAACCTCGTGGCGTGCCTGCGCACCGGGGCCGAGCGCTTCGGCTGGGCGGACCGGGATCCGCGGCCCGGTGTCCGCGGGGACGGCCGGTGGCTGACCGGCACCGGGGTCGCCGCGTCGGTGTACCCGGCGAAGCGCTCGACCGGGTCCACGGCGCTGATCCGGTTCGAGGCCGGGCGGTACGTCGTGGAGATCGGCGCCGCCGACCTCGGCACCGGCGCCTGGACGATCCTGCCGCAGATCGCGGCCGATGCCCTCGGCGTGCCGGTGGCGGACGTCGAGGCCCGCATCGGCGACACCGGCTACCCGAACGCGACCGTCGCCGGCGGTTCCTCCGGCACCGCCTCCTGGGGAACGGCGATCGTCGCCGCGGCGGAGGCGTTCCGCGACAAGTACGGCAGCGACCCGGCCGACGGCGCCGAAGCCGCCGCGGACACGCCGGAGAACCCGGCCGAAGAGCAATACTCGATGTACGCGTTCGGCGCGCAGTTCGCCGAAGTGCGCGTCGACGCCGACACGGGCGAAATCCGCGTGCCGCGGCTGTACGGCACGTTCGCGGCCGGCCGGATCGTCAACCCGCTGACGGCCCGGTCCCAGCTCCTCGGCGGCATGACGATGGGGTTGTCCATGGCGCTGTTCGAAAGCAGCACGATGGACCCGCGCACCGGGCACGTGGTCAACCACGACCTGGCCGAGTACCACATCGCCACCAACGCCGACGTCGGCGACCTGCGCGCGGACTGGATCGACGAGCACGACCCGCACGTCAACCCGATGGGCACCAAGGGCGTCGGCGAGATCGGCATCGTCGGCACCGCCGCGGCGGTCGCGAACGCGGTGCACCACGCGACCGGGGTGCGCGTGCGCGAGCTGCCGATCACCCTCGACGCCCTGTTGCCCGCGCTGGAGTGACGCCGGGGCCGTCAGGTGAGGCCGCCGAGGGCGCGCCTCACGCGTCTACGAGCCGGGCGCCTCGGCGCCAGATCGCCCGGGTGCCGAGCGTGTCGCCGATGTCCTGCGTCGGGTCGCCGTCGACGAGCAGGAGGTCGGCGCGGAGTCCTTCGGCGATGCGGCCGCGGTCGGCGAGCCCGAAGCGGCGTGCCGCGGTCGCGGTCGCCGCGCGCAGCGCTGCGGCGGGGGTCAGGCCGGCGGCCACGAGGTACTGCAGTTCCCGGTGCAGGCTGGCTCCGTGCGCGAGGCCGCCGAAGAACGTTTCGGGCATGGAGGCGTCGGTGCCCGCCAGGAGGTCCACGCCCGCGGCGGCCAGCGCCCGGACGGTCGCCAGCACGTCTTCCAGGTTGCCCTGCGGGTAGCGGTCGTAGCTCGAGCGCAGCGTTTTGTCCCACTGGTCGTCGAGGCGGCGGGCGACCCGGGGATCGTCGGCGAGGTCGCTGCCGGTGATGCCCATCATCGACGCGTCGAGCGCGATGCAGGGCACGACGAACATGTCCGCGCCGGCGATCAGGTCCACGATTTCCGCGGTGTGCGGCCGGTCCATGAACACGTGGACGAGGCCGTCGATGCCGGCTTCGACGGCCATCCGGGTGGCGTCGAGGGTGAGCGTGTGGGCGACGGTGAGGGCGCCGTGCTTCTTGGCTTCGGCGACGCCGGCGTCGAGCGTGGCCTGGTCGAGTATCGGCAGCCCGGGATGGCCTTCGACACTGCCATCGTCGATCATGAACTTGATGTAGTCGGAGCCGCGCGCCAGCAGCTGCGGGACGAACGCGGCGGCCTGCTCGGGCGTGGTGGAGAACGGCATCAGCGGCATGACCGGCGGCAGGTCGCGGGCCGGCCGGAACCCTTCGGGCATCAGCTCGCTGGGGTGGCCGCCGGGCGGCGTGATGGCGAAGCCGGCCGACCGGACGTCGGCGACGGTGTCGTCCTCGGTGATGTGCGCCCGGTTTTCCCGGGTGTGCAGACCTTGCATCTCCAGTTCGGTGGTGACCCCGAACCGCAGGGCCAGCGCCAGGGAGCCGGGGCTGGAGTGGACGTGCGCGTCGATCAGCCCGGGCAGCAGCGTCGCGCCGCGGCCGTCGACGACCTCGGCGCCGTCGGGCACGTCGCCGCCGATCCGGCGGATCTTCGGCCCGTCGAGGACGACGGTCTGCACACCCAGGGGCTTCTCGCCGTCGAAGACGCGGGCGCCGGTGATGGCGGTGGTGGCCATGGTAACTCTCTTTCTCGCTGACATTTACATACCTGATGCTATGCACTTTGCCAGTGGTATGCAAATGCGGGAGGTACTACGCTTCGGCGGGTGAGCAGTTCCGCCGAAGATCCGCTGCTGGACCAGATCGGGCCCGCGCTGTCCCGCCTGCGCCGGCGCACCCCCGCCTCGGGCCGCGACCTGTCCCGCAACCTGGTGCTGAACGTGGTCGCCGACGCACCGGGGGAGATGACGGTCGGCGGCCTCGCGGCGGAGATGGGCGTGGTCCAGCCGGTGGCCAGCCGCACGGTGGCGGCCTGCATCGCCGACGGCTTGCTGCGGCGGGCAGCGTCCCAGGCGGACGGCCGCCGGACGGTGCTGGAGCTGACCGAGCGCGGCGAGGTCGAGCGAACCCGGTTCGCCGCCGAGCAGCGCGCGGCGTTCGAAGACATCACCGCGGCGTGGTCACCGGAGGACCGCGCCCGGTTCGCGCGGCTCCTCGTCCGCTACGCCACCGATGCCGCCGCTTGGTCTCGGCGCCGTGGGTCGGACGGCGAGTAGCTTTCCGGGCCGCCGAGCGTTCAGCCGTCGCCCGTTGGTGCCCGGTGCGGTCGCGCCGAGCCTTCCGGTCGCGCGTGTGCCCGGACCGCGATCTTCCTGAGCTAGTCGAGAAGCGTGATAGTCAAGTTTCTTGACTGAACTAGCTGCGATGCGTGTCAAGACTCGGGTAGCTCAGTGCTTGGGTCGACGGAGGAGGTGGGCGGCAATGGCACCCAGTCCGCAGGCGGGCCCGCCTTGCGGGCCGAGTGAAATTCTTCTTCGACCGCCGAGAGGAAGGATTGTCTCCGGCGTCCGCCGCCTTGGCCCGAGAGCCAGCTGTCTCGTGAGTAGGCCCAGTACTCCCTTTCGAGTTCTCCCTCGAAGAAGCGGGCAATGTTGCGGCGGACGCCTTGCAGGCTGTACTGGCCACTGAGGAACATCGAGTAGTAGTTGAGAAAAGCAAGAGGCCCGCGTGCAGTTGGCGTTCGTCGCGGATGCCAGCCCTTCGTGCTTCGCGGACTTGGCCGAGGAGCGATGCGGCAACGCCGAATACGCCGACCGTGGCGATCAAAGCCGAAATTCCGCCGTACGCCTGTCCGATGTTGCTCAGCTTCGACCAGTCAACAGCCTCGACACGATCGAGCAACGGGAACAGAAACGGCGACACGATCACGGCGAGCACGCATATCGCAGCGCCCGCGAAACCGGCCGAAACCAGGATCGTTCGTCTCAAACGTAGCTGCCCTGGCATACGCTGCAACACGGCCACCCTCTTCTCGTCACGTCTCCGGCAGATTTCATGACGGCATCCAGGAGTACATCGCTCCCGGGCGAGTGGCCACGGTGGCCACCCGTTCGCCGAGCACTTCGACGCCGGAGACGCGGCCGGCCGGAAGGTGGAGCCGGACAGAGCGAACCGGAAAAACCGGATGCTCACGAGAATCCCTTACCGCGGGGGCTGGTCTGCGCTACCGTCGAGGGACCGCAGACACCGGGGGGAATCATGCGTCGATTGGTCGTTTCCGCCGCTTGCGCCGTGCTCGTGTGCGCCGGCACCGGTACCGCCGCCGCGGGGGTGGATCCGCGGCAGGCCGCGTTGGACGCCGCGGTGCAGGCCGGGAACGTCGGGGTGGTCGCCGTCGCCGCGGATGCGGCCGGGCGGTGGCGAGGCCGGGCGGGGGTCGGTGACGTCGTCACCGGGGCGAAGCCGGACACCGGCGGGCGGTTCCGCATCGGCAGCGTGTCCAAGACCTTCACCGCGACGCTCGTGCTCAAGCTCGCCGCGAAGGGGCGGCTGCAGCTGGACCACCCGGTCGCGGAGTACCTGCCCGGCCTGCTGCCCTACCCCGAGCCGATCACCGTGCGCCAGCTGCTGCAGCACACCAGCGGCCTGCCGCGGGACCTCGCCCCGCAGTACACCTGGACGAGCCTGCCCGAGCTGGACACCGAGCGCTTCGTGCACTTCGGCGAGGTCGAGGCGATCCACGACAGCACGGTGCAGCCGCTGCTCTTCCCGCCGGGCACGAGCTGGTCGTACTCCAACACCGGCTACAACGTCTTGGCGCTGCTGGTGGAAAAGCTCACCGGACGCCGGTTCGAGCAGGTGCTCGCCGACTGGATCACCGGGCCGCTGCACCTGGCCGACACGTTCCTGCCGCGCGACTTCCCGCTGGTGCCCCGCCCGGCGGTGCACGGCTACGAACAGCTCTACCCCGCGCCGCACGGGCTGACCGACGTCACCGTCTACAACCTCAGCCGCTACTTCGGCGCCGGGAACATCATTTCGAGCGCCACCGACCTCAACCGCTTCTTCCACGCGTTGTTCGGCGGCGAGCTGCTGCCGCCCGCTCTGCTCGCGCAGATGAAGACGACCGTTCCGTGGCCGGGCCAAGGTGGTGTCCTCGCCTACGGGCTCGGGCTGATGCGCGTTTCGCTGTCGGCGATCTGCGGTCCCGGCGCTCCCGACGTCTGGGGGCACGCGGGGGACGTACCCGGGTACAGCACGTGGAGCATGAGCGACGAGACCGCCACCCGCGGGATCACGGTCGCGGCCAGCCCGGACATCACCGCCACACCCGCCGCGGCGGCCGGCCGGGTGATGGCCATGGTGACGGAGTTCTGCGCCCCCGCCGCGCCCGGCGCACAGGCCCACGCCGGCCGGCTCGAGGCCGCGATGCGCTGACTTGGATTCCGGCGCCGCACCGACCGGTCCGGGCAGCTGGGGCGGGCGTCTGGCTCGGTCGAACTCCACGGCGAGCAGCCGCCGTCAGGGGCGCCAAATCCGATTGCCCGGCGAGGCCGGCGGCGCGATCATGGGCCGGTGTCCGGGGGCGAATGGCTGGCAGAGGTGAAATCCGGGCTGCGCGGTGCGGTTGCCTGGCGGGGAGACCGCACGGACGAGCACCGCTATGCCGACGTCACGGGCTGGTGGCGCCGGCCCGCCCTGCTCGGGCAGCTCGGCCCCGCGCTGGCGCACCTGTTCGACGGCGAGCAGCCCACCGTCGTCGTCGGCCCGGAATCGCGTGGCTGCCTGCTGGGCCCGCTGGTCGCCCTGCGTTTCGACGCCGGGTTCGTCGAGGTGCGCAAGAACCGCGTGGCGTCGAGCGACAGTGACGCCTGGCTGCAGCGGACCACGCCGCCGGACTACCGGGACCGGCACCTCACCCTCGGTTTCCGCAGGAGCCTGGTCGGCGGCGGCGATCGCGTGCTGTTCGTCGACGACTGGATCGAGACCGGCGGACAGGCCCACGGTGCCCACCGCCTCGTCGAGGACGCCGGCGCGACCTGGCTCGGCGCCGCGACGGTCGTCGACGCGCTGAGCAGCCACCAGGTCCGGCGGCACCTGAAGGTGCGATCGCTGCTGCACGTCCGGGAGCTTTGACCTTTTAGTGAGGTCAGCCGAGCGGGTAGCCGATGGCTGCGACCCGGTCCGCGACGGCGGTCAGTGTCGTGGCGGGGTTGAGTGCGGTCACGACGCCGGCGCTCAGGGGCCGCCCGGCGTAGACGTGCCGTACCGCGTCGAGGTCGATCGGCGTTCCGTAGTAGTCCCGCGCCCAGTCCTGGAACGCTTCGGGGGTGCCGTCGGTCAGCAGGCCGAACAGCCAGCCGGCGCCGTCGTCGCCGTCGGCGGGAACCGTGACGGGCCCGTGCCGCCACTCGCTGTCACGGTGCTCGCGCCACAGGCACACCGTGACGTGCGGCGTGCCGGTGTCGTCGCGGAACGCCGGGTTCTCCACGCAGTCCCGGAAGGCGTCGGGCACGGCGTCGAGCACACCGGGCCAGGGGCGCTCGTCGTCGGTGGCGTAGGGACTCATCGGTGACTCGTGGTCGAACCCGCGCACGAAGGCTCCCGCCCGCGTGAACACGATCGAATACTCGTTGCCTGCACCGTCCCGCATGGACGCCAGCTCGGCGCCGGGCGCCCAAGCGGGGTCGTGACCGTGGCGCCGGTCGTCGCTGCCGGGGTCCAGCACGACGTCCAATGTGGCCAGTGCGCGGCACAGCGCGCGCAGTCGCGGGATGGCGGGCAGGCGACGGGAAAGGTCGTACACGGTCACCCCGGCATCCAAGCAGACCGGCTCCGGGCCGCGATGTCAGCGGGCCCCGCCGGAAGCCTGCCTGAGCGTGCGTTGCCGGGGACGCAAGGGGTTGCGGACCCGCCACGCCATGCCTTGCCACCAGATGCCCAAGGCCGTCAGCGAGCCGCAGAGCACGACGACTTCGGCGGCGTCGGCGAAGTCGCCGCCGTCGGTGAGCCACGCCGCCGTTGCCGGGAAGGCGATCGTGGTCGCCACGGTGATCGGCCAGTGCCGCAGCGACACCACCAGCCGCCGCCCGCGGCCGGGTGCGCCGGTGGGGCGGCGGGCGGCGCGGGCGCGCCACGGCCCGCGGTAGAGGAGTTTGCCCAGCAGCGTCGAGAGGGCCAGGCCGCTGGTCACGCCGAACAGGAGGGCGATCCCGGACAGTCCGGTGAGGACTTCGGTGCGGTGGCCGTACCCCCACGGCCGGGCGTGTGGGTCGGGGGCGTCGCCGGTGGAGGAGGAGGCGGCGACGGCGACCGGGACGAGCAGCACCAGCCACGACGCGATCAGCCCGGCGAGGAACCAGGCGTGCAGCCGGACGCTGATGCCCGTGACGGTCACGCGGGCGGAACCGCGCGCGAAGTACTCGCCGCTGCGGGCGCCGAAGTCCGACCCCGCGCCCAGCCAGACCATGATCAGCGGCGCGCTGGTCATGACCGCCATCAGGAGCACGAAGACGATCGACCCGGTGCCGCTCGCGTCCCCGGACATCCCGAACAGCTGGTCGGGTCCGTGGCCGGTGCCCGTGAACCACAGGGTGGCCGCCAGCAGGAACAGCAGGTCCAGGCCGAACAGGCCCAGGCAGATCGACGCGACCGCCTGCTGCCACCGCACCGGCGCCCCCCGGTAGGCCAGCGAGAACCCGATCCCCGGCAGCAGCACGCTGCCGGCGACGAGCCACCACTGGCCCGAGGGGCCGCCCGGCTGCTGGGCCGGGTCGTAGGTCAGCCACCGGGTGCCGAAGGACGAAGTCAACCGGTCCCCGGTGCTCATCACCAGCGCGACCGAGGCCAACGCCGCGATCGCCAAGCCCGCCGGCACCGGCAAGATCCCACGCCGCATCGTCACCCTCTTCTGCCTCGGCCGGTCGGAAGCTGAGCTTTCAACGATCCGGCTGCGGGCGCAAGGGTGTCACGGAGAGCTTCCGAGTTCACGCCATTGTGTGACTGGTCGGCGGCTGTGGTCGCTTGTACGTTGGTTTTCTCCCTCTCCCCGGCGAAGGCGATCCCTCATGCCCCACGCAGATCCGCGTGCCGGCGTGCTGACCAAGCGCGCTCTGGTGACGGCGTCCCACGCGGTGGAGCGCGCGGCCCTGGCCGAGGGCGCCGGCGCCGACACGGTCGTGCTCGCGTTGTTCCAGCGGCTGCCCTACTTCGAACGCGAGCGGGAGGTCTACGCGCGGATCGCGCGCCGGGCCGCCGTCACGGTCGTCGGCCTGGTCGACGCCGGGCGGCCCGACCTGCCGCACGGCGTCACGCCGGTGCTGCTGCGGCCCGGCGAACCCCTGGCGCGGGAGTGGTCGGTCGTCGTGCTGTCGCCGACGTTCGGGGCCTCCGTCGTGGCGCAGGACCTCGTGGAGGTCGACCCGCAGGCGGCCACCGTCGAAGGCGCGCGGCTGTTCAGCGGCCGCTGGGGCCTGCGCCGCGACGAGGCGTACGCCGAGGTCGTCCGGCTCCGCGACGCCCTGGGCGACCGGCTGCCCCCGGCCGTGCGGCGGAAGGTCGACGAGGTGCTGGCGTCCGTCGAAACCCCGGCGGCGGTCGACGTCGAGAGCCGGGCCGAAGCGGCGTTGCGGCACGTGGCGGCCGAACTGGACGAAGCCCGCGACCGGGCGGCCCCGCCGCCGGCCGTCGATCCCGAAACCGGGCTCGCCACCCCGGCCGGGCTCGCCGCCTGGCTCGGCGACGCGACCGACACCGTGCCGCTGGGGCTGGTCCTGGTCGCGGTCGACGACCTCGCCGCGGTCGAACGCCGGCACGGGCCCCGCATCCGCATGCACACCGAGCAGAACATCGCCGACCTGTTGCGAGAGGGCCTCCGCCCCCTCGACCGCGCGGCCCGGCTCGGCCCGGGGGAGTTCCTGGTGGTCCAGCCCGCGGTACCCCCGGCCGAGCTCACCGAGCGCGGCCGCCGCCTGGAGCACCGCCTGGCGGCCCTGCACGCGACCTACCCGTTCGTGGACCTCCACCCCCGCACCACGACGCTGCTGACCCGCCGCCGCCCGTTGCCCCTGCGCAAGCTGCGCGCCCAGCTGCGCGAGGTCCCGGCGGGGACGTTGTGGCCGCCGAGCCAGGGTTCGCTGCCGCTCCCGCTCCCGTCGAAACCGCGGCCGGTGGTGCTGCGCTCGGGTGTGGGCAGCCGGTTTTCCTGAGCGCGGGTCGCGTCTGGTGACGGTCGGCGAATCCGCGCCACGGCCGGAGGACGAACTGGTCCTGCTGCCGCCCTGCTTCCGCCGCCACCGCCGCCACCGTGGCCGGCGGTGCTGCGCTCGGGTGCGGGCAGCCGGTTCTCCTGAGTGGCGGTCGCGTTTGGCGGCTGTCAGCGAATCCGCGCCATGGCCGGAGGACGAACCGGCCCAGCTGCGGCCCCGCCGGTTCCCCTGAGGCGCGTCCGTTCCGTGGCCGTCGGCAGATCCCCGTCACGACCGGAGCACGAACTCGGCCACATCGTGGCCCAGCTGCCGCCCAGCTTCATGGTCGATCCGGGTGTGGACCCCGGCCACAATGCGGCTCACGCCCGCTTCATCGGCGGCCGCCTGGAACGAGGGGAACCGGCGGATCGTGCCCGGCAACGCTTCGGACGTCACCGCCAAAGCCCAGCGCGGCCCGTACTCCTGGCGCAGCACCTGCGCGCCCGCCTGGGAAATGACGCTGTGTGCGCCGGGGTACGCCGGGTCAGGTGGGGTGTTCGCCAGGCTGGACCAGCCGGGGATGCCGTCCGTGGCCGGGTTGCCGTCCTCGGCGGCCAGGCGGATCGCCGTGATCGGGCGCCAGATCCGGTAGTGGTACTTCGCGTCGTAGAAGGCGATCACCGCGTCGGCGAAGGTCAGGTTGAGGCGGGCGAACACCCGGGCCGCGACGATCAGCCCGCTGCGCGAGCCGCCGACGACCGACTGCGCGATCTCGTTCCAATAGTTCCAGATCGGCGCGGCCCAGAACCGCGCTTGCACCGTCTCGTCGGCCGTCCGGGTCGTGCTGGTGTCACGCCCGGCCGCGGCCACCTCCCGCACCGCGTCGGCGTACCGCGCGCCGGTCAGCGCGGGGTACGGTCCCGGCCGGAACCGGGCGGCCCGGTCCAGCACGAACGGCGTCACCGCCGCCCAGTGGGTGAACGCGGCGGGGGCGAACGCCGGGGGCGTCGGCCGGTACTGCCCGGGTTCGGTGCCCGGTGGCAGGACCGGCGGGGGCGCGGCCGAGCCGTCGTCCGCGCGCAAGCCCAGCAGCAGCCGCGCGACCAGCCGCCCCGCCCGCACGCCGGCGTCCCGCGCGGCCGGCGGGGTCACGCCGGCCAGCTGCCCGGCCAGCAGGCTCGCCAGTTCGCCGGCCCGGGCGGGGTACAGGGCGGCGAGCACGTCGTGGGCGGCTTGCGCCGCGGCTGCCTCCGGCGCCGCCCGGCCCGGCGCGTCGACGGTGAACAGGTAGGGGCGCCCGGTGCCCGTCGTCGCGACGACGGCGTCGTGGATCGCCGCGTGCAGCAACGCGAAACTGCGGGTCGGGTGCACCGTCGCGGGCTGCAGGCCCGCGGTGCGCACGATGGCCAGCAGTTCCCGGTTCCAGGCCAGGACGACGTCCGCGCCACCGGGCCGCACGGGCGCCGCGGCAGCGATGGCCGGCAGCCCGGTTGTGGCGAGCACGGCAGCCGCCGTTCCGCTGGTCACGAGCAGCGTCCGGCGCGACATCGGTGTGGTCATTTCGCTCCCTGTTCGTCGGAGGCCCAGTCGCCAGAAGGTTCGCTCACCGATACGGTCACGAGTTACGGCGTAACCCGGGCGCGTATCCCTCAAGTGGCGGGAAGAGTCGGTGGGGAGAAGCGGGGCGGTGCCGGTGGCACAGCGGTTCCGGCGCAAGCGCGCCGAACAGGACGAAGCGGGCACGGCGCCGCGCCCGCGGCTGCACGCGGTGGGGGCGGATGTCTACCCGGACTGGGAGGCGGTCTACCGCGACAACGTCGACCGCGTGTACCGGCTGATGTTCTCGAAGGTGGGCAACCGGCCGGACGCCGAAGACCTCACGACGGAGGTCTTCCTGACCGCGTTGCGGCCGCTGCGCGTCTCGGCGAGCGTGGGCGAGGTCCGGGCGTACCTGCTGGCCACCGCGCGGACCGTGCTGGCCGGGCACTGGCGGCGCACGCTCGGCCGGGAGATCACCACCCTGGACGAGGAACACGACGTCGTCAGTTTCGAAACAGGCACAGCCGAGGCCGGCACCCCGGACCCGGGCACGCTGGCCCGCGCGGAAGCGATCCTAGCGCTCCTGCCGGAGCGGTACGGGCGGATCCTGCGGCTGCGCTTCTTGCAGGCTTGTTCGCTGAAGGAAGCGGCGGAGCAGCTGGGCACCACCGTCGGCAACGCGAAGGTGCTGCAGCACCGGGCGCTGCGCCAGGCGGCCCAGCTGGCGGAAGGGATGGAGACGTGAGCACCAGAGGCGCCCGCCGGTTCGTGAAGGACCTCCTGCGGCGGCGACGGCCGCGCCCGTTCGCGGCCGGCCCGGAGGACGAGGCCGAGCTGCGGACCGCCATCCTGCTGCGCGCCGCCCGGCCGGGCGGCGCGGCGGCGAGCGAGGAGTTCGTCGCGGGGCTGCACCGACGGCTCGCCGAAGAACTCGGTGAGCCGTCGCCCGCGCGCGGCGGCAACCGCCGCCGGTTCATCCAGGTGTCTTCGGCCGCCGCGGTGGCGGCCGCGGCGGGCGCCGGCGTCGAATACCTGGTGGTGTCGGAAGCCGAACCGGCGGCGGAGCCGCCCCCGCCTCCTCCGGGAGAAACGACGCTGCAGCCGGAAAACGGCGAGTGGCGGGCCGTCGTCGCGGCGCACGACCTGCCGGAGGGCGGGGTGCGTCCGTTCGACTTCGGGGCGGTGGCCGGCTTCGTGCACCGGTCCGGCGGGCAGGTGCAGGCCGTGTCGGCGACCTGCACGCACCTCGGGTGCCGGTTGAACCTCGACGCGCCGGCGCGGCGGCTGAACTGCCCGTGCCACCGCACGTCGTTCGCCGTCGACGGCGTCGTCCTGACGCACCAGCTGCCGGTGACGCCGCCGCCGTTGCCGCACCTGGTGGTGCGGGAAGCCGGGGGAGTGGTCGAGGTACTGGTGCCGCCCGCCGGAGCGTAACCCCCGCGCGTATTCCTGGCATGAGGATTTCCGTTGCGGTGAAACACTTCCTGCTCGTGGGTGCGGCGGCGCTGGCGCTCACGGCGTGCACCGCGTCACCACCGCCGCCGCCCGCGGCGGCGCCGCCGTCGATGCCCGCCATGTCGAGCATGGCGGCTCCGCCGTCTTCGCCGGTGGCCGCGAACGCCACCGCGAACAGCGTGGCCATCAAGGACTTCGCGTTCGCGCCCGCGGCGACGACGGTGAAGAAGGGCACCACCGTCACCTGGACCAACTCCGACCAGGACGCGCACACGGTCACCAGCACCGGCTCCGGCGGCCCGCTGCGGTCCCCGACCCTCCAAACCGGACAGTCCTATTCGTACACGTTCACGACCCCGGGCACGTTCGAGTACCTGTGCACCATCCACCCGTTCATGACCGCGACCGTGACGGTGACCCCGTGACCGAGGACGACCACGGCCCCGACGGCATGACCCGGCGCCAGCTGCTGCGCCACACCGCGTGGTTCGGCGCCGCGGTGGTGCTGACGGTGACCGGCGGCGAGGTGATCAGCCGGATCGCCGCGCCCGGCGAGGCCGCGGCCGTCGACGACCCGAACGCGCTGCGGTTCGTCCAGATCAGCGACAGCCACCTCGGGTTCAAGGGCCCGGCCAACACCGCCGTCGAGTCGTCGTTCTCGCAGGCGCTCACGCAGATCAACGGGCTCGGCTACCGGCCGGACTTCGTCATGCACACCGGCGACCTGACCCACCTGTCGACGCCGGCCCAGTTCGACGAGGTCAAGCAGATGATGGGCACGCTGGACACCGGGCACGTGTCCACCGTGCCCGGCGAGCACGACTCGGTCGACGACGCCGGGCAGAAGTACCGGCAGGCGTTCGGCGCGGGCACCGCGGGCGACGGCTGGTACAGCTTCGACGTCAAGGGCGTGCACTTCATCGCCCTGGTGAACACGCTCAGCCTGGAGAAGCTCGGCCACCTGGGCCCGGACCAGCTGGAGTTCGTCCGCAAGGACGTCGCCAAGCTCGGCTCGGACACGCCGATCGTGGTGTTCAGCCACATCCCGCTGTTCGCGATGTACTCGGCGTGGGGCTGGGGCACCGACGACGCCACCCAGGCCCTGTCGTACCTGCGGCGGTTCTCGTCGGTGACCTGCCTCAACGGGCACGTGCACCAGCTGTTCACCAAGACCGAAGGCAACATCACCTTCCACAGCGCGACGACGACGGCGTACCCGTTGCCGCAGCCGGGCACGCGCCCGGCGCCGACGCCGGTGACGCTGCCGGCCGGCAAGCTCGCCGACGCGCTGGGCATCCGCGAAGTGTCCTACCGGCCCGGGCAGCCGGGCCTGGCCGTGAAGGACGTGAAGCTGGCATGAACCTCCTCCTGCGGATCGCGACGGCGGTGGGCCTGGCGGCCACCGGATTCCTCCACGCGCAGCTGTACGTCGATGGCTACCGGGTGATCCCGGTGATCGGACCCGCGTTCCTGGTGCAGGCGGCGGGGTCGATGGCGGTGGCGCTCCTGCTGCTGGTGGGCGCCCCGATCCTGCTCCGGCTGGCGGCGGCGGCCCTGGCGGCGGGGGCGTTGGCCGGTTTCGTGCTGTCGCGCACGACCGGGTTGTTCGGCTTTTCCGAGCGGGGCTTCCAGCCGGCGCCCCAGGCGCTGCTGAGCGTCCTGGCCGAGGTGGCGGTGCTGGTCCTGGTCGCGGTCGCGCTGCACCGCGACGGGTGGGGGCAGCTGATCCGGCGCCGCGGCCGGGTCCGGGTCAGCTCGCCGTAGCCGCCGCGGTCACGGCCGCGGGATGTTGCGGAGGTTGGCCCGGGCGAGCCGGGCCAACCGGCCGACGCCGCCGTGCAGCACCATCTTCTTGGTGGGGACGGCGAAGCCGAGCAGCTGCCGCCGCTGATGTACGGCGGGATGGACCGGGCATTGGGGTCGGTGACGACGTCCACGAGCGCCGGGCCGTCGTGGTGGAAGGCGTCCTTCAGCGCCTGCCGGACCTCGCCCGGGTCTTCGACGCGCCGGGCGACAGCAGCGCCGCTGGTGTCGCCCGGCTGAGGTTCGTTGCCAGTGGCCCGGCTCGGTGACCTTCAACGAACCTGCGAAGAGCGCTGCTAAGCGACCCGCCGGACCGCCTCGGCGTGGTGTTGCGGGCGGCAGGCGGTGCACACCATGGTCCTGCCGAGCAGGAGCCCGGCGGGGGAGAGGATCCGCCCGACGTGCAGGGTGTGCTGGCCGCACCGCCCGCAGGGGAGGGGTTTGCTGTGGCGGCTGATTTCGATCCGGTCCGGCATGGGGCACCTTCCTCGGGCGTCGGTTCGGCGGGGCTACCCGGGTGACCGGGGGACACACCCGGGTAACCCGAACGGGCTAGGGCGCGCCCTGGTGCAGGGGCGCGCGCGGCGAGGTCGGCGGGACGACGGACCCGCCGTAGTCCGCGGCGCCGACCGTCACGGCCGCGACGAGGGCGACGGCGCCGGTGGCGGCCACGACGCGCGCGGGCTTGCGCAGCGCCGGCCACGGGTGGCGGGCGGCGGCCGCCGGCTTCGTGGCGGCCCGTCGGCGGGCGGACGCCACGACGAAGCACAGCGTTGCGGCGATGATGAAGAAGTCGGCGACGTTGAAGCAGTACCGGCCGATCGGGATGAAGTCGACCGCGCCCCGGACGCTGCCCGGGGCGGTGAGGTGGTGCATGCCGAGGCGGTCGAGCAGGTTGCTGGTCCAGCCGCCGATCGCGAGGGCCGCCGGCAGCCGGACGGCCACCGGGTGCCGGCCCGGCAGCCGGGTGAGCACGGCCACCGCCAGCAGACCGGCGCCCAGGAGGTCGAGCAGCGCGCCGGTGACCGGACCGGCGTACCACGCACCGACCGCCGGGCCGACGAGCGGATCACCGCCGTAGTTGATCCGCACCTGCGGGATCTCGCGCCAGGCCCACCACTTGGCCAGCTGGTCGGTGAGGACCACGAGCACGACGGCCGCGACCGGCGCTCTCGCCGATCTCCGCGCGGGGCCGTTCCCCTCTCGCCGGTCAGCACGGATCATGGTTCCTCACAACGCGGTGCGGGTGCCCTGGGCGAGCAAGGAGCCGGCCAGGTGGGGACTGTCTCGGCGAGTCCCCGGCGATCCGCCCGGTAAACGCTTCCACGGACCGGCGTCGGCGAGGACGACGCCGGCGCAACCCAGGTCGCCGCCGCGTGGGTCAGCGTGAGCGGTGCTCGGCAGAGTCCGACGAAGCATGATCCTTCTGCTGTGGTGGGGTTTCGTGGCTGTCTATGCTCGGGTGCATGCAGTCCGACCACGAGATGACGGACCAACCGAGCGATGATCCGGACCGGCAGCGTCCGCGGGGCCAGGCACCGGAACTACCGCCGATCGCACCCAGGACGCGATACCCTGTCTTCTCTTATCCGACCTTCGACGACGAGACCGTGCGCAGGCGGATGACGCTCATCGGAGTCGAGTGGAACGAGGGCTACGCGCAGAGAATCGAGCGATATGAAGAAGATCGTCAATGGAGCCAACTCAAGGCAGCGCTCATTCTCGGCTCATATGTATTAGTCGCTTTTTTCGGTATCTACGCCATGCTTCGTGAGTTCGTATTATCGCACCCCAGGGATAATGTCTGGCTGGTCGTCGCGGGCTACTCTCTTTTGCCTTGCTTGGCTGTTGCCTTCGGCATCTACTGGGTCTCGAGCCTTTTCGCGGGTGCCGATTCGCGCTTTTACAACCATATGGCCGCCATATTCAAAGCGGCGGACACCGGAGGTGTCGTCGACGCCATGAACCAGGTCGGTATCGCCGCGCGTCGGCTCTTCGCGCTGGTGCAGGGAAGTCGTCAGACATGGACATCGCCTCCCGCGGTCGCCGACCGGGCGTTGAAGCTGACTCGGCCCCTGCTCGACATCGCACTCGACGATGCGTTGCCGGCGCAGCAACGGGCGACTTTGAAAAGCCTGTTGTACGACGTGACGGCCATGGTCGTCATAGGCCGCCCGGACTTCATTCCGAGGGTTCGTTCCGGATATCCGAGCCTGCCGCGACGTTCGGTCGACGTGGCCGGAGACGATCGGGACATCCTCTACCTCGATCCCATGCGCAATCGCTCACGTTGGGAAGTGACTCGTGAGTACGTCGTGCCATTGGCCAGCCTGATCGTATCGATCGCGGCGTTCGTGGTTGCCAGCACGAAGTGAGGCGGTCATGTTCGTTCAACCGGTAAGTGGCTGTTTCAGGGACTCCCTGGCACGGCGAGCAGTGCCGATCGGTGCGACCCTGGCGGGATGACCGATCGGCCGGGGCCACGACGAGAACTCGAGCGCATCCGCGAGAGCGGTGGACCGGCGGCGGCGCATGCCCGGGAGGCACTCGGCACCGGATCCCTGCCCGATCGGCTGCGGGCCGCGATCCTCGCCTTGGCTCTCGCGCGCGGCGAACGCAGCAGCACCTGTCCTTCCGACGCCGCCCGCGCGCTGGCGGACGAGTGGCGTCCGCTGCTGCCACGGGCTCGGGAACTGGCCCGTGAGCTCGCGCGGGCCGGTGCGGTGCACCTGACCCAGGGTGACCGGGTGCTCGACCCGGACGGAGAATGGACCGGACCGATCAGGATCCGGTGGCACGGGACCGGCTGAGCGCCCGGACGCGACCGAGAACCGGCCGACGCGCCCGGGACTCCACGCGGAAGTCCCGGGCGCAGGCGGTGAGGCGACGGGAAAGGCTCAGCTGTGGGCCGCGGCGACCAGGGCGCTCGCCGGCGGCATCAGCTTCGGGTACTCCTTCTGGAACTTGTCGATCATCGTCGCGGACGGGATGATGCGGTTCGGGTTGGCCTGGCTCGTCGCCTGCTTCTCGCCCCAGGCACCGGCGGCCTTGCGCTGGTCGGGGGTGCCGTGGCTGTGGAAGCAGTCACCGATCGACGCGTCGAGGTAGCTGACCTCCTGCTGGGTGCGGGCGTTCCAGGCGTAACCCTTGGCGTGCGCGACGAAGTAGCCGCCGTAGGCGTCGGGGCCCATCTCGGACGACTCGTTGCGCGGGTGGTTGTCGTGCGCGAAGTCGACCTGGTGGCCGTACTCGTGGCCGACCACCGACTCCACCGAGACGTCGTCGAAGCCGAGGACGTTCACCGTGTCGAGCAGGCCGTCGCCGAGGGCCACGCGCTTGCCGCCGAGGCTGCCGGCCGGGGCGGAGAACGCGTTCAGCGTCAGCAGCGGGTTGCGGCCGCCCTGCATGGCCGGCACCTCGTAGAGCACCTTGGTGGCGAGCGCGGCCGCGTCCTTCACCTTCGCCGGTGCCAGGCCGAGGCTGAAGGTCTGCGCCATCTTCGCCTGGCTGCCGAGGTCGGTGCCCTTCCAGGCGACGAGCTGGATGTTCCAGCTCTCGATGTCCCAGAAACCGCGCAGCTTGTCGATCGCGGTGGTGGCCCGCGCGGTATACTGGCCGTCGGTGCCGAAGACCTGCGGTGCCTTGTCGGACGTCACGCCCTGGACGTAGAGCTGGCTGAGGCCCGACAACGCGTCGAGCGCCTGGCCCTCGAGCGGGGTGAGCGCGGCCGCGAGGTTGTTCGCGTAGGTCAGCAGCGCACCCGGGGTGCAGCCCGGGATCGGGCCGTCCGCGGCCTGGCTCTGCGGGCCGATGCGCGGGATGGGCGAGTCGATGAGCCGGTCGACGCCGCGCAGCGCGTCCGCGGGCAGGCCCCTGTAGAGGTCGATGACGTCCTGGTACAGCTGCGCGACGTCCTGTTCGACGGTGGTCGGTTCGGCCGCGGCAGCGGGAACGGCCGTGGCGAGCACGAGCGCCACCGCCGTTCCCGCCGCCGCGAGCGTGCTGCCGAGGAATCCGGTCCGGTTCGGCAAGGTTGGTCCCCTCTTCTGTTCCGGTGCAAGATCACGAAGCACCGCCACAGTAGGGCGGCGCTTGGCGGCCGAACCGGCGCCGGGACAGGAACCCCTCAATGGCTCACGTCTTTCGGAGGGTTTCGGGGGTGCGAACCTCGTCCGAAAGTACTAGAAGCGGGACGGTTGACGTGCTGGTGTAACTCGCGCTCAGTACGGGTTTCCGGGCACGGCCAGGTGCGTCCGGTAGAGGCCGAACCCGCCGCCGGGCGCGCTCGAGGTGATGTACAGGGTCTGCCCGTCGGGTCCGCCGAACGCCGCGTTGGTGCTGGTGCGCCCGGCCGAGATGGTGCCGAGCTCGGCACCGGACGGGGCGAAGACGTGGATGAGGCCTTCGCTGTTGGAGATCCAGTACAGGTTGCCCGCGCAGTCGACGGTCGCGCCGTCGGGCGTCCGGATGCTCGCGAACGTCGTGCGGTCGCCGGTGGATCCGTCGGCGCGGACGGCGTACTTCACGATGACGTCGTTGCCGGTGGCGCCCACGTAGAGCGTCCGGCCGTCGGGGGACAGGACGACGCCGTTCGGCTCCCGCAGGGTGTCGTCGACGAGGCTGACCACGCCGTCGTGCACGCGGAAGACGCCGGTCCGCCCGCCCTGCTCGTCGGCGCGGTTGCCGCGCTGGTAGTCGGGGTCGCTGAAGTACGTGGTGCCGTCCGCGCCGGTGGTCAGGTCGTTCGGCGAGTTGAACGCGTGGCCGAGGTAGCCGGCGGCGACCGTCGTCCGGCTGTGGTCGGCCAGGTCGTAGGCGGAAACGGTCCGGTTGTCGTGGGTGGCGGCGAGCACCCGCGTGCCGTCGGCGGTGATGGCCAGGCCGTTGCTGCCGGCGTCGGCGATGAAGGAGTCGAAGGTGGCCGGCGGGGTGTACCGGAGCATCGTCGACGGCTGCACGCGCTGGGGGCCGGCCGGGTTCTGCATGTCCGAGAGCAGCAGGGTGCCCGTGCGCCGGTCCCAGGTCGGTCCCTCGAGGAAGGTGAAGCCGCCCTTCACGAGCTCGGCGGTCACCGCCCGGCCCGGCAGCGGCGACCCGTAGGTCGCGCCCGGGGTGCACGGCGCGCCCGTGGTGGCGCTCGCCGCCGACGGCGCCGCCGAACCCGCGATCACGGTGGCCGTCGCGGCGACCGTCCACACGCGACGGTGGCGGCGGGTTCTGCGGTGGGCCATGGTGGCTCTCCTTCGCGAGGCGCGGCGTCAGCGGCCGAGTTCGACCTTGAGGATGCTTTCGTTGCTGTTGTTGGGGATGCTGTCCTTGTCGCCGTAGTTGCTCGTGGTCAGCCACAGGTTGCCGTCGGCGGACGGTTCCACGGTGCGCAGCCGTCCGTACGTGCCGTTGAGGTACTGCTGCACGTTGGTGAGGCTGTCGCCGGAGATTTCCGCGCGGTAGAGCCGGGTTCCGCGCTCGCAGGCGATGTAGACGGCGTCGCGGACCACGGCGATGCCGCTGCACGAACCCTGTGCGACGGGGTAGGTGTGCTTGGGGGCGACGAAACCCGGTTGCCCGCAGTCGCCCGTCGTGCCCTCGCAGGCCGGCCAGCCGTAGTTGCCGCCGCGAACGATCAGGTTGGTCTCGTCCATGACGGAGTTGCCGAACTCCTGCTCCCAGAGGCGGCCCTGGGAGTCGAACGCCAGGCCCTGCGGGTTGCGGTGGCCGTAACTCCACACCGGGGTGCCGAAGGGGTTGTCCGCCGGGACGGAGCCGTCGGGGTTGATGCGCAGCACCTTGCCGGCCAGGTTCCCGAGGTCCTGGCCCAGTCACCGTTCTGGCCGTCGCCGGTCGAGATGTAGAGCTTGCCGTCCGGCCCGAAGCGCAGCCGGCCGCCGTTGTGGTACTTGTTGCGCGGGATGCCGGTGAGCAGCACCTCCGGGGTGCCGGTGAGCACGCCGCCGGTGTAGCGGACGCGCACCACCCGGTTGTCGGTCGAGGTGGTGTGCATGACGTACAGCCACGGGTCGCTCGCGAAGCCGGCGGCCACGGCGATGCCGAGCACCCCGCCCTCGCCGTCGGTCCCGGCCGCGTCCGGAATCCGCCCGACGACGGTTTTCGCGCCGGTGGCGGGGTCGAGGCGGACGATTTCGAAGGTGTCGCGGCGGCCGTAGAGCACCTGTCCGTCGGGCAGGGTGGTCAGCCCCCACGGCAGGTCCGTCTCGGTGGTGACCTTGGTGACCGAGCACAACGCCGTGGCGCAGGACGAGCCCGTGGTGACCGCGACCGGTGCGCTCGGCGCCGACCGGTTGCCCTGGGCGTCGCGCGCCCGCACCTGGTAGGTGTAGCGGGTGTTCGCGGTGAGGCCGCTGTCGGTGAACGACGTCGACGTCGCACCGCTGGTCGAGCCGGCCGCGGCGCCGTTGCGGAGCACCTCGTAGGCCGTGACGCCGACGTTGTCGGTGGCCGCGGTCCAGCGGACGGTCACGGTGGTGCCCGACGCGGTCGCTCGCACGCGGGTGGGGGTCGTGGGCGGCTCGGTGTCGGCCTGGCACTGCGGCACGGCGACGGGAACCGTCGGACTGGCCTGGGAGACGTTGCCCGCGGCGTCGCGGGCGTTGACGTACAGGCCCCAGGTGGCTCCCGGCACGACGGTCAGCCGCGCCGACAACTCCGTGCCCGGCACCGAGGTCATCAGCTGCCCGTCGTGGTAGACGTCGTAGAAGGCCACCCCGACGTCATCGGACGACGCCGACCACGACAGCACCACTCCGGTGCACGTCAGGTCCGAGGTGCGGGGGTCGGCCGGCGCGGTCGGCGGCGTGGTGTCGGCGTCGAGCGCGGTGGCGGCAGGGGTCGGCACCACGGCACCCAGGCCCGCCAGCACCACCGTGCACACCACTCGGAGGGTGGCCGCGCGCTTCTTTCCCGGGGTGTTCCGCATGGTGTTCCTCTCACGCAATGCCGGGCGGATTTGCGCCGTCGGTGGGGGTCCGATTGATTGGGAGCGCTCCCAGCCAACGGTAGCGCAAATTGTTTTCCGACCACAACCCGGTGTGCGAATATCCCACTGCTTTCTGACGGCGGTTTCGAAAGTTTCGGGCGGGCGACGGTTCTCCGTCGATACTTCAGCGCCCGGCGAGCACCCGGCGCACCTCGTCCGCGCCCAGTACCACGGGCGAGCGCAGGGAACCGACTTCGGCGATTTCGATCTCCACCACATCTCCCGGCTGCAGCCCCTGATCGAGCCCGGGTACGACGGACGTGCCGGTCGAAAGGACGGCCCCGTCGGGGAAGTCGTTGTCGCGCAGGAGGTACTCGATCAGGTCGGCCGGCTTGCGGTTCAGCTGCGAGGTGCTGGCCGCGCCGGCGAACACCTCGTGGCCCTCGCGCAGGATGCGCATGCGGAGGTCGAGCGACAGCGGGTCCGGCACTTCCCACGCCGGTCGCACCCGCGCCGAAACAGCGCACGATCCGGTGTAGCTCTTGGCTTGGGGCAGGTACAGCGGGTTCTCGCCTTCGATGCTGCGGGAACTGACGTCGTCGACCACCAGATATCCGGCGGTCTCGCCGCCGGCGGTGAGGAGCAGGCCGAGTTCCGGTTCCGGGACGTTGTTGGCGGAATCGGCGCGGACGGCGATCGGCTCGCCGTCGGTGACCACGCGCCAGGCGGCCGACTTGAAGAACAGTTCCGGGCGCTTCGCGCGGTACACCCGGGCGTAGACGTCTTCGTCGGTGCTCTCCTCGCGGCGGGCCTCTTCGGAACGCAGGTAGGTGACCCCGGCGGCCCACACCTCCATCCGCCCGTCCAACGGCGGCAGCAGCCGCGTCCCGGCCGTGGGCCGCGGTTCCCCGGCGGCTTCGGCCAGCTCGCGGATTTCCGCGACGGGCCGGCGCAGCAGGTCGCTCATCGACCCGACCGCGAGGGGCCGCACCTCGTCGCCGGTGAGCAGGCCGACCCGGACGTCCCCGCCTCCGCCGTCGAATCGCACCAGGTGGCTCATGCCGGTCCGGTCCGGGCCCCGAGCAGGCTCGACACGAGGCCGCAGACGACGAAGAGCACCCCGGTCAGGAACAGGACACCGGCGCCGAGGCAGATTCCGCCGACGCCGAGTATCACGCCTAGGGCGACCATGCTTGTCCTTTCGCCGGTACCGCGAGCGCGCACGAGGTACCCGGGCCGCCACCCGGCCAAACCAGGAACGGCCGGGTGACCCGATCGTGGGCGGCCCACGCACCGGGTCGTGCTCGACCAGCCGGGTGAACCGATCCGGGCCGGACCGGCGTGCGGTATTGAACCATGATCGAAAAGCTTGTGGCGGGGTGGCCGCTTCCCGCAGTCTCCGGGGGTGACCGGGGAGGGTCCGGGACGGACACCGCGCCCACCGGCCGGGAGCGGCCGGTGACGGAGCAGGCGACGGGAGTGTGGGCCCCGGTACCGGGGGGAGGGGTCCCACGCTCGGTCCGGCGGCCGCGGTCGGGAGCGGGCGGGAACGTGTAGGCGGTCGAGGGCGGTGCAGATCCCGGCGACGGGTTCGTAGCGCGGCCGGGGTAGAGGTCGGCGATGCGGCGCATCGCCAGGCCGGGCGGTTGCGCCACCTGGTGTCCCGCGGCGCGGGCGACCGCGACCGGCACCGCCCCGATCGTGGAGCGCTGGGCGGCCACGACCAACAGTGTGCCGTGCTGGGCGAGTTCGTCGAGATCGGCGGTCGGTCGATGCCACCAGCGGCGGTGAAGGGTGGCTGAACGGTGTTCGGTTTTCCCTACTGGCCTTGCTGCGAGGCGGCGGCGTGGGCGCCGAGATCGTCGAGGGTCAGCCGGTGCTTCGGCGGGTGTTCGAGGACGGTGCTGCGGATGACGACCTGGTCCGCGCCGACGTGCAGGAGCTGCCCGGGTTGCAGGTTCTGCCAGCCGGGGTTTTCGTCCATCCGCTCGCTGGCGACGACGACCGCGCGGTGGTGGGCCAGCGGGCCGGAGCGGGCGCGGATGCGGCCGGCCGCGCTGGCGTGTTCGAGGTGGCGGTCGCCGTGCGGGCCGCCGGGTGAGCGTTGCAGGACGTACAGGTCGTGCGTGTCGGGGTAGCGCAGCGCCCACAGCTCGGTGGGGGTGGTGAGGATGAGGTTGATCGCGTAGATCGGCAGGTGGCCGGCGGCCCACCGGGCGGCGGTGGTGATCCCGGCGCCGATGTCGCCGTCGTGGGCGTCGATTTCCTTGGTGACGAGGGCGAAGAACCGTTCGGAGTCGGTGTCACCCTGTACGAGGTCCCGGTAGTCGCCGAGCTGCTGTTCCAGTGCCGGGAGGTCGCCGATGACGCCGTTGTGGGCGAACAGGCGGTCGTGCTGGACGAAGGGGTGGGTGTTCGCGGGTTCGAGGCCGCCGGTGGAGGCGTAGCGGATGTGCGCCAGGAAGGTCGCGGATTCCCGCTGTTTGGCCTCGTACGCGAACTCGTCGTCCTGGTAGGCGGCCAGCGGCTGCTTCGAGACCTGGGGTTTGCCGTCGGCGTCGAAGACGCCGAGCCCGGTGCCGTCCGGCTCGCGGCGGCTCTGCTCGGCGAGGCTGTCCGGCGCCTCGAGCAGCCAGAAAGTCGCGTGCACCCGCTCGGGCGCGGCGGACAAACCGAACAGACGACACATCCTGGGCTCCTTCCGATCCCGGCTGCGTCGCGGATACCCCTGCGGGCGCGCGTGAACCATCCGTTGTAGTGCGAAACACTTGGGCGAGGCAATCGAGCAGGGGCCTCGGCCTGACGTCAGCCCCAGATCGCTTCCGGGGCACCGTCGAGCGCCGGTTCCCCGCCGGCTTCGGCGAACGCGGTGAGCGCCTCGACGAGGCCGTCCCGGTGCCCGGCGGACATCCTGCCGACGACCTTGGCGATTTCCTTGCGCCTGCGGGCGATGACGCGGCGGACGATCCGCGCGCCGTCCGGGGTGATCGCCAGGATGATCTCGCGCCGCGAGACCGGGCTGGTCCGCCGGTCGACGAGGCCGCCGGCGACCAGGCGGTCGACCGTCCGGCTCGCGGTGGAGGGCGTCACTCCGAGGTGTTCCGCGAGTGTCGCGTGCTTGAGCGGCCCGCGCGCGTGCAGGACGACCAGCAACCGGAACTGGGGCAGGGTCAGCGTTTCTCCGGCGGCCGCGATCGAGCGCACCGAGATCGCGACGAGCAGCCGCGACGCGGTGAGGACGGCATCGGTCAGGGCGTCGAGGCCGGCGGCGTCCACTCCCGAGCTCGTGCGGGTCATGCGACCCATTGTGCCGCACCGGCGGGCCACGGTCCGGCGCCGGACGGCCGAGGGGCGGCGGCCCGGCCCGCGCCGCCACGGGCCGGGCCGCCGGATCACCGCAGGTGCACCGGGCCGGCGTCGATCGGCGTGCGGAACAGGTAGTACGGGTGCTGCCGTTCGTCCTTGCCGCCGCGGTACCTGTCCTGGCGGTGCAGCTGGTTGGCCGTGACGTACAGGTGGCCGTCGGCGACCGACATCGTGTCCGGCCACAGCAGCCGGGGGTCGTGCACCACCGTTTCCCAGCGGCCGTCGGGGTGACGGCGGTGGACGGCGTTGTGCTCCCCGTCGGTGACGTAGAGGCGGCCCTGGTCGTCGGTCTCCATGCCGTCGCCGGCGCCGCCCTTGTCACCTTCGTCGATGAGCGTCGCGGCGACCGCGTCGTCGTCGAGGCCGCGGTCGATCAGGGCGTCGGTGGACACGCTCCACCAGCGGCGGGAGGCCAGGCAGCAGTAGTACAGGCGGGCGCCGTCCGCGCCGATGGCGATGCCGTCGGCGCCCATCCGCACCGGGCTGACCGAGCCGTCTTCGGACAGCTCCACGAAGTCACGCCCCTCGACGACCATCCGCAGGTCGGGCGGTACCTCGGCCTTGGTGCTGGGGTGGTCGTGCAGGCGCCGCCAGGATTCGCCGGTCTCGAGGTCGACGACGATGATCCCGTTCGGGCCCTGGTCGGCGGAGTCGGTGATGAACGCGACGCCGCGGCCGAGGTCGAAGCGCACGTCGTTGAGGTAGGTGGTGGGCAGGGCCACGTCTTCGGGGAAGAGGATGGTCGTGGTGACTTCGTCGCGCTCGAGGTCGACGCAGACCAGCTTCGGGCCGCCGTGGGCGGTGGGCCGGAACAGCGGACTGCCCGTGTCGAGGATCCACAGCCGGTCGTCCGCGTCGACGACGATGCTCTGCACCGAAACGAGGGCGTCCGGGTCGGTCTGGCTCTCGCTGTCGTTGAAGGCCTGGCTGGGGTAGGGGACGAGTTCGCCGTCACGGAGTTCGGCGACGGTGAACCGCACGTCGTCGCCCCACTTCGGGAAGTTGACGAACACCCGGCCCCGGCGCGAAACGCTGACGCCGGTCGGCATCGCGCCGGTGAATTCGTGCACGACTTCCAGCTCGCCCAGCGGCTGGTCGGTGCCGGGCACCGCGGTCACGCCGTGCCCCCCGGGTGTTCGCGCAGCTGACGGCCGGAGTGGCTTTCGAGCGGGGGCAGGGTCATCACGGCTCCGTTCGGGAAGAGGATCTCCCCGCGTACCCCCTCGGCGGCCCGCCAACCGCCGGATCCGGTGACGGCTACCCGGACGCCGGTGCGCCGACCTCGGCGCGGACGGCGGTGTCGACGTCGGTGGCGGTCAGGCCGAAGGTGGCGGCCGTTTCGGTGGCGTCCATGCGGAACGGCTCGTACCACTGGTAGTCCATCTCGGCCATCTCCCGGGCGATCGGCACGACCAGCCCCGCCGTGCGCATCACGAACCGCGGCAACTGGATCAGCTTGATCGGCGGCCGGCCCGCGGCGGCGGCGTACCGGCCCGCCAGCTCGCGGATCGTGAGCGCCGGCGGGGACGGCACGTGCCAGGGGCGGCCCCACGCGCGCTCGTCCCCGGCGAGTGTCACCAGCGCCTGGGCCATGTCGGTGTTGACGGTGAACGTGTGCGGCACGTCCAGCCGGCCGGTGATCCACGCGGTACGCCCCTTGGTCAGCGCCGGCCGGATCAGCAGGGCGTAGATGCCGGCCGCGTCCTTGCCGATGTAGTCCGAGCCGCGGACTTCGACGGTGCGGATGCCGGCGGCGAGAGCCTGTTCCCACATGCGCTTGCGCAGGCGGCCTTTGTGCCCGGTCGCGGCCATCGGGGTGTGCTCGGTCATCCGGCCGTCCGGCCGGCGGCCGTAGGCGTAGAGGCTGCCGGTCAGCGCCAGGACCGCGTCGGTGGCCTTCGCGGCGGCGATCACCGCCGTCTGCAAGGGCGGCAGCAGGCGCTCCCACTGCGTGTAGGAGGGCGGGTTCGCGCAGTGGTAGAGCACGTCCGCGCCGCGGGACAGCTCGGTCAGCCGGGCCGGGTCGGACGCGTCGGCGGCGACCCGCTCGATCAGCGGGTGCTCGGGGCCGGAGCCGCTGCGCGTGACGATCCGGACGCGGTCGCCGCGGGCGGCGAGCAGCCGGGCGACGTTCGTGCCGATGGAGCCGGCGCCGATGACGACGTGGTGGGTCATGGGACTTCCTAACGTTGTTAGATTTTCTAACAACGTTAACCTAGCGGCGGGCTCGACCGGCCGTCAAGGACGGCGGCTAGGGTCCGGGCAAACCGGCGAAGCGAAGTGGCGGAGCATGTCGACCAGCACCAGGCGCGCCCGCGAGCGGGCGAGCACCCGCGAGCGGATCATCGAGGCCGCGCTGCACGTGCTCGAGACGGAGGGCCCGGCGGCGTTGACGATCCGCCGGATCGCGGCCGACGTCGACTACACCCCGCCGGTCGTCTACCAGCACTTCGCCAACAAGGACGCGCTCGTGGTGGAGCTGATCGCGCACGGCCACCGCCTGCTGCTGGCCGGCTTCCGGCGGGCCGCCGAGGAGCCCGGCGCCGACCGGCGGGTGCTGCGGGTCGCGGGCGAATACGTCCGGTTCGCCCGCGCGCACCCCCACCTCTACGAAGTGATGAACGGCCCGGTGCGCAGCGCCGACGCCCGCCGGCTCGCCGCCGAACCGGCCATCGCGTTCGTGAAGGACCTCCTCACGTCCTGGTCGGCCGCGCACGACGTCGTCCTCGCCGACCTCGACGAGGCGTGCGAGATCCTCTGGGGCACGCTGTACGGCACCGCCTCGCTCGGCCACCTTTCCGGCGGGGGCGAGGAGCGCACCCGGCGGCTGGCCGAGCAGGCGCTTCGCGCGATCCTCCTCGGCTGGCGGACCGGGCTGCCGGACGACGGTTCGTGACCCGCAGTCCGGAGGTCAGTGGCCCAGGACGGCGCGCAGGCCCGGCTGGAGCCGGTCGCCGTGCGCCCGGACCAGGTCGTCGCACAGGTCGAAGATCCGCTCGACCGGCAGCGCCGCCGCCGTCGCGGGGTCGATCAGCGCCGCGTGCCGGATGTGGCGGGGATCGTCCTCGACCGCCGCGCGCACGACCAGGTCGTTGACGCTCAGGTACGTCCGGTTGAGCGCCGCGAGCTGCGGCGGCAGCGCGCCGATCCGGGTGGGCCGGACGCCGGTGCCGTCGACCAGGCAGGGCACCTCGACCACGCCGCCGGACGGCAGGTTCTCGATCAGGCCCCGGTTGACGACGTTGCCGTAAACCGTCCGCGGGGTGCCCGTCAGGACACTGTGGACGATCTGCGGCGCGTACTCGCCCGTGCCTTCGACGGGCAGCGGCTCGTCGGCCGCGACCGCGTGCCGGGTGCGCTCGTACTCGGCCTCGTTCTCCGCGACGATGCCGAGGTAGGCACCGATCGGCAGGCGGAGGCGCTCGACCTCGCTCTCGTGCTTGAGGTACCAGGGCACGTACTCGGCGGAGTGCTCGCTGGTCTCCGTCGGGTAGTAGCCGAGCCGCCGCAGCATGTCGAAGCGGACGCGCCGCCGCAGCTGCTCGTCGGACTCCGCCAGCTCGCGCAGCCGCGGGTACAGATCCGCGCCGGCGTGCTCGAACCGCAGCACCCAGGCCTGGTGGTTGACGCCCGCCGCGACGTAGGTGACCTCGTCGAACGGCACCCCGACCAGCGCGGCGAGCCCGTGCACCGTCCAGTGCACCGAGTGGCACAGCCCGACGACCCGGGTCAGCCCGGTCGCTTCGCTCAGGTACTGGACGTTCATCGCCATCGGGTTCGTGTAGTTCAGCAGCCACGCCTCCGGACAGACGTCGGCGATGTCCGCCCCGAGTTCCTTGAGGAAGGGGAACGTCCGCAGCGCGCGGAAGATCCCGCCGATGCCGAGCGTGTCGCCGATGGTCTGGCGGACGCCGTGGCGCTCCGGGACCTCGAAGTCGGTCCGGGTCGCCGCGCCCATCCCGATCTGGACCATGTCGACGACGAAGTCCGCGCCGGACAGCGCTTCCCGCCGGTCCGCGTGCGCGGTCAGCACGGGTTTGACGCCGCGGACGGCCGCGATCCGCTGGGCGGCGGCGAGCGCGGTGGCCAGCCGGCCGGGGTCGATGTCGTGCAGGGCGACGTGCACGCCGTCCAGCTCCGGGTAGGCGAACAGGTCGGCGAGCAGGCCCTGGGTGAACACGACGCTGCCCGCGCCGACGAAGGTGATCTTGGGGGTCTTGAGGTTCACTGGAATCCGATCCGGGGTGTCTGAAGTGGACTAGCCCTTGAGCCCGCTGGAGGTGATGGACTGGATGAAGGTCTTCTGCGCGCCGAGGAAGGCCAGCAGCACCGGCAGCACGGTGATCACGTTGCCCGCCATCACCGCGGCCCAGTTCGTGTGGTGCTGGCCCTGGAAGGTCGTCAGCCCCAGCTGCAGCGTGTACGTCGTGTCGTGGTTGACCGCGATCAGCGGCCAGGTCAGGTCGTTCCACGTGCTCAGGAACGTCAGCACGGCCACCGTGCTCAGCGCGGGCCGCGACAGCGGGAGCACGATGGTGACGAGCACCCGCAGCCGCGAGCAGCCGTCGATCCACGCCGCTTCTTCGAGTTCCCGGGGCAGGGACAGGAAGAACTGGCGCAGCAGGAACACCGCGAACGGCGTCACCAGCGACGGCACGATCAGCGCGCCGAGGGTGTCGATCAGGCCGAGCCGTTTCATCACCAGGAACGTCGGGATCATGGTGAGCTGGAACGGGATCGCCATCGTCGCGACCATCACGGCCAGCAGCGCCCGCGAGCCGGTGAACCGCATCCGCGCGAACGCGTACCCGCCGAGCGTGCCGAACAGCAGGTTCGACGCGACGGTCACCGCCGAGACGATCAGCGAGTTCGTGAACCAGCGGACGAAAAGCGCGTTCTCGAGGACGTAGCGGTACCCGGAGAAGTCCAGGCGGGACGGCCAGAGCGCAGGCGGGAACCGGTTGATCTCGGCGTTGCTCATCACCGAACTCAACAGCAGCCAGACCAGGGGTGCCGCGAACACCAGCGCCAGCGGCACGAGCAGCAGGTGCCAGGGACTGAACGGCAGCCGGGGCCGGCGCAGCACGGGCAGCGCGGCGCGGGTTGCGGACACGTCGAGCGGGGCGGGCCGGGTGGTCGTCATCGGAGCACCTTCCCCGGTCGGCGCAGCAGGCGGAGCACCACGACGGCGGCGAGCAGGGCCAGCGCGAGCACGTAGGCCGACGCCGCGCCGTAGCCGGCGGTGAAGTTCTTGAACGCCTGCTCCCAGACGAAGTAGACGATGACCGTGGTGGAGCCGAGCGGGCCGCCCTTGGTCGTCACGTAGACCAGGTCGAACACCTGCAGCGACGTGATCAGCTGCCACACCACGAGGAACGCCGTCACCGGGGTCACCGCGGGCAGCGTCACGTGCCGGAGCACGCGCCACGTACCGGCGCCGTCCAGCCGCGCGGCCTCGACCAGCGACGGCGGGACGTCCTGCAGCGCGGCCAGGTACACCACGACGCAGAACCCGGTGCCGCTCCACAGCGTGATGCCGACCAGCACCAGCAGCGCCTGCGCGGGATCGGTCAGGAAGCCCTGCGGCGACACGCCGAGGTGGTGCAGCACGGAGTTCGCCGCGCCGAACTGCGGGTCGAGGATGAACGAGAACAGCACGCCCTGTGCCGTCGCCGACAGCACGAACGGGACGAACACGAGCGTCCGGTAGACGCCCGCGAAGCGGATGCGCCGGTTGAGCGCCTGCGCCAGCAGGAACCCGAACAGGATGCTGAGCGGGACGTATAACAGCGTGTACAGCACGGTGTTGGCCACGGCCTGGGCGAAGTGCGGGTCCTGGGCGAGCGCGGCGTAGTTGTCGACGCCGACCCAGCGGCTCGGCGTCACCAGGTCGTCGGCCTGGAACGACAGCACGAGCGACCAGGCCACGGGCACCACGCCGAGCCCGAGGATGATGAGCACGGCGGGGGAGACGTAGGCCCACGCGGCCGCGGTCTCGCGGCGCCGGCGCGAGCCGGGTGTGACGGTGATGGGCCTCGGCAGTCCGGGCATGGCGGCTCCCTATCGCGGAATGATCAGGGCGGCGTTCGCGGCCGCGGCGCAGTCGCGCAGCGCGTCGACCGGGGTCGCCCGGCCGAGCAGCACGGCGACGATCGCGGTGCCGAGCGCCGCCGACACCTGGGGGTAGGCCGGGTGCACCGGCCGGACGCGGGCGTTCTCCAGCGCGTCGACGAACACCGGGAGGCCGGGGGTCTCGGCGGTTTTCGCCTGCCACGCGGGCAGCGCTTGCGTCCGGCGGCTCAGCGGGAGGCTGCCGGCGCCGTCGTCCCAGCGGACGTCCTGGGCCGGGTCGGCCAGCCACGACAGGAAGGTGCGGGCGGCCGCCACGCGTTCTTCGCCGTTGTCGAACAGCGTCCAGGTGTCCGGACCGGAGATGGTGACCGGGCGGCCGCTGAAGCTCGGCAGCGGCACGACCGCGTAGTCGATCCCGGCGTCGGCGATGTCGGGCAGCTGCCACGGCCCGGTCGGCACCATGCCGATGTGCCCGGCTTCGAACGCCTGGTACATCTGCTCGCTGCCGGTCTTCGGGTCGAGGTAGACGGCCTTGGCCGCGGCGAGGTCGCGGACGACCTCCAGGGCGCGGACGCCCTGGTCGGCGAACCCGATGCCGCGCCCGCCCGCGCCGATGACGTCGCCGCCGAGGTCCCAGACCATCGGCCACAGCCGCCACACCGTGTCTTCGTCGCCGGTGGCGGGCCAGGCGGTGCCGAAGGTGCCGTCGGCCGGATCGGTCAGTTTCTTGGCTGCGTCGACGAAATCCGCCCACGTCCAGCCCGGACCGGGCAGCGGGATCCCGGCCTTCTCGAACAACGCCTTGTTGCACACCACGGCCAGCGAGTCGAGCAGCGCCGGAACCGCGCGGACGCGGCCGTTCACGGTGACCGCTTCCCGGGCCGGCGCCCAGAAGCCGGGGCCGGCGTCGACCAGTCCGGTGACGTCGACGACGCTGGGGCTGCGCGCCACGCTGGCGAGGTCGGAACCGAAGACGTAGGCGATGTCCGGGAACGACCCGGACGCGAGTGCCGCGGTGATCTTCTGGAGCATCGCGTCGGCGAGGACGCCGCCGCCGAGGTCGATCCGGATCCCGGGGTGCGTCCGGTGGAAGTCCGCGACGAGCGCGTCCAGCACCTTCTTGCCGGTGTCGGTCTGGCCGTGCCAGACCTCGACCGTGACCGGGCCCCCGGTGGCCCGCGCCGGGCCGCAGCCGGCGAGGGCGGCACCGAGGGCCAGACCACCGGCGCCGCGCAGGAATCCGCGGCGGTCCATCAGCTTGTCTTGCCGAGCAACGGAAAACTCATCATCGCAGACTCCGGATGATGGTGGGCACGACCCCGCCTCGGACTCTCGCGTCCTGGCGACTCGGTCCGGGCTCGCGGTGGAACCGACATACCGGCTGGGCGTACCTCTGACGTCGGTGGGCCCGACGTGGACAGCAGTAAAGCGAGCGGAACAGGGTGTGTCAAGGCGGGTCAGCAGGTCTTGCGGACGTACCCGCTCGTGCCCTGGGGCACCACGTACAGGTCACGCCGGACGATGCTGATCCTGGTCTTCCACTCCGGGCAGGCCTTGCTCATCCCCGAAGCGGTGTACTCGACGTCGACCACCCGGTTGCCGAAAGGACCCGCGTAGTCGGCGCACTCCTCGTACTCGCCGCACTCCTCGGTGACGGCGAAGTCGAGGCCGTTGGCGACCCGGTTCGCGGCCAGTTCCGGCGTGTTCTTCTGCGCGATGGCGAGGTTCTTGCCGTGGGCGCGGGCGGAGAGGAGCTTGATGTAGTCCTGCGCCTGCGACGCGGTGAGCAGGTTGCGGGACCGGGAGTAGCTGTCGTAGTTGTCGGGCTCGATCGCCTGGTAGCCCTTCGCGGCGCACGTGTCGATCCAGCTGCCGACCTTGGCCGCGACCCGGGAACGCTTGTCGGCCGTGCGCAGGTCGAGCAGCGTCTCCTGCCAGTCCGGGTCGACGACCTTGGCGCCACTGGAATCCCGGAGCAGCAGGTCGGCAGGCCAGTCGCCGTCCGCGCCCTGCTGCGCCTGGAAGGCGTTGAGGTAGCAGATGTTGTACTTGCCGCTCGCCGGCGCCGCGGAGACGTCCCGGCTGACGATCTGCACGCCCGACGGCGGGGTGTAGGCGCCGCCGATCTGGTAGTCGAAGCCGGCGGCCTGCGGGGGCAGGGTGACCGCGGCCGACGCCGGCGCGGCGAGCGCGGCGAGCGTGCCGGCGGCCAGCGCGCCGGCCGCCGTGAAAGTAGCGAATCGCTTGCCGCGGGCGGGGGAGGAACGCTTCATCCGGACTCCCATCATCGTCGGGCTGTTGACGGCGAAAGGTAGGCAGGAGGCGGACCGCGGTCAACGAAACGCGCATTCGCGATGCGCGTTTCACCGGTCCTGGGTGGTGACCGCCTCGACGACGGTGACCCGGACCCCGGCCCGGCGGATCGCGGCGACCGCGCCGGGCGCGGCGGAGGAGTCCGTGATCACCTCGTGCACGTCCTGGATGTCACCCATGCGGGCGAGGGTGGTCCGCCCGAGCTTGCTGCCGTCGGCCAGCACGACCACCCGCTGGGCGCGCCCGAGCATGGCGCGGTTGGTCCGGGCTTCGTTCTCGTCGTGCGTGGTGATGCCCGCGGTGGCGTCGATGCCGTCGACGCCGACGAACGCCGTCCCGACGCTGATCGAGGCCAGCACGTGCTCGGCCCACGGCCCGACCAGCTCGTAGGACTGGGGCCGGGCCACCCCGCCGACGACGACGAGCTTCAGCCGCGGGTGCAGCGCCAGGTCCATCGCGATGTTGAGCGCATTGGTCACCACCGTCAGGTCCGCGCGGCCGGGCAGCTCCTTGGCCAGTTCGCTCGTGGTGGAGCCGCCGGTCAGGGCGATCACGTGCGGCCCGGTCGGCAGCGTGCGGATCGCCGCGCGCACGATGGCGCGTTTCGCGTCCCGGGACCGGTTTTCCCGGTAGGGCGGGGGTACCTCGTTCGTGCGCCCGCGGGGCCGGGCGCCGCCGTGGGTGCGGGTCAGCAGCCGCTGTTCCTCCAATTTGGCCAGATCGCGGCGCAGCGTGGCGGAGGAGACGCCGAACCGGGCGCTGAGCTCGCCGACGTGCAGCGTGCCGGTGTCCGCGAGCACCCGCAGCAGCTCCGAAAGCCGTTCGGCCCGGGTGGTGCGCCGTTTCCGCGTGGACATGGGCCGAGCCTACGACAGCCGGCGAAACGCTCAATCCGAATGCGCATTTGGACGGCGGACCTTGCCCGCCGGGCGGAGCGCGGCCGAGTCTCCGGGAGTACGTCCGGGGAAATCGGAGGCAGCACCTATGCACAGCAGCGGGCGGTGGTCCGGCGACAGCTGGACCGCACGGGAGATCGGGCAGCAGCCCGCCACCTGGCTGCGGGTGGCGGAGGCCGTGCGGCGGGCGCGGCCGGAAATCGCCGGGCTCGTCGGCGACGGGCGACGGCGGATCGTGCTCACCGGCGCGGGCACCTCGGCGTTCGTCGGCGAGGTCGTGGCCCGCGACCTCGCGCGCCGGCTCGGCCGGCCGGTCGAGGCGATCGCGACCACGGAGATCGTCGCCGACCCGGCCGGCGCGGTCGTGGACGACCGGCCGGTCCTGCTGGTGTCCTTCGCGCGCAGCGGCAACAGCCCGGAGTCCGTCGCGGCGGCGGACCTGCTGCACCGGCTGACCCCGGGCCTGCGGCACCTGGTGATCACGTGCGACGCGGCCGGGCAGCTGGCGCAGCGGTGGTCCGGTGCGGCGAACGCCGTCGTGGTGGCCCTGCCGGAGGAGGTCAACGACCGCGGGTTCGCGATGACGTCCTCGTTCACCGGGATGGCGCTGGCGGCCCTGCTCGCCTTCGGGGTGGACGTCGACGTCGAGGCGCTGGCCCGCGCCGGGTCGACCGTGCTCGAGGGGGCCGCGGACCACGCATCGGCGATCGCCGGCGCCAAGCCGTCCCGGCTGGTGTTCCTGGGTTCCGGGCCGCTGCGCGGGCTGGCCGGGGAGGCCGCCCTCAAGTGCCTCGAGCTGACCCGGGGCGAGGTCGTCGGCCTCGCCGACTCCGCGCTGGGCTTCCGGCACGGGCCGAAGTCGGTGCTCGACGAGCGCACCATCGCCGTGGTCTTCCTCTCCACCGACCCGCACACGCGGGCCTACGACGCCGACATCGCCCGCGAGCTGGTGCAGTCCCTCGGCGAGGAGCGGGTGGTCGTGGTCGGCGGGGAAGACGCCGGCGAGTTCGGCGGCGCCCGGATCTGGCCGATGCCTTGGCCAGCCGGTCTGCCCGTGGCCGGGTACGCCCTGCTCGCCGTCATCGCCGCGCAGACCACGGCGCTCGCCTGCTCGCTCGCGCTGGGGATCACCCCGGACAACCCGTTCCCCGAAGGGGAGGTGAACCGCGTCGTGCAGGGCGTGGTCATCCACGACTTCGCTGCGCCGGAGGTGGGCTGAGATGTTCCTCGGTGTCGACGGTGGGGGCACGAAGACCGCGTTCTGCCTGCTCGATCCGGGGGGCCGGGTCGTGGCCGAGGCCCGGACCGCGAGCGTGTACTACCTGAGCGAAGGCCTGCCGATCGTGGAACCCCTGTTGCGCCAGGGGATCGGCGAAGTGTGCGAGGCCGCGGGCATCGCTGTTCCCGGCATCACCCACGCCTTCTTCGGCCTGCCCGCCTACGGGGAGATCAGCGCCGACGTGCCGGTGCTGGACGCGATCCCCGCGCGCATCCTCGGAACGCGGAACTACCGCTGCGGCAACGACATGATCTGCGGCTGGGCCGGGTCGCTCGGAGCGGTCGACGGCATCAACGTCGTCGCCGGCACCGGCTCGATCGCCTACGGCGAGCACGGCGGCAGGCAGTGGCGCGGCGGTGGCTGGAGCGAGCTGTTCGGTGACGAAGGCTCCGGCTACTGGGTCGCCATCCAGGGCCTCAACGCGTTCAGCCGCATGGTCGACGGGCGCTTGGCCGCCGGTCCGCTCGTCGAGCAGATGCGGGCGGCCCTCGGCCTCGCCGCCGACTTCGACGCGATCGACGTCGTCGTGAACCGGTGGCACGGCGACCGCGGCCGGATCGCGAACCTGAGCAAGGTCGTGACCCGGGCCGCGGACGCCGGAGACGCCGTCGCGACCGGGATCCTCCGGGAGGCCGGGCGGGAGCTCGCGCTGCTCGTGGCCGTCGGCCGGACGGCTCTGCAGTTCGAGGCCGCGCAACGGGTTCCGGTGTCGTACTCCGGCGGCATGTTCGGGTCGGCGCCCGTGCTGTCGTCGTTCCGCGACGCGCTCTCGCTCGGCTACGACCTCCGCGAGCCGCTGCTGGAACCGCACATCGGTGCCGCGCTCTACGCGGCGCGCCTGCACGGACACCCGCTGCGGGCCGAGCAAGTCCACTCGACCGCGTCCCTGCCTCGCTGAGGAGCCCGACATGACCGCATCTCTCCGCGCCACCAGCTGGATCCCGTACGCGGGCCTGCTCGTGGTGTTCTGGGGCGTGTGGGGAGCGATCTCCAACCTGCCCACCAAGCTCTACGCCTACCCCGACCCGATGGTGTACGTCATCTGGGCGCTGACCATGCTGGTGCCCGCGTACTTCTCGTTGCGGGGGAAGAAGTTCGACCGCGGCCGGACCGCCGCCGGGTACGGGCTGGCGATCGGGCTCACCGGCGCGGGCGGCCAGCTGTTGCTGTTCAAGGCCCTCACGATCGGCCCGGCCTACGTCATCTTCCCGATCGTCGCGCTTTCGCCGGCGGTCACCGTGCTCCTGGCGTTCGTCGCGCTGCGGGAGCGGCTCGGCGGGTGGTCGTGGGCGGGGGTGGTGCTCGCGCTCGTCGCCGTCGTCCTGTTCTCCGTGTCCACCGGGGACGGTGGGGACAGCGGGTGGCTGTACCTGGTGCTGGCCGTCGGAATCTGTGTGGCCTGGGGTGTGCAGGCGTTCTTCATGCGCAAGGCCGCGCTCGCCGGCGTGGACGACGCTTCGACCTTCGGGTGGATGACGATCAGCGGGCTGCTGCTGATCCCGGTCGCCGTGCTGATGATGGGCGGGCTCCCGCTGGGGTTCCCGTGGCAGGCACCCGCGCTCACCGCCGGGACGCAGCTGCTCAACGCGGTCGGCGCGCTGTTCCTCGTGATGGCGATGAGCCGGGGCAAGGCGTCGATCGTGGCGCCGGTGACGAACGCACTGGCCCCCGTGCTGACCATCGTCCTGTCCCTGCTGTTCTTCGGCGCGGCACCGACCGGGTTCCAGCTCGCGGGCATCGTGCTGGCTCTCGTCGGCTCGACGCTGATGGTCTACCGCGCGGAGAAGGGCAGCGAGCCGCTGCCCAGCACCGCGGTCTCATGACGCCGCGGATCATCACGGTCACCCTCAACCCCGCGGTCGACGTGACCTACCGGGTCGGCGAACTGCACCTGGGCGGGACCACGCGGGTGGCGGACGTCCGGTCCCGCGCCGGCGGCAAGGGCGTCAACGTGGCGGCGGTGGTCCGGGCGCTGGGTGGCGAGAGCCTGGTGCTGGCGCTGACGACGACCCGGACGCCCGACGAGTTCCGGGACGGCCTGGCGGAGCTGGGCCTCCCGCACCGGCTCGTCCCGGCCCTGCCCGCGGTGCGGCGGACCGTGGCGGTGGTGGCCCCGGCCGACGGGACGACCATGCTGCAGGAGAACGGCTTTCCGGCCGGCGAGACGGCGGAAGCGGGCATCTTCGCCGCTCTTCGCGCGGAGCTGCCGGCCGGCGCCGTCGTGATCTCCGGCAGCGTGCCCGAGGGGCTGGGGGCCGACGTCCCGGCGAAGCTGGCCCGGCTGTGTGCCCGCCACGGCGTGCCGGTCATCGCCGACGTCTCCGGCCCCGCCCTGCGCGAGGCCGCCGGGAGCGGCGCGGTGCTGATGCCGAACGAGGACGAGCTCGCGGACCTAGGCGGGGCCGGCGCCGGTCCTGACCTCGTGGCCGCGGGAGCACCCGCGGTGGTGGCCACCTTGGGCGCCGAGGGCGCGATCGCCGTCACCGCTCAGGGCACCTGGCGCGCTCGGCCGGCCGAAGTCGTCACCGGCAACCCGGCCGGCGCCGGGGACGCGGGTGCCGCCGCGCTGGCCATGCACCTGACCGCGTCCGAAGTGGACTGGCCGGTCGCGCTCGCGGACGTGGTCGCCACGTCGGCCGCGGCGGTGCTGCGGCCGGTCGCCGGCGAGATCGACGTCGCGGCCAGGAACCGCTGGATTCGGGAAGTGAAGGTGGAGAGGATCCGATGAACTGGGCCGGCTTGCTGGACGACCTGCGCGCGCAGCGGCGCGCGATCGGGGCGTTCAACGCCATCCTGATCGAGCACGCCGAGGCCGTCGTGGCCGGCGCGGAGCGTTGCGGGCTCCCGGTGGTGCTGCAGATCTCGCAGAACGCCGTCCGCTACCACGGTTCGCTGGCGCCGTTCGCGCTCGCCTGCCTGCGGCTGGCCGAGGCCGCGACCGTGCCCGTCCTGGTCCACCTCGACCACATCGAGGACGAGGAGCTGATCGACGAGGGGCTCGGGCTGGGCATCACCTCCGTCATGTTCGACGCGGCCGCGCTGCCCTACGCCGAGAACGTGACCCGGACGAAAGCCGTGGTCGAACGCTGCCACGCGGCGGGCTGCCGCGTCGAGGCGGAGCTCGGCGAGATCGGCGGCAAGGACGGTGCCCACGCCCCCGGCGTGCGCACGGACCCGGCCGAGGCCCGCGAGTTCGCCGCCGCGACCGGCGTGGACTCCCTCGCCGTGGCCGTCGGCTCGTCGCACGCCATGGCCGACCGCACGGCGGTGCTCGACGAGGACCTGATCGCCGCGCTCGCCCGCAGCGTCCCGGTGCCGCTCGTGCTGCACGGCTCCTCCGGTGTGCCCGACGAAGGCCTGCGCGGGGCGGTGGCGAGCGGCATCGTCAAGGTGAACGTCGGAACGCGGCTGAACCAGGTGCTCACGGCCTCGGTGCGCTCGGCGCTCGGGCAGCACGCGACGCTCACCGACCCCCGCCGCTACCTGGCCCCGGGCCGGGACGCGGTCCGGGACGAGGTGGCCCGGCTGCTCACCCTGCTCGCGAAGTGAGCTCGGCCTCTCCGGGTTCGCGTTTGCGCGACCCCCCGTCGCGGGTACCGGGAGGGCACATGAGCCGGATGGGGGCTGCCGATGACGAACGATCTGCCCGGCGTGATCGCCGGGCGGTACGAGGTCGGGCCGCTGATCGGCCGGGGGGCCACCGCGCGGGTCCACCGGGCCGTCGACCGCGAGCTGGGGCGCGAGGTCGCCGTGAAGGTCTACGACAGCCACGTCGTGGCCGTGGAGCAGCTGCGCCGGGCGCGGGAGAAGACCCTGCTGGCCAGCGTGCAGCACCCCGGGGTCGTCGCGGTGTACGACAGCGGCACCGAGGGCGACCGGCCGTACCTGGTGATGCAGCTGGTCGACGGGGAGAACCTGGCCGAACGGCTGTGCGCCGGGCCGTTCGGCGCGGCGGAGGTGAGCGAGCTGGGCGTCCGGCTGGCGGACGCGCTGACCCACGTCCACGCCCGGCACATCGTCCACCGCGACCTGAAACCGGCGAACGTCCTGCTGGGGCCCGGCGGCCCGCTGATCACCGACTTCGGCATCGCCCACGCGCTGGACGCCACGCACATCACCGGCACCGGCCTGGTCACCGGCACGGCCGCGTACCTGGCGCCGGAGCAGATCCTGGGGGAGCAGGCCGGTCCGCCGGCCGACATCTACGCGCTCGGCCTGATCCTGCTCGAGTGCCTGACCGGACAGCTCGAGTTCCCCGGCACGCTGGCGGAGTCGGCGGCGGCGCGGCTGCACCGCGCCCCGCGGATCCCCGCGGGCACCCCGGAGCCGCTGGCGGCCGTGGTGCGCGAGATGACCGCCCGCGACCCCGCCGACCGGCCGAGCGCCGAGCAGGTCCGGCAGTGGCTGCGCGAGCCGTCCACCACGGTCTCGACGGCTGCGATCGCCGAGCCGGCCACGCCGAGCCGGCCCGGCGCATCGGAGAGCGGGTTCGCGGCGGCGAGTGATCACACGCACCCGGCTGTGCCCGCCGCGTCGCGCGAAGCCGCCCCGGTCGCGTCGCGACGCCGTCCGTTGGCCGCAGTCGGCGCCCTGGCAACCGTGGCCGCGGCGGCGGTGGTGGTGGTGGCGGTGCTCAGCACGTCGGGCGATCCGGGGCCGACACCCTCCCCGGTGCCCGAGGCCGCGCCGGGCACGAGCTCGGTCCCGGTTCCTTCGCAGGTCACGCTGTCCCCGGCGTCGGCGGTCGTGCTGGCCTCGTCGGAGGCCGGGAAGCCCGCCGAGGTGGTGGCCGCCGGACCGAAGAAGGACAAGCCGGAGGGCGGCCGGGGCAAGGGCGGCGGCCCGGCGAAACGGGACGCCGGACCGCACGGGGGCGTCGGGGAGGTCGCTGGCCCGGGAGGGCCGCCGGGGAAGCGGTGACGGCTTGCCGGCCGCGGCAGCTCGTGCCTCGGCGCCCGGCCGAAGCCGCGGCCCACGTGCTGGTGGTCCAGGGCGAGTCGACCCGCGAACCGGCGACGAGCAAGCCTGTTCGGCGGTCCGCACCTTCCTGCTCGCGAACTCCCGGCCCGCAGCGGCCACCTGTCCGGGAGTCCCGCTGCTCGGGGAAGACAGCGTTTTCCCGGTGGCGGGTCCGGTGACCGGCGCGCACGCGGCGGCAGCCGCTGGGCCGGAAACCGGACTTCGGCGTTGCGTGCGGCGATCCGCCGCGGCAGCGGCGACCTCAACGACGGGCGCTGAGGTCCGGCACCAGGGACGTCCCACGAGTGGGCGGACCGGCCGGCTCGCCGCTCGCTCGTGGTCGCGGGGGAGCGGTCGTCGCGCCGCTTCGGCAACGCGCTGACCGAACTCGGTGGGCATGGCTGACTCCTGGTGAGCCGGCCCCTGAGCGGGTGGCGGCGCCACGCAGAGGTGGGGAGGTGGAACCGGTTCCGAGGATCGCCGCGGGCGGCGGATCTGTCAAGGGTTGACAGGTCGGGTGCGGTGGTATGAACCTTTTCACCGATCGTTCCCGCCGGCCCTGTCGAGGGCATCCGCCCGGTGTTCAGGACGAGCCGGACCCTGTCGTCGCCTGAGGCGGCGGCGGGTCCGCCGCTTCCCAGCCAGGGAGGAACCATGCCCACGAACGCCCCGCCGCGGCGCCGCCGCCGCGGACCCCGTGCCCGCTTGACGACGCTGGCGGCGGCCCTCGCCGTCGCCGCGCTCGGCTTCGCCGTCCCGTCGGCCGACGCCGCCGACTCGGTCATTTCCCAGGGCAAAGCCGCTACCGCGTCGTCGGTGGAGAACGCCGGCACCCCCGCGTCCGCCGCGGTCGACGGGAACACCGGTACCCGCTGGTCGTCGCAGTTCAGCGATCCGCAGTGGCTGCAGGTCGACCTCGGCGGCGCCGCGACCGTCAGCCAGGTCGTGCTGCGCTGGGAGGCGGCTTACGCCACGGCCTACCAGATCCAGCTGTCCGACAACGGGTCCAGCTGGTCCACCGTGTACCAGACGACGACCGGGACCGGCGGCACGCAGACGCTGAACGTCACCGGCTCCGGGCGGTACGTGCGCTTGTACACGACCGCCCGGGCCACCCCCTACGGCGTCTCGCTGTGGGAGTTCCAGGTGCTGGGCACCGGCGGCGGAACGACCTCGCCCGGCGCGGGCACGCCGCCCGACTCGTTCTGGGGTGACACCAGCACCATCCCGGCCGCGCGCAACGTGCTCACGGTCAAGGTGCTCAACCGGACGAACGGCAAGTACCCGGACAGCCAGGTGTACTGGAACTTCGGCGGCCAGACCCACTCGATCGCCGAACAGCCCTACATCGACATGCCGGCCAACTCGGCCGGCCGGATGTACTTCTACCTCGGCACCCCGAACGGCCAGTACGCCGACTTCATCGAGTTCACCGTCGGCCCGGACGCGTTCAACGGCAACACCACCCGGGTGGACGCGTTCGCGTTGAAGCTGGCCATGCGGCTGCACGCGCACGACGGCTACGACGTGCAGGTCGGCGACGACTACGGCCTGTTCCAGGAGGACCGCTCGGCCACCTTCGCGCGGTTCCAGGCCGAGGTGCCGACCGAGTTCAAGGGCCTGGCCACGGTGAACGCGCCGTACCGGATCCCGGCGCCGGGCAGCGCCCCGGACTTCCGCGCGGGCGGCAAGTACGCGAACTACTTCACCTCCTACGCCCAGTCGGTGGGCGTCAACGAGCCCACGTCGAACATCACCGGCTGCGCGGGCTCGCTGGCGGGCAACCCCGACATGTGCGCGGCGCTGAACCGCCACACGGCCCACCTGCCGCAGTCGCAGTGGCAGGACCCGTCGCGCTACTACCAGGCGGCGCCGGCGAACTACTACGCGAAGTTCTGGCACGACCACGGCATCAACCACCTCGCGTACGGCTTCCCGTACGACGACGTGGCCGGGCAGTCCTCGTTCGTCTCGCACGGGGACCCGCAGTGGCTGGTGGTCGCCGTCGGGTGGTGAGCGCGGCGGCGGCTCCGGTCCGGCGACCGGAGCCGCCGCCTACTCGAAGATCCCGTAGCCGGCGACGGCGTGGGCCCGCACGCCGTCCATGTCGAGTTCCACCCCGATGCCGGGCGTGTCGGGCAGCGTGATGTAGCCGTCCTTGACGATCGAGCCGCTGCCGTCCGGGGCGTGGGCGTAGCTGTCCCACACCGCACGTTCCTCGAGGGCGTGCCATTCCTGGACGAAGAAGTTCGGGATCGCCGCGCACTGGTGGGACGTGGCCATCGTGCCCAGCGGCGTCGAGACCAGGTGCGGGGCGAACGGGATGTAGTGCAGCTCCGCGAGGTTGGCGATCTTCTTGGCCTCGGCCAGGCCACCGCACTTCGGCACGTCCGGCTCGATGACGTCCACCGCGCCGCGTTCCAGCAGCTCGCGGAAACCCCAGCGCAGGTACAGGTTTTCGCCGGCGCAGATCGGCGTGCGGGTCTGCGCCCGCACCCGCACCAGCGCGTCGACGTTCTCCGCCGGCAGCGGCTCCTCGAGCCACATCAGGCCGAACGGCTCGAGCTCCCACGAAATCCGGCAGGCACTCGGCACGTCGTAGCGGGCGTGCAGGTCGATGGCGAGGTCGACGTCCGGTCCGATCGCTTCGCGGACGGCGGCCACGCGTCCGACCATCGAACGCAGCTCGGCGGCGCCGATCGTGTGGTTGAAGGCGTCGAGCTTGGCGGGGTGCTGCAGGTCGTCGATGTCGAACTTGAGGGCGGTGAACCCTTCGGCGACCATCCGCTGGGCGCGGTCGACGCACCCGGCGACCGAACCGGCCGGGTCGTCGCCGTCGCCGCAGTCGGCGTAGAGGCGGATCCGGTCGCGGAACTTCCCGCCGAGCAGCCGGTGGACCGGCTGGCCCGCGGCCTTGCCCGCGAGGTCCCACAGCGCGAGTTCGATGCCGGACAGCGCGATCACGAACACCCCGCCCTGTGAGCCCGCGAAAACGTTGCTGCGGCGGAGTTTCTCCCAGCACCGCTCGACGTTGCGCGGGTCCTCGCCGATCAGCAGCGGCGTCAGGGTCTTGATCACCCCCACGACGGCGGCCGCGCCCGCGTCGGGATTGGCCTCGCCGAACCCGCTGAGTCCTTCGTCGGTGTCGATCCGTACCAGGGTGGCCTGTCCGTGGTAGGCCACCACCGCCGTCGTGACGTTCACGATCCGCATTGCTCTCCCGTCACCGGGTGGTGCGTATGAACGGACTAATGCGACGTCCAACTTGTCCGATAAGCTGATGACATGCCAAGGAGACAAGAGTCTCCGGACGCTGTCAAGGTCCGGACCCTCCCGGTGCAGGTGGCCGCCCACCTGACCCGGCGGATCGTCAGCGGGGCGATCGAGGACGGCCGGGCCCCGTCGGAACTCGAGATCGCCCAGGAGTTCGGGGTTTCCCGGGTGGTCGCGCGGGAGACGCTCAAGATCCTCGCCTCGCTCGACATCGTCGAGATCGCGCAGGGCCGCCGCGTCGTCGTGCGTCCGCGCGCGGAGTGGGACTACCTGAGCCCGTTGCTGATCGAGTGGCTGCCCACCGAGATCGTCGACGAGCTGCTGCAGGAGCTGCACCAGACGCGGGTGCTGCTCGAGCCCGAACTGGCCGCGATGGCCGCGGCCGGGGCCACGAAGGAGACGCTCGGCCGGCTCAAGGGCGAGATCGACCGCATGGCGGCGCTCGAGGCGGATCCCGACGCCTACCTCGCGGTCGACCACGAATTCCACATGGAGATCTGCCGGGCGGCGAACAACCGCATCCTCGACCGGATCATGTACTCCGCGCGCTGGCTCGGCACGGCCAGCCGGCGCGTCACCAACGAGGCGCCGGCCGGGCTGCACCGCGCCACCGCCGAGCACACCGAGATCTACGAGGCCCTCGTGGCCCGCGATCCGGACGGCGCCCGCGCGGCCATGCGGCGGCACCTGAGCAACAACTACTCCACGCTCCTCGCGGAGAAGGAACAGCGAAGCAAGCGGGCCGCCCGGCGGCGTTAGGCACTGCAGCACCGCACGACCGAGTCCGACGCACCAGCACCACCGCACGAACGACCCCAAGCGGGGCGCTCGCTCCCGCTGCCCGCCGGTTGCACCGTCGCCCCGTCGGCACGCGTCCGCCCGATCGGACGCGAAAGGAGTGGTCATGGCAGAGAAATCGGAGTGGCCGAGACGTACCTTCCTCGGGGTGAGCGCGCTGGGCGTGCTCGGCCTCGCCGGGTGCGGGAGCGATCCCGCGCCCGCACCGCAGGTCGACGTCCAGGTGCCCAAGGCGCTGCTCGACCAGGCCGCGGCGCTGCGCGGCGGGTCGGTGGGGATGCTCTCGCAGAAGCTGTACTCGGAAGCCGCCAACAAGGCGCTGGACAAGTCGCTGCAGGCGTTCGCGCAGGCCACCGGAACCACGATCCGCAACGACCTCGTGTCCGGCGACGCCGGCGACATGGTCGCGAAGATGGACGCCGAGGTGAAGGCGGGCACCAACCGCGATCTGGCCTTCGTGAGCGACCGGCGGTTCGTCGGCCAGCTCCACAACCTCGGCGCCCTCACCGACGTCACCGACGTGGTCCAGGAGATGAAAGCGCTTTACGGCGAACCCGCGACGGAGGCGAACGACTACTGCGTCTTCGACGGGCGCTGGTACGCGATCCCGTACCACTTCATCGCGACCGGGATGTACCTGCGCAAGGACTGGTACCAGGAAAAGGGCCTCCCGCTCAAGCCGTACTACTCGTGGGAAGAGCTGCGGGACAACGCCTTGGCGGTCTCCGACCCGGCGAAGCGGCGCTTCGGCTGGGGGCTCACGGTGAACCGCTCCGGCGACGCCAACGGCTTCATCGCCAACGTCATCAACACCTACGGCGGCGCGATCGCCGACAACACCGGCACGAAGGTCGTCTTCAACTCGCCGGAAACCGTCGCCGCCGTCCAATTCATCGGCGACATCTACACGAACCCGAAGTACGCGCCGATGCTGCCGCCCGGGGTCGGCAGCTGGACCGATTCGAGCAACAACGAGAACTGGCTCGCCCGGATCCTGGGGCTGACGCTCAACCAGTTCAGCGTCTACGCCGACTCGAAGACCAAGAAGAACCCCGTTTACGCCAACACCCACGTGTTCAACGGCGCCACCGGACCGGCGCTCGACCGCCCGCTCGCGTACGGCGAGTCCAACTCGTTCGTCATCTTCAAGGGCGCGAAGAACCCCGGCCTCGCCAAGCTGGTGGCGAAGTTCATGGCCGGCGGGAGCGCGCTGCTCGGCGTCGCGAAGGAAGCACCGTGCCTGGTCAACCCGTCGTGGGACAAGGTGTGGGACTCCGATCCGTACTACACCACCGGTGATCCGGCGTTCGCCGCGCTGCGGGAGCAGACCCGCGCCCGGCTGCCGGAGAAGACCAAGACCGGCTACGCGTTCCCCCAGGCCCCGAGCCCCGGCGAGCAGGCCGCCACCGCCGCCTACCTGCTGACCGACATGATGCAGTCGGTCATCCAGGGCACCCGGCCGGCCGAGGCCGTCGCCGCGACCCACGGCCGGATCGTGCAGATCTTCGAGCAACAGGGCTATCGGCAATGACCGTGCTGCGTCCGCGCCCGGCGCCGGTCCGTCCGGCGCCGCGCGCGTCTTCCTCGCTCACGCCGGCGCAGCGGCGGCTCGGCCGCGACTGGCGCCTCGCGGCGGTGTTCATCGGGCCGACGCTGGTGCTGGTCGCCGGCCTGATCCTGGTCCCGATCGTCAGCTCGATCTTCACCAGTACCACCGAGCGCCACGGCGCGGAGACGGTCTTCGTCGGGCTGGACAACTACACCGCCCTCGCCGACGACTCCCTGTTCCACCAGGGCGTGCTCAACTCGTTCGTCTTCACCGCCTACGCCGAGATCTTCAAGGTGACCTTCGGCCTGATCGCGGCGCTGATGCTGCACCACCTGCGCCGCGGCAAGGCGATCGTCGCCGGGGTGATCCTGCTGCCGTGGGTGATCCCGACGGTCGTCACCGCCTTCACCTGGCGGTCGTTGCTCGACCCGATCTTCGGCAGCGTCAACGTGCTGCTCACCGAATCCGGGATCGGACCCGGCCTGGCCGCGCTCGGGCTCGTCGACCACTGGCCCGCGGAGTGGCTGTCCGACCCCGCGCTCGCGATGCCGGCGGTCATCCTGGTCAACGTCTGGAAGGGCATCCCGTTCTTCACGGTGACGTTCCTCGCCGGCCTCAAGGCCATCGACAGCGGGCTCCACGAGGCGGCGATGGTGGACGGCGCCTCGCCGTGGCAGCGCTTCGTGCACATCACGCTTCCGGGGCTGCGGCCCGTCATGATCGTGACGGTGCTGCTGTCGTCGATCTGGACGTTCAACAACTTCGACCTGATCTGGCTGATGACCCAGGGCGGACCGGGCGACGCCACCGCCCCGTACGTGATGGTGGCCTACTCGAAGGCCATCCAGCAGCTGCAGCTGGGCGCGGGCGCCGCGGTCACGCTGGTGATGCTGCCGGTCATCGCCGTCCTCGTGGTGATCCTCGTGCGGATGATGCGCCGCAGCGACCTGCCGGGCGCGGGCGACCTCGGGCGACGGCGGCTGACTCCCGCGCAGCGCCGGGCGCTGCCGTGGGTGATCGTCGTGGCCTCGGTGCTCGTGCTGGTCTGGGCGTCGCCGCACATCGTGTGGAAGGCCGCGCTCGTGCTCGGCGTGTTCGTGCTGCTCACGGCGGCCGTCGGCCGGGTCGTCTCCGTGCTCGCCATCCGGGGCAACCGGGCGGCCGCCCGCCTGGTCGGTGGCACCGGCACCGGGGTGGCGCTGGTGGGCCTGCTGGTCTTCGTGCTGGCCCCGCTGTACTGGATGACGGTGACGGCCTTCAAGTCCGACGACCAGATCGTCGCGCGCGCCGACGACCTCTGGCCGACGCCGTGGACCACCGAGCAGTTCACCAACCTGTTCACCGGCGCGTTCGGCACCTGGTACGTCAACACGATCCTGGTGTCGGTGGCGTCCACGGTGATCGCCCTGGTCTGCGCGGCCCTGGCCGGCTACGCGCTGGCGCGGCTGAAGTTCCGGGGTTCGGAGAGTTTCACGGTGACGATCCTGCTCACCTACGTGATGCCGGGCGCGCTGCTGTTCATCCCGCTCTACCAGCTGATGAGCGGGTTCGGCCTCAACGACTCGCTGTGGTCGCTCGTGCTCGCCTACCCGACGTTCACCCTGCCGTTCGCGACGTGGCTGCTCGTCGGCTACTTCAAGTCGATCCCCGCCGACCTCGAGGAGGCCGCGCTGGTCGACGGGTGCACGCGGTTCGGGGCGTTCCGCCGGATCGTGCTGCCGCTGGCCAAGCCGGGCCTGCTCGCGGTGGCGCTGTTCACCCTCACCAACGCGTGGAACGAATTCCTGTTCGCCTTCGTGTTCATCACCAAGGACGACGACAAGACGCTGCCGGTCGGCATGCAGTCGATGATCTTCAACGACGTCGTGCCGCAGGGCCAGCTCGCCGCGGCGTCGCTGCTGATCAGCATTCCGGTCGTGCTCATGTACGGGTTCGGGCAGCGGTTCCTGACCAAGGGCCTCACCGCGGGCGCGGTGAAGGGGTGAGGGCCCGCATCAGGCCCGGTCCTGCTCGGCGCGCCACCGCTCGTACTCGGGCCGGGCCTCGTCGGACAGCGGGTAGTAGCGCCGCAGGTCGCCGCCTTCGGCCAGCCGGATCCGGGAGAACTCCTCCCATTCCGCGTGGTCACGGGCCACCGCCACGAGTGCGGGCGCGAGCTCGACCGGCACCACGACAGCTCCGTCGTCGTCGGCGACGACGATGTCGCCCGGCTCGACGAGCGTGCCCCCGCAGGCGACCGGCACGTTGACCGCGGCCGGGACGATATCGGTCTGGGCGTGGAAGTTCGGCGTGGCGCCCCGGATCCAGAGCCCCAGGCCGAGTTCCTTGGCTTCGCCGATGTCCCGCAGGCACCCGTCGACCACCACGCCCACCCCGCCGCGGCCCTTGAAGTAGGTCAGCATCATCTCGCCGAACACGCCGCTGCTCATGTCCCCGCGCGCGTCCACGACGATCAGGTCGCCAGGTCGGGTGTGGTACATGACGTGCCGGTGCAGCTGCTTCTCCGGCTCGGCGTATTCGTCGGCGGGGTAACGGTCTTCCCGCTTCGGCAGGAACTGCAGCGTCAGCGCCGGGCCGGCCACGCGCACGCCGGGCGTCACCGAAACCGGGCCGCGGATGAAGGCGCTGCGGATGCCCATGCGGCTGAGCTCGGCACTGGCGGTCGCACTGCCGATGACCGCCAGCGCCGCGCTGAGTTCGGCAGGCGGGCGAACGATGTCGGGCGTCTCGACCACGTCCGTAGCTCCCTGGGTTCCGGCGGAGTCCTCGCCCGAGCCTAGCCCGCGGACGCCGCTTCCGGGGCCGATGTCGAGCCGTGCTTCGCCGCCGGGGCGATCTCCAGAGCGCCGGCGATCGCGCGCAGCACGCCGATCGGGTCTTCGCCCATCGCGTGCACGCCGACCTGGTTAGCGCCCGCGGCCAGTTCCGCGCGGATGCCGGCGGCGACGGCCGCCGCGTCGCCGTGCAGGACGAGCGCGTCGACCAGCCGGTCGCTGAACGGATCGGTGAGGTCCGCGTCGGTGTAGCCGATCCGCCGGAGGTTGCCGGCGTAGTTGGCGATCCCGAGCATCGGGCGCAGCGCCGCCCGGCCGGCCGCGCGGGCCCGCCCGGCGTCGGTGTCCAGCAGTGCGCCGTGGCCGGGCACCACGAGCTTGGCCGGGCCGAGGACCTGCCGGGCGCGCCGGGTGTGCTCGGGCGTCACCTGCAGGGTCAGCGTGCCCGCGGCGCGGTCGGCCGCCAGCCGGAGCATCTTCGGCCCGAGCGCCGCCAGCAGCACGCGGTCGGCGGGCACGCCGGCCGCGGTCAGGGCGTCGAGGTAACCCGCGACCTTCGCGACCGGGGACGTGTACCCGGCGTCGGCTTCCCGGTGGCCGGCGCCGATGCCAACGAGGAGCCGGCCGGCGTGCTCGGCCGCGACCCGGTGGTAGGACTCCGCGACTTCGGCCACGTCCGCCTGCCACACGTTGAGCACGCTGGTGCCGACGAGGATCCGGCTCGTGGCATCGAGCAGCCGCTCGGCCACCCGGAGGTCGGCGGGCGGCGACGCGGCCAGCCAGATCGCGCCGTACCCGGCTTCTTCCAGTGCGACGGCGTCCGCCGCGGTCGCCTCGGCGGCGGTCAGGTAAGCGCCGAGCGGTCCCGGTTCGATGGTCATGATCACCACTCCAGCACCGGCCCTCGACGCGCACCAGCACCAACTTCGACGTGCTGCGATAAGCTCGCCTTATCGTCGGTTGGCTGGGCGGGGGAGCATGGAGCTGCGGGCACTGCGGTACTTCGTCACCGTCGCCGACGAACTGCACTTCGGCCGGGCCGCCGACCGGCTGCACATCGCCCAGCCCGCCGTCAGCCAGCAGATCGCCCGGCTGGAGCGGGAACTCGGCGTCCGGCTGCTCGACCGGTCGCCCCGCCGCGTCCGGCTGACGGCGGCCGGCCAGCGGGTGCTCGACGCGGCCCGCACGACGCTCGCCGCGGCCGGTCAGGTGCAGGTCGCGGCGAAGGAGGTCATGACGACGGTGCGCATCGGCACCGCCGCCGGGCTCACCGCCCGCCTGGAGCGCGGGATCGACGCGCTGCGCGAGCGGGCGCCGGAGTTCGACGTGGTGCTGGTCGACCTGCCGGTCGAGGCCCGGCTCAACGCACTCCGGCAGGGGGAACTCGACCTGGCACTGGCGCGCGGCGTGCGGTCCGCGCCCGGGCTCACGGTGTGGCCTGCCTGGACCGAACGCCTGTACGCGGTGGTGTCCCGGCACCACCCGGCGGCCGACCGCCCGGCCGTCGGCCTCGCCGAACTGGCCGGGCACCCGCTGCGGGTACCCGCCCGTGAGCACGACCCACCGCTGCACGACGCCGTGGTCCTGGCCCTGCACGAGACGGAGCTGTGCCCGAAGGCGGGCCGCCCGACAGGCACGCTCCAGGACACGATCGTCGAGGTCGGCTCGGAGCCGCGGACCTGGACGGTGCTGTCCACGGACCAGGTGGCCGAGATCCGCTCGACGCGGGTCCGGGCGATCCCGCTCGAGCCGGAGATCACGATCGCCGGGAGCATCGTCGTCGCCGAGAGCACGGAGGGGAGCGCGGCCGAGTGCGCGGTGGCGGCGTTCCGCGGTGACGTGGTCGAGGACCGTCCATAGGGGACGGTTCGGTGGCGTCCGGAGGGCGGCGGCGCTACTGGGTGTGCGGTGGTGGCGTTCCGTGAGGTCGTTCTCGGGAGCTTGACTGCGTTTGGAGGGCGGCCGCCGCGGTCCCGGCAGCGTCGTCGTTGCGGGCAACGCGGCAAGCGCTGCCGGATGTGCGGTGGCGGCATTCCGCAACGCCGTCCTCGAGGACCGAGTTCGGCTGCATCCGGAAGGCGGCAACGCCGGTCCCGGCAGCGTCGTCGTCGCTGTGGGCAATGTGGGCGGTACGTCGAACATGCGGCCCACCGTCCTGAATGGACAGCGTCAGCCCGCCGCGCCGAGCGAAACCACCGCGCGCACCGGGCGTTCGAACAGGTCCGCGATCCGGGCGTAGCCGGCGTCGTTCGGGTGGAACCAGTCGTCGGCGAGGTGGCCGCGGACCGGGCTCAGCGCGGGCCCGCGCAGGTCGGCAACGTGCACGCGACCCGCGTCGGCCGCGGTATCGATCAGCGCGTTGACCGCGCGGGCCGCCGCGTTGCGCCTCGGCAGGGTGGCCACCACGGACCGGCCCGGCGGCAGCTGTTCGAGCAGGGCGGCGAACCGGTCGGCGAGCCCGCGGCGTCGGCCCGGGGTGAGCATGTCGTTGGCGCCGGCGAGGACGGTCACGAGAGCCGGCCGGCCGGGGAGGGCGAGCAGCCGGGGGAGCTGGTCGCCGAGGACGTCGGCGACCCTGGCGCCGGACGCCGACAGGTTGACCACCGCGAACAGCTCGCCGAGCCGGGCGTTCAGGCGCGGGACCCAGCCGCCGGCGACGTCGGCGGCTCCGATGCCCTGCGTCATCGAGTCGCCGAGGGCGACCCAGACGGGACGGCCCGAGCGGGGCGCGGCGCGGTTGGCGGCCGCCCACGCCCGCGCGAACGGCTCCTTCTGCGCACGGACCCGGCCGACGCCGGGCAGCACGGCGGCCGCCCCGTCGAGCAACCGGGCCGGCCACGTCCGCGTCGGCAAGGGCACGTCCTCCTGATCGTCCACAGGCGGCATTCGGAGCCGCCCCGGCCTCGGACGGGCCCAGTCACGTCGAGATGCAATTCCGATGCAAATCCCGCCCCGAGGTCGATCTCCGTGAGAAACACCTTCGCCGCTTCGGATGCCAATGGCCACCGGGAGGTACTGTGTTGCAGAATCCGTTCAAGGGCGCCGGGAGATCGAGTGAGCAGCACACCCGAGGGACGTTCCCTCAGCTCGAACGAGGTCGCCCGGACCCTCGGCGTCTCGCAGGTGACGCTGCGGACGTGGGAACAGCGGTACGGCATCGGCGCCTCCGGCCGCGAGGAGAACGGCCGGCGCCGGTACACGCCCGAAGACGTCGACCGCCTGCGGCGGATGCGGGCGCTGCAGGCGCAGGGCACCCGGGCCCGCGAAGCCGCCCGGCTGGTGCTGTCCCGGTCCGCGGCGGGGACGACCGTCGAGCTGCGGCGGCAGCGGATCGCCGAGGCCGCCGAATCGCTCGACGTGGCCACCATGGGCGCCCTCGTCGACGACGCGCTCACCAGCCTCGGGGTCGCGAAGTCGTGGACCGACGTCGTGGCCCCCGTCCTGCGCGCCATCGGCGAACGCTGGGCCGCGGCGGGCGACCGCGACGCGATGGCCGCCGAGTGGGCGCTGGCCGCCGCGGCCTCGGCAGCGCTGGACCGGGTGCGGGCCCCGGCACCCGCGGCGGCCGGCCGGGGACCGGCGCTGTTCGTCTGCGGCCCGGCCGAACGGCACGAGCTGCCGGTCAAGATGCTCAGCGCGGCACTCGGTGACGACGGCGCGCCGTCGATGTTCCTGAGCGGGCTGGTGTCGGCCGACGTCCTGCGGGTGGTGGCCGGCCGGTACTCGCCCAGTGCGGTGGTCATCTGGTCGATGACGTCACCGTCCGCGGACGTGCGGACCCTGCGCGCGCTGCACGCCGAAGGCATCCCGGTGCGCCCGGCCGGCCCGGGCTGGCGCGGCCTGCCGACGGTCGGTGAGCCGCTCCCGCCGTCATTCGCCGACGCCTTGGCCGCGCTGAGCGGCTGACCGTTCCACCGCAGCCGGCCTCGTGCGGAAGCGGCTGACGCGTTCGGTGCGGCGGGCCGGCACGTCGTTGGCGATGAGCACGGCGGCCCACGGCAGCGGCACCGACACGGCGAGGAAGGCCAGCGCGAGCCACCAGACGTGCGCGGTGAGCCCCGCGAGGACCAGGCACGGCACGCGGCAGGCCATCATCACCACGTACTTGCGTCGGCGCAGCGCCAGCTGCTCGTCGGCCGACGGCCGGGCCGTGGTGATCAAGGCGGGCTTGCGGCTCAAGAGACCCTCCCTAGCCGGACGCCCAGCACGGCCAGTGGTCCGATGCCGTTCTGCACCACCGACAGCACCACGGCGGCTGGGCTGCCGGGCACGGACATCGCCGCGGCCCAGGCCGAGCCGGTGATCAGCAGCCCGCCGAGCAGCGCCGCGACGGCGGTGGCGCTGCGGCGCAGCCGCTCGTCCCGGAGGTCGGTGATGGTCAGGGCCAGTGCCCCGTGGACGACGAGGGCCGCCGCCGCGCCGAGGGCCGGCCAGTCGAACGGCAGCCGGGTGAAGGCCACCGCCGTGGCCACTGCGGAAAGGACGGCCGTGGCGGCGGCGCACCACCCGGCGAGCCGGCCCCGGGCGCCGGCGGTCACCGCGGTCATGGGCGTCCCCGGTCCAGGGCGCGGGTCTCCGCGGGCGGGTCCGGCGTCAGCAGCGAGCCCGGGACGGCGTGCCCGGCCGAGCCCAGCTTGTTCATCTTCTTCGGCACGGGTGCGCCCTGGTAGGCCAGCGGCGTCGCGGCCAGCGGCTGGTGGACCTCGATGAACTCCCCGTGCGGCAGCCGCTTGATGATGCCCGTCTCGACGCCGTGCTCCAGCACCTCGCGGTCGGACCGCTGCAGGCCGACGCAGAGCCGGTAGGTGACGAAGTACGCCAGTGGCGGCCCGACGAGCAACTCGATCCGCCCCGCCCAGGTCATCGCGTTGAGCGAAAGGTCGAACTGCACGGCGAGGATGTCGTTGAAGCTGGAGAGGGTCAGGACCAGGAAGAACGTGATCGCCATCGCGCCGATGGACGTCCGCACCGGGACGTCGCGCGGGCGCTGGAGCAGGTTGTGGTGCGCGGTGTCGCCGGTGAGCCGCCGTTCGACGAACGGGTAGCTCAGCAGGGCGGTCACCAGCACCGCGATCCCGATCGCGCCGGCGAAGAACACCGGGGGCACGGTGTGGTCGCCGAGGTAGAGCTCCCACGGCGGCCAGACGCGCAGCAGCCCGTCGGCCCAGCCCATGTACCAGTCCGGCTGGGACCCGGCGGAAACCTGGGACGGGTTGTAGGGGCCGAAGTTCCACACCGGGTTGATCTGGAACAGGCCCGACATCAGCGCCAGCACACCCACGACGAGGGTGAAGAACGCGCCGCCCTTGAGTGCGAAGTACGGCATGATCCGGACACCGACGACGTTGGACTCCTTGCGCCGCACGCCCGGGAACTGCGTGTGCTTCTGGTACCACACCAGCGCCAGGTGCGCCCCGACCAGCGCGAGCATGATGCCCGGGATCAGCAGGATGTGCAGCGTGTACAACCGCGGGATGATCTGATCCCCGGGGAACTCCCCGCCGAACAGCGCCCAGTGGATCCAGGTACCCGCCACCGGCACCGACAGCACGATGCCCGACAGCGTCGCCCGGATCCCGGTCCCGGAAAGCAGGTCATCCGGCAGCGAATAACCGAAGAAGCCCTCGAAGCAGCCCAGGATCAGCAGCAGCCCGCCGATCACCCAGTTCGCCTCACGCGGGCGCCGGAACGCACCGGTGAAGAAGATCCGCAGCATGTGCACGGCCATCGACGCCACGAAGATCAGCGCCGCCCAGTGGTGCAGCTGCCGCATGAACAGGCCGCCGCGGACGTCGAAGGAGATGTCCAGCGTCGTGCGGAACGCCTGCGACATCTCCAGGCCCTGCATGTTCTTGAAGCTGCCGTGGTAGACGACATCCTGCATCGAGGGGTCGAAGAACAGCGTCAGGTACACACCCGTCAGCAACAAGATGATGAAGCTGTACAGCGCGATCTCGCCCAGCAGGAACGACCAGTGCGTCGGGAACACCTTGTTCATCTGGTGCCGCAGACCCTTGGCCAGCTGGTACCGCTGGTCCGCGTTGTTCGCGGCCTCGCCCAAGTGCTGCGCAGGCGCACGCGAGCCCTTGGTCGGCGTGGTGAGTGAACTCATCGGTCCTCCCGGTCTTCCCGGACTCGACCGTGACACCGGGAGATCGATCCGGCAACCGAACACCGCACTTTGCATCGAAGATGCATCGCGTACTACCAGCGCACCTACGAATTCGGATGTATGTTGAAGGCCAGCGCAACGACTTTGCATCGCCTGACCCGACCGGAGGAGAACCGGCGTGACGACAGTGCCCCGTTCCACCCCGGCCCCGCTGGCCTTGGCCGGTTTCCTCGCCGCGGTGACCGCCGTGGCCGTCGTCGGCAGCCTGGCCGCCACGCAGTCGCGTGCGGTCTACGAAGGGCTCGTCCAGCCGGCCTGGGCGCCGCCCCCGTGGCTCTTCGGTCCCGTGTGGACGGTCTTGTACCTGCTGATCGCCCTGTCGGGCTGGCTGTTCTGGCGAGCCGGCGGCACGCGCCGTGACTTCGCCTGGTACGCGGCCGGGCTGGTGCTCAACGCGGCCTGGACGCCGCTGTTCTTCGCCGCCGGCGCGTACACGCTCGCGCTGGTGGAAATCGTCGTGCTGGACGTCGTGCTCGCCGGCACGCTGGTGGTGTTCCGGCGGCGGTCGGCGGTGGCGGCCGCGCTGCAGCTGCCCTACCTGGCGTGGACGCTCTTCGCCACGGCCCTCAACGCGGCCATCGTCCTGCTGAACCGGTGACCACGGCCGCCGGGTGGCGGGGGCGGTCTGCGGTGGCTCTGGTTTGAACCGGCCGCGGACCTGGGCCACCGGAGACCGGTGACTTGCTCCCAGTCTGTCCCGGTGGCGGCCGCCCTCGCCAGGGCCGGAAGGCCGTGACCGCTGCTGCCACCCGTTCGGGTGATATCGAGCGAGCAGAGGGCCGCTTCCCAGCCCGCGCCCGGCCGGTGGGACGACTTGACCGCACGGGCCCCGCGATCGGCACGATGACCGCGAGTCGCGAAGCGGACGGAGCCACCCGATGAGATTCCAGGTCCTGGACATCCTGCCCCACCTGACGAACCCGGTGACCGGCCGCCGGGTCCGGACCGACGAGCGCTTCGCCCAGGCGCTCACGTCGGCGCGCCGCGCGGAGGAGTTCGGGTTCGACGCCGTCGCGCTCGGCGAACGGCACGCCGGGCACTTCCTGAGCAGCGGGGTCACCGTGCTGCTGGGGGCGATCGCGGCCACGACCACCCGGGTGCGGATCCAGACCGGCGTCTCGGTCCTGTCCCTCCACGACCCGCTGCGGGTCGCGGAGGACTACGCCACCGTCGACCAGCTCTCCCGCGGACGGCTGGAGCTGGTGATCGGCAAGGGCAACGAACTGCGCCAGCTGCCGATGTTCGGCATCGATAACGGCGACCAGTGGGCCGCCCTCGCCGAGAAGTACGAGCTGCTGCGGCGGCTCTGGCGCGAAGAGGACGTCACCTGGTCGGGCCGGTTCCGCGACGCGCTGGACGCGGTGACCAGCCTGCCGCGGCCGTACGCGGGCGCGCCCCGGGTCTGGCACGGTTCGGCGACCACGGTGACGTCGGCGGAGCTGGCCGCGAAGTGGGGCGACCCGCTGTTCTCGGCCAACGCGATCCAGCCGCGGGACAACTACACCGTCCTCATCGAGCACTACCGCAAGCACCACGCCGAGCACGGCCACGACCCGCGGTTCGCCTTCGTCGGCGCGGGAGCGGGCTTCCTGTACCTGGCCGACACGACGCAGGAGGCGCGGGAGGCGTTCGGCCCGACCTACGAGAAGATCGTCGCGATCTTCAACCAGCCGGGGAACCACACACCGGGCAACGCGATGGAGTTCCCGACCATCGACGACGCCATCGAGCGCGGGCCGGTCCTGGTCGGCAGTCCTCAGCAGATCGCCGAGAAGATCCTGTGGTGGCACGAAGCCTACGGCCACGACCTGCAGTCGTTCAGCCTGCCCACGATGATCCCGCACGAGCAGCAGCTCGACATGCTCGAACGGTTCGCCTCGGAGGTCGTGCCCGTCGTCCGCGCCGCCGCGCCGACGACACTGTGGACCGGCGACGACCCGTACGGTGGCCGCCCCGCGGTGCACGGGCGTACCGTCGCGGATGCGGCGGCCGTCCTCGAAGGAGCACTGTGACTGGGAAGTCCCTCCACTTCAACGCCTTCGTCTGGCCGAACGGCTACCACGAGTCCGCGTGGCGGGTCGTCGACGACGACGTCCGCGGCGTGCTGGGGCTGCCGTACTACGCGGACATCGCGCGGACCGCCGAGCGCGGCCTGCTGGACTCGGTCTTCCTCGCCGACAACATCGCCATCGCCGAGTACCGCGTCACCCACCTGCCGCAGACGCAGTTCGACCCCGTTTCGGTGCTCTCGGCGCTGGCCGCGGTCACGGAGAAGATCGGGCTGATCGGGACGGGGTCGACGACCTACAACAAGCCGTGGGAGCTCGCGCGCCGGTTCGCCACCCTCGACCACCTCAGCGGCGGCCGCGCCGGGTGGAACATCGTCACCACGATCACCCCGCTCGCCGCGGCGAACTTCGGCGAGCAGGCGCACCCCGAGCACGCCGACCGCTACGAACGCGCGCACGAGTTCGTCGACGTCGTCACCCGGGCGTGGGACAGCTGGGACGAAGACGCGATCGTCGGCGACCGGGAGAAGGGCGTCTGGGCCGATCGCGCCAAGCTGCACGCGCCGCGGTTCCACGGCCGGTTCTACGACGTCGAAGGCGTGCTGCCGTTCCCGCGGTCGCCGCAGGGGCGGCCGGTGCTCGTCCAGGCGGGACAGTCGGCCGCCGGGATCGGGCTCGCCGCGCGGTACGCGGAGCTGGTGTTCTCCGGGCCGCCGTCGCTGGCGGCGGCGGTGGAGTTCCGCGCCGAGCTCGACGCCCGGATCCGCCAGGCGGGCCGCGATCCGTCGCGGGTGCGCGTCCTGCCGGCTCTGATGGTGACCCTGGGCGGCACCGAGGCCGAGGCGAAGGCGAAGGCCCGGCGGCTGGAAGAGCTGGCCAGCCCGGAGTTCCGCTGGCAGAACGCGCTGTACACCGCGGGTCTGGACCCCGACGCGTTCGACCCGGACGCCCCGCTGCCCGCCGAGCTGCGCGCCGAAGGCGGGTCGAGCCGCCTGCGGCAGCTGGCCGCGGCGGCGCGGGAACGCCCCGGCGCCCCGCTGCGCGAGATCGCGGCGCGGATCACCGGCGGAGCGGGCCAGGTCCACTTCGCCGGCACGCCGGAGCAGCTCGCCGAGCACATCATCGCCTGGCAGGACGCCGGAGCCGTCGACGGGTTCACCATCATGGGTTCGACGCTGCCCTACGAGCTGGCCGCGTTCGTCGACCACGTCGTGCCGATCCTGCAGCGCCAGGGGCGGTTCCGGACCGAGTACACCGGCTCGACGCTGCGTGAGCACCTGTCCGGGTGAATCCCGGAATGTGGTTTCTGTCGGTGGTGCTGGCTAGTGTCCTGCTGTCCGAATTCGACGACAGGAGTGTGGGACGTGGGCTGGACCCGGAACATCCGAGTGGCCGCGCTGGTGGCGGTGGCCGCGCTGGGCTTGACGGCGTGCGGAGGCGGGGACGAAAAACCCGCCGCGCCGGGCAAGGGCGGGGCGCCGATCGTCGTCGCGTCCTTCAACTTCACCGACAGCCAGATCCTGGCGGAGATCTACGCGCAGGCGCTGGAAGCCAAGGGTTATCCGGTGACGCGGAAGCTGAACCTGGGCTCGCGGGAGCTGATCTACCCCTCGCTGAAGTCCGGTGAGCTGCAGTTCATCCCGGAGTACCAGGGCTCGGCGATCGCCGCCGGGTTCGGCAAGGAACCGGTGAAGGACGCCAAGGGCGAGCACGAGCAGCTGGCGAAGCTGCTGGAGCCCAACGGCGTGGCGCTGCTGAACTACGCGCCCGCCGAGGACAAGAACACCTACATCGTGAAGGCGGACCTCGCGAAGTCGAAGGGCCTCGCGAAGATCAGCGACTTGAAGAAGCTCGACAAGGTGGTCCTGGCGGGCGGCCCGGAGTGCGAGAAGCGGCTGACGTGTTTCAAGGGCTTGACGGACGTGTACAAGCTGACGAACGCGAGCTTCCAGACGGTACAAGAGCTCGGCCCGCGCGTGCAGCAGCTCGATTCCGGCGCGGTCACGCTGATCCCGGTCGACTCGGTGAGCCCGCTGGCGGGTGACGCGAAGTACACGGCGCTCGAGGACGACCTGGCGATGGTCCCGACGGAGAACGTGGTCCCGGCGGTGAACAAGAAGGTCCTGGACGAGCGAGGCCCGGACTTCAAGGCGGCGGTCGACGCGGTGAGCGCCAAGCTGACGACGGAAGGAATGCGCGGCCTGAACAAGCGAGTGGACACGGACGGCGAGACGGCGGCGGACGTGGCGAAGGATTGGCTGTCGCAGCAAGGCTTGCGGTGAGGAGGTAGTGGGCTGGAGGTCTCATCTGGAGGGTCCCATGGGGTGGTCCGTCCGGTATGGACACCGCCTTTGGCAGGCGGCCGTCGTGGCAGGGGTCGGGTTGAGACCGTTGGCCGGTGGCGGCGCGGCGGCCCTCCGGCGGGGGACGCGGTTGTCGGCGAGGTAAGGGTGGAGGTAGCTGCTGTGTGGCGGCCCGCCTTCGAGCCCGCTCCCGGCCCGCGAGCCCTGCCGTCGGCGGCAGCTTAAGCGCCTCCCGTGGCACCCCGCGCCCATCGGGCGAGGCGGCTGTGCGGCAAGGCAAAGCCTCAGCTGAAGCCGTGACCGGCCTCAGCCCAACGGCCCACCAACGGCGCAACCAGAGCGAGTCAGTCGGTGGTCAGTAAGGGAAGGAGTGCTTCCGGGCGGTCCAGCGGGATGATGTGACCGCAGTCCTCGATGAGGTGCGTGGTGAGTTCGTCCGTCACCGGCCGCAGTTGCTGGGCGAGGGCATTGCCCACCGGCTGGGCGCCGATCGCCACCGTCGGCACGGTCAACCGGCCGGTTGCGGCCGCCGTCGCAATCTGGGCCGCGCTTTCCGGCATCGCCCGGTAGTGGCCGAAGGCGCTCCGCAACGCTTCCGTCCCGGTGTACGCCTCGGTGAAGTGGTTGCGGATCGCGGGTGGCACGCCGCGGCCGCGCGTGCCGGCGTCGAGGAACCAGCCGATGTACTCCGCCTCGTGGCCGGTGAGGACAGTCTCAGGCAGACCGGGCACCGAGTGGAACCCGAACCACCACGGCGGCCGGAACTCCTCGGCGCCGGGCAGGCCGCCCAGCAGTGACTCCATCAGCACGAGCCGGCGGACCCGCTCCGGCCGCCGCATCGCGAGCAGCAAGGCCGGTGGGGCGCCCGCGTCGATGCCCACGACCGTCGCCGCCGGTTCGGCCAGTGCGTCGAGGAGCGCTTCGGCGTCGGCCGCCAGGGTGCCGGCGTCGTAGCCGTCTTCCGTGCGGCTGGTCGCTCCGAGACCGCGCAGGTCCGGGGCGATGACCCGGTGCCGCCGGGCCAGGTGCGGGACCACCGCCGTCCACAGGCGCCACGTGTGCGGGAAGCCGTGCAGCAGCAGGAAAGCCGGCCCTTGCCCGGTGATCGCCACGTTGATCTCGATGCCGTTCGCCGTGACCCGCTGCTCGTGCACACTGCCTCCTCCGTGACGGTTACCATTGGTTACCGGCTGAGGTTAGGTAACCGAGGCGACCCGGCCAAGACGGCACTTTCCCGACAGGTGGTGAGCTCCAGGTGACCCCCTCCCCGAAGGGCGCGCGCGGCGACCTCTTCGACCCCGCCTGCCCGACCCGGCTGCTGCTGGACCGGATCGGCACGAAGTGGACGTCGATGGCGGTCAAGGTGCTGGCCGAAGCGGGCCCGGACGAGGTGCGGTTCGCCGAACTGCAGCGCCGGATGCCCGGCATCTCGCAGAAGATGCTGTCGGTGACCCTGCAGAGCCTCGCCCGCGACGGCCTGGTCGAGCGCCGCGTGGAGCCGACGGTGCCGCCGCGGGTGCACTACCGCCTCACCGGCCTCGGCCACTCCCTCGAGGTCCCGCTCGCCGCGCTGCGCACCTGGGCGGAGGAGCACATGGCCGCGATCGACCGGGCGAACGCGGCCGCCGATGAGGCGGCACCCACCCGGCGGTAGGACGCGTGGGCCGGCGTCCGGACGCCGGCCCACGCGAGCCGGTCAGGAGATCTTGAACGAGCTGGCGCGGTCGCTCATCGACCCGAGGTTGGCGGACTCGTCCAGCCACCCGGTCGCCGTGCCGGTCGCGTTGGTCCCGTCGAACAACTTGATGTCGCAGTGGTTGTAGGTGCGCACCGAGCTGATCTGGTCGGACGCGGCGCCGAGGTTGGCCCCGCCTTCGTTGTCCGTCGTCCCCGACGTGCAGCCGACGTGGTAGGCCGGGTTGAAGACCACCACCTGCGAGCCGGTGAAGTTGATGTCGAAGTACAGGATGCTGACCACGAGCCCGTCGCCCGGCGTGCCCTGCTGGCAGCCGAAGGTGTTGTCCCGGACCGCGCAGTACAGGGTCGAAGCCACGCTCTCCGGGTGCGCGGCGGTCAGGTCCGCCACCGTGACGGGCGTGGCGCTGCCGACCGCCTCGACCCGGACCTCGTGCGGCGCCGCCCCCGCCGGACCGGCGGCGGCCAGCAGCGTCGCGGCTCCGGCGGCAGTTCCGGCCGCCCACCGCTTCCAGGAAACGTTCATTTCGGGTTCCTCCCTCGTCGTGAGCCCGGGTTTCCGTGCTCTCGCGGTTCCGAGCGCAACCGCGTCGGGGGAACGCACCGGGAGCGGAACCGGTTGAGCGCCCGCGGCCGCGTTCACCCGAACGAGCTACCGGCGGCACCGGTTTCCCGCGTCGTGTCAGGTGGGGCGGACCGCGGCCGGCGGCCCGGGGACAACCAGCCGACCCGGCCCGGCTGAACCCCTCCACGCCGTACCGACCGGATGGTATGTTGCCCGCGTGATCGAAGCGGCGCGCCGGACCTGGCGAGTGATCGAGCCCTACCACGGAATGATCTACTTCGCCCCGGAAGCCGCGGCCGCCTACCGGCAGCTCGGCCTCACCGGGCGGGCCGGCTACTTCGCGTCGAGGTCCGCGGCGCTCGGTGCCGTTCCCGCCCCGGTCGTCGTCGCGACCTTCTACAACTTCAACCCGGTCCTCGTCCGGGAGTCGATCGCCGCCGCCTGGTCCGCCGCCGAGCCGGCCGCCGTCCTCGCCGCGCGGTACGCCGCGGTCGATCAGGCGCTGCGGGGCGCCCTCGGCGACGCGATCGGCTCGGCGGAGATGCGCCGGGCCGCCGCGGTCCTGCGGGAAGCCGCCGAATCGATCGACGGCGACGTCACCGGCCGCCCGCTGTTCGCCGCGCACGCGGCCCTGCCGTGGCCGAGCGAGCCGCACCTGGTGCTCTGGCACGCGCAGACGCTGCTGCGGGAGTACCGCGGCGACGCGCACGTCGCCGCCCTCCTGACCGCGGGCCTGAACGGGATCGAAGCCCTCGTCACCCACGCCGCCTCCGGGGCGGTTCCCGCCGAGACCCTGCGCACCTCCCGGTCGTGGTCCGAAGAGGACTGGCGCCGGGCCGTCGACGACCTCCGTGAGCGGGACTGGCTCACCGGCGACCCGGACCTGGCCTTCACGCCCGCGGGCGCGGCCCGCCGCGCGGAACTCGAGCGGGCGACCGACGAGAACAGCACCGCGCCCTACGCCCACATCGGCGAGTCCGCCTGCGCCGAGGTGCAGGAACTCGTCCGGCCCTTCAGCCGGGCCCTGGCCGAGAAGTTCATGCCCTGGGTCCTCGCCCGGCAGTAGCCGCCCGGGACCGGACCAGGGTGTCTCCCTGGGGCGAACGGGACCCGCCGAGGGCCACTGTGAATGTCGGGCGGCGAACCCGCCGCCCGGCACACAGAGGAGTTGCCCGTCATGGACATGAAGCTCGAAGTCGTGGTCCTGCCCGTCACCGACGTCGACCGGACCAAGCACTTCTACAAGACCCTCGGCTGGCGCGAAGACGCCGACATCGTGTTCGGGACCTCGCGCGTGGTCCAGCTGACCCCGCCGGGGTCGGCCGCGTCGGTCCACTTCGGCACCGGCATCACCGACGCCGCCCCCGGGTCGGTGCGCGGCACCTACCTGGTCGTCGACGACATCGAAGCCGCCCGCAAGGAGCTGGCCGGGTACGGCGTCGCCGTCAGCGAGGTGTTCCACCGCGACGAAACCGGCGCCTTCGCCCCGGGCGTGCACCCCGGCCACGGCACCTACTCCTCGTTCGCGTCCTTCAGTGACCCCGACGGCAACACCTGGCTGCTCCAGGAGATCACCACCCGGTTCCCCGGACGCGTTTCCGGCGTGGCCTACGACTCCGCCGAGGAGCTGGAGCAGGCCCTGAAGCGGGCGGCCGCCGCGCACGGCGAGCACGAGAAGGAAACCGGGCGGTACGACGAGCAGTGGCCGGCCTGGTACGCCCGGTACATGACCGACCACCAGGACGCCTGAACCCCGTTCGCACCAACCAGGAGACGAGCATGTCCACGATCCACCTGCGGCAGCTGACCACCGCGTCACCCGAGCAGTTCCTCGCCGGGCTGACCGACTTCGGCCCCGAACGCGCGAAGCTGTTCGGCCGCAGCGCCGGCGAGTACCTGCGCGTGCACGACCAGGGGCCCGGCCACGCCGACGTCACCGAAGGGTCGGGCGGCATCTGGGAGCGCCTGAGCTACGACTGGTCCGACCCGGCCCGGGTCGTCATGAAGACCACCGACTCGAACACGTGGGGCGGCGCGTCGGGGCACACGTACACGTTCACCCGGCTGGCGGACGGGCGCACGCAGGTCGACGCCGTCGTCGTCCGGGAGGGCAAGAACCTCAAGGGACGGCTGCTCGGGGGCCTGCTGGGGCTGCTGGGCCGCCGGGTCCTCGGCGGGGAGCTGGCGAAGACCGCGAAGGCCATCGAGGCGCGGAACGCGGCGGCCCGCGACGACGTCTGACCGGCCGGAACGGCGCTGCGCTACTGTTCGACCGCCCGGCACCTTCGTCCCGCCGTCGCCGGCCGGCCGCAGGAGGTGCGCATGCCGGGGCGTGGACCGGCGCTGATCGGACGCGACAGCGAGTGCGCCGCGCTCGACCGGCTGCTCGCCGACGCCCGGGCGGAGCGCGGCCGGGTGCTGGTCCTGCGCGGCGAGGCCGGGATCGGCAAGACCGCGCTGCTGGAGTACGTGCACGCGCAGGCGCGGGAATTCCGCGTCGCGCGCGCCGCCGGCGTCGAATCCGAGCAGGTGATGGCCTACGCCGGGCTGCACCAGCTGTGCGCGCCGTTCCTCGACCGGCTCGACCGGCTCCCCGAACCCCAGCGCGAAGCGCTCGGCACGGCGTTCGGGCTCAGCTCCGGCCCCCGGCCGACCCGTTTCCTGGTCGGGCTGGCGGTGCTGACGCTGCTCGCCGACGTGGCCGAGGAACAGCCGCTGCTCTGCCTGGTCGACGACGTGCAGTGGCTCGACCGGATGTCGGAGGTGGTCCTGGCCTTCGTCGCGCGCCGGCTGCTGGCCGAGCGGATCGTGGTCGTCTTCGCGCTGCGGGAAACCGGTCGCGAGTTCGACCTGGCCGGCTTGCCGGAGCTCCCGGTCGGCGGGCTGGGGGAGGCCGAGTCGGCCGCGCTGCTGGCGTCGGTGCTCAAGGGACCGGTGGACGGCCGCGTGCGCGACCGGATCCTCGCCGAAACCCACGGCAACCCGCTGGCGCTGCTGGAACTGCCCCGCGCGTGGACGCCCGCCGAGCCCGCCGTCGGCTTCGGGCCGCCGGGGGCGATGGCGCTGGCCGGACGCATCGAAGACTGCTTCGTCAAGCAACTGCAGCCGCTGCCGGCCGACACCCGGCGGCTCCTGCTCATCGCCGCCGCGGAACCCCTCGGGGACGCCACCCTGCTCTGGGCCGCGGCCGGCGAGCTCGGCCTCGGTGCCGACCCCGCGGCCGCCGCCGAGGCGACCGGGCTGATCGAGTTCGGCCGCCGGATCCGGTTCCGCCACCCGCTGGTGCGCTCGGCCGTCTACCGGTCGGCGCCGGCCCGGGACCGGCAGGACGTGCACCGGGCGCTCGCGGCCGTGACCGACCCGGACCGCGACCCCGACCGCCGGGCCTGGCACCGCGCCCAGGCGACCGTCTCCCCGGACGAGGACGTCGCCGCCGACCTCGAACGCTCCGCCGGACGCGCCCGGGCCCGCGGTGGCCTGGTCGCCGCGGCCGCGTTCTTCGAACAGGCGGCCCTGCTGACGCCCGAGCCGGCCCGGCGCGCGGACCGCGAACTCGCCGCGGCCGCGGTCAAACGCGACGCCGGCGCGCTCGAAGAGGCGCTCGGCCTCCTCGACTCGGCGTCGGCCGGCCCGCCCGACGCCGGCCGGGCCGCCGAAATCGAGCGCCTGCGCGGGCAGATCGCGTTCGACCGGCGGCGCGGCGGCGACGCGGCCCGGCTCCTGCTGGGTGCGGCGCAGCGGCTCGCCCCGCTCGACGCGAACCGGGCGCGGGAGACGTACCTGGAAGCGCTGGCGGCGGCCCTCTGGGCCGGTCCGGAGCCGAGCGATCTCGTCGCGGCGGCCGAGGCCACCCGCGCCGCGCCCCCGGCACCCGCGCCGCCCCGCGCCGTCGACCTCGTCCTGGACGCACTGGCCACCCGGTTCACCGACGGCCACCGGGCCGCGGCGCCGCTGCTGGCCCGGGCGCTGGCGGCGGTCCGCGACCTCGACGTCGGGACCGAGGACACCGGGCGGGTGCTCTGGCTGCTGGGCAACCGGGCCGGCGGCATGGTCGCCACCGAAGCCGCGGACTTCGCGGCGGCGCGGGCGTTCGCCGAGCGGCAGGTCCGGCTCGCCCGCGACGCCGGCGCGCTCGTGCAGCTCCAGTTCGCGCTCAACTTCCTCGCCGTCAACGAGCTGCTCGCGGGCGAGCTCACCGCGGCGGCGGCGTCGATCGAAGAGGACCGCGTGATCGCCGGCGTGACGGGCAACGCGCCGGTCGGCTACGCCGCGATGCTGCTCGAGGCGTTCCGCGGCCGGGAAGCCCAGGCGCTGGAACTGTTCGAGGAGACCGCGCGCCAGGCGTCGGCGCGCGGCCAGCTCCGGCTGGTGACCTTCGCCGACTACGGACGGGCGGTCCTGTACAACGGCCTCGGCCGCCACGACGCCGCGCTGGCGGCCGCCCGCCGCGTGTTCGACCTCGACGTCGTCGGGTTCCAGGGCCTCGTCACCGCCGAACTGGCCGAGGCGGCGTCCCGGACCGGCGACGAAATTCGGCTCCGGGCAGCGGCCGAGCGGTCGGCGGAGCGAGCCGAGGCGGCCGGGACCGCGGAGGCGAGGGGCTTGGACGCCCGCGTGCGCGCCTTGGGCGGCGCTGACGCCGAAGACCGCTACCGCGAGTCGATCGCCTGCCTCGAGGCGACGACGCTGCGCGTCGACCTCGCCCGCACCCACCTGCTGTACGGCGAATGGCTGCGCCGGGAGGGCCGCCGCGTGGACGCCCGCGCGCAGCTGCACACCGCCCACGAGCAGCTGTCGGCGATGGGCTTGGCGGCGTTCGCCGAGCGCGCCCGGCGCGAGCTGCAGGCCACCGGCGAGACGGCGCGCAAACGCACGGCCGAGCCGACCGGCGAGCTCACCGCCCAGGAGTTCCAGATCGCCCGCCTGGCCGCGGAGGGCTACTCCAACCCCGAGATCGGCACCCGGCTGTTCCTCAGCCCGCGCACGGTGGAATGGCACCTGCGCAAGATCTTCACGAAGCTCGGGATCAGCTCACGCCGCCAGCTGCGTGACGCTGCTTTCGCTGGTGCTTGAGGCGTTCGAGTACGCCGCCGGGCAAACCTGCCGCCGCGGGACTTTCCGGTTGCATCACAGGCGGCCTTCGGCGGCCGGGGACGGGCCTAGCATGGCGCGATGGGGACTGGGGAGCACGCGTTCGGCAGACCGGTTCGACGCCGGCCGCCGCCTCCACCGCCCTCGCGGCCGGCCGGGCCCGCGGTCGCCGAGCGCGACAGCGGACTGCCTGCCGGACGTCCGGACCCGCGGGTGGCCGTGCCGGGACGGCGGCGGCTGCGGGCCGGCGGACGCCGTTGGACGTTCGCGCTGCTGGCCGCCGCGGCCCTGATCGGCGGGTGCTTCGCGGTGCAGCACGAGCTGGACCGGGCCGCCGACCTGTTGCTGCGCACGGGCGTGCACAGCGACGGCACGGTTCTCGCGGTCCGGCGCAAGTCGAAGGCCGGGGAGTTCATCGAGGTCGGTTACGCGTTCGGCGGCGCGCAGAAGCGGGTCTGGATCGTCAAAACCTCCGAACGCGGGTACGCGGTCGGCGACCACGTCGTCGTCACGACCGACCCGGCCCGGCCGGCCCGGGTCCGCACCGCCGACGGACCCAACGAGGACCGGGCCACGAACAGCGCCGCTGTCGTGATGCTCATCGCCGGCGTGGTTCTGTTCCCGGTGGCGGTGTTCCGCCGGATCCGCTGGTCCCGCCGCCTGGCCGCCGCCCGCCGCACGGGCTGGTACCCGGCCGAGGTGACCATCACCCCGCACCGGCGCCTGACCGCCGCCGACCACCACCCGCCGGACCTGCGGATCAGCTACCGCGACGGACCAACGATCAACGCCCGCGGCGCGCACGCCTACGGCGTCGCCGAGCTGGCGGACCGGCCGCGCCGGACGGTCTGGGTCGCGGGGACCGGGGAGAACCTGGCGGTGCTGTTTCCGGCCGGGGCCAAGAGAAAGCGGCCGTATCTGGTTCCCGCCAGGGTCGTGACCGACCACTGAGAGCGGCTGACTCGTCCGGGGACTTGGTCGTCGGTCGCCACCGACGTCGTGACATGGCGTCTTCGCTTGAATCCGGGTCGAGTGGAAGCACCGCTAACGGCGCCTGGTCCCGGAGTGTTCCGCCGGGACCTCGAGGGGCCGGACCTCGAGGACGGTGACGGTGTGGTTCCGCCGGTCGGCGACCGCCACCTTCACCAAAGCCTCGAACGGGCGCCGCGTGGAAACACCGGCTCGGTGGAGTGCCTTGCTGCGCAACGATTCCGCGGCAGCGGCGGTGCCGTGGCCCCAGCAGCCGCTGAGGATCATCACCTCGGTGCCGTCGCCGGCCAGCGGGTTCGGCGCCCGCACCACCACCCCGTAGTCGGCGGTGAGGTGTCCGTCGTCGTCGTATTCGGGGCGGTACTCCCGGCCGGTGGTTCGGTCGACCAGCAGCACCACGTGGTCACGCCAATAGGGGAAGGCGAAGGTCGGCGCGGGCCGGATCCGCTGGATCATGGTGGCCGTCACCGGGTTGGCGTCCGGGCCGCCGATCAGCACCAGGTCTCGGCGCAGGTCCGCGCCGGCCATGTCCTCGGCGGACCGAACCGTCAGGCCGAAACCGAACGACCGCAGCTGCTCCTCGATCGAGGCCAGCGCTTCGGCGTCACCCAGTCCGATCAGGCCCGACCGCTCCCACGCGTCCAGCCACCCCCGGCTTTGCGCGCCGACGACGATCGTCACGCCACGGTCACCGGGGTGCTTCCAGAACTTCCGCGCCCGCAGCAACCGCGCCCGCCGCCGGGTGCGGCCGGTCGTCCACACGGCGACGCCGCCGATCGCCGCCGCGATCAGGTTGACCGCGATGTCCGGGCCCGACCGCCCCAGCCACCCGATCAGGTCACGCAATGACTGCCACATGCCCAGGGAAGTCGGATGAGTGGCGGTCCGCGTAACAAGCCGGCGCCGCTGCGGGACGAGCAAAGCCACCTCGTCTCGGGCCCCCGGCCGAGCCTCAGGCTTCCGCCGAAGCCCGGTCGCCGTTGTTCGTCGTCGGGAGCAGGTGGAAGCCCGCGCGGTCCGGGCGGATGTGGGAGCCGCCCGCGGACGGGTCCGGGACGCGGTCGCCCGCGGCCTTGATCGCCGCTTCGTCCAGTGCTATCCCCAATCCCGGGGTGTCGGCCAGGATGTACGCGCCGTCGGCTATCTCGTGGGCCACCGAAACGCCCACCGGGGGGTGGAGGTCCTGCAGTTCCGTCACCAGGTGGTTCGGCACCGCCGTCGCCGCGTGGACCAGGCCCACCGGGGTCGTGCCGATCGGGCTCACCGGCAGGTCGTGCGCGTGCGCCAGGGCCGCCACCCGCAGGAAGTGGGTGACGCCCCAGCCCGCCGCCGTCTGGACGACGTCGACCGCGCCCGCCGTGATCAGCGGGCGGTGCTGCTCCAGCCCGGTCAGGTTCTCGCCGGTGGCGATCGAGGCGCGGACGCCGTGGCCGACCGCCGCGTGGCCGGCCACGTCCCAGCGCCGGACCGGTTCCTCGATCCAGGTCAGGTCGAAGGTCCGCTCGAGCTCGCCGACGTGCCGGACGGCCTGCTTGCGCGTCCAGTTCTCGTTGACGTCCAGCATCAGGCCCGGGCGGCGACCGGCGCCCGCCTCGACGAGGACGTCGCGGACCAGGCCGAGGCGGTGGTGGTCGCGGTCGATGTCCAGCCCGCCCTTGAGCTTCGCCGCGCGCAGCCCGTGGCCGGCGTAGGTCCGGTACAGCCGGGCCAGCTCGTCGTCGTCCAGTGCGATGTCGAGACCCGACGCGTACGCGGGCACCCGGCGGTCGCGGCCGCCGAGCAGCCGCCACAGCGGTTCGCCCGCCAGCTGCGCCTTGATGTCCCACAACGCCGTGTCGAAGGCGCCGATGGTGCCGAACACCGCACCGGCGTGCCCCGCCTTGAACGTCCGCCGCAGCATCCGGTCGTAGAGGGCGATCACGCCGCGCGGGTCTTCGCCCTCGATCGCGGCGAAGACCGTCTCCGCCAGCACGTGCGAACCCAGCCCGACGCCGGTGACGCCTTCGTCGGTTTCGACGACGACGATCGGGGTCCGGACGACACCGCCGGCGTGGACGCCGTTCGCGTCGCCGATCGGGCGGCCCCAGTCCTGGACGGTCGTGAGGGCCCGGAAACCAGTGATGCGCATTTCATCCCTTCGTGGACCCGGCGGTGACCCCGTCGGCGATCTGGCGTTGCAGGAACAGGTAGACGAGCAAGACCGGCACCGCGGCGATCAGCACCCCGGCGGCGAACGTCGGGATGTCGGCGGAGTACTGCCCGCGCAGCGCGGTGACGCCGACCATGAGCGTGCGGTGGTCCGCGGATGGCATCATCACCAGCGCGATCAGCACGTCGTTCCAGCAGAACAGCGCGTTGAGCACGCCGACCGACAGCAGCGCCGGCGCACCCAGCGGGAGCATGATCCGCCAGTAGACGCCGTAGACGGTGCTGCCGTCGACGCGGGCGGCGTCGACGATCTCCGCCGGCACGGCCGCGTAGTAGCTGGTCATCAGGAAGACCGTGAACGGCAGGAACTGCGCCACGTAGGCGAGCACCAGCCCCGGGTAGGTGTCGATGAGCCCGCTGCCGGCCATGATCCGCGCGAGCGGCACCATGATCACCTGGAACGGCACGAACAGCGCGGCGAGGATGCCCAGGAACACCGCCGACGACCCCCGGAAGCGCAGCCGGCCGAGCGCGAAGCCCGCCATGGACCCGAGCAGCAGGAGCACCGCCACCGAGCACGCCACGACGACCACCGAGTTCAGGAAGTACCGGGACATGCCCACGCTCGACCACGCGCGTGCGAGGTTGTCCCAGCGCAGCGAACCGGCGGGGGAGAACCGGTCGAGGGTGTACTCCCGCCGGTCCTTCATCGCGACGTTCGTGGTGAACACCAGCGGGTAGACCGTCGCCAGTGCCAGCGCCGCCATCGGGATCGCGGCCAGCCGCTTCGTGAGCCGGGCACCCGCCATCAGTCCTCCCTCCCCGCGCGCCGCAGGATGCCGATCTGGGCCAGGCCGACCACGAGCATGATGAGGAACAGCACGGTCGACGCCGCGGAGGCGAGCGCGGGCTGGTTCAGCTGGCCCTGCTGGATCCAGACGTAGTACTCGGGCAGGTAGGTCGACCCGGCCGGGCCGCCGCTGGTCATCACGTAGAGCAGGCCGAACATCGACGTCAGCATGCCGATCATGGTCGTGACGAAGACGAATTGGATGGTGCGGGACAGGCCGGGGACGATGACGTGCCGGATGGTCTGCGGCAGCGAAGCACCGTCCACTTTGGCCGCGTCGAGCAACGACGAGTCCAAAGTGGAGAATCCGGCGAGGAAGACGACGAGCGCCATCCCGAACGTCGCCCAGACGTGCACGCCGACGACGGCGAAGATCGCGACACCGGGGTCGCCCAGCCAGTCCACCGGGCCGAGCCCGGCGTAACCGAGCAGGGCGTTGACCGGCCCGTCGAAGGCCAGCAGCAGGTTGAAGATCGCCCCGACGATCACCGGGGAGAGCACCGCCGGGAAGAAGTACACGCCGCGGTAGAGCCGGTGGCCCGGCACCTTCAGGTGGATGAAGGTGGCGAGCAGGCCGGGGATGGCGACGGCGACCGGGAGCAGGAGCACGAGCAGCCCGACGTTGCGCAGCGCGGTGCGGAACAGCGGGTCGCCGAACAGCGTGGCGTAGTTGTCGAAGCCGACGGCCGTGCCGTTGCGGTCGCCGTCCCCGGTGAAGGAGAAGTTGACGCCGAGCAGCAGCGGCCACAGCCGAAGCAGGAGGACGACCAGCACGGCCGGGGCGACGAGGACGAGCGGCGCGAAGCGGTCGAGCCGCGTGCCGCGGTGGGCGCGCCGGGGCGGCGCGGGTGCCCCGGCGGGCCGGGCCGGGGCCCGGTCCACCGGGGCCGGGGAGTATCCGGTCACGTCGTCAGCCCTTGTCCGACGCGGCCAGCTGCTGCAGCGCGTCGTCGACGCCGACCGACCCGCTCAGCAGCTGCTGCGACAGCCGTCCCATGAGGTCGAGGGTCTTCGACGAGAGGGCGACGTGCAACGCCGGCTTGCCGCTCTTGACCTCGGAGACGATCGTGGCCACGGCCGGTCCGCCCGCCGAGACGTCGATCGAGGTGTCCGCGGCGATCGCGCCGCTGTCGGCGTAGAAGGACTTCAACGCCTCCGTCGAGCTCAGCGACCGGACCAGGTCCGCGGCCAGTTTGGGGTCCTTCGTCCCCTTCGCGACCGCGTAGCCGATGCCGCCGTCGTACGGCAGGCTCGGCGTGGCGGCCGGGTTGACCTGCGGCGCGGTCATCACGCCGACCTTGTCCGCGCCCAGGAACTCGGCGAAGTCCTTCCAGTGCCCGACGTCGGACATCAGCCCGATGACGTTGGCGGCCTTGCCGGACTGGAAGAGCGCGAACTCGTCGTTGAACATCGCGGTGGAGTTGGGGCCGTCGGTGTTCAGTCCGGTGTCGTTGGCCTGCTTCCACAGTTCGAAGATCCGCTTGACGTCGGGCGAGGTCCAGTTCCGCTTGCCGGCGATCCAGTCGTCGTACTCCTGCGGCGTCAGGCTCGCCGAACCCAGTGCCGACAGGAAGAACTGGATCCCGTCGCCCTCCTTGTTGCCCAGCGCCAGGCACTTCGCGCCGGTCTTGGCGGCGATGGTGCCGCAGGCGCCGACGAACTCGGCCCAGGTCCGCGGCGGGGCCGCCGGGTTCAGCCCGGCCTTCTCGTAGAGCGCCTTGTCGAAGTAGAACGGGTGGCCCTGCAGGGTGACCGGCTCGGCGTAGACCTTGCCGTCCTTGGCGAACGCGTCCCAGCCGCTGAGCCGCGACCGGTCGTCGGCGACGTAGGGGTCGAGGGGGACGAGGTCGGCGACGCGGTCGCGGAGCTGCCCGCCGCCGTTGAAGAGCATCACGTCCGGCCCGCGCTTGGCTTGGACCGCCGCGCCCAGCAGGGTGTAGTACTGGTCGAAGGGCTGGGCCACGAACTCCACCGTGACGCCGGGGTGCTGCTTGGCGAACTCGGCCTTGGCCTTCGCCACGTACCCGGCGGCCTTGGCGTCACCGGACTTCCAGTCCCAGACCACGAGCTTCCTGCTCGCGTCGCCGGTCGGGGCGGCCGGCCCGGCGGCGCTGCCGCATCCCGCGGTCAACGCCAACGCCGCGACGAGGGCGGCCGAGAATAGTGTGCGCTGCTTCATCGCTGCTCACTTCTCCAGACGGTGGCCGGGCGGGGAGTGGCCCGGCGAGTGGGCAGAAACGTAACTCGTATGACGTATGACGTCAACGGCGGCGCTGTGTAAGCTGCTCCTGCGTCCGACGCAGGTCGACGCAGTGCGACCGGAGGAACGATGACGGCATCAGACCGGCAGCCCACGGCCCCCGACTGGGTGCGCCGGCCCGCGAACCTGGCGAGCGCGGTCACCGCCGAACTCGTGGACCGCGTGGTTCGCGGGGTCCACCCGCCCGGGACGTCGCTGCCCGCCGAACCGGTGCTGTGCGAGCGCTTCGCGGTGAGCCGGACCGTGGTCCGCGAAGCGGTGAAGCTGCTGCAGGCGAAGGGCCTGGTCCAGGTCCGCCAAGGCGCGGGCACGGTGGTGAACCCGGCGTCGATGTGGAACATGCTGGACGAGCTCGTGCTGGCCGCGGTGATCGCCGAGGACGAGACGTCGGCCGTCCTCGACGACCTGGTGGTCACGCGGCGGCTGCTCGAATCGGACATGGCGCAGGTCGCCGCGCGGACCGCCGGCCCCGAGGTCGTCGCCCGGCTGGGCGAGCTGGTGGACCTCATGGACGAGCTCGTCGACGATCCCGACGCCTACCGCGAGCAGGACCTCGCCTTCCACGACACGATCATGCAGGTTTCGGGCAACCGCCTGGCCCGCGGTGTGGTGCGTGCGCTGGAGAGCCAGGTCGTCAACACCGCCCGGTACGTCGGCCCGGGGGAGCGCGCCCTGTGCGTGGCCTCCAACCAGGGCCACCGCCGGGTCTACGAACGGATCGCGGCCGGGGACGCCGACGGCGCCGGGAAGGCGATGTTCGACCACATCACCGAGGCGTGGCTCGCCCGCCGCCCCGCCTCCGCCGGCGACGCCGGCCGCCTCGAGCGTTGACCGGAAGGAACCCCATGGCCCAGCGCTACGGCATGCTGATCCGCTTGCGCCCGGAGCGGCGCGAGGAGTACCTGCGGCTGCACGCCGCGGTGTGGCCCGCGGTCGAGGAGACGCTGAGGAAAGCGAACATCCGCAACTTCACCATCTTCCTGCACGACGACCTGCTGTTCGGGTACTACGAGTACGTCGGCGAGGACCACGACGCCGATCAGGCGCGCATCGCCGCGGATCCCGAGACGCAGCGGTGGTGGAAGCTGACGGACCCCTGCCAGGAGTCCCTTTCCGCGCGTGAAGGGGGCTCCTGGTGGACGCCCATGGCGGAGGTCTGGCACCTCTCGCCGGGCCCGGTGATCACCCCTCCGTAGCTGCACCGTCCACTTGGGACGTTCGGCGCCGTTCCGGGCGGCGGCTCACCGCAGTTCGTCGAGCAGCCTACGGGCCGCCGCCTTTGCACCGTCGGTGCGCATCCGCGGCCCCAGCGCCTTCGCCCGCGCCCGGGTTCCGGGCGCCAGCGCCGTGTCGAACGCCGCGGTCACGGAGTCCGGCGTGGCCGTCGGGCCGTCGAGGGCCGCGCCGATCCGGTGGGCGGCCACCTGACCGGCCCAGTACGGGTTGTCCGCCAAGCGGATGGGGACCACCAGCTGCGGGACGCCCGCCCGGGCGGCCGTCTGCGTCGTGCCGGCGCCGCCGTGGTGGACCACCGCGGCCAGCTCGCCGAACAGGCGCTGGTGGTTGACCTCGCCGACGGCGAAGCAGCCGTCCACGGCCAGCTCGGCCCAGCCGCGGGAGACGAGCACCCGGTGGCCTCGCGCGCGAGCGACCTCGACGGACCAGCGGGCGATGTCCGGGGCCGGGGTGATGCTGCCGAAGCCCACGTAGACCGGCGGCGGCCCGGCCGCCAGGAACGCCGTCAGCTCGGCCGGCAGCGGCCGGTCGTCGGGCAGGGTCCACCCGCCGGTCCGGACCACTTCCAGACCGGGGGGAGGCGGGCCCAGCACCGGGTCCGCCGCCAGCCACGGCCGGTCCGAGTAGACGTGGTCGCGCACGTTGTCCACCGGCGGCAGGCCGAGTGCGTCCCGGTGCGCGTTGAGCGGCTCGCGGAACTGCGCGTTCACCTGCCGGGCGTCGAATTTCCACAGCGCCGCGTTGTCCGCTCCCGACGGCTCCGGCCAGCCCGGCCGCGGAGGCGGCGCGTGGTGCGGCGACGGCAGGTTGACCGCCGCATAGGTCGCGTAGAAATAGCGGACGCCCGCGGCTTCGGCCACCGAGCGCGCGGCGACCTGGGCCAGCCCGGCCGCCACCAGTGCGTCGCAGCCGGCGGCCGCCGCGGGGAGGACGTCGAACTGCGTCTCGAGCAGCTCGGCCCGGTACTTCGTCAGTTCCGCCGCCGTCGGCGGGGCCGTCGCGCGCATCAGCGCCCGGACCGGCGGCCCGGCCGCCACCGCCTCGATCCCGAGACCGTCCAGCCGGTGCGCGAACTCCTCGTCCGGCGGGGTGCACATCCGCACGTCCGCGCCGAGGGCCCGGAGCTCGACGGCCAGTGCCACCAGCGGTTCGACGTCCCCGCGCGTCCCGTACGTGGTCAGCAGCACCCGCATCCGGGTCACCGCGAGGAGCCGGCGTAGAAGCCGACCGGCATCGTGACTTCGGCGCTCGACGCCCCGCACTCCAGCATCCACAGCGCCGCCGCCGGGCCCAGCTCCCGGCCCAGCGCCCCGAGCGCGGCCGGGTCCGGCGCCACCGCGCGCGCCTGCTCCACGCCGCGGGCGAACGCCGCCGGGTCCCAGCCGCCCGCGTCGCCGTCGCCGAGGGACCGCGCGCCGGCGGTCATGGTCGTGACGGGCAGCGGGCCGGGCACGCCGAGCAGGCCGTGGGTGCGCTCGCCGACCAGGACGCCCATCCAGTGCGAGCTCTCCGGTGTCGGCCGGGGGCCGGTCCACCGGGGCCGCCCGTCCGTGTCCGGGAGCTTCGCCGGCGCGCCGGACACCGCCCAGCGGCCCGCCCAGTCCACGGCCAGCCCGGGCGCGCTGCGGGTCGCGGGGTTGTGGAACCGGGCCATGTCCCAGCGGTTGCCGACCGCGACCGCGGCCAGGTCGCGGTGCGGCCAGACCCGGGCTTCCCACCAGAAGCCCCACGGGAACGCCGCCGTGTGCCCCCACCACCAGTCCTCGCCCAGCGCCGGATCGGCGAGCTCCAACGTGAGGCCGGAAAACGACCGGACGCCGTGCGGGCTCGGCCGTTCCACGCGCGGGGCGGCCATGGCGGCGAGCGAATCCGGGCCGACCAGGCCGCGGTCGCCGCGGGCGGTGCGCAGCAGGGACTGCAGCAGCCGCGCGAAGTCCGCGGCGCTGGTGTGCATCCCGACACCCGGGTACGCGGACGTCCGCAGCGGCGGGCTCGGCACGCACCAGTCACCGAAGGCCAGGTACCCGGTCGCGCCGCCGGCCGGGGCGCGCGTGCCGTCGTCGATGCCGGTGGCCGCCATCCCGGCCGGCGCGAACACCTCCCGCTGGACGCGGGCGCCGTACGGTTCGCCGGTCAGGTGCTCGACGACCCCGCCGAGCACCCCGACCCCGAAGCTCGAGTACGAATAGGATCCGGGCGCCGAGACCAGCGGCAGCACCCCGCCGTACTCGACGGCCCGGCCGGCCTCGTGCCGGCGCCGGACGTAGTCGAGGATCGGCTCGGCCGGCGCGGTGGGCGCGACGGCGGTGACGATGTCGCTGTAGTAGCCGGCCTGGTGGGCGGCCAGCATCGCGGTGGTGGCGGGTGGTGCGCCGGCACCGCGCAGTCCCGCGGGCAGGACCTGGTCGACCGGCGTGTCCAGCCCGGCCATCCCGGCCTCGACGAGCTGCAGGAACGCCAGGCCGGTGACGGGTTTGGTGAGCGAGCCCGCCGGCGCGGCCGTCTCGGCGGTCATCGGCGTGCGCGCGGCCAGGTCCGCGAACCCGGTCGCGGCGGTCCGCAGGTCGTCGCTCGTGGCCACCGCGACGGCGACGCCGGGCGTGCCGGTCACCGCGGCCAGCCGGGGCAGGACGGTGTCCAGCGCCGTCATCACGTCGTCGAGCATGCTCATCCCTCGGTGGTGTTGTAGTTGACGATCCGGGCCACCATCAGGGCGCGGGCCCCGGCCAGCGGGCTGTCCGCGTCCCGCCGCGCCACGTCCGGCAGCCGGTGGGCGTGCTCCGCGGTGACCGCCACGATGCCCCAGAGCGCGTTGAAGCCCGTGGGGTCTTCCGGTTTCTCCGCGGCGGCCTCGACGGTGACGACGCCGTGGCCGCCGGCCACCGTCAGCGCGCCCATCTGCCGCAGCACGCCGGGATCCCGCTCTTCGGCGGCGACCACGCTCCAGCCCGTCACATCCGCCTGCCGCAGGGCCGACAGCAGGCTGTCCACGCCGCTGACGACGATGTCGGGCAGCACCAGCGCCACCGGTCCCGCCGTCAGCGGCAGGGCGCACCGGATCGCCCCGTCGAGCCCCGGCTCGGCCACGTCGTCCTGGTAGACGAAGACCAGCTGGAACGTCCCGGCGTAGCGCGCCAGGTACTTCACCGTGTCGAGCTTGTGCGGCCCGAACACGACGACCACGCGCACGCACAGGCCGCTCTTCACCAGCTCGACCACGGCCTCCAGGCTGCGGTCCAGCACGGTGACCCCGGGAGCCAGGCAGTGCAGCTCCTTCGCGTAGGGCGCGCCGAACCGCGTCCCGAACCCGGCGCAGGGCAGGATGACCGAGACGTCGGGGGTGGGTGCGGTCACCGCAGCCGCACCTCGAGCGCGACGCGGTGGCGGGCCCGCGGCAGCGGCACCCACGCCGGCTCGCCCACCGGCTGCACCGCCGGGAACCGCTCGAACAAGCTCCGCAGCGCGACTTCCGCCTCCACCTTCGCCAGTGCGACGCCGAGGCAGAAGTGCGGCCCCCAGCCGAAGCCGACGCTGCCCTCGCGGCCGCCGTGCTCGGCCTGCCAGCGGACGTCCGCCGCGTGGGGGTGGGCGAACTGCGCCGGGTCGCGGTTGGCCGCGCCGAGGACCGCCTGCACCGCGTCGCCGGCGCGGATCCGCACGCCGCCGACCTCGAGATCCGTTGCGGCGTAACGCAACCGCGCCAGCTGGACCGGGCCGTCGGTGCGCACCAGCTCGCGCACCGCCGCCGGCCACAGCTCCGGTTCCGCGCGCAACAGCTCCCGCTGCGCCGGGTCGCGCATCAGCGCGAGCGCCGCGTTGGACAGCATGTGCGCCATCGTTTCGTGCCCGGCGAGCACCAGGAACACCACGAGGGCCACGGCGTCGACGTCGGTCAGGTCGTCCTGGGCGACGACCTCGCTGAGCAGGTCGTCCCGCGGTTCGGCGCGGCGGCGGTCCACCAGCGCGTGGCAGTAGGCGAACATCTCGCCCAGCGTCGGGGTGATCCGCGCCGGGTCGCCGTCGACCAGCACCTTGCCCCAGCGCCACCAGTCCGCCCAATCGGCTTCGGGCACGCCGACCAGTTCGCACACCACCGCCATGGCCAGCGGGTAGGCGTATTCGTCGAGCAGGTTCGCCGTCGCGCCGAGGCCGTCGAGCAGCTCGTCGACGATCTGCTGCACCCGCGGGCGCAGGGTGGCGACGCGGGCCGCCCCGAAGGCGTGGCTGATGCTGCGGCGCAGCCGCGTGTGCTCGGCGCCGTCGAGGCTCAGCAGGCTGGCCCGCAGGTACGGCAGGTGCTCCGGCGGCGTGCCCAGCGCGAGGAACGTCTCCTCCTGCGTCCGCGCGCCCTGCCCCGGCAGGCCGGTGGGATCGTTGCGCACGGCCGGATCGGACAGCACCGCGCGGACCTCGGCGCTGCCGGTGACCAGCCAGCCTTCTTCGCCGCCGGGCAGCCGGGCCCGGCAGACCGGTGCTGCGGCGAGGACGCGGTCGTAACCGCCCATCGGGTCGTCGAGGACGGCCGGGTCACGGACGTCCACCACGGGTTCGGACGACATGGCGCTCCTGTCAGCCTTTGAGCGGGCCGCCGTTGATGGCGACGCGGTGGCCGAAGCGGGTGTGCGGGTAGTAGTCGTAGGTCGCGTGGTGCTGGACGCAGCGGTTGTCCCAGAACACCAGCGTGTCCGGCTCCCACCGCACGCGGCAGGCGAGCATCGGCCGGTTCGGCACGACCGAGAACAGCAGGTCGAGCACGGCCTGGCTCTCGTCGGCCGACAGCTGCGGGATGCGCGAGGTGTAGGCCGGGTTGACGTACAGCAGCGGCCGGTCGGTTTCCGGGTGCCGCACGACGACCGGGTGCTCGCTGACCGGCGGTTCGTACCCCTCCGGGATCTTGTGGCCGCGGAAGGCGTGGGCGCCGTCGTGGATCGCGGTGAGCCCGGTGAGGAACTCCTTCAGCTTGGGCGAAAGCATGTCGTACGCGAGGTGCATGTTCGCGAAGAGCGTGTCGCCGCCGCTGCCGGGCGCCGGCATCTCCGTGATGTGCAGCATCGAGCCGAGCGACGGCTCCTCGTCGGCGGTGCCGTCGGCGTGCCAGCCGTTGCCGAACACCGTGGCCGCCTCCGGCGCGGTCGCGACCTCGAGGATGTAGGGGTTCCCGTGCTCGGGCGGCGGGTTCACCGGCCGCAGCTCGCCGAAGCTCGCGGCCAGGCGCTGGTGGTCGTCCGGTGTGATGTCCTGGTCGCGGAAGACCAGCACGTGGTGGTCCAGGAAGGCCGTCTTGAGCTCGGTGAGCTGCTCGTCGGTCAGTTCCCGCGTCAGGTCGAGGCCGGTGACCTCGGCGCCGATCACCGGCGTCAGGCCCCGCACGGCCAAGGTGCGGTAGTCGCGCGCCGGCCGCGTGGTGATCCGCTTGACGGCGTCGAGTTCGTACTGCTCCATGGTTTCCTTTCCTCCTGTGGGTCTCACAGTCCGATGGCGGCGGCGACGGCGGTGACGTGCGGGGCGCGCACGATGCCGTAGTGGGTGGCGGGCAGTTCGTGCCAGCGGCTCGGTTCGGGCAGCAGCGCGCGCCAGCCGCCGCGGTCGGTCACCGGCAGGCCGGGCTCGGGTGCGGCGGCGAGCCAGACGTGGCTGGGGGTCGCGGCCAGCCGCGGCAGCTCGTGCCCGGCCATGCTCGCCAGGTTCGCCCGGCACGCGCGGGCGAGCCGGTGCGCGTGTTCGCCCGCGGTGCCGCCGGAGGCGCCCAGTTCGCGCTCGAAGACCGTCTCCAGCTGGGCGTCGCTGTAGTCCGCGGCACTCGCGCCGGGCGGCGGCGGGTCGATGAGGTGCAGCGCCCGCACCGGCTGCCCGGCCGCCTCGGCCTCGGCGGCCATGCCGGCCGCGACCCAGGCGCCGAACGACCACCCGGCCAGCCGCCAGGTGCGGCCGGGCAGTTTCGCCTGCAGTGCCGCGTGGTAGCGACGGGCCCGGTCCGCAACGGACCACCCCGGCGGTTCCGGCCGGCTCAGCGCCGGATCGGCGATCACGCAGACGCCGAGCTCGGGCGGCAGCGCCTCGACGAGCGGGCGGTACGCGTGGACGTCGCCGCCGACCGGGTGCACGAGGCAGACGACGTCCTGGGTCGTCCCGGCCCGCCAGACCTGCACGGCCACTTCGCCGGTGTCGGCCGCTTCGGTGACCTTCGCCAGCAACGCGGCCATGGTCACCTCCGGCCCGAGCCACGCGAGGTCGAGGTCGACGCCGTACAGGCGTTTCACCGACTCGACGACGTCCAGCAGGGTCAGGGAATCGGCGCCGAGGTCGTACAGCGGCACGTCCGGATCGAGCTCGGCGACGCCCAGGAGGGCCCGGACTTCCTCGGCCAGGTCCGCTTCGGCCGGTTTCGCCGACGGCGTGGTGTCGCGCTCGTGGAACGCCTTGGCGGTGTCCAGGCCGGTCGTGGCGACGAGGAGCTGCGGCAGGCCCGTGCCGAGTGCGCGGGCGAAGGTGCGCCGCCCTTCCGCGTCGCCGAGGCCGACGGCGAGGTGGGCTTGGTGCCGGGCGTCGGTTTCCAGGGCGGAGACGGCCATGCCGCTGTCCCGCCAGACGTCCCAGCCGATGGCGAGCCGGGCGGTCGGCCCGTCACGGTGGGCGAGCGCGTCGAGGAACCCGTTGGCGGCGGCGTAGTCCAGCTGCCCGTGCCCGCCGAACTGGGCCGACAGCGACGAGCAGAAGACGGCGAAGGCGGGCCGGTCGCGTTCGACGAGCTGTTCCACGAGGAGGGCGCCGGCGAGCTTGACCGATTGTGTGCCTTCGCCGCGGGTGGCGATGAGACCGCCGTCGGGGTTCCCGGCCGCGTGGACGATCCCGGCGAGGGGAGCGGGGATGTCATCGGCGGTGACGGAGGTGAGGTCGGCGGCGAGGAGGTCGACGCGGTCCGCCCACGGTTCGAGCGCGCGGGGCAGGAAGGGGTGCCGGGCGAGCAGGATGACGCGGCCGGTGGTGCGGGTCAGGAGCTCCTCGGCGATGGCGGTGCCGATGCCGCCGGTGCCGCCGAGGACGAGGTGGGTGCCGGTGGGTTGGTCGGGTGTGGTGGCTTCGGTTCGGCTTTGGGCGATGGTGAGGACCGGAGGGTTGCCGGTCAGCTGCTCGGGCGCGACCGGTGCGGTGCCCTGCGTCCACCAGAAGCCGCCTCGCAGGGCCGTGCGGTCCGGTGGGGTCGGTCCGGTGAGGAGGTCGGCGAGGGGGTCGAGGTCGGGCGTCGGAAGGTCGGCCCAGTGGCCGGGCACGCCGGTTTCCTGCGGTCCGACGGCGGTGATCCCGGCGAGCAGCCCGGCTTCGGGCCGCGTGACGGCGGTGTTCGCGGGTGCAGCTCCGGCGGAGATCCACCAGGTCCGGACCGGCCGTCCGTGGGCGGCCCGCAGGAGCGCGGCGGGCGTGTCGAGGCACGCCCATTTCGCCCGCTCCAACGAACTTTCGCCGACGAGTCCGGTAATGCCGAGCGGTAGGGTGTGCAGCCAGTCGGTGCCGGTGCCGCCCACGGCGTCGAGCACCCGGCGCAGGTGCGCGGTGTCGGCGGGGTCGGCTTCGAAGGTGTCCGGGCCGAGGCGGGCGAAGTGGTCTGCCGCGTGGACCCGCACGACACGCGGGTAGGCGGCATCGAGGGCGGGTGCGGTCAGCGGACCGTCCCCGGAGATGACGAGGACGCGATCGGTCCCGGCGGCGGCCCCCGCCCGGCGCAGCCGGACCCAAGTCGGCTGGTGCAGCCACTCGGCTTCGGGCAGCCGGGTGGTGGCAGCCCGCCGGGGGAAGTCGAACTCCCGCACGTCGAACGCGGGCGGCGGGAAGTCCCACGGCGCCGGAGCAGCGGCCTGCCCCCAGTCGACGGCAGCACCCGCCACCCAAGCAGCCGCCAGTTCGGCGGCCGCGGAGAGCGAGATCGCGGTCGAGGAGTCGCCGGCCAAAGCGGCACTTTCACGTGGAAGTGCCGTCTCGCGAGGGGCACTTTCACGTGAAAGTGCCCCTCCGGACCGGGCGGTCTCCTCCGGCTCGGCCGTGCGGAGCCACTCGACCGCGGCGGCCGCGGTGTCGCAAACCGCCGCCATGCGCCAGCGCTCCGCCGGGCGCCCCGACTGCAGGTGCCGGAGTACGTCCACATAGGACTCCGGATGCGCCTCGAGGTACGCACCCACCCGAGCCGCTTCGAGCCGCAACGCCGGTGCGCTGCGGGCCGACAGCACCAGGCACCGCAGCGGCTCCGGGCGTGCTGGTGGCACCGGGCGGACCTGCTCCAGCACCGCGTGCGCGTTCGTCCCGCCGATGCCGAAGCTGCTGACCCCCGCCACCCGCGGGCCCGACGGCCACGGCTCCGCGGCCGTCGGCACCCGGAACGGGCCCAGGTCCAGTGCCGGGTTGGGGGCGTGGAAATCCACCGTCGGCGGCAGGATCCCGTGGTGCACCGCCAGGCTCGCGCGGATCAAGCCCACCACGCCTGCCGCCGCGCCCAGGTGGCCGAGCTGGCTCTTCACCGACGACAACACGCAGCCCGCCGAGTCCGGCATCGCCTCGCGCAGGGCCGCCACCTCGATCGGGTCGCCGAGCCGGGTTCCCGTTCCGTGCGTCTCCACGTAGCCGACGTCGGCGCCGGTGCGTCCGGCCCGGCCGAGTGCGGCCCGGATCGCCGCCCGCTGCCCGGCCGGGGACGGGGCGCTGTAGCCCTGCTTCGCCGCGCCGTCGTTGGTCAACGCCGAGCCCGTGACCACCGCGTACACCGTGTCGCCGGCGCGGCGGGCCGCCGAAAGGGGCTTCAGCACCACCACGCCGACGCCGCTGCCGCCCACCGTGCCGTCGGCGTCGTCGCTGAACGGGCGGCAGTGGCCGTCCGGCGAAAAGATGTGCTGCGGCCGGTACCGGTAGCCCTCGGCCAGGGTGACGTCGACGAGCACCCCGCCCGCCAGCATCACGTCCGCCTCGCCGCCGCGCAGCATGGCCGCCGCCTGGTGGACCGCCACCAGCGAGCTCGAGCACGCCGTCTGGGTCGTCAGCGCCGGACCGGTCAGGTCGAGGTGGTACGCCACCTTCGTCGCCAGGAAGTCCTTCTCGTGGTGCAGGGCCAGCTGGAAGCCGTCCGGCAGCGCGGCCGGGTCGGCCTCGCGCAGCATCTGCCGGAAGTACGTGTTCTCCCCGCAGCCCGCGATCAGCCCGACGCCGTCGCCCGACGTGATCCCGGCGTGCGCCAGCGCCTCCACGCACGCCATCAGCAACTGCCGCTGCTGCGGGTCCATCAGGGCCGCGTCGCGGTGGCTGATCCCGAAGTGCTCCGGGTCGAAGCCCAGGGGATCGGCCAGGATGCTGCGCGCGCCGACCAGGCCCTCGGCGGCGGGGAAGTCCTCGATGGCCCGGCGGCCGGAGACGACCAGGTCCCAGAACGCCGCCAGGTCCCGCGCGCCCGGCAGCCGCACCGCCATGCCGACGACGGCGACCGGTTCGTCGGCGGTCCGGGCCGCCGGGGCAGCCGCCGCGGGGCCGCTTTCGAGGTGCCGCGTCAGGTCCCGGAGCGTGACGTGCTCGAAGAGGTCCGCCACGGTGAACCGGTAGCCGGCTTCCGCGCAGCGCAGGTGGAACCGCATCAGCGACAGCGAACTGGCGCCGGCGGCGAAGAACGTCTCGTCGGGACCGATCGGCGAGCCGGTCACCTCCTCGAACAACGCGGCCAGCTCGCTCGACGGCCGGGCCGCCGTCCGGTGCAGGTCCGTCCCCGGCGTGCGGGCGGCGGCATCCCGGTCGAGCTTCCCGCTCGGCGTGCGCGGCAGGGCGTCGACCACGCGGAAGCGGTCCACCCGCGCGTGCGGCGGCAGCAGCGGCACCAGGAAGTCCGCCAGCTCCCCGGCGGACGGCGTCCGGCGGCATTCGAGGAACGCCGTCAGCCGGTCGTCCTCGGCCGCGACGACCGCGTTGACGACGTCGGGGTGCCGCAGCAGCGCCGCCTCGACCTGCCCGAGCTCGAGCCGGTGCCCGCTCAGCTTGACCTGCCGGTCCGCCCGGCCGTCGAAGTGCAGCAGCCCGGCCCGGTCGAAGTGCGCGAGGTCGCCGCTGCGGTAGAACAGCTCCGGCAGCTCGGCGAACTTCTCCGGCGCGGCGTCGCCGAGGTAGCAGCGGTTGGCCGCGAGCCCGCCGATCAGCAGCTCGCCGACCTGGCCCGGCGGCAGCGGCGCGCCCGAGGCGCCGGCGACCCGCAGGACCGCGTTCGCCACCCGACGGCCGATGGCCGGTCGCTCGGGCCACTGCGCCGGGTCACCGTCGAGGGTCAGCGCGCTGACGACGTGGGTTTCGGTCGGCCCGTAGTGGTTGTGCAGGCGGGCGCCGGGCAGCCCCGCGAACCAGCGCCGGATGGCCGGCGTGCACACCAGCTGTTCGCCGGCGGTGATGACGTCCCGCAGCCGCGCCGGGTACCGCCCGAGCCGGACGCCGTGCTCGGCCAGCAGCTGCAGGGCCACGTACGGCAGGAAGATCCGCTCGATCCCGGCCGAGTCCAGCTGGTCCAGCAGCGCGGGGACGTCGTGGCGCCATTCGGGGCGGATCAGGTGCAGCCGTCCGCCGCCGCAGAGCGTCGTGAAGATCTCCTGGAACGACACGTCGAACGAGAGCATCGAGAACTGCTGGGTCGCCGAGGGTGGCGCGTCCTGCCACTGCAGCAGGTTGGCCAGCGTGCGGTCCGGGACGCGCACCCCCTTGGGCACGCCGGTCGAGCCCGAGGTGAACAGCGTGTACAGCGGCCGTCCCGTGTGCCGGGCCGGGACGTCGGGCACCGGCCCGCCATCGAGCGTGACGTACCGTCCCTCGACGTCGGTCTCGAACGCCTCGCCCGGCGCGAGCAGGACGCAGCGCGGCCGGACGCGGTCGAGCATGGCGCGCAGCAGCTCCGGCGGGTACGCCGGATCCAGGGGCACGGCGGTGATGTTCAGCCGCGCCAGCGCGAGCAGCGCGACGACGTGCTCGGCCGAGGGCCGGAAGTACAGCGCGATGTCGGTGGCGTCCGCGGGCAGGGTGGCGGCGAGCCGGGCCGCGTGCGCGTCCAGTTCGGCGTAGGTCAGCGTCGTGTCGCCGGTCAACGCCGGAGCGTCGGGCGTCCGGGCGACCTGCCGCGCGAAGCCGTCGGCGACGGTCTCCCAGGTCAGCTCGGCCGGCTCGCCACGGCCGTGGTCGTGGTGGTCCGGCGTCCGCGCGTCGCCGTGCAGGGCGCGGTCGAAGACTTCCCCGAGTTCGCGGGCTTCGGCTTCGGTGAAGTGGCCGTCGCCGTACTCCCACAGGCAGTCGAAGCCCTCCGGCCGTTCCACGACCGAGAGCGTGAGTGCGCACTTGGCCTCGGCCGCCTCGATCCACTGTGGACGCACCGTGCAGCCGGGCAGCCGCAGTGCTTCGAAGTCGGTGTTCTCCAGGACGAATAGGTAGTCGAACGCCGCGTACGCCGGGTCCAGGTCGGCGAAGGCGACGTCCTGGTGGTCCAGCGCCGCCCCCGCGCTCCCGCCGAGCCGGCGCAGCTGGGCGGCCAGGTCTTCGTCCGGGTCCACCGCAAGCGGCAGCCGCACGGTGTTGGCGAACATCCCGACGGCGTCCTCGAACTCCCGCACCGGCCGGTTCGCCACCGGCGCGGCGATCCGGGGCCGGGTCCGCCCGGTCACCGCGTACAGGCTCCACGCGAACACGCCGAGCAGCAGCTGGAACCGCGTCAAGCCGAGCTCGCCGGCCCACTCGTCGACGCGGTCGCGGTCGATCCGGGTCGTGTGCAGCCGCCCGGCCGAGGAGGCCTCGGCGAGGGGCTCGGCGTCGTCGGCGCGGTCGATCAGCTGGGCGCGGTAGCCGGGGGAGGCGAACCAGCGCGACTGCCACGCGGCGAAGTCGAACGGCGTGTGCGCGCCGGCCCGCGGTGTCGCTCCGGACAACTCCCGGAACAGGACGTTCAGCGACCAGCCGTCGACCGCGATGTGGTGCAGGCACAGCAGGAGCGTCCCGCCGGGCCGCCAGGCCGCGCGCAGCAGCCGGCCCGAAGCGAGGTCGAAGGGCGCGGTGAAGAAGTCCTCGGAAGGTTCGGTCCACGGGTCGTAAGGCGCCTTCGCCACCTGCCGCAGGCCGTCGGAGGTGGCCTCGAACGCCGTCCGCAGCGCCGGGTGCCGCTCCACCAGGGCGCGCACGTCCCGGCGCAGGGCGTCGAGGTCGAGGTCGCCGGTGATCCGGAAAGCGAGCGGCACGTGGTAGGCGGTGGACGCCGGATTCCGCTGCTGCAGCAGCCAAAGCCGCTGCTGCTCGCTGGTGGCCGGCGCCGACGTCGCCGATGTCGGCGCGCCGGGAGCCGGGTACGCCGCCCGCCCGGCGGCGGAGACGGCGGCGGCGAGGTCGGCGAACGTGCCGCGCTGCACCACCGAAGGCGCCACGTCCGCACCCCAGCGCTCCCGGACCGCGAACCGCAGCCGCAACGCCTTGAGCGAGTCGCCGCCGGACCGCAGCCAGGTGTCGAGCGGCCGGAGGGCGGGAACGCCGAGGACGTCCGAAACGACGTCGAGGACTTCCCGCTCCCACGCCGTCGCTTGCCCGCCGGTTTCCGGCCGCCAGGGCGGGAAGCCGCCCGCCAGCAACGCGGTTTCGTCCACCTTCCCGTTCGCGTTGCGCGGCAGCTCGCCGACGCGGAAGACGTGGTGCGGGCGCATGTAGGCGGGCACGGTCTCGGCCAGGTGCGCTTCGAACGCCTCGAAGGACAGCTCGCCCGCGACGACGTAGGCGAGCAGTTCGGCGGTGGCCGCGCGGCGCACGGCGACGTGGACCTGCCGGATCTCCGGGTGCGCGAGCAGCCGCTGCTCCAGCTCGCCCGGCTCGATCCGGAACCCGCGCACCTTGACCTGCCGGTCGGTGCGCCCGACGTAGGCGTACCGCCCGCCCGGCAGCACCCGGACCAGGTCGCCGGTGCGGTAGAACCGCGCGCGGCCGTCGTCCAGCCACGGCAGCCGCACGAACCGCTGCCCGGTCTCCGCGGGCAGGCCGCGGTAGCCGAGCGCGACGCCGGCGCCGGAAAGGTACAGCTCGGCGACCTCGCCTTTGGCGGCCACGCGCTCGTCCGGCGTGACCGCGACCGCGCCGGTGCCCGGCAGCGGACGGCCGATCGGCACGACGTCGCCGTCGAAACCCCGCGGGATCGCGTAGCTGAGCGCGAACGTCGTCGTCTCGGTCGGGCCGTAGCCGTTCTGCAGCCGTGTCGGCGAGTCCGGGTTGGCCCGGTACCAGCGGCGGATCAGCGGGGCGTTGAGCTGCTCGCCGCCGATGACGACCCGGCGCACGGTGGCGAAGCTGCCCGGCACGGTCTCGGCGACCGCGTTGAACAGCGTCGCGGTGACGAACATCGTGTCGATGCGCTCCCGGACGAGCGCGTCGGCGAACGCCTGCGGGTCGCGGACGGTGTCGTCGTCGAGGACCACGCACGTGCCGCCGGTCAGCAGCGGCACCCACACTTCGAAGCTGATGGCGTCGAACGCCGGGTTGGCCAGGCAGGCGAACCGGGTGCCGATGTCGAGCCAGCCGGGTTCGGCCAGCCGCAGGACGCCGGCGTCGCGGACCTCGACACCCTTGGGCCGCCCGGTCGTGCCGGAGGTGGCGAAGAGGAACGACGCCGGCGCGGGGCCGGCGGGCACCCCGGCTTCCGCCGCCTCGGCGAGCAGGTCGGCCGGGGACAGCGGCAGCAGGCCCGGCAGGCCGTCGTGGACGACGGCGGCCGCGCCCGCGTCGGCGAGGATGACCTCGCGGCGCGCGGGCGGGCTCTGCCGGTCCAGCGGGACGACCTGGGCGCCGAGGCGCAGGACGCCCAGCATGACCTGGACCAGTTCGGCCGAGCGCGGCAGTGCGACGGCGACCGCGTCCCCGGCGCGGATCCCGCGGCGGGACAGGGCTTGCGCGACCGCGGCGGCGCCCGCGTTCAGCTCGGCGCAGGTGAGCCGCCGGGTGCCGTCGGACACGGCGAGGGCGTCCGGGTGCCGCAGGGCCCGGTCGTGGACGCGGCGGGCGATCGAGGTCATCGGGCCGCCAGCTCGGCCGAGACCAGCTTGGCGACCAGCGGCAACGCGTCGCTCTCCAGCATGTCCCAGTGGCCGCAGTCCGCCGGGACGACCTCGAACTCGCCGCGGGCGCGGCGGCGCCAGAACTCCACGGTCCCGGGCACCGGATCCTCGCCGACGGCCTGGACGAAGACGACTCTCGCGGCCGTTTCGCCGGGGTCGTGCTCCCGCGCGGTCAGCCGGTTGTGGTTGTACGTGCGGTGGTAGCGCTCGATCTGCGCGTCCTCGATCCCGGGGTACATGCCGTTGAAGCGGACCAGTTTCTCGCGGAACTCGGCCGCGGGCACCGGCTCGACCGCCGCCTTCGCGGCCGGGTCGTCGGTGGCGGTCGTGTCGAGCAGGACGACGCTGACGCGCGGGTGGTGCTGCGCGAGCCGTCGTCCCATCTCGTACGCGACGAGCCCGCCGTAGGACAGTCCACAGAGGACCAAGGTTTCCTCCGGGAGCGGATCGACCAGCCGCAGGTACTCTTCGGCCATCGCCTCGACGCTGGGCAGCGGTTCTTCGCCGGGGTTGAGCCCGGGCGACTGGATCCCGACGACACCGGCGTCCTCGGGAAGCAGGGCGCTGAGCGGGAGGTAGCAGAACGCCGTGCCGCCTGCCGGGTGCACGCAGACCACGCGGGCCCGCCCGGCGCCGCGGCGGAACTCGATCAGGCTGCCGCCCTCCGGCGTCCGGTCCGTGCGCAGCAGTGCGGCCTGTGCCTCGATCGTCGGGTGCAGGATGACGTCCCGGATCGGCAGCTCGCGGCCGAACTCGGTGCCGATCGCGTGGGCCAGCTTGATCGCCGAAATCGACGTGCCGCCGACGGCGAAGAAGTCGTCCGAGACGCCGATGGCCGGGTGCAGCAACAGGTCTCGCCAGATCCGGAGCAGGGCGAGTTCGACGTGGTCGCGCGGGGCGGCGGTGTTGACCGCGGCCGGCGCGCTCGTGCGGGCACGGGCCAGCACGGCCTCGCGGTCGAGCTTGCCGCTGCGGCTCAGCGGCAGCCGGTCGAATTCGGCGAACACGGACGGGATCATGTAGTCCGGCAGGCGGCCGGCCAGCGCGGCCCGCCACTCGTGCGGGGTCCGCGCGGTACCCGCGACACCGGCGACGAGCCGCGGCTCACCCTCGCGGTCGACCAGCACGGCGGCCTCCCGGACGCCGGGCACGGCCAGGAGCGCGGCCGTCACTTCGCCGGGTTCGATGCGGAAGCCGCGCAGCTTGATCTGGTCGTCGCGGCGGCCGGCGTACTCGGCTTCGCCGCCGGGCAGCCACCTCGCCAGGTCCCCGGTCCGGTACATCCTCCTGCCGGCGACGAACGGATCCGCCACGAACCGTTCGGCGGTCAGGTCCGGCCGGTCGAGGTAGCCGCGCGCCAGGCAGTCACCGGCCAGGAAGACCTCGCCGACGACCCCCGGGGGCACCGGGCGCAGCCGCTCGTCCAGCAGGTACAGCCGCGAGCCGGGTAGTGGCCGCCCGATCGGGGCCGGGCGGTCCTTCGGCTGCGGGTCGAAGTGCGCGGTGGCGTAGAGCGTGGCTTCGGTGGGGCCGTAGCCGAAGCAGATCCGCAAGCCCGGCAGGGCCGCGGCGAACCGGGCGAGCGCGGCCTCCGGCAGTGGTTCGACGCCGGTGAGCAGCTGCCGCAGGGCCAGCCCGCGGACGCGGGCGGGGTCTTCGTCGACCCACCGGACGTAGGCGGGTGGCAGGAACGCTTGCACCACCCGGTGTTCCCGCAGCCACGCCATCAGCGCCGCCGGATCGGGCCGGACGTCCTCGGGGACGACGTGCAGCACGGCACCGGTGGTCAGGGGTAGCAGCAGTTCGTGCACCGAGGCGTCGAAGCCGATGCTGGACCACGCCGACGTCGCTTCGCCCGGTGTCGCGCCGAAGCGGTCCAGCCATTGGTCGAACAGCGCGAGGACGCTGCGGTGGGTGACGGCGACCCCCTTCGGGCGACCGGTCGAGCCCGACGTGTAGATGACGTAGGCCGTCTCGTCGGGGCCGGTCGCGACCGGTCTCCGGGTCTCGTCGCCCTCGGTTTCGAGGTCCCCGATGTCCGCCCCCAGCACGAGCACGGGACGCGCGTCCTCGACCATCGCCGCCCGCCGGGCCTCCGGCTGGGCCGGGTCGAGCGGGAGGTAGGCGGCCCCGGACTTGAGCACGCCGAGCACCGCGACCACGAGCTCGGCCGACCGTCCACTGTGGATGGCCACGACCCCGCCGGGCCGGGCGCCGCGGCGGCGCAGGGCGTTCGCCAGCCGGGTGCTGCGGCGGTCCAGCTCGCCGTAGGTGAGGGTCCGGTCGTCGCAGACGAGCGCGGGCGCGCCGGGGGTCGTGTCGGCGTGGCCGGTGAAGCGCTCGACCAGCCCGCCGGGCCGCCGGTGCGGCCGCGGACCGGTGCTCCACGCGGTGAGGATTTCGCGGCGCTCGGCGTCGTCGAGGAGTTCGTAGCTCGCGATCTCGGCGTCCGGCCGCGTCGCCAGCTGCTCCAGCAGCCGGACGAGGTAGCGCGCGTACCGCTCGGCGGTTTCCCGGTCGAAAAGGGCGACGGCGTAGTCGAGGTGCCCGGCGACGTCGCCGTCCTCGTCGGCGAGGCCGAGAGCGAGGTCGAACTTCGCGGGGGCGTGCTCGACGTCGAGGGGCTCGACGGTCACGCCCGGCAGCTCGAGGACGTCGTGCAGCGTCGGCACCCAGGCGAACATCGTCTGGAACAGCGGGGTGTGCGCCGGGCTGCGCGGCGGGTTCACCAGCTCGACGACCCGTTCGAACGGCAGCTCGGCGTGGCCGATCGCCCCGCGCAAGGCCGCCCGGACGTCCTTGAGCAGGGTGGCCCCGGTCGGCGCGCCGGACAGGTCGGCGCGCACGGCCAGGGTGTTGACGAAGAACCCGAACGTCCCGGGGTACTCGCCGGCGGCGCCCCGGTTGGCCGTCGGGACGCCGACAACGATGTCAGTTTGCGCGGAAAGGCGCCCGAGGAGGATGGACCAGCAGGTCAGGATGGTGGAGTAGAGCGTGACGCCGTGCTCGCGCGCCACCGCCTTCAGCCGCGCGGTGAGGTCGGCTCCGAGGGAGACGGGCACCCCCGCGCCCCGGTGGTCCTGCCGGGCCGGACGCGGCCGGTCGGTGGGCAGCTCCAGCACCGGCGGCACGCCGTCGAGCTGCACCCGCCAGTAGGCCTCGTGCGAGGCCGGGCCGTCGCCGGCCAGCCAGTCCTGCTGCGCCACGGCGTGTTCGCGGTAGGGCCGGGCGGGCGGCAGATCCGCCGCCGCCCCGGTCACTTCGGCGGTGTAGAGGGCGCCGAGTTCGCGCAGCAGCAGGGTGCGTGACCAGCCGTCGAAGACGAGGTGGTGCACGGTGATCAGCAGGACGTGGTCCGCGGCCCGGAACTGTCGGTGGTCCCCGGTAGCGTGGCGATCGGGGGGCGGCGCCCCGGCCAGCAGCCGCGCCCGCGCCAGCGGAGCGCGCGTGAGGTCGAAGGCCTCGGCCGGCTCGGCTCGCCGCAGCTCGGCCGCTTCCTCCGGCCCGGAAACCTCGGTGACGACGCACGGAAACCCGTGCCCGGCGGGTTCGACGACCTGCACCGGCTTCCCGTCTTCGACGACGATCCGGGTCCGCAGGGCCTCGTGGCGGTCGGCGAGGGCGTCGAAGGCCCGTTGCAGCGCCTCGCGGTCCAGCGGTCCGCGCAGGGCGAAGGCCATGGTCTCGTTGTAGGCCGGGCCGGCCCCGGCCAGCTGGGACAGGGCCCACAGGCGCTGTTGACCGGACGACAGCGGGGCGGACACACGCATCGGGGGACGGCCTTCCGGGCGGGGCGGGCGAACCGGTACTGCTTTGTGCCGTCGCAGCCGAGTGGGGGAAACGCTCTCTGTCTGTGGCGCCAGTTAACACCACACCATCGGCCGATGACGAGGGGTGACCGAAGTTTGCCCGGAAATCCTCGGGCGCTGCCCCGGTTCTTCTTGCCCGAACGAGGTCCTGATCGTCAGCGGCCCGCGTGCGGCAGGACCAGCAGCGTGATCGAGTTCGCCGGGTACGTCGTGGCGACGCGCCCGCGCTGCACGCCGAGGTCCGCGCCGCGCACGATCGAGGTGAGCGCGGCGGGGCCGTAGGTGTACCGCTGCGCCGTGCCGCTGCCGTAGCCGGCGATCGACAGCGGCGAAGTGAGGTCGGTGCCGGTCTTGTTGACCACCATGACGGTGAGCGCGCCGTCGCAGCGGCGCTGGGCGCCGTAGATCGCGAGCTGTCCCTGGTCGCTGCTGGTGGCCGAGACGCTGAGGTCGCCGAACTTGCCGCCGGCGCCGTCGTAGTTGCGGTACATCCGGAACGCGTACGCGCCGGGGTCGGTGGGTTTCGGTTCGCCCCAGATGGTGGCGAGGTCGAGGCCTTCGCGGCCGAAGATGCCGAGGACGTCGGCCTCGGCGAGGGCGCCGTTGATGTCGTCCAGTGCGCCCCAGTTGTACTCGGTGATGGCGGTCTTGGTGCCGGGGTAGTACTGCGAGACCCACTGCTTCATCGTGCGGATGAACTGCAGCGGGGGAGCGTTGACCCCGCTCGGGCCGATCCAGGACTCCTCGACGTAGGACGGGTCCCACAGCGAGCGCGTGGACCGCAGCCGCCACGCGTCGGCTTCGGGCGTCTTGTCGCCGCTGATCTGCGGGTAGTAGTGCTGGTCGAAGTAGTCCAGCAGCCGCTTGCGAGCGGTGGTGCTCGCGTCCTTCAGGTTCTTGAGGAACCACTGGGACAGGTTGAGCCCGCCGTGGGCGGCGGCGTCCGCGCCCGGCGCGCAGCCGTCGAGCCCGGAGGCGACCCATTCGCAGTAGCCCCAGCCGGACGGGCCGAGGACCGCCGCCCGGGGATCGGCGGCCTTGACGGCCGACGCGGTCGCCGTGCTCTTGGTGCCCAGCTCGTCGTCGGTCACCGGCTGCGGGTGCACGTCCCGGTGGGTTGAGCTCCACAGCACCGGCTCGTTGTCGAGTTCGTAGATCGGCACGCCGCCGCGAGTGGCCGGGCCGAACTGGCCCACCAGGTGCGACACCTCGGCGCCCGCGAAGGAGGCGTCCGCCGGAACGGAGGTGTCGGTGGGTTCGGCGCCGGTGAGGTTCGTGTTGTTCAGCCGTCCGTTGCCGCAGTTGGCGTCCCACTGGTCGAACGAGTCCTGGGCGGGGAAGCGGGTGGCGGGGAAGCCGCAGGCGTGCGGCGACGACGGCGAGTCCTTCGCCACCCAGCCCGACATCGGCAGGGTGACCACCTGCTTGATCCCGTGGTCGCGGTTGCGCTGGACGTACGCTTCGAGCGTGTTGTCCGGCCCGGCGACGATGTTTTCGAAGTACCAGTCGCTGCCGGTGTTGTAGGTGTGGTTGGTGAAGTTGTACCGGCTGCTCGCGTTGCCACCCCAGCGTGAAACGGGCGTGCCGAGCTCGGCGACGAGCGCGGGGTCGCCGCCGTTCATCCCGTAGATGTCGGGACTGATCGGGTGCCGGGCCGCGAAGAGGTCCACGGACAGGTCGAGGTCCGCCGCGGAAGCCGGGGGTGCCGCAACGACCTGCGCGGTGAGCAGCGCGGCCAGCACGCACCCGCTCGCCGGTCCGGTCCTGGGGTGACGTCGTCGGTCGGCAACCATCGGAACTCCTGCGGTCGGCTTCTGGGAGCGCTCCCAAACGCTACCCGGCGCACACGGTTCGTCAATCGGGCGATCGGCGGTGCCGCCGTGCTCCGGCCCGGTGGCGCGGCGGCCTCACGCCTCTTCGGCGGTCGCGGCCAGGAAGGCCGCGAGGTCGTCGGTGAACCGCAGGAGCAGGTCGTAGAAGGTCCGGCGGTCCGCGGGGGACCAGTCCGACAGCGCGTCGCCGAACCAGTCCAGCAACGTGGTGACGTACCGGTCGGCGATCTCCCGGCCGTCGGGCGTCAGCTCGACCAGCCGGGCGCGCCGGTCGTCGGGGTCGGGCGGGCCGTGCACGAGCCGCCGTCGTTCGAGCACGTGCAGGTGCCGCGTGACGTGCGGGCCGGCGACCTGCATCCGGTCGGCGATCTCGCCGACGCGCAGCGCCTTCCCGGCCGTGTACAGGGCGATGATGATCGACAGCCCGGGCCGGTCGAGGTCGGCCCCGATCGACTTCATCGCCCGCTCGCCGAGGCCGCTGCGGTTCATCAGCGTGCCCAGCTGCAGGATCCGGGGCAGCACGGCACGCAGGTCGGAGACGTTGCCGGCGTCAGTGTCGCCCATCACACCTCTTAGATAGCTAACTTAGGTATATAGTCGGTCAGGTCGGGGGTTTTGCACGGGCATTGTCGCACCCGGCATTTGGATACCTAACTTAGCTATTGGAGTGTCATGAAGAAGGTCCTGATTTCCGGCGCCAGCATCGCCGGTCCGGCTCTGACGTTCTGGCTGCACCGGGCCGGGTTCGCGGTCACCGTCGTCGAAAAGGCACCCGGACTGCGGACTGGCGGCTACCCCATCGACGTCCGGGGCACGGCCCTGGACGTCGTCGCGCGGATGGGCGTCCTGCCCCGCCTGCGTGAGCTCCACATCTCCACGCGACGGCTGACGTTCCTCGACGCCGACGGCGGCGAAGTGGCCTCACTGGCCCCGGACGCGATCGTCGGCGGCGTCGACGGCGAAGACCTCGAGATCCGCCGCGGCGACCTGATCCGGACGCTGTACGACCTGGTGCGCGACGACGTCGAGGTCCGCTTCGGCGACACGGTCGAAACCCTGGCCGACCACGCCGGCGGCGTCGACGTCGCCTTCCGCAGTGGCCGCCGGGAGACCTACGACCTGGTGATCGGCGCCGACGGCCTGCACTCCCGGACCCGCGAGCTCGTCTTCGGCGACGAGGCACCGTTCCACCGCTACCTCGGCTACAGCTTCGCCGGGTTCACGCTGCCGAACGACTTCGGGCTCGTTCGGGAAGGGCTGGCGTGGAGCACGCCCGGCAAGGGCGCGGCGCTGTACGCGGTCCTGGACAGCGAGGAGGTCCACGGGTTTCTGGTCTTCGCCCGGCCGGAGCCGCCGCTCGAGGCGTTCCGGGACCCCGAGGCGCAGCGCGACCTGATCGCTCGCACCTTCGAGGGCGAAGGCTGGGAAATCCCGCGCATGGTGGCGGCGATGCGCCAGGCCGACGACCTGTTCTTCGACGTCATCAGCCAGATCCGCATGCCGCGTTGGTCGGCGGGCCGTGTGGCCCTGGCCGGCGACGCCGCTCACGCACCTTCGTTCCTGACCGGCCAGGGCACCAGCCTCGCCTTGGCGGGCGCGTACGTGCTCGGCCAAGCGCTGGCCACGATCCCGGACCACGCGGCGGCTTTCGCGGCGTACGAGAACCGGTTGCGGGGCTTCGCCGAAGCCAACCAGAACCTGGTGGGCGACGGCCAGGCCACGCTGTTCCCGGCAACGGCGGAGGCGCTCGAACGCCGCAACGCCGCGCTGCGGCAGCTGGAGACGGCCCCGGCGCCCACACCCCGGCCCGAGCACTCGGCGCTGACGCTGCCGGACTTCCCCGTACCGGCGCGGTGAGGCGGGTCCGGTCCCGCAAGACCCGCCGCCCGCCGCGAAGGATCAGCTGCCCGGGTGGGTGAGCACCGGGAAGTACCGGTCGTAGACGCACAGCCCCGTCGACGCGTACATCAGCAACGAATAGCCGATGCAGTGGATCGCCGGGCCGGTTTCCGCCTGGGCCGACACCTGGGCCGACGCCGGGGCCGGGGCCGATGCCGTGGTGCCGACGAGGACGCCGGTGGTCAACGCCAACGCACCCAGCGCGGTCATGATCCGTCGCATGGTGATCCTCCTGTGTCGTGGAGCCGGTTTCCGATGGCGGGAGGCTGCCCCGGAACCGGGCCCGGTGAACGGCTTCGCCCCCGATGGCACCGGTCCGGGTGACACCCACCGGAACCTCACCAGCCACAGCCCGAGCGCACCGGCGACCGGCCGCGCACCAGTAGGCTGAAACGAGTGAGCACGCCCGAGCCACGAGGAGGGGAATGAGCCCGCCACGGGAAACCATCGGGATCGGCATGGTGGGGCACGCGTTCATGGGGGCGGTGCACTCGCACGCCTGGCGCAGCGTGCACCGGTTCTTCGACCCGCCGCTGGTGCCGCGGCTCGCGGTGCTCGGCGGCCGCGACGAGCACCGGGCGAAGGCGGCCGCCGAGCGGTTCGGCTGGGCCGCCGTCGAGACGGACTGGCGGACGCTGGTCGCCCGGGACGACGTCGACCTGGTCGACGTCTGCACACCCGGGGACAGCCACGCCGAGATCGCGATCGCCGCGCTCGAAGCCGGGAAGCACGTGCTGTGCGAGAAGCCGCTGGCCAACTCGGTCGAGGAGGCCGAAGCGATGGCCGAGGCGGCGCGGCGGGCCGCCGAACGCGGGGTGCGGGCCATGGTGGCGTTCAACTACCGCCGGGTGCCCGCGCTCGCCCACGCCAGGAACCTGGTGGCGAGCGGAGCGCTCGGCGAGGTCCGGCACGTGCGGTCGGTGTACCTGCAGGACTGGCTGTCCGACGCGCGAGCGCCGATGACCTGGCGCCTGCGTCGCGAAAGCGCGGGTTCGGGTGCGCTCGGCGACCTCGGGGCGCACATCGTCGACGCGGCGCAGTTCGTCACCGGCAAGCGGATCACCGGCGTTTCGGCGCTGACGAACACCTTCGTCAAGCAGCGGCCGGACGAGACCGGCGGGACGGACGAGGTGACGGTCGACGACACGGCGTTGTTCCTCGCGCGGCTGTCCGGGGGAGCGGTGGCGACGTTCGAAGCGACCCGGTTCGCGCTGGGCCGCAAGAACGCGATGCGGCTGGAGGTCAACGGCTCGAAGGCCAGCCTGGCGTTCGACTTCGAGGCGATGAACGAACTGCAGTGGTACGAAGGCACCGGGACCGAGGCCGGCTTCCGGCGGATCCTCGTCACCGAGCCGCAGCACCCGTACGTCGGTGCGTGGTGGCCGCCGGGGCACCTGCTCGGCTACGAGCACACGTTCACCCACGAGGTCGCCGACTTCCTGGACGCGATCGGCGCGGGCACCGATCCCGAGCCGGGTTTCGACGAGGGGCTGCGGGTCCAGCGGGTGCTGGCCGCGGTCGAGAAGAGCGCGGCCGAGGAAGCACATTGGACACCGGTGGAGGAGAAATGAGTCGTCCCGTCACGTTGTTCACCGGCCAGTGGGCCGACCTGCCCTTCGCGGAGGTCTGCGAGCTGGCCGCGAAGTGGGGGTACGACGGGCTGGAGATCGCCTGCTCCGGCGACCACTTCGAGGTGGACCGGGCACTGTCCGAAGAGGACTACGTGCCGGGACGGCTGCGGCTGCTCGCCGAGCACGGCCTCAAGGTGTGGGCGATCTCGAACCACCTCGTCGGGCAGGCCGTCTGCGACGACCCGATCGACGACCGGCACCGGGCGATCCTGCCGTCGCGGATCTGGGGTGACGGCGAACCCGAGGGCGTCCGGCAACGGGCGGCGGCGGAGCTGGCGGACACCGCGCGGGCGGCGGCGAAGCTGGGTGTGGACACCGTCATCGGCTTCACCGGCTCGAAGATCTGGAAGTACGTGGCGATGTTCCCGCCGGTCTCGCGCGAGGAGATCGACGACGGCTACGCCGACTTCGCCCGCCGCTGGCACCCCATCCTGGACGTCTTCGACGAGGTCGGCGTCCGGTTCGCGCACGAGGTCCACCCGTCGGAGATCGCCTACGACTACTGGACGACCAAGCGCGCGCTCGAAGCCGTCGGGCACCGGCCGGCGTTCGGGCTGAACTGGGACCCGTCGCACTTCGTGTGGCAGGACCTCGACCCGGTCGGGTTCATCCTCGACTTCGCCGACCGGATCTACCACGTCGACTGCAAGGACACCCGCAAGCGCTTCGACGGCCGCAACGGACGGCTGGGTTCGCACCTGGCCTGGGCGGACCCGCGGCGCGGCTGGGACTTCGTCTCCGTCGGCCACGGCGACGTCCCGTGGGAGGACTGCTTCCGGGCGCTGAACTCGATCGGCTACGCCGGGCCGATCTCGGTGGAGTGGGAAGACGCCGGAATGGACCGGCTCCGCGGCGCGGCGGAGGCGGTGCAGTACCTGCGCGAGCACCTGTTCGACCAGCCGTCGGCGGCCTTCGACGCCGCGTTCAGCAACCAGAAGTGAGGCGTCGCGGGGCCGCCGGTGCGTTTGCCACCGGCGGATCCGGGTAAGCGAAACCCGTCCGACCGCACCGAGTGAGAAGAGCGACGATGCCCGCGTTGACCCGTGTTCTCGGAGCGGCGACCGCCGCGTACAGCGCCACGATCATCGCGGCGCCGCGCGTGCTGGCGAAGCCGTGCGGCCTGACCGACGCGACGGGCGGGGTGAGCGCGAGCGTCCGCACGCTGATCGCCGGCATCGGCGCCCGAGACGCGGCGATCGGGCTGGCGATGCTCTTCGCACCGGCGGGCAAGCCGCTGCAGGTGGCACTGGCGGCCCGGGTGGCGTCCGACGCGGCGGACGCGCTGGTGTTCGGCACCGGCCTGCCGGACCGCTCGGCGCGCCCGAAGGTGGCGGCGTTCGCCCTCACGTGGGCGGCGCTGTGCGCGGCATCGTCCTTGGCCCGCTGAGGGACCCCCACCCGGCGTGACGGCTCTGCCTCGGCGGCACGGTGGCCGGGGTGTGCTCAATCCTTCGAGGTCGACGAGTGTTCCGCCGCGAGCTGGGTTAGTTCGGCGCGGTCGCGGACTGAGGTCTTCATCAGCAGGGCCGCGGCGTGGTTTCCATCGTGCGCGGCGTCGTGCTTGGCCCGTTGACGAGCCCACCCGGCGTGACGGCTCGGCCTCGGCGACACGGTCGTCGGGTTGTGGTCAGACCTCCGAGGCGGACGAGTGCTGTGCCGCGAACTGCGCCAGTTCGGCCCGGTCGCGGACCGAGGTCTTCATCAGCAGGGCGGCCACGTGCTTCTCCACCGTGCGCGGCGAAATGTGCAACCGCGCCGCCAGTGCCTTGTTGCTCAGCCGGAACGCCAGCAGCTCGAACACCTCGTACTCGCGCAGCGTCACGCCGATTGCGCGCAGGCTTTCCGGGACCCGCTCGGTCCCGGTGCGGCGCTGCTGCACCGACGCCCCGGCCCGGCGCAGCAGGGCCCGGCACGCGCTGGCCACCGGGATCACGTCGGCGCCGTGGAAGTGGCTTTCGGCTTCGCGCAGCCACTCCGCCGGCTCGCCCCAGCCGTGGTCGACGGCGGGCTCGGCGGCCAGGCGCAGGCCGAGCGGGCGCGCCACGCCGAACGGGGCGGCCGCCTGGGCCGCCCGTCGCATCGCCGTGGCGGCCGCCTCGGGCGCGTTGTCGCGGCCGTGCAGCACCGCCTCGGCCAGCAGCACGAACTGGCGGTTCCAGCGCATCCCGCCGACGGCTCCGGTGGCGATGCGCCGGTGGTCCTCCCAGGTCGCGTCGCCGGCGATGACGTCCAGCAGCAGCTTCAGGCCGTGGGTGCCGGCGAGGTGGAACGTGCTCTGCTGCCGCGCCTGGTCGGCGGCCAGTGTCTCCAGCTCGGCGCGGGCGGTGGCGCGATCTTCCTCCAGCAGCGAGCAGAAGACCTGGGCCAGGCCGCGCGCGAGCGGGGCCTCCGGGCCGGCGTCGCCGCCGCCGCGGCGGAAGTCGCCGAGCGCGGTCTCCATCGCCCGGCGGTCACCGCGGTGCCCGGCCAGCACGGCCTGCGTCATCTGCACGTACCGGGTGACGGCGTACAGCTTGATCCGCGACGCCTCGGCGTAGCAGGCGTCGAGCCGCTGTTCGGCCTCGGCGAACCGGCCGCACAGCACGGAATGCAGGCCCAGCACGGCGTCCGCGTTGTGGGCCAGGCTGATCCCGCCGGTGCGCAACGCTTCGGCGCGCGCGGTTTCCAGCCCGGAGGGGTCGGCCTCCGCCAGCCAGGCGTTGCCGCCGAGCCCGACCAGCGCGTAGTTGCGCCAGTTCGTCAGCCGGTGCTCGGCGGCTTTGTCGAGCATCCGCCGGAAGCACTCGTCCGACTCGGCCATGTCGCGCTCGCGCACGACGAACCCGACCGCGTAGAGCGCCTGGCAGGCCGTCGACGGCGAGCCGATCCGCTCGGCGCCGTCGACCGCGCGGCGGCCCAGCTCCTCGCTGCGGCGCACCCGGTCGGGCGCCGGGCCGGACATCGACAGGTACGCGTCCACGGCGTCCACCGCGACGGCCTCCTCGTCCAGTCCCGTCTCCGGCAGCAGCGCCCGGGCCGCGGCGACCTGCTCGAAACCCTCCGCCCAGCGGCCGGCGACCTGCGCCGCCCAGGCCAGGCGGACGTGGACGCGGATCTGCCGCGCGGAATCGCGGCCGTCGGCCGGGCGCAGCGAGCGCGCGACCTTCACCGCGCGGTCGAACTGCCCGGCCTCGGCCAGCGCGAACAGCAGCAGCTCCAGCAGGTCCCGGTACCGGCCGGACTGCTCGGTGCCGCGGCCGGCGTCGTCGCCGAGGAGGTTGACGGCGTGCTCGAGCACGGCGACGGCCGATCCCGGCGCGCCTTCGCCCAGCGCGCGCTGGGCGGCCTCGCGGTACAGGTCGGCGGCGGCCCAGCGGTCGCCCGCCCCGAGCCGCAGGGACGCGGCCAGGCTGCACAGCTCGCCCGGCAGATCGGGGTGCAGCTCCACCACGGCGTCGGCCGCCTTCGCCGACAACGTCACGCGTTCGGCCGGGTTGAGCAGGGTCAGCAGCGCTTCGGCGGTGAGCGGGTGCCGGAAGGCGTACCAGTCTTCGCCGCGCTCGTCGGCGGTGAGCAGCTGGGCGGCCACGGCGGACTGCAGGTGGCCGAACAGGCTGTGGTCGTCGAGCTCGCTCACCCGCTGCACCACCGACAGCGGGAACCGGCGGCCGAGCACCGCGGCGATGGCGAGCAGCTGCTTGCCGCGTTCGCCGAGGCGGTCGGCGCGGCGGGTGATGATCGTGACGAGGGTGGCGGGGACGGCACCGCGGCCGTGGCCGGTGAACCGCCAGCCCGCCGCGCCGTTCACCAGCTCGCCCGCCGCCACCATGCTGTGCAGCAGTTCCTCGACGACCAGCGGGTTGCCCGCGCTGTCGGCGAACAGGCGCTCGGCCACGTCGGCGGGCACCTGGTCCGGCTCCGCGCCGAGCGACGACGCCACGACGTCCCGCACCTCGGCCGGTCCGAGGCTGTCCAGCGGCATGAGGAAGCCCTCGCCGCGCCGGGCGACGGCGTGGGCCGTCTCCAGCGCGGGGGAGGGTTCGGCGCGCAGCGTGGCCAGCACGGCGACCGGCTGCGTGTGGACGTTGGCGGCCAGGTACTCCACCACGGCGAGGGTTTCCACGTCGGCGTCCTGCAGGTCGTCGACGACGAAGAGGCAACCGCGGCCCGCCCCGGCCAGGCCGGTGAGCCGCAGCGTCGCCTCGGCGAGCACCACCAGCGAGGAGTCGCCCGCGGCGTCGGCGCCGGCGGCCCAGTCGGGGATCAGCCTGCCCAGCACCGACCGGTACGGCCCGAGCTGTTCGACCAGCTCGCGGCCGCCGGTGCGGGCGAGGGACAGCAGTGCTTCGGTGAGCGCCCGGAACGGCACGGCGGGTCCGGTGGTGCTGCCGCGGCCGCGCAGCACCACCAGTCCCGCGTCCAGTGCGTGGCCGACCGCTTCGGCGGCGAGCCGGGTCTTGCCGATACCGGGTTCCCCCGTGACGAAGACGGCCGATCCCGAAGAGCGGCGAGCGTCGTGCAGTACCCGCCCGATCTCTTCGATCTCCGTTCCTCGGCCGACGAGAGCGGGGGCACGGGTGCGCATGCGCCAACCTTAGAGACCGGAGTCACGAATTCGGTGGTCTTCCGGTGGAGATTCCACTGTTCGGACGGCAAAATCGGGGTTGTTGTCACGCTTTGTGCCGTGACGAGCACGTCACGCGTGCGTGTGGTTGCTCACGACCGTGCTGATGTCCATCGTGACGACCGCGGCGCTGGCCACGCCGAGGGTGAGGCCGGCGAGAATTCCGGCGCGGACACCGATCTTCGTTCTGGCACCAGGGGCGGCCTCGCCCAGGGGGCTGTCCGCCTCCGCGCCGGCGCGGGTCTCGTCGAATTCGCCGGCGTTGGTGTCGTTGCGCATGTTCACTCCTGTGATGAGGTGTGTTTCGCGGTTATTTCCCAGTGGGTACCGAAGGTTCCAGCAAGAGAACCGACGGGACCTGTTCGGCGAAACCGACTCGCAACAACCCGAAACCGATACCCCCGGTTCCGGTCAGCAAGCCGGGACTCGCTACTCCGTGCGGAGTACCGCACTGGAGCCCGTGCCCTTCCACTGCGCCCACGAGGCGCGATGTCGCCCTCCGCAACGCGGAGACCGACGGTTCGTGGCCCTGTCCGGCCAGCACCACGAGTGCTTCCAAGGTGCCGAGCTCGCCGTGGCAGAGCGATTGGTCGGTCGACGGCGGCCGGGCGGCCACCGCGGCCGAGAACGCGTCCGCCGTCCGGACGGCGGTGCCGGGCGGCGGCCCGGCCTGGCCCGGTGCGGCGGCCGCGGCGAGGACCCGGCCGGCCAGGCCCGAGCACCAGCCCAGGTCGCCGTCCACCGGCTCGGCCGCCGTCCGGCCGCCCCGGCCGAGGGCCCAGTCGACGCCCGCCGCGCCCCAGAGGAAGCCGGGAGCGGCGGGGCGCGGGGCGCCGGCGAGGCGGCGGGTGAGCGTGGCGGCCAGCGCGGCCGCTTCGGGCCGCCCGCTTTCGGCGTGCACGGCGTGCATCGCGGCGAGCGCGCCCGCGGTGCCTTCGCCGACGCCCGCGGGTGCGGCCGCGTCGGCGGCGGCGGTCGCGGAGATCGCGGCGGGCAGGCAGGCGGCGAGGGCGCTGTCCCCGAGGAGGTTGGCCAGCCGGGCCAGCGCGTAGCAGATCCCGCCGAGGCCGAAGAACCCGCCGGACCCGACTTCACGGGCCAGTTCCGGGTGTTCGGCGAGGACCTCGACGAGCACCGGCAGCGTGCGCACGGCCTTCGCGGCCAGCTCCGAGTACCGGGAGGTGCCGGTCAGCTCACCCAGCTGCGCCAGGAACAGCGCCGTGCCGCAGTAGCCTTCGGCGAGCCCGGCACCCATCGGCAGCACCAGCCAGTGCCGTCCGTCGAGCAGTTCCAGGCCGACCCAGTTGGCCCGCCCGTCGTCGTGGGCGGCGCGGGCGACGAGGTCGTCGCCGATCGCGGAGGCCAGCGCGAGCAGGTGCTGGCTGTCGGGCACGACGGCGGCGACCGCACCGGGCAGCGGGGACCCGGCGCTGTGGCGGACCTCCGGGCGGCGGGTGGCCAGCGTCGCCTCCACGAACCACTCCTGCTCGCGCAGGTCCTCCGCGCACAGCTGCGCGATCTTCGCGCGGGCCTGGTCGAGCCCGCTCGCGGCCAGCAGGCCGGGCAGCACCGCACCGGTGCCGGTGGTGACGTCGACCGAGCCCGCCGCGGCGGTGAACACCGGCACGTCACCGTCGCACAGCTCGGTGATCTCGTGCGGCACGAGCGCCGGCAGGTGGGCCTTCGCGCGGTCCTCGGCGAGCGAGGCGAACGCTTCGGGGCGGCCGGCGCCCGCGGCGAGGTGGGCCGGGTGCGTCGCCTCGGCCAGCAGGGTCGCGTAGACCTGCGTCGGCCGCATCACCAGGCGGATCTCCTCGACGGCGAACGCCGCCAGCACGCCACCGAGCAGCTCGGTGCGGCGGTCGACCAGTGACTCGTAGGCGGCGCGGAAGCCGCTCAGCAGGCTCTGCCGGTACATCCCGGCGTCGACCTCGACGCCCGCGAGCACCGGGCGGTTCGCGCCGCCGGCGTAGGGCAGCGGGCCGCGGGCCAGGCGCATGTCGTCGGTCCCGGCGCCGGTCCAGTGCGGTACCTCGCCGGGGCTCTGCTCGCCGTTGCCGCCGCCGAACGCCGAGACGTCGAGCGCGCCGTGCTCGCCGAGCATCAGCGTGGGCAGCAGGGCGGTGCGGGCCACCGAGCGGTGCAGCGCGGTGGCGGCCGGGTCGGGGCCGTTGCGGGTCAGCGCGGTGAAGGCGGGGTGGAACAGCGTTTCGACGTCCACCAGCATCGGCTGGTCGCCGCAGGCGATGAGGTTCTCGCAGTGCATGTCGGTGGCGTCGAGTGCGTAGAGGAGGGCCAGCAGCGCGCCCTGGCGGCGGTAGAACAGCTCGACGCCGGCCTGGTCGGCGCACGGCCGCGCGGGCACGTACTCGGCCCAGCCGTAACCGTCGCGGGCGAGCACGCCCACCGGGCGCGGCGCGAGCCCGGGCCGTTCCTCGGCGAACCAGCGCAGCAGGTCGCCCCACCGGGCGAGCAGCCCGAGCGGACGCGGCTTGTAGACGAGCTGCCGTCCGTCGGCGAAGCCGAGCACGGCGACCGCGCGGCCGCCGGAGTGCACGTCACCGGCGCCCAGGGTGAGGTCGGTGAGCTCGGCGGCGCTGCCCGCCAGCAGCCCGGCGCGCAGGGCGGCCCGGTCGGCGGCGAACCGCGTGAGCAGCTCGGCGACGGCGTCGGCGGTGCGCAGGCAGGTCCGGGCGAGCAGCCGGGCCAGCACCGGGTGGCGGCCCAAGACGCCGGTGAGGTACCCGCGTCCGCCGAGCAGGCGCAGGAAGTCGACGAAGCGGTCACGCCCGGTGGCCCCGCGCAGCAGGCCGCCCTTCTTCGCCGAGTGCAGCTCGAGCACGAAGGTCCGGGCGGCGAGCGCCGTGAGCTGCCCGCAGAGCCAGGATTCGACACCGGGCCACACGCACTCGGCGGCGGGTGCCCGCTCCAGCAGCAGCGCCCGGGTGGCGGCGGCGAACGGCAGCACGGCGTGGCGGAAGACGCGGTCACCGTCGGCGTCGACGGGAGCGGGCCAGTCACCGTCGGCGGGCAGCGAGGCCAGCACCTCGTCCGCGAGCACCGCCCAGGCGGGCCGGTCGCCACCGGTCTCGCCGGGGAGGCGAGCGAGGGTCCACCAGGCCGGTGCCTCGTGGGGGACCTGCTCGGGACGTTCGACTGTCTGGCTCACGTCGAAGAGATTCGCACTGCGGGAGATGCGCGTACATGGGTACTCGCTACCCAGATTGGCGGCCCCCTGCTCCAAGCCGGGGAAGGGGATTGCGCACGGCCGCGGTGGGTGTGGTGGTGCTGCGGTGGGCGTCGCCGGAGTTCGGCCAGGTCAGGAGGGTGGCTCAGGACGCGGAGACGGTGCCGGCGGGGTGGTGGCGCGGGCGGTGGATCGGGGGTTTCGAGGTTCGGGTGGCTGGGTAGGTACGCCCGGCCGGGTGAGTGTGGCCGCGATTGCCGGCTGTCTCGTTCGTACGGCGGGTCCGGTTCTCCCCGATCGCGCGGTCACGCCGTCCGGGGTGGCGAGTTCGGCCAATTCCCGCCGCCGCACCGCCGCCACCGGCACGGTCGTGGCCAGCGCCGCCACGTGGCCGTCCGGTGCCGCCAACGGCCGGAGGTGGACCGGCTCGCGTGGCCAGCCCGGGACGTCCGAGCAGGCCAGCCGCCCCCGCACGTCCACCCGGGCCGGGGCCGCGGCCAGCCCCAGCCCCGCCAGTTTCATCGCCGCCTCCTTGCGGGTCCAGGCCGTCAGCAGGCGGCCGGCCTGCTCGTCCGGGGGCGCCGCGGAAAACTCGCGGTGCTCCGCGACCGACAGCACCACCCCCGCCAGCCCGGTGGGGTCGGCCGCCGCGGCCGGGTCCTCGATGTCGGCTCCTAAGCGTCCCGCGCTCGCCGCGGCGAGCAGCAGCCACCGCCCGGTGTGCGACACCGAGAACGCGGGCGCTCCCGGCAGCCGCGGCCGGCCGTGGCCGGGGTCGCCGCAGTGCTCGCACGACCGGTCGATCGTCACCTCCGCCGGGGGGACGCCGACCGCGACCGCGCCCCACCGGCGCTGCAGCGCACGGGAAGTCACGAAGACGTCCCCGGCCGGAGCCGCCAGCCGGGCGGCGCGGGCGCGTTCGGCTTCGGAGAGCCACCCGAGCCACGACGGCCGCGGGCGGATCGGCACCAGCCAGACGTCGACGATCATGGCGCCTGCGGCAGCAGCAGGGCCGCCCGCGGTGCGGGCAGCTCGTCCGACGGCGTGCCCAGCTCCGCCAGCAGGTGCGCGACGGCCGCGGCGAGCTGGTCGTCCTCGCCCGGCAGCAGCCGGTCCGGGGCGGGCACCACGGCCAGGTCGGGCTCCACGCCGTGGTTCTCCAGCGAAGCACCCACGTCGCCGAACCGGTAGCGGAACTCCGGTTGCGTGGTGACCGTGCCGTCCACCAGCCGGTGCCGCGGCCAGGTCGCGATCACGCCGCCCCAGCTGCGCCTGCCGATGAGCGGGCCCAGCCCGAGCGCCCGGAAGACGTGGGCGAAGATCTCGCCGTCGGAGCCGGTGTGCTCGTTCAGCAGGGTCGCCATCGGGCCGCGCGGCGACTCCGTCGGGTACGGCGCCATCCCGCTCCACCGGCCGTGCTCGGTGCCGGTGCGGCGCCGGGCCAGCCGGTCGAGCAGCAGTGGTGACACGTGCCCGCCGGTGTTGAACCGGACGTCCACGATCAGGCCGTCGCGGTCGAGCTCGGTCAGGAACCCGCGGACGAAGTCGGCGTAGCCGCTGCGCGTCATGTCGGGCACGTGCAGGTAGCCCAGCCGCTCGCCCGACACCGCCCGCACGTACGCGCGGTTGCCCTCGGCCCAGTCCAGGTACCGCGCCCGCGCCTCGCTCGCGCACGCCCGCACCACCACGCGGTGCTCGGCGCCGGCTCGCCGGACGGTCAGCTCGACCTCGCGGTCGGCCTGCCCGACCAGCAGCTCGCCGGGACCCGGCGGGCCGACCCGGCGGCCGTTGACCGCGACCACGGCGTCGCCCGCGCGGATGTCCGCGCCGAGCCGGGCGCACGGTGAGCCGGCCTTCGGGTTCCAGGGGTCGCCGCGCAGGATCCGCGCGATCCGCCACCGGGAGCCGTCGTCGGGGGTGTCCCAGTCGACGCCGAGGAAACCCTGCGCCTCGTCCGGCCCGGCGCGGTACTCGCCGCCGCGCTCGAAGGCGTGCGAGGTGCCGAGCTCGCCGTGCAGCTCCCAGATGAGGTCCGACAGCTCGGCGCGGCACGACACCAGCTCGGCGAGCGGGGCGTACCGGTCGTACACGGCGTCCCAGTCGAGGCCGGACATCCGCGCGTCCCAATAGCCTTCCCGCTGCAGCCGCCAGGCCTCGCGGAACATCTGCCGCCACTCGGCGGACGGGTCGAACGGGACCTTGACGCGCCCGAGGTCGACCCAGCCGGTCGCCGGCCCCGGTTCCTCGCCGTCGGGCGGGTCGCCGGCGGCGTCGGCGCGCAGCACCCGCAGCCGGCTGTCGGTGCGGTGCAGCACGACGTCGCCGCGCACGTCCAGCTCGTCGACCGCGCCGAGGCAGCCGGCGGTGACCCGGCCCGTGCCGAGGTCCACCAGCGACACCGTGCCCTCGCCGCCGGCGTCCGGGTGCGCCGGGTCCGGGGCCGCGAGCGGCACGGACAGCAGCAGGACCCGGCCGGGCAGGGCCGCGATGTCGCTGTAGCGGCCTTCGGGCACCGGGAACGCCGCCACCCGCCGGGAAATCCCGTCGAGGTCGACTTCCACCCGGCCGTCGCCGCGCGCGGCGGGCCGCGCCTGCCCCGGCACGGCGGCCCGCGGCTCGAACGGCGACTCCTCGTCCGCCCGCAGCGTGATCAGGTACGGCCGCGAGCCGAACGGGAACCCGACGTCGAACTGCACCTGGTCGAGCTCGGGCGTGAGGTCGCGCTGGCCGAGGAAGTAGAGGTACCGCCCGGAGGGGTCGAACGCCGGGCGCGCGTCCCGCACCACCGGTTCGGTGACCCGGTGGGTCCGCCCGGTGGTGGTGTCGGCGAGCTTGATCGACGACGTGCGCGGCGATTCCGGGAACGTGTAGGCCAGCCACCGGCCGTCGGGCGACCAGGCGAGGTCTTCGATGCGCTCGTGCCGGCTCGCGTCGAGCAGGCGGGGCCGGGGGAGCACGTCGGCGGTGTCCACGACCCACACGCGCTGGCGGCTGGTCGCGAAGGCGACGAGCCCCGACGCGGGGGAGGCGGTCAGCTCGGTGATGTGCCCGACGCCGCCCGCGACGAGCACCGGGGCGTCCTCGCCGCCCTCGGCGTCCATCAGCACGATCCGCTCGTCCGGGCTCTCGTCGGCGGCGACGGCGACCAGCTGCCGGCCGCCGGCCAGCCAGCGCAGCAGGCGGTAGCGCACGCCGTCGGCGCGGCCGTGCCCGCGGACCGGCCCGGACCAGTGCGCGAAGGTGAACGCCTTGCCGCGGGCGGTCACCGCGAGCCGGGTGCCGTCGGGGGACAGGCGTGCGCCGTCGAGGTACTCGCCCGCGGGGGCGAAGCGGCGGCCGCGCTGCGGGGCCGCGCCGCCCAGGTCGACCGCCACCGGCCGCGCGCCGCGCGGGTCGAGCACGTGCAGCCGGGCGCCCGCGGTGTAGACGAGCCGGGTGCCGTCGGTGCTGAGCCCGCGCGCGTAGTGGTCGTGGTGGTCGGTGTGGCAGCGCAGGTCGGTGCCGTCGGGCAGGCACGAATAGACGTTGCCGATGCCCTCGTGGTCGCTGATGAAGTGGACGCGGCCGCCGGCCCAGCAGGGGTCGGCGACGTTCCCGGGCAGCGCGACGAGCCGCGTGAACGGCCCGGCCTCCTGCTCGGCGTACCACAGTTCGCCGGTGCCGCCGCCGCGGTAGCGCTTCCACCGCGCGGGATCCGCGGTGTTGCGGCCGACGACGACGCCGGAGCCGCCGAAGGCGATCGTGTCGGCCGGCCCGAGGCGCAGCGGCCGCGCGGGACCGCCGGACGGCGGCACGGAGAACAGGCGCGCGCCGAAGCCGGACGGCTGTTCGGCGTCGGTCGCGTAGAGGACCTCGCCGGTGTGCGGGTGCCAGCCGACGGTGACGCAGCGGCCGGCCTGGAAGGTCAGCCGCCGGGGCGGGCCGCCCTCGGCGGGCATGACGTACACCTCGGCCGGCCCGTCGTAGGTGCCGACGAAGGCGATTTCGCTGCCGTCGGGGGAAATCCGTGGCCGCCGGGCCTCGCCGGGGCCCGCGGTCAGCCGGTGCGCCCGGCCGCCGTCGGCGGGCACCGACCACAGGTCGTCCTCGCAGGTGAAGTACAGGGTGCCCCCGGAGACCGCGGGCGTCCGCAGGTACCCGGCCCGCCCGGTCACGACCGGGCCTCGATCCGCGCGCGGATCCGCTCGGCCAGCTCCCGGCGGCGTTCCTCGGCGGACGCCTCGTGCTGCCGGATGTCCTCGTCGGACAGTGTCCAGTAGCACGCCGTCCGCCATTCGCCGACGGTGTGGGAATCCCGCTCGCAGCGGACCTGGTGCTGGGCTTCGAGCGCCTCGGCGGAGAGGAACATCGTGTTGTGCGTGTAGACCTGGTTGACGATCACGCGCATGTTCAGCTCGTCGCGCAGGTGCTTGTGCACCGCGTAGACGGCGAACGCGCCGAGGCCGCGGTCGCGCGGCAGCACGCCGAAGGACAGCTCGCAGCACTGCGCGCGCCAGTCGATCGAGGTGATCCACGCGAACCCCATCACGCGGTCGTGCGGGCCGCAGACGGTGAAGATCTGCTTGGTGCGCTGCTCCTCGGCGATGGTGCGGAGCTGGCCGGCCTGCAGGCCGTCGTCGTCCGAGCCGACGGCGAAGTCGGTGAGGTTCGCGGTGAACCGGGCCTCGCGCAGCAGTTCCGTGCGCAGCGGGACGTCCTCTTCGGTGAAGTGCCGGACGGTCACGATCGGCATGGCTCCTCCTTCACCAGGACCAGCACGTCGTGGAACGCGTGGCCGGCGTAGTGGTGGCCGGGCAGCACGCCGCCGCGGGCGAACCCGGCGCCGAGGAAGGCCGCGGCACTGCTCTCGGGGACCAGCGCGACGAACGACGTCCGCCGCTGGTAGGTGGTGAGGTGGCCGAGCAGCGCGCGCACGGGCTCGGGGCCGGCGGACGTGCTCGAGACGTACGCCTGCCGCGGCTGCGCCCGGTTCGGCACGCAGCCGACCAGCGCGCCACCCGCGGCGTACACCTGGGCCCCGCGGCGGGTGAGCTCGCGCACGAGCAGGGCGTCGTTCTGGGTCACCGGGTCGGTGCCGAGGAACCCGCGCGCGGCGGTCCCCGCGCGGCGCAGCCCCCGGGCGGCCTCGGCGGCCGAGAGCGGCCTCAGTTCAGTCATGGCGGATCGTCCCCCAGATCTCCCGTGCGGCGGGTGCGCCGTCGAACCAGGTGGCGGCCGGGACGACCGCTTCGCGCCGGAACCCGGCGGCGGCCAGCGCGGCCGGGCCGGGCGCCGCGGCCGGGGTGACCCAGCCGTGCAGGCGCCGCAGGTTCAGGCCGGTGAAGCCGTGCGCGACGGCGGCTTCGAGCAGTTCGTCCACATCAGACAGTGGATTGTGGACGCCGATTTCGACGCGGGCCCGGCGGTGCACCCAGTCGATGCCGGTGTAGCGGACGAAGGCGCCGTCGGTGACGCACAGCTCCTCGTCGTGCCCGGTGGGCGGCGGGACGCACGTCGGTTCGGCCAGCGCCGGCCAGTCCTCGATCGGCAGGCCCAGCAGCTCGCCGCCGAGCCACGGCCCGGTCAGCAGCTCGCGGTCGGTGCCGCGGTATCCGCGCAGTTTCATGACTCCGCCCAGACCTGGGAGAAGAAGACCGTGCCGCGGCGACGGCCTTCGTGGGTGGTCACGCCGGCGAGCGTGCCCTCTTCGGTGAGCCCGGCGGACCGCGCGAAGGCGAGGCCCGCCGGGTCGAACTCGGGGAACCGGACCGACAGCCGCACCAGCTCGTGGCGCCACCGCAGGGCCCGCACGATCTCGCGGTAGGCGTCGCGCCACCAGTGCGTGGGGACGTCGGAGCGCAGGCGCAGGTGCAGGACGTAGTGGCAGCCGTGCTCGCTGCCTTCGTGCTCGAGCGCGTAGAGGCCGACGGGCTCGCCGTCGGCGCAGAGCACGCGCGTGTCGTCGCCGAGGAGCCGGTCGATCTCCGCCTCCGGCCGCGTGCCGGGCCGGTCGGTGCGGAAGAAGAAGCCGGGGTCGGCGAACAGCGCGAGCACGGCGGGCCGGTCGGCCGCCCCGCAGGCGCGGGCCGACCAGCGCGGCAGCACGAAGTCCGCCGGTGCGGCGACGGCCGGTGCGGCGGACGCGATCGAGGTCATGGCCCCTCCCGGGCTGGTGGGATGGCGGTACCGGGCACTTTCACGTGAAAGTGACCCTCTCGCGGTGGTGGGGCGGCCGAGCGCGGGAGCGGCACCGGCCGGCGTGTGCCGGCGGCGGTGCCGCGCCCGCGGTGGCCGCGAGAGACGGCACTTCCGGTGGGGAAGTGCCGGGTCCGGCGGGATGGCGACGCGGTCGGTGCCGGCCGTCGCCATCCCGCCGGGTGTCACGCCTCCTTGGAAGCGACCTTCGAGGCCTCCTTGGACGCCACCTTGGACGCCTCCTTAGAGGCCTCCTTGCTGGCGACCTTCGAAGCGACCTTCGACGCGACCTTGCTGGCGACCTTCGAAGCTTCCTTCGACATGGGTGGTACTCCATTCATCAGGTGGGATTTCCCCGCGGATCCGATCCGCAATTCCTGCGTTCCGAGCGGGGCCAACCCAGATTCACCGACGAACCGTTGCGGGTCAAGGAAAACTCCGGTGCGCCCGGTGTCATGTTCGTGCCACGGAGAACGTGCCACCGCCAAGGGCTAACCATTCCCGCCGCGGCCGCCCACTATCGGCCTACGACGATTCACGGTTGGAGGCCCCGGATGCCCGAGGCGAAGAGCGCGAACCTCTGCTGGGGACAGCACCACCACCTGCTGCGGTACCTGCGGGTGCCGGCGCCGTCCCGGCACGAGGCGCACATCGGCACCAGCTACCCGCTGCCCGCGGGCTGCACGGTCGCGGCCGTCCGCGCCGCGCTGACGCACCTGGTGCGGCGGCACGAAGTGCTGCGCACGGTCTACGACCTCACCGGCACCGCCGCCGACGGCCGCGCCTGGCCGCGCCAGGTCGTGCAGCCGCCGGCACCGCAGCCGGTCACCGAGGCGACCACGGAGGACGCCGTGGACGTCATCGCGCGGCTCACCCGCACCCCGTTCGACCTGGCCCGCGAGTGGCCCCTGCGGGCGTGCGTGGTCACCACCGGCGGCCGGCTGGTGCGCCTGCACCTGGTCTTCAACCACCTGGCCTTCGACGACGTCGCCCTCGACCGGCTGGCCGCCGAGCTCGACGAGCTGCTGGCCGCCCGCACCGAGGGCCGTCCCGCGGTGCTGGACCCGGTCGAACACCAGCCGGTGGACCTCGCCCGCTTCGAAGAGAGCCGCACCGAGGCCGACCTCGAACCCGCGCTCGGACACTGGCGCGACATCGTGGAGAAGCTCCCCGCGGACGTCTTCTCGAAGCGCCGCAGGGCCTCCGAGGCCGCGCACAGCGCCTCCTTCACCGTCCCGTCGCTGCTGCCGGCCGCCCGGGCGATCGCGGCCCGCGAGCACGTGTGGCCCTCGGCCGTGCACCTCGCCGCCTATGCCGTCACGCTCGCCGCGTACACCGGCGAAACGGTGGTCGCGCACCGGATGTACACCAGCCAGCGCGACGCCAGCGGCTTCGGCGGCGCGGTCACGTGCCTGTCCTACCCGACGCCGGTGCTCGCCGACCTCGGCGGCGATCCGCGCTTTTCGGCCGTGGTCAAGGCGTCCGCCACCCGCGTGAGCCAGGCGATGACGCACGCGCACGTGCCCTACGACCGCGTGTACGAGCTGATCGCCGAGGAGGGTGCCCGGCGCGGGACGCCGGTGCGTGTCGTGGCCGAGCTGAACTTCCTCGACAACGCGCCGCGGTCGTGCCGGGCCAAGCGGGACCGGTACGCGGTCAACGCCGCTCCCGCCGACTGGGCCCTCGCCGGTTCGGACAGCTACCTGCGCATCTACGAATGGGCCGACGGCATCACCCTCGCGCTGCAGGCGCTGGACGCCGTCATGGACGCCGATGCCGTCGAGCAGTTCCTGCGCGGCTACGCCCGGCTCGTCGAGGCCCACCGCGACCCCGGCACCGACCTGCGCGTCAGCGAGGCCGCCGCGCTCATCGGCTTCACCCCGCCCGCGGCACCGCGGACCGGGCCCACGCGGCCGGAACCCACCGGATCCGCGCCCGCCGAGCGCGTGCTCGTCGACGTCGTCGCCGAGGTCAACGGCCTCGACGGGGTCGATCCGGCCCGCAGCTACACCGGCGCGGGCGGGCGCGTGCTGCGCCTGCCCCGCGTCGTCGAAGCCCTGCACGAGCGCGGCTGGTCGGCCGGGCTCGTCCCGTTCACCACCACCCGCCCCCTGTCCGCGCTCGCGCACGAACTCGTGCCGGCGCGCGGCTGAGCCGGAAGAAGAGGAGGAAACCCATGTCCCTGCTCGAAGCACCCCGCCTGGAACGGGTGGCGTCGTTCGTGCCGGAGACGAGCCTGCCGGTCGCGGACCTGGCCGGCCCGCTCGGCCTCGACGCGACGCAGCTGCGCTTCTTCACCCGCTTCCTCGGGCTCGACCGCGTCGCCGTCGCGGACGGCCTCGAACTGGCCGACCTGCTGGCGGGCGCCGGGGAGCGCGTGCTGGCCGGTACGGACCGCGACTCGGTCCGGTTCCTGGTCCACGCGCACACCATGCAGCACGTCGCCGTCGCCACGCCCGGCCTGCTGGAGGACGTGCGGACGCGGCTGCGGCTGCACCGCGCGACCGCGTTCAGCCTGTCGCACCTCAACTGCGTGGTCGGCATCCACGCCCTGCACGTCGCGCGGTCGCTGCTGGCGACCGCGGCGCCGGGCGAGCGGGTGCTCGTGCTGACCGGCGACAAGGTGCTCATGCACGAGGCCCGGCTGATCCGTGACACCACGATCCAGGGTGACGGCGCCGCGGCGGTGCTGCTCGGCCCGGACCCGCGCGGCGACCGCGTCCTCGGGCGCGCGCTGACCGTGCTGGGCGAGTTCTACCGCGGCATCGACTGCGACGAGGCCCTGCAGCTGCAGTACAAGCACGTCTACCCGGACGCGCTCGCGCAGGTCATGCAGGACGCCCTCGACGACGCCCGGGTCGAGGCCGCGGACATCGCGGCCATCCTGCCGCACAACGTCAACAAGCTGTCGTGGAAACGCATCACCGGCGCGCTCGGCGTGCCGCGGGACCGCGTGTTCCTCGACAACGTCGGGAAGTACGCCCACTGCTACAGCTCCGACCCGTTCATCAACCTGGCGGCGGCGCGCGCGGACGGGCGGGTCGATCCGGGGGACCTCGTGCTGCTGGCTTCGGCCGGCCTCGGGGCGACCTTCGCGGCGGCCGTCGTCGAGATCGGAGAAGGGAACCAGGGATGAATTTCGTGGCACGGCTGAAGAAGGACCTCACCGGCGACGCCGGTGCGCGGTTCGTCTTCGTCAACAACTTCGAGGTGGAGCGCAGCTGGGCGGTGGGCGAGCCGAAACTGCCCGGCGCCGGCATCTCGTTCGCGGGGGCCACGGTCAACCGCATGGAGGAGATGGGTGCGCTGCTGGCCGGCGAGGGCGACCTGGTGGTGCTGAAGGCGCCCATGGACCCCGCGTTCGCCGGCTACCTCGCCCGGATCGGCGCGGCCGACGGCTCGACGTTGGTCGCCGAGCACAACGACCCGGGCGCGATGGTGACCGAAGACGCGCTCGACTCGCCGGAGCTGCTGGGCAAGCTGCGGGAGCTGGCCGACGGCAACACCTACCTGATGCCGCTGGGCATTTCGGCGTCGGAGGAGGCGCTGGCCAAGGAGTCCGGGCTGCCGCTGGCCGGCTCGACCGCGCAGATCTGCAAGGCGGTCAACGGCAAGGTGTTCAGCCGCGGCCTGGTCGACTCGCTCGGCCTGCGCCAGGTGCCGGGCCGGGTGGTGCTCACGGTCGGCGAGCTGCGCGAGGCCCTCACCTCTCAGCTGGCCCTGGGCGGCCGGGTCGTGGTCAAGGAGTCGCTCGGCGTCTCGGGCCGCGGCATGGTCGTCGTCGAGGACGAGCGCGGCGCGAACCGCCTGCTGCGCCTGATCGAGCGCCGCGGGGCCGACGCGCCCGCGAACCTCGTCGTCGAGTCCTGGATCGAGCACGCCCAGGACCTGAACTACCAGTTCGTCGTGTCCCGCACCGGCGGGGTCCGGTTCGAGACGGTCAAGGCGGCCGTGCTCAAGAACGGCGTCCACCAGGGCCACCGCTTCCCGGTGGAGCTGCCGCCGGTCGCCGCCCGCGAGCTGGCCGAAGCCGTGGAAAAGATCGGGCGTGCCCTGCACGCCGAAGGGTTCTTCGGGATGGTCGGGGTCGACGCCATGCTGGCCGCCGACGGCACGCTCTACCCGTGCCTGGAGATCAACGCCCGGTTCAACATGTCGACCTACCAGAGCCGGATCGCGGAGAAGTTCATCCCCGAGGGCCGGCACGCCATCGCGGCGACCTTCTCGCTGAAGCTCCAGCGCGAGCACACCTTCGCCGAGGTCGAGCGGGCGCTCGGCGACCTGTTCTTCACCGGCGCCGGCGACACCGGCGTGCTGGTCAACAACTTCGCGACGCTCAACGCCGCGTTCACCGGCGAAGGCTCCTTCCACGGCCGTCTCTACGCGATCTGCGTCGGCGACTCGCCGGAAGAGGCCCTCGCCGTCCGGACCGAAGCCGAGCGCCGCCTCGGCGTCATGGCAGGGGAAAACGCATGACCGACATCGACTACCAGGACCTGGCCGCGCGCTTCGGCACGCCGCTCTACGTCTACGACGGCGACGTCCTGCACGCCACCATCACCGGCCTGCGCGCGGTGCTGCACCCGGCGATCGAGGTCTTCTACTCCTTGAAGGCCAACCCGAACATCAGCGTCTTCGCCGCCCTGCACGCCGGCGGCGCGCGGGCCGAGGTCTCGTCCATCGTGGAGCTGCAGACCGTGCTCACCGCCGGCGCGCGGCCCGACGACATCATCTTCCTCGGCCCCGGCAAGAGCGAGCAGGAACTGCGGGCCTGCCTGGAAACGGGCGTCTACGCGATCGTCTGCGAGTCCTTCGCGGAACTCGACGACATCGAGCGGCTCGGCGCCGAGCTCGGGAAGCAGCAGCGGGTGCTGCTGCGGATCAACCCGACCTGCGCGATCAGCGGGTCCCGGCTGACCATGGGCGGCAAGCCCCGCCAGTTCGGCATCGACGAGGCCCAGGTCCTCGCCGCCGGGCCGCGGCTGGCGGAGTACCGCCACGCCGACGTCGCCGGCATCCAGGTCTACATGGGCACGCGCATCCTCGACGCCGACGTCATCGGCAAGAACACGCGGTACGCCCTCGACCTGGCCGAGCGGGTGGTCGCGGAGACCGGGATCCGGCTGGAAGCGGTCGACATCGGCGGCGGCCTCGGCGTCGCGTACTTCGAAGGCGAGGACGACCTCGAAGCGGCCGACGTGGCCGACGTGATCAACCCGATGCTCGAGGAGTTCCACCGGAAGCACCCGGCCACCCGGCTGATCATGGAATCCGGCCGGTTCCTGGCCGGCCGCGCCGGGGTCTACGTGCTCGGCGTCCGGTACGTCAAGGAGTCGATGGGGGAGCGGTTCGCCATCGCGGACGGCGGCACCCACCACCACATGGCGGCGGTCGGCATCGGCTCGTTCGTCAAGCGCAACTTCCCGGCCGTGCTGCTCACCCCGCGCGCGGCGGGCGAGGACACCGACGACACCGTCGAGCCGGGCCCGTGGACCGTCACCGGCCCGCTGTGCACGCCCAACGACACCCTGCTCAAGCAGGTCAAACTGCCCGACCTGCGCCCCGGCGACCTGGTCGGCGTCCTGAACTCCGGCGCCTACGGGCCGTCGGCTTCACCCGGGCTGTTCCTCAGCCACGGGTTCCCCGCCGAGGTGCTCGTGCGCGGGGGAGCGGCCTTCCTGGTCCGCGACCGCGACGAGCCCGCGGACCTGCTGCGCAAGCAGCACCTGCACCAGCCCACCACCAGCAGCACCAGCACGGAAAGCGAGCCGAGATGAACCGCACCGAGATCGTCGCCCACCTGGAGATCGCCCTGTCCGCCGTGCTCAACAAGGAGATCGGCGGCGTCACCCCGGAGCTGCGCCTGTTCGAGGACCTGGCGCTCGACTCCACCAGCGTCATCGAGCTGCTGATGAGCCTCGAGGACACGATCGGCCTCGAGATCGACCCGGACGAGCTCGGCCCGGAGGTCTTCCGCACGGTCGGCAGCCTGACCGACTACATCGAGTCGGCCTTCGCCAGGGCCGCTGCGGCGGTCTGAGCCATGTCCCTCCAGACGCTCGCACCCCCGGGCCGGGTCGCCGTACCCGCGCGCCCGGCCGGGGTGCACCTGAGCGGCGTGACGCACCGGGTGTTCACCGAACGCGCCAAGCCGGTGTTCGGGATGCGCCCGGACCTGGCCCGGCTCATGGTCGAGACCTTCGGGGCCGCCGCCGACCAGGAGGACTTCCTGGCCCGCACCGGCAACGGGTTCATCGAGATGACCGAGGCCCTGCTGGCGGAGGCGGACACGCCGCTGCCGCCGCTGGACGCGGTGGTGCTCGCCTACCACTCGCCCGACCTGTACCACTCCGAAGTCGCCGGCTGCTACCTCGCCGGACGCCTGCCGGGCAACCCGGAACCGTGCTCGGTCGCCGGGCCCGGTCCGGGGGCGGCGTTCACCGCGCTGCGCCTGCTGGACGGCATGTGCCGGCTCGGCGAGGCGGCCTCGGCGGCCCTGCTCGTGTACGACCAGAACGCCGTCCTGTGGGACAGCGGCCACCCCGCCACGCACCGGCCCGACGCGGCGGTGCTGCTGCGGGCCGGCGCGACCGGCGACGTCGCCGTGACCGAGCTGGAGGAGGTGCGGCTCGGCGGGACCGGGCCGCACACCGCCACCCTCGCACTGGCCGACGTGCTCTACCGGCACCCGGGCGTGGACGTGCTGGCCGGCGCGGGGCTGGCCAAACGGCTCGCCGGCACCCCCTACGCCGGCCGCGTCGAGCCGGTGCCGGACCTGTGGTGCACCGGCGTGTGGGCGGGTCTCGCCCGCCGGTGGCCGCTGGACGAACCGGTGCTGCTGGCCGACTTCGAACCCGCGGGCGGCACGTTCTGCAGCTGCCTGCTCACGCCGGGGAGGGAGCACTGATGGACACGGGGCTGTCCCGGGTCGCCGTGCGGCTGCCCGGCCGCGTCGAGCCCGTCGACGACGTGCTCGTGCGGTCGGGCGCCAAACCCTTGGAGCGGCGCATGTTCGGCCGCATCTACGGCCTGCGCGACAGCCCGGTGCTCGCGCCGGGCGAGCGGATGGCGGACCACCTGGCCGAGGCCGGGCGGACCGCGCTCGGCGGCGGGCCGGCGAGCCTGGTGCTCTACGGCCACACGCTGCTCATCGCCGAGCTGGACCTGTGCGGCACTTTCCCGGACCGGCTGCGCGACGCGCTCGGCCTGCCGGGCGTCCCGTTCTTCGGGGTGTCGCACGTCAACTGCACGTCGGTGCTGCGCTCGGTCGAGCTGGCCCGGCGCTACCTGGCCCGGCCCGGCGCGGCGCCGGACGACCGGGTGCTCGTGCTCGGCGGTGACCAGGGCAGCGCCAGCGACCGCGGCCGCTACATCCCGGGAACGACCATCGCCGGTGACACGGCCGCGGCGCTCGTGGTGTCCCGCGGCCCGTCCCGCTACCGCTACCTCGGCGGCGCGAGCACCCGTGACACGCGGTTCCACCGCAGCCTGCGGATGACCAAGGAGGAGTTCACGCTCTTCGGCAAGGTCTGCTGCGAGCAGGCGGTCGCCGTCGTGGGCGCCGCGGCCCGTGCCGCCGGTCTCACTCTGTCCGATGTGGACTGGGTGCTGCCGGACCTGTCCAACCGCATGTTCTGGCGCACCTTCAGCGGGCTGTCCGGCTTCCCGTTCGACCGGATCCCGCTGGAGCTGGTCGCCGAGCGCGGGCACAACTTCGGGGTCGACTCGCTGCTCGCCCTGGAGCACGCCGACGCGGCCGGCCGGCTGCGTCCCGGACAACGCTGCGCCCTGGTCTCCGTGGGCCAGGGCGCCTACTTCCAGTCGGTGATCGTCGAGGTCGTGGAGGAGAAGTGACCACCAGCCTGCTCGAATGCGAGCGGACCGCACGCAGTGCCGGCCTCGCGGCCGGTCTCGCGCGGGCCCTGCCCGCCACCCCGGCCGACCGGCTGGCCCCCGGCCGGTACGCGGCCGTGCCCGCCGGTGCGGTGCCCGAAGGCGCCGAAGTGCGCACGCACAGCCTGGCCGACCGCGAGGACATCGTCTTCCTCGCCTGCCCGGGCCGTCCCCGCGAAGAGCGGGACGCCCACGAACTGGCCGACTTCGGCCGGCACCTGGCCGCCGTGCGCCTCGGCGTACTGCGCTCGGTGCTCGACCACGTCGCCGAGCACTTGTCGAACCGCACGTCCGGCGACGAACCGCTGATCCGCAAGCAGCTGATCGTCGGTGCGATCGGCGACGTGATGGCCGCGGTGGAACGGCTGCGCGCCCAGGTGCGCTCGCAGCGGCACCCGGTCGCCGTGGCCGACGTCCACCGCGAGCTGGACGAGCTGGGCTGGCGGGTGGCCCAGCACCTCGGCGCTTCGGGCTTCCTCGCCACCTCACCCGCGCGGTCGCTCTACGTCTCGGCCCTGGTGGCCGGCACCTGGGTGGACCGGGAACCGGAAGGAGAACCGGCATGATCGAGCTGAGCGACCGCGTCCGCGCGGTCCGCGACCTGAGCCGGGAGGCGGCCGTCGACCTGCGGTCGCGCGCCCTGGCCATCGACACCGACCCGGACGCGATGGACGAGCACTACAACTCGCCCGTGTTCGAAATGGTCCGGCAGGCCGACACGCCGCCGCAGTACCGCGAGTCGCTGCCGTCGACGCCGTTGCTGCGGGCGATGGAACGCGGATCGTGCCTGGAGAACGTGGCCGGGCTGATCGAGCTGGCCCGCGGTGACGTCGGGGCGATCCTGGCCTGCCCGTCACCCGGCCTGGCCGGGGTGTTCGTCGAGCTGCTCGGCACGCCCGAGCAGCAGGAGTGGTTCTTCACCCGGATGCACGGCGGCCGCCGCTGGTCGTTCTTCGCGATGACCGAAGAGAGCCGCGGCAACGACGCGACGGCGATGGAGACCCGCTTCGACCGCGACGGCGAGGGCTGGCGGCTCAACGGCGGCAAGTGCTACGTCGGCAACGCCGCCCGCGGCAGCGTCGGCGTGGTGTTCGGCCGCACCGGCCGGGGCGCGCTGTCGATCCGCGCGGCGCTGGTCGAGGTCCCGGCGCCCGGCTGGCACGGCGAAAAGCTCGAGATGATCGGCCTGCGCGGCGCGTACATCAGCCGACTGTCCTTTTCGGACGTCGCCATCCCGGCCGGGCGCATGCTGGGCGACCACCTGCCGGTGACCCGGCGCGGGATCTTCGCCGCCATCACGACGTTCAACCACATGCGGGTGCGGATCGCCGCGTCCGCCGTGGGCACGGCGCTGGCGATGGTCGAGTACGTGCTGGAGCACCGCAAGAACGCCCCGGGCGGCCAGCTGGCCCTCGCCCGCGCCGAAGCGGGCCGCGAGCTGGTGTACGAAGCGGCGGCGCGGATCGACCGCGACCCCGAGCGCGGCTACCTCTCCAGCGCCGCGAAGCTCGGCGCGGTCCGCCTGGCGGTGGACACGGCGCACTGGGCGTCGGCCGCACTCGGTCCGGCCGGCCTGATCGAGCACCCGCTGCTGGAGAAGTGGACGCGGGACGTGCCCGCGTTCGAGTTCATGGAGGGCACCAGCAACATCCACCGCCTGCACGTGGCGCGCGGGTACCAGGCGGGAGACGCCGATGCCTGACCTCGGGATCGACACGATCGCGTTCGCCGCCGCGCGGCGCGAGGAGTACGTGCCGCTGTCGTCGTTGCCCGGCGCCGCCGACCTGGTGCCGCCGGAGCGGCTGGCCGCGGCCGGGATCCCGTTGTCCCGGTTGATGGTCCGGATCCCGGAGGACGACGACGTCGACGTCACCGCGCAGGTGCTCGCGGCACTGGGCCCGCCCGCGGTGCCGCAGCCGCTGTTCTTCGTGCGGTCCGGCCCCCTGCGCGACCCGAACGTGGCCGCGCTGGCCGGGCTGGTGCACCGCAGCGGCTGGGCGGGCGAGGACGTCGGCCTGACGCACCTCGACGAGCTCGGCGGCACGGCGGTCTTCGGGCTGCTGGAGTGGGCGGTCGAGACGGAGGCGACGGCGGTCATCTGCGACGAACCGCTGTTCGCCGACTCGGCCGCCGGCCACCCGCGGTTCGCGGCGGTCGGCTTGAGAGTCCGGCGCGGCGCGTCCGCGTTGACGATTTCCGGTTGCGGCGAAGGAAAACCGGCGCTCGCGGGCGACCACCGGTTCACCGGCCGCGGCCCGTGCGACGCGTGGCTGGCGTTCTGCGCGGCCCTGGCCGAGGGCGTGGTCGCCGACGGCGACCGCGTCCTGCTGCACACGCGCGGCCCGATCCGCGAGGGCTGGCTTTCGCTGCTCGCCCTGGACGTTTCCGCGGTGCGGCTGGTGCCGGCGGCCACGGCGAGCCTGCTCGGGGGGCGGAGTGGATGAGGATCGGCGTGGACCTGATGTCGATCCCGCGGTTCGCGGAGGTCGCGGCGCACCACCGGTACCGGACGCTGGTCTTCACGCCGGTGGAGCTGGAGCAGGCCGCCCGGATGGGTGCCGAACGGTCCCTGGAACGGCTGGCCGGGCGGTTTTCCGTCAAGGAGGCGACCTGCAAGATGCTGGGCCGTGGCTTCGGCCAGGGCCTGCGCTGGCGTGACATCGAGGTCACCAACGACGACTGGGGAGCGCCGTTGGTGACCCTCGGCGGCGGCGCGGCCGAGCTCGCGGAAGAGGCGGGCCTCGAGGAGATCGTGGTGACGCTGAGCCACCAGGCCGACCTGGTGGTCGCGGTCGCGGCGGCGGGGTGCGCCCGGCCGCCCCGCCCGTTCCGCCGCGCGGTGGCACCTGCTCTTGCCGCGCCGGTACCGGCGCGCTTCGACGAACTGGCGGCTCTGGCCGCCGACCTGTTCTCGGTGCCCGCCACCGAAGTGGCCACCGCGGAGTCCTTCGCGGGCGATCTGGGGGTCACGTCGGTGGTGGTGATCGAGCTGCTTGCCCGGATCGAGAGCCGGTACGGCATCCGGCTGCCGGAGTCCGGCGTCTACCGGATGACGGATCTGCCGCGGACCTACGGGGTCGTGGCGGAGGCCGCCGGATGGTAGGGCGGGCAGAGAGAAGGGGCCTTCCGCAAGCGGAAGGCCCCTTCTCGTGTGGCCCGGTCCCAAGCGCCCCAAGGTGGCCTTCGGTGCTCCATCCATGCCCCCGCCACCACCCTCAACGGAGGCGCTTCGCGCCGCGGCGCCGATTCAGCGCACCCAAGGCGGCCTTCGGTGCGTCTGACGCACCTAAGGCCGCCTTGGGGCGCTCGGGTCGGAGCGCGGGGTCAGGCCAGGGTGAAGCGGGCCGCCGCCTGCACCCCGGCCTGGAACCGCGACACCGCGTCGAGGTTCTGCAGCATCGCGGCGATGTGCCGCCGGCAGGTCCGCACCGACATCCCCAGGCGCCGGGCCACCACCTCGTCCGTCAGGCCCTGGGCCATCAGGCGGGCGATCGTCTGCTGCAGGTCGTGCGCGATCTCGCCGCTGTAGCCCTGGTCCTCCGCCGAAAACGGCGTGGCGCCGTCCCACAGCTGGTCGAACAGGCCCAGCAGGAAGCGGACCATGCCCTGGTCGCGGACGCGGCGGGCGGACAGGTCGTCGACGTCCAGGGTCACCGCCAGTGACCGGTCGAAGACCACCGCCGCCTGGGGGACGCGGCTGAGCGTGCGGATGCTGGCGCCGCGGCCCGCCAGCTGGGTCAGCCGGGCGCGGGCCGCGTAGCCGGCGCGGCTGCGGTGCGGGCACACCACCCGGACGCCGACGCCGTCGCCCAGGACCGAGTAGCACGCGTCCAGCAGCTCGTCGACCAGGTCGTCGGCCGCTTCGCCCGGGTGGAGCACCACCAGCTCGTCGCGGCAGACCTCGGCCGCCAGCTTGATCAGGCCGCGGATCTCGGCGATGCCCTCCACGCGGTCGAGCGCGCCCGCCGCGCCGGCCGAGGCGCGGGTGATGCCGTCGATGCGCTCGCGCAGCCGGTCGGCCATCTCGCGGCGCTCGTACATCGCGCGCTCCAGCGGCGTCACGACCAGCTCCGCGGCCGCCGACGGTTCCCGCGGGACCAGGCCGCCGTCCGGGACCGCGCGCAGCAGGTGCAGCTCCACCAGCCGGGCCGCGGCCGCCTGCACCGTGTCGGCCGGCAGGCCGAGGTGCGCCGCCGCCGTGGCCACGGACGAGATGCGGCCGCAACGGGTCGCGTAGCGGTACAGCTCGGCTTCGGGGTCGGGCTCGGGCACGGAAAACGCCCCGGGCGGCGGGAGAGTGGCCGTCGACATGGTGCCTCCAAGGCGGGGTGGGCGAGTGCTTTTCCCACCGTCGCAGCCGGTCTTCTCGCAGCACTCTCACGCCGCTCTCGCCGCCCGGCGGCCGGATGAGAGCGGCGTGAGAGCCCGGTGATTCCGCGCGGTGGTGTCCTCGGGGGGACACGGTTGACCGCCGAAAGCGAAACAGGGTGACGCAATGCCTGACACACTCCCCATCCCGCCGCGGTTCCTCGGGATCCTGCTCGCGCACCTGCCCTACGCGCTCGAGGAGCGGATCGCCGAGGACGACGACCTCGCCGCGCTCGGGCTCGATTCGATGGGCGTCGTGCAGCTCGTCACCGACCTGGAGGAGACCTTCGGCTTCGAGCTGCCGGACGAGCTGCTCACCGAGGACACCTTCGCCACCGCGGGCAGCCTGTGGGCCGCCGTCGCGGAGTTCGTCGTGCCGGAGCCCGCCGATGTCTGAGGCGGCCGCCCCGGTGCGGCTCGACGCGCTCCTCGCCCGCGGCGCGGCCGGCGATCCGGCCCTGACCCACAAGGACCGCACGCTGACCTACGGCGAACTCGCCGATCAGGTCGCGCGCGTCGCCCACGGCCTGCACCGGCTCGGCGTGCGCCGCGGCGACCGGGTGGCGGTGTACGCGGAGAAGCGCCTGGAAACCGTCGTCGCGCTCTTCGCGGCCGCCGCCGCGGGCGCGGTGCTCGTGCCGCTGAACCCGCTGTTCAAGGCCCGGCACATCGCCCACGTCGCCACCGACTGCGCCCCGAAGGTGGTGCTCACGACGGCCGAGCGCCTGACGACGGTCCGCGAAGCCGTGCCGGAGACCACCCCGGTCGTGGTGTTCGGGCAGTCCGGGTGGGACGCGCTGATCGCGGCCGAGCCGGCCGCGGTGCCCGGCGCCGGCGCGGTGATCGACCAGGACCCGGCCGCGATCATGTACACCTCCGGCAGCACCGGCGGCCCCAAGGGCGTGGTGCTGTCCCACCGCAACCTGCTCGCCGGCGCCGCGAGCGTGGCGGAGTACCTCGGCCACACGTGCGACGACGTCGTGCTCGCCGCGCTGCCGCTGAGCTTCGACGCCGGGTTCAGCCAGCTCACCACGGCCTTCGCCGCCGGCGCGCACGTCGTGCTGGTGAACTACCTGCTGCCCAAGGAGATCGTGCGGCTCTGCGCCCGGCACGGCGTCACGGCGCTGACCTGCGTCCCGCCGCTGTGGCTCCAGCTCGTGACGCAGGAGTGGCCCGCCGAGGCGACCGCGCGGCTGCGGTACTTCGCCAACACCGGCGGCCGCATGCCGCGCGCCACGCTGACGCGCCTGCGCGAGATCTTCCCGGAGGCGCAACCGTTCCTGATGTACGGCCTCACCGAAGCGTTCCGCTCCACCTACCTCGACCCGGCCGAGGCCGACCGGCGGCCGGGATCGATCGGGAAGGCGATCCCGAACGCCGAAGTCCTGGTGCTGCGGCCCGACGGCACGCCGTGCCTGCCCGGCGAGCACGGCGAACTGGTGCACCGCGGCGCGCTCGTGGCGCTGGGCTACTGGAACGACCCCGGGCGCACCGCGGAACGGTTCCGCCCGGTGCCGGGGCCGGACGGCCTGGTGCGCCCGGAAATCGCCGTGTGGTCGGGTGACACCGTCTACCGCGACGAGGACGGGTTCCTGTACTTCGTCGGCCGGACCGACGAGATGATCAAGACGTCGGGCTACCGCGTCAGCCCCGCCGAGGTCGAAGAGGCCGCGTACGCCACGGGCCTGGTGGGGGAGGCGGCCGCGTTCGGCGTGCCGGATCCCGCGCTGGGCCACCGGATCGTGCTGGCCGTCGCGCCCGAGGGCGACGCCGACGCGGTTTCCCGGGCGCTGGCGAAGGAACTGCCCGCCTACATGCTGCCGCGGCGGATTGAGGTGCTGCCGAAGCTGCCCCGGTCGGTCAACGGCAAGTTCGACCGCGTCGCGCTGCGGGAGTCCTTGACCGCGGTGCCCGCCGGCACCGAATGACGGCAGTTTCCTGCCACCGCGGGGAAGCGCCGCCCCGGCCGTCCTCGTGCGACATTGCAAGAGCCGTGAATCGCAAGGAGCGATCCCTATGTTGCAAGCAATCGACCTCCGGAAACGCTACGACGAAGTGCAGGCCCTCGACGGCTTCAGCCTCGAGGTCGCCCCGGGTGAGATCGTCGGGCTGGTCGGCCACAACGGCGCCGGCAAGACCACGTTCGTCGAGATGGTGTCCGGGCTGCTGCGCCCGGACAGCGGAACCGTGCTCGTCGACGGCGAGTCGCCGACGCGCGCCCGCGACCGCATCGGCATCTCGCCGCAGCACATCGCGCTCTACCGCCCCCTGACCGTGCGCGAGCACCTGGAGCTGTACGGCCGCCTGGCCGGCCTGCGCCGGGCCGCCCTGCGCTCGGCCATCGACGACCTCACCGCCGCGCTGCGGCTGGAGAGCTTCCTGAACCGCACCTGCGGCCTGCTCTCGGGCGGCCAGCAACGGCGGGCGCAGGCCGCGACGGCGCTGGTGCACCGGCCGGCGCTGCTGCTGCTCGACGAGCCGACCGCCGGTGCCGACCCCGAGACCCGTCAGGCGCTGCTCGACGTGGTCAAGCAACGAGCAGGCGAGGGAGCCGCAGTGGTCTACACCACACATTACCTGACCGAACTGACCGACCTGCAGGCCACGATCGCGGTGGCCGCCGAGGGCCGCGTGATCGCGCGCGGCGCCGCGGACGAGCTGCTGTCCGGGCTGCCCGGCGAGGTCCGCGTGCGCACCGCCGACGAGCAGCTGACCGTCTCGACCACCGACCCGACCGGCACGCTGCTGGAGCTGCTGCCCAAGGTCGAGCGGCCCGTCGAGTCCGTCGAGCTGCGCAACCCCAGCCTGGACGACCTCTACCACTCCCTGGCGGTGACGACCGATGTCGACGCGCACTGATTCCCTGTCTCGCACCGGCGCCCTCGTCCGGTACAACGCGATCCTGCGGCTGCGCGACCCCTCGCAGCTGATCAGCTACCTGATCACGCCGATGATCTTCATGGTGCTGTTCCAGCCCCTGTACGTGAAGGCACTGGGCACCGGCGCGGTCGAGGCCGTGACCGGGCAGCTGGTGATGTTCTCCGTGTTCGCCATGGCGATCGTGGGCAACGCGATCTTCGTCGAACGCGAGTGGCGCACCTGGGACCGGCTGCGCGCCAGCCGGGCCGCCCGCGCGGAACTGCTGATCGGCAAGGCGATCCCGGTGTTCGTCGTCCTGCTGATCCAGCAGGGCGTGCTGATCGTCTACGGCTGGCTCGTGGTCGGGATGCCGTTCCCGGTCTCGCCCGGGCTGGTGTTCGGCGCGATGAGCCTGTGGGGCTTCATGCTCCTGGCCATGGGTGCGGCGCTGTCCACAGTGGTCCGCAGCCGCGGTGACCTGATCGTCGCCGTCGACCTCGGCGCGATCACCATCAGCTCCCTGGGCGGCTCGCTGCTGCCGGTGTCGCTGATGCCGTCGTGGGCGCAGGCGATCGCGCCGTTCTCCCCGGGCTACTGGGGGCTGTCGCTGATCCGCGCGGCCATGGCGGGCAACGCCGAGGCGATGCTGCGCCCGGCGTTGATCGTCCTCGGGATCGGCCTGGCCACCGGCGCGTTCGCCACCTACCGGCTCGCCCACGGCTGGGGCCGCAGCCACCTGCTCTGACGTCACCGAAAGGACCTGCCATGACGGAACCGGCACCCGAATCGGCCGTGGCGCTCGTCGGAATGGCGGGCCGGTTCCCCGGCGCCGCCGACGTCGAGCAGCTGCGCCGCAACCTCGCGGCCGGGCGACCCGGCCTGCGGGAACTGACCGACGACGAGCTCGCCGCCGCGGGCGTGGATCCGGCCACCCCGGGCCACGTCCGCGTCGGCGGGCCGGTGGCCGGTGGCGTCGAAACCTTCGACGCCGCCGCCTTCGGGCTCAGCGCCCGCGAAGCGGAAACCCTCGAGCCGCACCACCGGCTGCTGCTCGAATGCTCGTGGGAGGCACTGGAGCGGGCCGGGTACCGGCCGACCGACCCCGGCCTGCCCGTCGGGCTGTTCGCCGGCTGCGCGTTCCCCGACTACCTGACCCGCAACCTCGACGGCCTCGCCGCGGAACCGGGCGGCAAGCCCCTGCTTTCGGCGGGTGTCGAGCGCGACTCGCTCACCTCGCTCGTGTCGTACAAGCTGGGCCTGCGCGGCCCGGCGATCACCGTGCAGACGTACTGCTCCACTTCGCTGGTCGCGGTGCACCTGGCCTGCCAGAGCCTGCTGACCTACGAGTGCGACCTGGCCCTGGCCGGCGGCGCCGCGCTGCCGCTGCCGCAGACCGGCGGTCACGCCTTCGAGGAGGGCAGCATCCTCTCGCCCGACGGCCGGGTGCGGGCCCTCGACGCCGACGCGAACGGCACCGTGATGGGTTCCGGTGCCGCCGTGGTCGCCCTGAAACGCCTGGAGGACGCCCTCGCCGACGGCGACGTCGTGCACGCGGTGCTCCTCGGCTCCGCCGTCAACAACGACGGCCGCGACCGCGCCGGCTACCCCGCCCCCGGCGTCGCCGGACAGGCCGCGGTGGTCGACACCGCGCTGGCCGTGGCCGGGGTGAAACCCGAAACCGTCGGGTACGTCGAGTGCCACGCCGTCGGGACACCGCTGGGCGACTCGATCGAGCTGGCCGCGCTGAACCGGGTCTTCGGGCCCGGCCGCGCGGCGCCGTGCGTGCTCAGCTCGGTCAAGCCGAGCATCGGGCACCTGGACCGCGCGTCCGGCGTCACGTCGCTCATCCGGGCGGCGCTGAACCTGCGTGACGGCGTCCTGCCGGGCACGGCCGGTTTCCGCACCCCGAATCCGGCGATGACCGACCGGTTCACCGTGCTGCCCGCGGACCGGCCGTGGCCCGGCGGCGGGACACCGCGGCGGGCGGGGGTCAGCTCGTTCGGCGTCGGGGGGACGAATGCGCACGTCGTGCTGGAAGAGCCGCCGGTTCGGCCGCCGCGGCCGTCGGGCGGCCCGCACCTGCTGACGTTCTCGGCCGGCGACGCCACCGCCCTCGACGAGGTGACCGCCCGGCTGCGCGCCCACCTGGCTTCGCACCCGGACGTGGATCTCGGCGACGTCGCGTTCACCCTGCAGGTCTCGCGCGGGCACTTCGCGCTGCGGCGGGCGGTGGTGGTCCGGGACCTGCCGGACGCCGTGGCGGCTCTGGCGGACTCCGCACGCTGGATCGACGGCGAAACGCGCCGCCGGGACCCCCGGTTCCGTCTGGTCGCGGGCCCCGGTTCGGAGTGGGCGTCGACGGCCTCGGCCGTCCACCGCCTGCTGGCCGGGGCCGACGTGCCCGCTCCCGCCCCCACCCGCGCCGGCGCGCTGTCGGCGTCGGCCGCCGGGCTGACCCGGCTCGGGATCCGGCTGGACGAGAGCGCCGCGGACGAGCTCGTCCTCGACGGCGGCGCGGCCGAGGAGCAGGTGCTGACCATCCTGGCCCGGCTGTGGCTCGCGGGCTGCACCGTGGACTGGGCGGCCCTGCACCGCGGCGCCGGCCGGCGGGTCGAGCTGCCGCCGTACCCCTTCCAGCGCAGGCGGTTCTGGGTCGATGCGGCGCAGGCGCCGCGGCCCGCCGCGCACGTGCCGTCGTGGCGGCTCGACCCACAGCCACTGGCCGGCCTGGAGAGCCGGGTGCGGGCGGCGGGGCCGTGGCTGGTGTTCGCCGCCGATCCGGTCGGCGAGGCGCTGGCGGCCCGCATCACCCTGGCGGGCGGCGAGGTGACCACCGTGCGGCCGGGGCCCGGGTTCGCGTTCTTGGACACCGGTGACTTCGTCGTCGGGCCGGGCGACCTGCCCGCGCTGCAGCGGGCGCTGGTCGTGGTCCCGCGCACGGTCGTGCACGGTTTCGCGCTGGGCGGCGCGCCCGGCGACGTCTCGGAGGCGGCCGGCTTGTGGCCGGGGATGGTCACCCTGACGTCCGGCGCGGCCGGCGTGCTGGGGCCCGACCTGACCACGCCGTCGCACGCGGGGCTGACGGTGCTGACCGCGCGGCACGTCGACGTCGGCGTGGACGCGGCTCTCGACCAGGTGCTGGCGGCGGTGCTGCAGGCGGAGACGCCGTTGGCGGTCCGCGGCGACCAGTCGTGGCGGCCGCACCACGAGCCGTGCGCGCTGGAGGGCCACGCGCAGGCCCCGGTGTACCGGGCCGCCGACGTGCCCGCCGGGGACGGCCTGCCCGATCTGGGCGGGCGGCGTGGGCTCCTCCTCGTCCGGCCGGACGCTCCCGGCCGCGTCCTGGCGGCCGAGGCTCGCGTGGCGCGGCTCGCCGGCCGCGGGCTGTGGACCACGGTGGTGTCCGCCGCGGACCCCGCTCCGGCGGTCCTCGGCGCGGTGGCCGCGGCCGACCACCTGACCGAAGTCGTGCTCTCCGGCGTCCCGCTGGTCCGGCCGGTGCCGGCCGCCGGGTCCGTCGAGTCCGTCGAGCCGTCGGCTTCGGTCCGGCCGCGCCCGGCGCTCGGCACGCCGTTCGTCGAGCCGGAACCGGGCCTCGAGCAGGAGGTGGCGGCCCGCTGGGCCGCGGCACTGGGTTACGCGGAGATCGGCGCGGACGACAACTTCTTCGAGCTGGGCGGCCGGTCCGCGGGCGCGGTCCGCATCGCCGCCCACTGGAACCTCCCCGCGACGGCGGTGGTCGAGCTGCCGACGGTCCGCCTGCTCGCCGCCCGCATCGCCGGGCGTTCCTGACCCGCACACCGCGAAGGCCCCCTTCCCGAGCCGGGAAGGGGGCCTCTTCACGTGGGTGATGGGCCCGCCGCCAGGGGTATTGGCGGCGGACCCACCACGCTCCGGATGTGCAATACCCCGATCAACGGGGTTTCACACATAATCGAGCAGGATCTCCCGTGACCAGGCGGGCATCACCCGTGATCGGGCGGGCATCTCGCGTGATTGGCGGGGCATCATCGCGATGCCCCGCCAGTCACACGTGATGCCCCTCCAGTCACGCGAGATGCCCCTCCAGACACGCGTGATGCCTCTTCAGGCACGTGGTGCCTGGGTCAGGACCAGGGGCGGAGGGCGGCGGCCAGGTGGGCCAGGGTCACGTCCTCCTGCTCCAGGACCGCGAAGTGGCCGCCGTCGAGGACGTGGCCGCGGAAGGGGCGGACCGTCTGCTCCCGCCAGGCCAGCACCGACTCCACGCTCGCGCGGACGTCCGTGGTGCTCGCCAGGGCCGTGACCGGCAGCTCCAGCGGCGGGCCGGAGGTGTAGGCGTAGGTGTTCTTGACCGTCAGGTCCTCGCGGATCGGCGGCAGGATGAGCCGCAGGACGCGGGGGTCGTTCAGGAACACCTCCGGCGTTCCGCCCAGCGTCCGCAGCAGCGAGACGATCTCGGCGTCGCCCATGCCGGCCACGATCGGGTCGTCCGGGGTCAGCCACTGCGGGGCCGGGCAGCCCGACACGACCAGGTGCACCGGCAGGGCCGCACCGCGGCGGGCGATCTCCCGCACCAGCTCGAACCCGACCAACGCACCCAGGCTGTGGCCGTAGACCGCGTACGGCGCATCGTCCGACGACAGCACGAAGTCGGCCAGATCGGCGACGTAGGAAGCCATCGATGTGTGCGGTGTGTCCCGCTGGCGCGTTTCGCGGCCGGGCGGCTGGACCGGGCACACCGTCACCCCGGGCAGCCGCCCGATCCACGCGCGGAAGGCCGACGCCGAGCCGCCCGCGTGCGGCAGGCAGTACAGCCGCACGTTCCCCGCGGTCGCGGGGAACGGCAGCCAGCGGCTCGCGACCGCCGTCGTCACGACTCCACCTCGAGCGTCACGTAGGCCGGCGGCTCCTGGACGGCCGAGAGGTCCGCCGCCAGCACCACGTGCGCGCCCTCGCGGGACACCTCGCGGAACCCGCTGAACGCGTAGGTGATCTGCATCATCCGGTTGCGGCCGGTCTCGACGAAGTCCGCGCGCAGCCCCGCGCCGGCCGCGCGGGCCAGGCCCATCACGTGGCCCAGCAGCACCGTGCCGACTCCGCGGGACATCACCCGGCACGACATCAGCATCATGTTCAGCCGCCAGTCGGGCGTGCCCTTTTCCAGCAGCGCCAGGCCGATCTTGCCGTAGGAGCCGAACTTGTCCGTCAGCGACGCGACGAGCAGCACGTGGTCGTCCGACGACCGCAGCGCGTCGAGCTCGTCGTAGGAGTACGTCCGCCCGGTCGAGTTGAGCTGGTTGGTGCGGACCGTCAGCTCCTCGGCCCGCTGGAGGTCCTCCCGGCGGGCCGGCGCGATGGTGAACCGCAGGTCCAGGCTCGCCAGGAACTCCTCGCCCGTTCCGGAGAAGTCTTCCTCGATGTCGTCGCGGGCGAGCTGGCTGAAGTACATCCCGCGCCGCTGCGCCGACTCGTCGGTGACGAACCGCGGCGCGAACTCGGGACGCCGCAGCACCTCGTCGGCCTCCAGGATGTCCACAGTGGTCACCTGGGGCAGGGCGAAGGAAACCTCGGCGCGCTCGAACTCCTGGTCGTCGACGAACGCGAACGCGTCGAGCCCGAGGTTGAGCTTCTTCGCGATCTGGCCGATCGACGCCGACTTCGCGTTCCAGGAGATGCGCGGGAACAGGAAGTACTCGTCCAGGCCGAACTCCCGCAGCTTCGCCATGGCGGCGTCGTGGTCGTTCTTGCTGGCGACGGAGTGCAGCACGCCCATCGCGTCGAGGCGCTTGACGTGTTCGACGACCCACGGCCGCAGCCGGACGTCGCCGTCCTCGAGCAGGACCCCGTCCCAGACGGTGTTGTCGAGGTCCCACACCACGCACTTGATCTTGCCCTGCACCGGTTTGGCGGCGGGTGCCGGGGAGAGGAGACTGGTCACGGTACCTGCTTCCGGTAGGCCTCGGCGGCGATGGTCATCCGCTGGATCTCGGTGCTGCCCTCGATGATCTCCATGACCTTCGAGTCCCGGTAGAACCGGGCGACGGGGTAGTCCCCGCTGCAGCCGTTGGCGCCGTGCACCTGCACGGCCTCGGACGCGTGGCGGGCGGCCGCGACCGACGCGAAGTACTTCGCCACCCAGGTGGCCATGATCGTGGCCGCGTCGCCGCGGTCCTTGAGCCGGCCGGCCTCGGCCAGCAGCAGCCGGGCCGCGCGGACGTCGGTGACCATGTCCGACAGCTTCGCCTGGATCAGCGGCAGGTCCTTCAACGGCTGCCCGCCGACCGTCCGCTTGCTCGTGTAGTCCGCGCACGCGTCGGCGCACGCCTGGATGATGCCGACCGACCCGGCCGCCACGCTGTAGCGGCCGAGGTCGAGCGTGCCGGTCAGCACCATGCCGGACGCGAACCCGCTCGGCCCGAGCAGCGCGTCCGGGCCGAGCCGGACGCCGTCGAAACCAATCTCGGCCAGCATCGACGACCGGGTGCCGAGGATGTCGTCGATCGGGGTGACCGTGACGCCGGGTGCGTCGCGCGGCACGAGCAGCGCGATCGTGCTGGCCGGACCTTTGGCGAAGACGAGGAACAGGTCCGCGCGCTGGCCGTTGGTGGTCCACTTCTTGAGGCCGTCGAGCCGCCAGCCGTCGCCGTCCGGAGTGGCCGTGGTGGTGATCGCGGCCGTGTCGCTGCCCGCGCCGGGCTCCGAGAGGCAGAACGCGCCGAGGACGCGGCCGCTGGCCAGCTCCGGGCCCCAGCGGTGTTGCTGCGCCTCGGTGCCGAAGCGCAGCAGCGCCCAGGAGAGCATGGTGTGCACGGTGAGCAGGCTGCGGACCGACGAGCAGCCGCGGCCGACCTCTTCGTGGATCTCGCCGAGGGTGACCATGTCGGTCCCGGAGCCGCCGAGCGCGGGCGGCAGGAACGGCGCCCACAGCCCGGCCTCGGCGATCTTGTCCAGCAGGTCTTCGGGGATGCGCCCGGCCTTGTCCCATGCGTCGGCGAAGGGGACGACGTGCTCGTCCACGAAGGCCCGCGCGGCCTCGCGGCCGGGCGCGCGGACCGCGGTGAGTACCTCCGTCACGGGTCAGCCCACCGTCGCGGCCGGGCGGAGGCGGCCGACCAGCTCGGTCATCGCCGACGCGGTGCGGAAGTTGTCGATCCGCAGCTCTTCGTTCGGGATGGTGACGCCGAACGTCTTCTCCAGGTGCATCACCAGCTCCATGGCGAACAGGGAGTTGATGTAGCCGAGCGAGAAGATGTCCTCGGTCTCGGTGATCTCGGCCTGCGGGAAGCGGCCGGTGATGAAGGCGATGATGTCGCCGGTGGTCTCGGACATGGTGGTTTCTCCTTTTGGGTAACGGGATTCAGCTGTAGGTGTAGAAGCCGCGGCCGCTCTTGCGGCCGTGCAGGCCGGCGTCGGTCATCTGCTTGAGCAGCGGGCACGGGCGGTACTTGGAGTCGGCGTAGTGCTCGTAGAGCACCTCGACGCTGTAGAGGATCGTGTCGACGCCGATCAGGTCGGCGGTCTCCAGCGGGCCCATCGGGTGGCCGAAGCAGCCGCGGAACACCTCGTCGACCGACTCGGCGGTGGCGACGCCCTCGTGCACCAGGTAGGCGGCCTCGTTGACGGTCAGCATGAGCACGCGGTTGGACACGAACCCCGAGGCGTCCTTCACGTCGACCCAGCGCTTGCCGATGCTGGTCAGCAGCTCGCGGGTGCGCAGGATGGTCTCCGGCGTGGTGTGGAAGCCGGGGATCAGCTCGACGACGGGCTTCTGCGGCACCGGGTTCATGAAGTGGACGCCGATGACGCGGCCCGGGTTCTTGCCGACCGACGCGATGCGCGTGATCGGCACGGCGGAGGTGTTGGCGATGATCACCGTGCCGGGGCCGCAGACGTCGTCGAGCTCGGCGTGCACCGCGGCCTTGATGGCCCAGTCCTCGGTGACGTTCTCGACGAGGATCTCGGTCTTGTCCAGCGCGGCCAGGCCGACCGCGGTGGTGATCCGGGCGAGGATCTCGTCCGCGTCGAGCGCGGGGCCGCCCATCAGCCGGCTGAGCCGGCAGTTGCGCGTGATCTCGGCCCGTGCGTGCTCGAGGATCCGCTCGTCCTTGTCGACGAGCACGACCTCGTGCCCGGCGGCGGCGAAGTCCTGGGCGACGCCGATGCCCATGACGCCGGCGCCCACCACTCCCGTGACTGCCATGACTGTTCCCTTTCTCTGGAAGGACTTCTGGGTTCAGGCCCGGCGCCGTCGGGCGGCCGCGGCCTTGATGCCGGAGCGGCGCAGCTGTCCCTGCGCGGCGCTGTCGGGTGCGGGTTCGGGGGTCCCGGCGCCACCGGCGGCGATCTTCGCGAGCGCGGCGACGGTCGGGGCCTCGTGGATGATGTGCGGCGGCAGTTCCGCGTCCGGGAACGCGGTGCGCAGCGTCGCCAGCAGCGAGATGCCGAGCAGGGACGTCCCGCCGAGCTCGAAGAAGTTGTCGGCCACCCCGACGCGGTCCAGGCGCAGCATTTCGCACCACGCCTCCGCGACGGCCCGTTCGACGTCGCTCTCGGGCTCCTGGAACGGCGTGACCAGCTCCGGCCGCGGGTGCCGGTCGGCCGTCGAGCCGCCGTGCGCGGCGGAGGTGACCGCGTCGACGCTGAACCGCGCCGCCACGGCCGTCACCGCGTCCAGGTCCTGGGTGGACACCACGACGTGCGGTTCGCCCGCGGCCAGCGCCCGCAGCAGCGTGCGCCAGCCCTGCTCGAAGTCGATGCCGAACTTGGCGCGGTGCTCGCGGAAGTAGGTCTGGATGTCCTCCTCGTACCCGGACAGCCCTTCGTCCCAGGCGTTCCAGGTCCACTCGCCCCACGAGATCGACACCGTGCGGCCGCCGTGGGAGGCGGCGTAGGCGTCGAGCCACGCGTTGCCGGCGCAGTAGTCGACCTGGCCGGGACCGCCGCCGGTGACCGAGGTGATCGAGGAGAACAGCGCGACGAAGTCGAGGTCCAGCCCGTCGGTGGCCGCGCTGAGCGCCCGGGAGCCGGGCAGCTTCGGGGCGAGCACCTGGTCGGCGTCGCCGGGCTGCTTGAACTGCATCAGCCCGGTGCCCGGCACGCCCGCGGTGTGCAGGATCCCGTGCAGCGCCCCGAACCGCTCGACGGCCACGGCGACCGCGCGCCGGACGTCGGTCTCCTCGGCGACGTCGCCTTCGACGACGACCACCTCGCCGCCGAGGGCCTCGATCTCCTGCACGCGGGCGACCCGGTCGCGGATCGTGCCGGGCACCTCGTCGGTGCCGTCGGCGATCCCGGCCCAGCGCTCGCGCGGCGGCAGGCCGCGGCGGCCGAACAGCACCAGTTTCGCGTGGCTGTCGCGGGCCAGCCGCTCGGCCATCGCCAGCCCGATCCCGCCGAGGCCGCCGGTGATCAGGTAGACGCCCTCCTCGCGCAGCACCGACTTGGCCTGCTCGATCGGCTGCGGCGCCAGGACTTCGTAGCCGGGCAGCCAGCGCCGTGAGCCGCGCAGCGCGACCGTGCGGCCGGGTGCGGGGCGGTGCAGCTCGGCGACCACCGCGGCGGCGCCGGCGGCCGCGTCGACGTCGATCAGCCGCGTCTGCACACCCGGGTACTCCATCGGGATGACCAGGTTGGGGCCGACGAGCGTGGCCGCGTCGGGCCGCAGCTCGCCGTCGTGCAGCACGCGCTGGGTGCCGGTGGCGGCGAGATCCAGGGTCCAGCCGCCCAGGCCCAGCTCACCGGCGGCGCGGGCCAGTGCGACGAGCGTGTGCAGGCCGAGCAGCAGGGAGTCGTCCTCGAGGTTCCACAGGTGCACGACCCGGTCCAGGCGAGTGCCGCCGCGCTTGAGGTCGCGCAGCAGCTTCAGCAGGTCGTCGACGTCGCCGGGGCGGACGGTGGCGTCCGGGCCCGGCCGGTACCCCGCGCCCGGCCGGACCACGGTCACCGGGTCGCCGGTGCGGCGGATCCCGTCGAGGACGTCCTCGGCCAGGCCGGGACGGGCGAACACGAGCCAGGACGCGGGCTGCGGCGCGATGGGCGCGGCCGAGGTCTGCCGCCAGGTGGGCAGGTTGATCCACCGGTCTTCGGGCAGCAGCGGGATCCGGTCGAACTCCTCCAGCGGGCCGTCCGTGCCGGGCGTCTCCACCCGGGTGCCGCCGGCCGCGGCCGGCTTCGCCTCGATCCAGTAGCGCTGCCGCTGGAAGGGGTAGGTCGGCAGCGGCACGCGGCCCGGCGCGGTGCCGCGGTAGACCGGCGTCGCCGTCCCGCGGCCGTGGTGGGCCGACCAGTCGAGGTCCGCGCCGAGCAGCCACAGCCGGGCCAGTCCGTCGGTGAGGACCTCGTCGGCGGGCCGCGGGTCGTCGGCGGCGGGCAGGGTGGCGGTGATCATCGGCCAGCGGCTCGCCGGGCTCAGCCCGCGCAGCAGCGCGCCGAGTGACGGGCCGGGGCCGATCTCGACGACGGCGAGGTGCTCGTCGGCCAGGAGCTCGGTGGCCGCGTCGGCGAACCGGACGGTCTCGCACATGTGCCGGGCCCAGTACGCCGGGTCGGTGACCAGGTCCGCGGTCGCGTGCTCGCCGGTGACGTTGGACAGGTAGGGCAGTTCGGGTGCGGTGAGCGTGACGTTCGCGGCGATCCACGCCGTCAGCCCGGCCGCGGCCGGGGCCAGCATCCGCGAGTGGAACGCGTGGCTGGTGCGCAGCGGACGGCACGGGACGTCGGCGGCCCGCAGCTCCTCGGCCAGCCGCTCGACCGCCGGGTGCGCTCCGGCCACCACGACCAGCGCCGGGCCGTTGACCGCGGCGATGTCGATGCCCGTGAGGTCGAATCGGGCTTCCAGGTCGACGGCGGACAGCGGCACCGCGGCCATCGAACCGCCCGGCAGCGCGGCGATCAGCTCGGCCCGCTTGGCCACCAGCGCCAGGGCGTCTTCGAGCGAGAGGACCCCGGCCAGGCAGGCGGCGACGTACTCGCCGAGGCTGTAGCCGAGCATCGCGGCGGGCCGCAGCCCCCAGTCCGTCAGCGTCCGGGCCAGGGCGTAGTCGACGGCGAACAGCAGCGGCTGCGCCAGCTCGGTCCGCTGCAGCCGCTCGGCCCGCGGGTCCTCGTCGCCGGCCCGGCCCAGCAGCGCGGCCAGGCTCGGCCCGCCACCGCGGACCCCGGTGACGAGGTCGCCGTCGGCGTCCAGGTGGGCCAGGCACTCGTCGAGGTGGGCGCGGAAGACCGGCTCACGCCGGTACAGCTCGCCGACGAGACCGGGGTACTGCTCGCCGACGCCGGCGAAGAGGAACGCCACCGGCCGGTCCTGCACCGGCTCCACGCGGGTCGCCGGGGCGCCGGTCAGGGCCGCGGCCGCACCGTCCACATCGGACGCCACGACGACCCGCCGGTGCTCGAACGTCTTGCGGCCCTCCTGCAGGGTGAACGCGACGTCCGCGAGCCGTGCGTCGGGCGTGCCGGCGAGGTGCTCGCCGAGGCGGCGGGCCGCGGCGTCGGCCGCGTCCGCGGTGCGGGCCGAGACCGGCAGCACCTGGTAGCGGCGTTCGGTGTCCGGGTCACCCGGGGGCAGCGAAGGCCGGTCCGGCGGCTGTTCGACGACGACGTGCACGTTGGTGCCTCCCATGCCCAGCGAGTTGAGCCCGGCGATCCGCGGACGGCCGCCGTCGGTGTTCCACGGCGCGAGCTCGGCGGCCACCCGGAACGGGCTGTGCGCGAAGTCGATCTCCGGGTTCGGCGCGGTGTAGTGCAGCGTCGGCGGGATCAGGCCCTCGCGGACGACCAGCGACGCCTTGATCAGCCCGGCCGTGCCCGCGGCGCGGTCGAGGTGCCCGACGTTCGGCTTCACCGAACCGAGTGCGCAGTACTGCTTCTCGGCCGTGTCGCCGAACGCGCGGGTCAGCGCGGCGACCTCGATCGGGTCGCCCAGCTCGGTCGCGGTGCCGTGGGCCTCGACGTACCCGACGTCCTCGGCGGCGACGCGCGCGTCGGCCATGGCGTCGGCGATCACCCGCGACTGCCCGCCCACGCTCGGCGCGGTGTAGCCGACCTTGAGGGCGCCGTCGTTGTTCATCGCCGAGCCGCGGATGACCGACCAGATGTGGTCGCCGTCCCGCAGGGCCGCGCCGAGCTTCTTGAGGACGACGACGGTGGCGCCGTCGCCGAACATGCTGCCGTGCGCCTGGGCGTCGAAGGTGCGCACGTGCCCGTCCGGCGACTCCTGGCCGCCGGGGGAGTGCAGGTGCCCGATCCGGTCGGGCACGCGGACCGACACGCCGCCGGCCAGCGCCATTTCGCAGTCGCCCGCCCGTAGGCTGCGCATCGCGGTGTGCACCGCGACCAGCGACGTCGAGCAGAACGTCTGCACCGCCATGCTCGGGCCGCGCAGGTCGAACAGGTAGGACACGGTGGTGGTGAGCGCGTCCTTGTCGTTGCCCATCACCAGCTCGTAGATGCTGGCGTCGGCGTCGGAGGTGAACTGCCCGGCGATGCCGAGCAGGTACGTCGAGAGGTTGCAGCCGCCGAACACGCCGACCCGGCCGCGCTCGTCGCCGGCCCGGGCGTACCCGGCCCCCTCCAGCGCTTCCCAGCAGACTTCCAGGAACAGCCGCTGCTGCGGGTCGGTCAGCGCCGCCATGCGCGGGCTGAGGCCGAAGAACGCGGCGTCGAAGCCGGTGACGTCGTCGAGCACCGGCCGCGCCGGCACGTACGCCGGGTCGCGGACCTGCGCCGGGTCGACGCCGGCGGCGATCAGCTCGTCGGGGCTGAAGAAGGTGATCGACTCGACGCCGTCGCAGAGGTTGCGCCAGAACTCGTCGACGGTGCCCGCGCCGGGGAACCGGCCGGCCATGCCGACGATGGCGATGTGCCGGTCCAGCTCGTCGTCGTCGGCGTCCGCCACGACGACCGGTTTCGCGGGGGCCACCACCGGTGCTTGTTCGTCGAGGGTGGCGGCGAGGGCCTGCACGGTCGGCAGCTCGAACAGGGTCACGGTGGGGATGGCGACGCCGAAGCGCTCCTTGACCAGCGCGAGCATCTGCAGGGCGAGCAGCGAGTTGCCGTTGAGGTCGAAGAAGTTGTCCCGGGTGCCGACCGGTTCGACGCCGAGCACGGCCGACCAGACCTCGGCGAGACCGCGCTCGGTGGCGGTCATCGGCGGGGTGTAGGGCTGGGGCAGGTCGGGCCGCGGGAAGCGGTCGGCGGTGGTCGTGGTGATCTTCGCCGCGCCCGGGAGGCGCTCGTCGAGCCCGCCCGCGGCGACGATCACCGCGGGGCCCGCGTGGGCGGTGAGCCGGTCGAACGCCGCCAGGGCCTGCGCGCGGGTCATGGCGTGCTTGGCCATGGAGGCGCCGAGCCGGGAGTCGAGGCGTTCGAGGGTGCCCGGCCAGGTGTCCCAGGCGGCGGCGAGCCAGCCGGGACGGCCGTGGGCCTCGGCCAGCAGCGCGGCGTTGGCGGCGGCGTAGCTGCCGAAGGTGACGCCACCGAGGAGCGCCGACGTCGAGGAGAACAGCAGCGTCCACTCGGGACGGTCGGCGGCGGGCAGCTCGGCCAGGGCCGCGGCCAGCACCCGGGCCCCGCCGACCTTGGCGGCGAAGTGCCGGGCGATCCCGGCCTCGTCCACTTCGGACAGCGGGCGGAAGCCGGCCGGGTCGGAGTCGGCGGCGGCGTGCACGATGCCGTCGAAGCGGCCTTCGGCGAGCAGGGCCCGCACCGCGGCCGGGTCGCCGACGTCCACGCGAGGGGTGTGCACGTCGGCGCCCAGCGCGCGCAGCCGGGCCACGGCCGCGTCGGTGCCGCCGCTGCGGCTGGCGAGCACCAGGCGGCGGGCGCCGCGGGTGACGAGGTGCTCGGCCACGGTGAGCCCGACGCCGCCGAGCCCGCCGGTGATCAGGTAGCTGCCGCCGGCGCGGATCGCCGGGGCGCCGGCGGGTTCGGCCGGGCGGTGTCCGGGGACGAGCCGCTGGTCGCCGCGGTAGGCGACCAGCGGCGTGCCCGGCGAGCGCAGTTCGGCGGCCAGCACGGCCGCGGCTTCGGCCGCGCTGTGGGCCGCGTCGAGGTCGACGGCGCCCGCGTCGAGGTTGAGGTGCTCCTGGTTCGCGACGACCGGCAGGACGGCCACCGCGGCCTGCGCCGGGCGCACCCGCCCCGGCCCGGCCGCCTGGCCCGCGCGGGTGGCGACGAGCACGCGGACCGCGCGTGACCCGTCCCCGGCCGCCGTGGCGAGGGTGCGGGACACCGCGTGCACCGCGGCCACGTCCTCGTCCACGTCGAGCACGGACAGGTCGACCACGGTGTCCGCCTCGGCCACGTCGACCACGCCGCCGAGCAGCGAGGTGAGCGCCTCGGCGACGCCGCCGGTGTCCGGCAGGATCGCGACGCGGCCCGTGGTGCCGGCGGCGGGCGCGGGCTGCGGCCGCCACGACGGCGTCAGCAGCTGCACGTGCTCGTCGGGTTCGGCCGCGAGCCGCGGGACCTCGGGGGTGACCGTGCCGGGGGCGTCGATCCAGTAGCGCTCGCGCTGGAACGGGTAGCCCGGCAGGCCGACGCGCCGGGCCTCGCGGCCGCCGCGGACGCCGGTCCAGTCGAGGTCGACGCCGGCCAGCCACAGCCGTCCGGCCGCCTCGGCCAGCGCGGCCGTCGCCGTGGTGGGGTCGTCGGCGCCGGGCAGCGTCGGGATCACCGACGCCCAGCGCTTCGGCGCGCACGCCCGGTGCCCGCGCACCATCGCGCCCAGCGAGCGGCCGGGGCCGAGCTCCAGCAGCGCGGTGTCCTCGTCGGCCAGCAGCGCGGCCAGTGCGTCGTCGAACCGGACGGGCGCGCACATGTGCTCGGCCCAGTACGCCGGGTCGGTGGCCTGGGCGTCGGTGACCAGGTCGCCGGTCACGTTGGAGACGTACGGGATGGTGGGTGCGTTGAGCGTGACGTTCGCGGCCACCCAGGCGGTCAGCTCGTCGCGCAGCGGGGCGAGCCGGCGGGAGTGGAAGGCGTGCGTGGTGGCCAGCGGGCGGCACGGCACGTCTTCGGCGGCCAGCGCCGCGCGGAGTTCGGCGATCGCCTCGGCGGGGCCGGACACGACGGTCAGTTGCGGGCCGTTGAGCGCGGCGACGTCGAGTTCCGTGCCCGCGATCCGAAGGCTCACCTCGTCGGCGGGCAGCGGCACGGCCGCCATCGCGCCGCCGGGCAGTGCGGCGATCAGCCTCGCGCGGTGGGCGACCAAGTTCAGCGCGTCCTCCAGCGAGAGCACCCCGGCCAGGCACGCGGCCACGTACTCGCCGAGGCTGTAGCCGACCAGGACGCTCGGCTCGACGCCCCACGAGCGCACGAGCTGCGCCAGCGCGTACTCGACGGCGAAGAGCGCCGGGTGCAGCACGTCGGTGCGGTCGCCCGCGCGGTCGCCGGCCGAGCTGCGGCCCAGCAGCGCGGCCAGCCCGCCCGAGCCTTCGCGCTCGCCGAGCGCCTCCGCCAGGAAGTCCGTGTCCAGCAGCGCGCGGCAGCGGTCGAGCTCGGCGCGGAACACCGGCGCCGTCTCGTACAGCTCGGCGGCCAGGCCCGGGTACTGCTCGCCGGTGCCCGCGATGAGGAACCCGACCCGGCGGCCGGTGCCCGCGTCGCTCGACGCCGACACGGCTCCGTCGCGCAGCGATTGCGCGGCTTCGGCCGCCGAACCGGCGACCAGCACCCGCCGGTGCCCGAACGTCGTGCGTCCACTTTGGAGGGTGTGCGCGACGTCGGCGAGCGCGTCGCCGGAGGTCTCCAGGTGCGCGGCGAGGTTCGCGGTGGCCGCGTCGGCGGCCGCGGCCGAGCGGGCCGACCACACCAGCAGCTCCGGTCCGGCCGTCGCGGTCGGCACCGGCAGCGGTGCCTCTTCCAGGACGACGTGGGCGTTCGTGCCGCCGATGCCGAACGCGCTGACGCCGGCGCGGCGCGGGGTGTCCGTGCGCGGCCACGGCGTGCGCTCGGTGACCACGGTCAGGTCGGCGTCACCCGCGGTGAGCTGCGGGTTCGGCGTGCCGAGGTTGCGCGTCGGCGGGATCTCCTCGTGGTGCAGGGAAAGGGCGGCCTTGATCAGGTTCGTCACGCCGGCGGCGCGGTCGAGGTGCCCGACGTTCGTCTTCACCGAGCCGATGCGCACCGACCGGCCCGCGAAGACCTGCTGCAGCGCGGCGATCTCGGCGGCGTCGCCGAGCGCGGTGCCGGTGCCGTGCGCCTCGACGTACCCGATGTCGGCGGGTTCCAGCCCGGCGGCGGCGAGCGCCTCGGCGATCACCGTGGCCTGGCCTTCGACGCCGGGCGCGGTGAAGCCGACCTTGCGGCCGGCGTCGTTGTTGACCGCCCAGCCGCGCAGCACCGCGTACACCCGGTCGCCGTCGGCCAGCGCGTCCTCCAGGCGGCGCAGCGCGACCACGCCGACACCGCCGCCGAGCGGGGCGCCGAGGCCCGCGGCGTCGAACGCGCGGCACTCGCCGTCCGGCGGCGCGATGCCGCCCTGCTGGTAGAGGTAGCCGACGCGGTGCGGGACACCGATCGACACGCCACCGGCCAGTGCGACGTCGCATTCGAAGTTCGCCAGGCTGCTCGCCGCGACGCAGACCGCGACCAGCGACGTCGAGCAGGCGCTCTGGATGCTGAACGCCGGCCCGGACAGGCCGAGGGTGTGCGAAACCCGGGTGGCCAGGGTGTCCTTGTCGTTGCCGAGGGCGATGGCGATCTCGCCCATCTCGCCGGCGGCGTTCGCCGGGGTGAGGTTGTTCGTCAGGTAGGTGCTCCACGCGCAGCCGGCGAAGACGCCGATGGCGCCGTCGAAGCGCGCGGGGTCGCAGGCCGCGTCCTCCAGGGCGTGCTGGCTGTGCTCCAGGAAGAGCCGGTGCTGCGGGTCGAGGATCTGCGCCTCCTTCGGGTTGATCCCGAAGAAGCCCGCGTCGAAGTTCTCGACGCCGTGCACGACGGCGCCGGCCTTGACGTAGGCCGGGTCGCCGAGGCGGTCGGCGGGCACGCCCGCGGCGAGGAGTTCCTCGTCGGTGAAGCGGGTGATGCCGGAGCGGCCGGCGCGCACGGTCTCCCAGAGCGCGCTGACGTCGTCGGCGCCCGGGAAGCGGCCGGCCATGCCGACCACGGCGATGTCCGTGGGCGAGATCTCGCTGCTGGTGTCGGTCACGGTGTCCCTCATTTCCGGGTGCCGGCCAGGCGGCGGCGCTGGCCCCGCGCGGATCCGGTGGTGGCCGCCCGCGGGGCGGGGGCGTCGGTGTCGGTCAGTGCGGCGGCGAAGGCGGCCACGGTGGGGTGGCCAAAGAGCACAGCCGGCGCGATCCGGCGGTCGAGGCGCTTTTCCAGCGCCGCCACCATGGCCATGCCGACCAGCGAATTGCCGCCGAGGTCGAAGAACGGGTCGTGGACGCCGACGGCGTCGATGCCGAGGAACTCGCCCCAGACGCCGGCGATGTCGGTCTCGAGCTCGCCGCGCGGAGCCGCGTACTCGGTGCGCAGCGGCGGCCGCGGGTAGCGCGTCTTGGCCGCCGGTGCGGCCTCGACCAGGCCGCCGAGGTCGTTGAGCTCGGCCAGCTCGCGGCGGGCGCCCGGCAGGTCCTGGCGCAGGGCCACGACGGTGCCGCGGAAGCCGGTGCCGATGAGCCGGTCGAGCACCGTGCAGCCGGCTTCGGCGGTGAAGCCGTAGCGGCGGCGGTAGGCAAGCCGGGCTTCGCCGGTGGCGGCGTCGGCCCAGGAGTCGTGCTGCCAGTGTCCCCAGGCGACGGTGACCACCTGCGTGTCCGCTGTGGACAGTGCGGCGCCGTGGGCGTCGAGGACGCTGTTGGCCGCGCAGTAGTCGGCTTCGCCGATGCCGCCCACGACCGTGACGATCGAGGAGAACAGGACCAGCCGCCGCGGCCGGGCGTCGAGGAGCGGCCCGACGGCGTGGACCTTCGGGGCGAGGGTGCGGTGCATGTCCTCGGCGGTGCGGCGCTGTGCGAGCCCGCCGCCCGGCAGGCCGGCGGCGTGGACGATCGAGTCGAACTCGCCGAGCTGCGTTCTGGCTTCTCGCAGTGCCTTGGCGAGCTGCTCCGGGTCGCCCGCGTCGGCGGTGAGGACCAGGACCTCGGCCGGCTTCAGGGCGTCGAGGTCGCCTGCGTCCGCCTCGCCGGTGCGGCTGATCAGGGCGAGCTTGCGGGCGCCGTGGCGGGCGAGGTGCTTGGCCACCAGCATGCCGAGGCCGCGGGTGCCGCCGGTGACGACGTGCGTGCCGCCCCAGTCCGGGGTGACGTCGTCGAGGGTGAGCTCGGTGTACTCCTGCAGGCGCCGGCGTCCGCCGCGCCAGCCGGTGAGCACCGGCTCCTTCGCGGCGTCGTCGGGCCATGGCCGGGCGAGCTCGTCGAGGAGGTGCTGGGCCGGCGTGCCGGGTTCGACGTCGACGCCGCGCCAGCGCAGGCCCGGGTATTCGGCGCGGACACCGCGGCCGAGGCCGTGCACCGCGGCGGCGGCCGGGTCGGTGAGGTCGCCGCCGGTGATTTCGGCCGCGCCGGTGGTGACGGTGAGCAGCCGGACGTCGTGGCCGTCCAGGACCTGGACGGCCCGCAGGAGGTCGTCGAAGCCGCCGTCGTGGACGACGTGGAGCGGCTGGGGCAGCTGGGCCGGGTCGGTGCCGACGGTCATGCCCGCTTCCGCGGCCAGCGCGGCGAGGTCGCGGTTGGTGGTGATCAGCGACCCGTGCGGGGTGGTCGTGGGCCGGGTCGGGTCCAGACGCCAGACGGGGACGTAGAGCCGACCGTCTTCCTCGACCGGTCCGGCCGGCGTGCGGGTGGCCTGGGGCCAGAACTTCGTGCGCTGGAAGGGGTAGCCGGGGAGGCTGACGGTACGGCCCTCCCGCCGCAGGCTCTTGAAGTCGACGGCGACACCCAGTTCCCACAGCCGAGCGAGGGTTTCGAGGAGGGCGGTGCCTTCGGCCGGGCGGTTCTCGACGGGCCAGGGCGCGGGCAGGGTGCCGAGGACGGTGGGGCGCGCGTCGGTGAGGTTCTGGCGGACCAGCCCGCCGAGCGTCTGACCGGGGCCGAGCTCGACGTAGGCGTCGACCTCCTGGCCGGCGCAGTGCCGGACGCCGTCGGCGAACCGCACCGGGCGGCAGAGGTGACCGGCCCAGTACTGCGGGTCGATGGCCTCGGCGTCGGTCAGGACGGCGCCGGTCGCGTTCGAGACGATCGGGATCCGCGGTGCCTGCCGGGGCACGGAGGCGACGAGCGCGGCGAGTTCGTCGCGGGCGGGTTCGAGGAGGGTGGAGTGGAACGGGTGGGCCGACCGCAGCGCCCGGGCGGCGAGGCCGGCCGCTTTCAGCTGCGCGGCCGCGGCTTCGACGTCTTCGGGAGCTCCACTGAGGACGGTCATCTGCGGGCCGTTGAGCGCGGCCACGTCGATGGTGCTGTCCATCAGCGCAGCGGCGACCTGGGCCGCCGAGGCGGCGACGGCGAGCATCCGCCCGGCGGGCGCGCGGCCGATCAGCCGGGCGCGCCCGGTGACGACGTGCAGGGCGTCGGCGAGGGTGAAGACCCCGGCGAGGCAGGCGGCGACGTACTCGCCGAGGCTGTAGCCGACGAGCAGATCCGGCTTGACCCCGCGGTCGGCGAGCAGTTGCGCGAGCGCGTACTCGACGGTGAAGAGGAGCGGGTGCGCGACTTCGGCGCGGTCGAGGAGTTCGTCTTCCGGCCCGGCGCCGAAGAACGACCCTGTGGTGGCGCGCGGTTCCGCGAAGAAGGCGCCCCGCAGATCGACCCCGCACCGCTCGGCGGCGATGGCGCAGCATTCGTCCACGGCTCGGGCGAACACGGGTTCGTCCCGGTAGAGCTGGGTCGCGAGACCCCGGTACTGGTCCCCGACACCGGGGAGGAGGAAGGCGACCTTCGGGTCGCCGGACTTCCGGTGCACGCCGGGTGTGGTGGCCGCGGCGGCCAGCTGCCGGGCGGCGTCTTCGAGGCTGGTGGCGACGACGGCCCGCCGGTGGTCCAGGTGCGCCCGGCCCTCGCGGAGGGTGTGCGCCAGATCGGCCAACGGGGTTCCGGTGTTTTCCCCGAGACGGGCGAGCTGCGCCTGCAACGCGGTCTCCGACGCCGCCGAGACCGGGATCAGCTCGGCGACCTCCACGACCTCCGCGACCTCCGCGACCGGCGGCCGGGCCGGGGCCGGGGGTGCGGCCTCCAGCACCAGGTGGGCGTTCGTGCCCGACCAGCCGAACGAACTCACCCCCGCCACCGCCGGGCGGCCGCTATCCGGCAGCGGCGACAGACCGGCCGACGGCCGGACCGCCGGGCTCGCCAGGACCTGCTCGGCCGGGTCGGTCATGTGCAGGTTCGGCGGGACCTCGCCGTTCTCCAGGACCAGGACCGTCTTGATCAGCCCCGCAATCCCGGCCGCCGTGTGGGTGTGGCCGATGTTCGTCTTCACCGCGCCGACCGTGAGCGGGCGGGAAGCCGGCCGCTCGCCGAACACGTCGCCCAGTGCGCCCAGCTCGATCTCGTCGCCCAGCGGGGTGCCCGATCCGTGCGCCTCCAAGAAGTCCACGTCGGCCGGGGCGGCACCGGCGTCGGCCAGGGCGCGGCGGATCACGTCGACCTGGGCGCTGCGGTTGGGCGCCGTCAGGCCGTTGCTGCGGCCGTCCTGGTTGACCGCCGAACCGCGGATCACCGCGCGGATGCGGTGGCCGTCGCGCAGGGCGTCGGACAGGCGGGCCAGCACGACCATCCCGCCGCCCTCGCCCATCATGTAGCCGTCCGCGCTCGTGTCGAACGTGTGGCAGCGGTCGGTCGGGGACAGCAGCGCGTTCCGGCTGCTGTACACGTACAGGAACGGGTGCAGCGCCAGGAACCCGCCGCCGGCGAGGGCGTAGTCGCACTCGCCCGCCCGCAGCGCGCGGGCCGCGAGGTGCACCGCCACCAGCGTCGACGAGCACGCCGTGTCCAGCGAGAACGCCGGGCCGCGCAGGTCGAAGTGGTACGCCAGCCGCCCGGCGACGACGCTGGCGAGGCTGCCCTGGCCCATGTACGGGTCGGCGTACACGCCGGTGCCTTCGCGCTCGGCCTCCACCTGGCCGTACTGGAAGGCGTCGGAGAACCCGAGCAGCACGCCGGTGCGGCTGCCCCGCAGCCGCGGCGCCGGGGTGCCCGCGTCGTCCATCGCCTCCCACGCCAGCTCCATCAGCAGGCGCTGCTGCGGGTCCATCCGCAGCGCTTCCTGCGGTGCGTAGCCGAAGAACCCGGCGTCCCAGCCGTCCACTTCGGACAGGAACGCGCCGCGGCGGCCGGTGGTGCCGGGAACGTGGTCGAACCGGCCGGCCGGGACGTCGCCGACTTCCGCGGCACGGCCTTCGCGAAGCAGCTGCCAATACGATTCGACGTCGGGGGCGCCCGGGAACCGGCAGGACATGCCGATCACGGCGATGGGCTCGCTCTCGCGGGCCTCGTACTCGGCCAGCCGGCGGCGCGCGCCCGCGAGCTCGACCGTCGCCCGCTTCAGGTAGTCGCGAAGCTTGTCTTCGCCGGTCATGATCGAACCCCTATCCGTTCGCAAAAGATCACAGCTTGTCGATGAAGGCGAAGAGCTCGTCGTCCGAGGCCAGGTCGAGCGACGGCGACGCGCCGAGCCCGTCCAGTGCCTCCCGCAGCACTTCCGCCAGCCGCAGGCGGTCCTCGTCACCGGCGCCGGGCAGGACTTCGCCGAGGGTCTCGCGCAGTCGCTGCGCGGGGTCCGGTGGCGGGGGGAGCAGCTCGCCGAGCAGGTGCGCGGCCAGCAGCTCGACGGTCGGGTGGTTGAACAGCAGCGACGCGGGCAGCCGCAGCCCGGTCCCGGCGCCGATGCGGTTGCGCAGCTCCACCGACGTCAGCGAGTCGATCCCCAGCTCGCTGAACGGCTTCGCCACCTCGACCGACGCCGGCGACCGGTGTCCGAGCGCCGTCGCGACCTCAGTGCGGACGAAGCCGGTCACCGTCGCGGCGGCCGTTTCCCGGTCCAGCCCGGCGAGCTGCCCGGCCAGTCCTGCCGCAACCGGAGCGGCCGAGGCCGTGCGACGCACCGGTACGAAGCTCCGCAGCACAGCGGGAACGTCGTCCGCTGCCCGCAGGGCCGCGGTGTCCCAAGTGGACGCCACCACCGTGCCGGACAGCCCGAGCGCGGCGTCGAACGCGGCGAGGCCCTGCGCCTCGGTGATCGGCCGGACGCCGGTCAGGCGCGACCGGTCGGTGGCGGTCATCGCGGCGGTCATCCCGGTGGCCGTGTCCCACAGGCCCCATGCGATCGACACGCCCGGCAGCCCGCGTGCCGCCCGGTGCTCGGCCAGCGCGTCGAGGGAGGCGTTCGCGGCGGCGTAGTTCGCCTGGCCGCGGTTGCCGAGGACCCCGGCGATCGAGGAGAACAGCACGAACGCGGCGAGGGGCTGGTCTCCGGTGAGCTCGTGCAGCAGCCAGGCGGCGTCGCGCTTGGGCCGCAGCACGGTGTCCAGCTGCGCCTTCGTGAGCCCGGTGAGCGTCGAGTCGTCGAGGACGCCGGCGGCGTGCACCACCCCGGTCAGCGTCTCCCCGGCCAGGACGGCCGACAGCGCGGCCCGGTCGGCGACGTCGGCCGCCACCACCCGGACGCGGGCGTCCAGCCCGGCCAGCCGGGCCGGGACGTCGCCGCCGCGGCGCGAGACCAGCAGCAGGTCACGGACGCCGTGCGCGGTCACCAGCCGCTCGGCGACCAGCGCGCCCAGTCCGCCCGTGCCGCCGGTGATCAGCACCGTGCCGCCGGCGAAGTCCACTGTGGACGGCTCGGCCGCGCAGCGCGCGAGCCGCGGCACGAGCACGGCGCCGTCCCGGACGGCGAACTGCGGCTCGCCGGCGTCGAGCGCTGCCGCCACCGGGGCGCCGGGACGGGCACCGGCGAGGGCGAAGCGGCCGGGGTGCTCGGCGATCGCCGAGCGCACCAGCCCCCACACCGGCGCGCCTTCGGGCGAGCCCGGGTCCTGCAGGAACACCAGCTGCGAGCCGTCGCAGCGCTCGTCGAGCAGCCAGCGCTGCGCGAGGTCGAGCACGGCGGGCAACTCGTGCGCGGTGGTGAGCACGACGGGCGGGACGACCGCGGGCAGCTCCGTGCCGATCACGGTCCACTCGCGGTCGGTACCGCCACCGACCGGCGCCGGCGTCCACTCCACGCGGTAGAGCTCCGCGGTGGCGACGGCGTCGGCGGCGGGTCGCAGCAGCAGCGACTCGACGCCGCCGAGCGGGGTGCCGGCGGTGTCGTAGAGCGTGACTTCGACGCCGGTGGTGGCCGAGCCGGACAGCCGGGCCCGCACCGAACCCGGCAGCGGCGAAGTGATCCGCAGCCCGCCGAAGGAGAACGGCAGCAGCAGCTCGGTGCCGTCGAGGACGAGCGCGTGCAGCACCGCGTCGAGCACCGCGGGGTGGGCGGTGAACTCGCCCTCGGCGGGCAGTTCGACCTCGACGTACCGGTCGTCGCCGTCGCGCCACAGGGCCCGGAGCCCCTGGAACGCGGGCCCGTACTCGTACCCGCGGCCGGCCAGCTGCGCGTAGGCGCCGTCGAGGTCGGCCGGTTCGGCGCCGACGGGCGGCCAGGCCGGCAGGGGGGTGCCGGGCCGCGGCTCCGGGCCCACCGTGCCGGTCGCGTGCCGGGTCCACGGGCCGTCGCCGAGTCGCGAGTGGACGGTCAGCAGCCGCCGGCCGAGGTCGTCCGCCTTGCCGAGGCCGACCTGGACCTCGACGACGCCCGAGGCGGGCAGCGCCAGCGGAGCTTCCAGCGTCAGGTCCTCGACGCTCCCGCCGTCCGCCGCTTCGAGAGCCAGTTCGGCGAAGCCGGTGCCGGGGAACAGGACCGTGCCGCGGACGGCGTGCCCGGCCAGCCACGGGAGCGAGGTGAGCGAGAGCTTTCCGGTGGCCACCAGGCCGTCGCCGTCGGCGACCGGCGTGGGCGCACCCAGCAGGCCGCCGGAGCGGTCGGTGAGCCAGTAGCGCTGCCGGTCGAACGCCGAGGTCGGGACGTCCGGGTGGCGGGTGACCGGGCCGAGCAGCCGCGGCCAGTCCACGGCGGCGCCCCGCACGTGGGCCGCGGCCAAGGCGAGCAGGAACCGGCGGTACCCGCCCTCCCCGCGGCGCAGCGTGCCGACGGCGGTGCCGTCGATGCCCGCGTCGGCGAGGATCTCCTGGACCGCGCCCGCGAGGATGGGGTGCGGACTGACCTCGACGAACAGCGGCCGCCGGTAGCCGGCGAAGGCGCGGATGGCGGTGTCGAACTCGACGGGCTCGGCCAGGTTGCGGTACCAGTAGTCCGCGGTCAGCTCCGAGCCCGGCAGGAAACCGCCGGTGCAGGAGGAGCAGATCGTGGTCGCGGTGTCGGCGGGCGCGAGCTCGCCGATCTCGGCGAGCAGGGCCTCGCGGACGGCCTCGACGTGCGGCGTGTGCGCCGCGTACGCCACCGGCGTGCGCCGGATCTGGACGTCGGCGCAGGCGGCGGCGAACTCCTCGATGGCGGCCAGGTCGCCGCCGACCACGGTGCCGGTGGGGCCGTTGTCCACGGCCGGCCACAGGCGGCCCGCCCACGGCGCGAGCCGCTCCCGCACCTGCGCCACCGGCAGGCCGACGGCGAGGATCCCGCCGGTGCCGTCCAGTTCGGCGGTGAGGAGCCGGCTGCGCACGGCGATGATCCGGGCGGCGTCGGCGAGCGGCAGCGCCCCGGCGATGACGGCCGCGGCCAGCTCGCCTTGGGAGTGGCCGACCACCGCGGCCGGAGCGACCCCGGCGGCCTGCCACAGTCCGGCGAGGGCGACCATGACGGCGAACAGCACGGGCTGCACGACGTCGGTCCCCTCCAGTCCCGGCGCGCCTGCCGCGCCGGTGAGCACGTCGAGCACCGACCAGCCGGTGTGCGGCCGCAGGGCCTCGGCGGCGTCGGTGAGCAGCCGCGCGAAGTCCTTATCGGTGGCGAGGAGTTCGGCGGCCATGCCGGGCCATTGGGCGCCTTGGCCGGGGAAGACGAAGACCGGCTTGGTGTCGCCCGCGGCGGTGCCGGTGACGAGCGCGGGGTGCGGCGCATCCTCGGCGAGGGCAGCCAGGGCGGCGACCAAATCGGCCCGGTCTTCGGCGACGACGACCGCGCGGCAGGTGCCGGGGCGGCGGCGGGCGAGGATCGCGGCGGTGGCGGTGAGGTCGCGGTCGGCGGCGGTTTCGGCGTAGGCGAGGAGCCGGGCGGCCTGGGTGCGGAGAGCGGTGGCGGTGTGCGCGTGCAGGGGCCAGACCAGCGGTTTGGCCGGTGCCGGTGCGGGTTCGTCGGCGGGAGCGACGTGCGTGCTGGTGTGGGGGTGTTGTGGCTCGGCGGACGTCGGTGCGGGTTCCTTGGCGGGCGCAGCTCGGAGCTCTTCGCGGGCGCCGGTGTGGAGGTGCTGCGGCTTGGTGGGTGTCGGTGCGGGCCCGTTGGCGGCCGCGGCTTCGGGCGTGGCAGGCGTTCCGGCGCCGGGGTGCTCCGCGGGCGTCGGTGCGGGCTCCTCGGCGGGCACCGACTCCAGCAGCACGTGCGCGTTGGTCCCGCTGATGCCGAAGCTCGACACCGCCGCCCGCCGCGGGCGCCGGAGTTCCGGCCACGGCTGCGCCGCCGAGAGCACCTCGACGCGGCCGCTCGCCCAGTCCACGTGCGGGCTCGGCACCTCGGCGTGCAGCGTGCGCGGGATCGTGTCGTGCCGCAGCGCCTCGACCATCTTGATCACCCCCGCGACCCCCGCCGCCGCCTGGGTGTGGCCGATGTTGGACTTCAGCGATCCGAGCCACAGCGGCTTTTCTCGGTCCTGTCCGTACGTGGCCAGCAGCGCGTGCGCCTCGATCGGGTCGCCGAGCTCGGTGCCGGTGCCGTGGGCCTCGACCACGTCGACGTCCCGTGTGGACAGTCCCGCCGCGCGCAGCGCCCGGCGGATCACCTGCTGCTGCGCTTGGCCGTTGGGGGCGGTCAGGCCGTTGCTGGCGCCGTCCGAGCCGGTCGCGCCGCCGCGCAGCAGCGCCAGGACCGGGTGGCCGTGGCGGCGGGCGTCCGACAGGCGCTCCAGCACCAGCATGCCCGCGCCCTCGGCGAACGCCGTGCCGTCGGCGTCGGCGGAGAACGCCTTCGCGCGGCCGTCGGCGGACAGGCCGTTCTGGCGGGTGAAGTCCACCAGGTTGCCGGGGGCGGCCATCACCGTGACGCCGCCGGCGAGGGCCAGCGAGCAGTCGCCGCGGTGCAGCGCGTCGGCCGCCAGCTGGATCGCGACCAGCGACGACGAGCACGCCGTGTCGACGGTGAGCGCCGGCCCGCGCAGCCCGTAGGTGTAGGCGATCCGGCCGGACGCGACGCTGGGGGAGGTGCCGGTGAGGCGGTGGCCGTCGACGAGCCCGGTCGGCTCGTGCAGCCGCGGGCCGTAGTCCATCGCCATCGCGCCGACGAACACGCCGGTGTCGGTCCCCTCGAGGGAGCCGAGGCCGGCCCGCTCGATCGCCTCGTGGCTGATCTCCAGGAGCACCCGCTGCTGCGGGTCCATGGCCAGGGCTTCGCGGGGGCTGAGGCCGAAGAACGCGGGGTCGAACCGGTCGGCGTCGTGGAGGAACCCGCCGAAACGGGTGGCGCACGAGCCGGGCCCGGCCTCGCCGAGGAGCGTGTCGAGGTCCCAGCCGCGGTTCGCGGGCAGTTCGGTGACGGCCTCGCCGCCCGCCGAAACCAGGTCCCACAGCTCGGCCGGGGAGGTGATGCCGCCGGGGAAGCGGCAGCCCATGGCGACGATCGCGATCGGGTCACCCTGCTGCGGCGCGGCTTCCGCCACCACGGTGGCACCCGGCTGCCGCAGGTGCGTGATCAGGTGCGCGGGGGTCGGGAAGTCGAACAGCAGCGTGGTCGGCAGCTTGAGCCCGGTCGCGGCCTGCAGCCGGGTCCGCAGCTCGACCACGCTCACCGAGTCGAAGCCGAGGTCCTTGAACGTCGACGCGGGGTCGATCCCGCTCGGGTCGGCGTGGCCGAGGACGGCGGCCGCCGTGGCGAGCACCAGGTCGGCGACCTGCGTCGGGTCGACGGCGATCGGCGCGGCGGCGACCTCTTCGCCGAGCCAGTGCCGGGTCCGCTGGAAGGCGTACGTCGGCAGGTCCACGAGCCGGTCGCCCGGCACCTCCCAGTGCACCCCGGCGCCCGCGACGAACGCCTCGGCGAAGCTGCGGCGCAGGCGGTCGCCGCCGCCGTCGTCCCGGCGGAGCGTCCCGATCACGGCGACCGTCCGCTCGTGCGCTTCGGCGGTCTCCTCGATGCTGCCCAGCAGCACCGGGTGCGGGCTGCACTCGACGAACCGCGCGCCGCCGGCCGCCAGCGCCCCGGCGGTCGCCTCGGCGAACCGGACCGGTTGGCGCAGGCTCTCGAACCAGTACCCGGCGTCGAGCTCGGCGGTGTCGAAGGGTTCGCCGGTGAGCGCGGAAACGAAAGTGACCGGAGTGGACACCGGACGCACCGGGGCCAGCAGGCGCAGGATCTCCGCCCGCAGCGGGTCCACCGCCGCCGAGTGCGACGCGTAGTCGACCGGCAGGACCTTCGCGCGGTGACCGGCTCCGGTGAGCGTGGTGTGCAGCCGGGCCAGCGCATCCGACGGCCCGGACAGCACCACCGACCGCGTCCCGTTCACCGCGGCCACCGACACCCCGGGCGGCAGCAGCGGGCGGACGACGTCCTCGGGCACTCCGGCGGACAGCATCCCGCCGCCGCGCGGCATCCCGGCGATCACGCGGCTGCGCAAGGCGACCACCCGCGCGCCGTCGGTCAGCGACAGCGCACCGATCGCGGTGGCGGCGGCGATCTCGCCCTGCGAGTGCCCGACCACGACCGACGGCGTGAGCCCGGCGTCCCGCCAGACCGCCGCCAGCGACACCATGACCGCCCACAGCGCCGGCTGGACGACGTCGACGCGGCCGAGGTCGGCGGTGCCGTCCCGCAGGTCGCCGAGCAGGTCGTACTCGACGAACCCGGCCAGCGCCGCCGAGCACTCGGCCAGCCTGCGGGCGAACACCGGCGAGTCGCGCAGCAGGGCGCGGGCCATCTCGGGCCACTGCGACCCCTGCCCGGGGAACACGAAGACGTCGGTGCCGTCGACGGCCCGCCCGGTCACGACGTTCTCCGAGGGCGTCCCGGCGGCCAGCGAGGCGAGGTCGCCGAAGACGACCGCGCGGTGTTCGAAGAGGTCCCGGGTGCGCAGCAGCGACCGGGCGACGTCGCCGTGCGCCAGGTCCGGGTGTTCGGCCAGGTGGCCGGCGAGCGCGCGGGCCTGCGCGGGCAGGGCGGTGGCGGAGCGGGCCGAGAGCACCAGCGGCGCGTTCTCGGCCAAGACGTCTTCCGGAGGGACGACCGCCGGGGCTTCCGCCACGACGAGGTGGCAGTTGGTGCCGCCGACGCCGAACGAGCTCACGCCGGCGACGAGCCGGTCCTGCGGCCGCGGCCAGTCCCGGCCCTCGTGGACCACTTCGAGGTTGAGCGTCCCGAAGGGGATGGCCGGGTTCGGCGTGACGAAGTTCAGGCTCGGCACGAGACGGCGTTCCTGCAGGCACACCAGGACTTTCAGCAGCCCGGCGATACCGGCGGCGCCTTCGAGGTGGCCGAGGACGGTCTTCACCGAACCGACCTGCAGCGGCCCGGGCCGGTCCCCGGCGAACGCGGCGCCGAGGGCTTCGGCCTCGATCGGGTCGCCGACCGGCGTGCCGGTGCCGTGCAGCTCGACGTACTGGACGTCGGCCGGGGCGACACCCGCGTCGGCGCACGCCAGGCGGATCACCTCGGTCTGCGCCTCGGCCCGCGGCACGGTGAGGCCCGCGCCGCCGCCGTCGTTGTTCACCGCGCCGCCCAGCAGGACCGCGTGGACCCGGTCGCCGTCCGCGAGCGCGGCGCTCAGCGGCTTGAGGACGACCAGGCCGCCGCCTTCGCCGCGGACGTACCCGTCGGCGCGGCTGTCGAAGGTGTGGCAGCGGCCCTGCGGGGACAGCGCGCCGAAGCGGTCCACCGTCTCGGTGCCCGCGGCCAGGAGGTTGAGGTTGACCCCGCCGGCGAGCGCGACGGCCGCGGTGCCGCGGCGCAGCTGCTCGGCCGCCAGGTGCACCGCGACCAGCGACGACGACTGTCCGGAGTCGACGGTCAGGCTCGGGCCGCGCAGCCCGAGCACGTAGGAGACGCGGTTGGCGATGAGGCTGCGGTGGGTGCCGGTGAGCGTGTGCGGCCCGGCGCCGAGGCGGTCGTGCAGCAGCGCGTAGTCGCCGGCGATCGCGCCGACCACCACCGCGGTGCCGCTGCCGCGCAGCGTGCCGGGCGCGATCCGCGCGTCTTCGCACGCCTCCCACGCCAGCTCCAGCACCAGCCGCTGCTGGGGGTCCATCGCGGCGGCCTCCCGCGGGGAGATCCCGAAGAAGGGGGCGTCAAAACCGTCCACATCGGACACGAAACCGCCGCGCCCGGTCGTGTCGCCGTCCGCCCACCGGCCCGGCGGGACGTCGCCGACGGCCTCGCGGCCCTCGGCCAGCAGCCGGCGCAGCGACGCCGGGCCGGGGGCGCCGGGCAGCCGGCAGGACATGCCGACCACCGCGATCGGCTCACCGGGAGCAGGCAGGGAAGACATAGTTCACCCATCGTCGGAAGGGATCGCGGAAATCGGCAAAAACGTCGTGCTCACCGAATTGCGCCGGGTCCCGGTGAATTCCGGGGCAGCGCCGGTGGATTCCGATCGTGCGGTGTGCGCACCCCGTTCGTCAAGAGGGGTTTCCGGCGCCGCCGGTGGCAGGCAGGCGACGGCAGGAAGCTGCCACCGCCGGCGGGCCACCCGGCTGGAGCAGCGGGGCGGGTGACTGGGCCGAACGGTGTGGTCAATTGCTCTGACCTGCGAAAACGACTGTCCCAACCGAACGGATCGATGTCACCGCAGTGACCGGACGGACACAGCAGGTACACCTGGGTGCCCCCATCCCCACGACCGCGCCGAATCTGGGTGAGGACTACCCATGTCCGGGTGGGTGGGTAGTTGCTTCAGTGGTCCCCGTACCGCCGACGAACCGCCGGTGGTGCTTTTCCCGGATGTCATTCCCGTGCTCGAAGAAAAGGAAAGCGATGGCGAACACGACGGAAGCCGCGGCGGCGCCGTTCGGCCGCGCCGGCGGTGTGCTCACCGTGGGCGGCGTGCCCGTGGACCGGCTCGCGGCGCGGGTCGGCACCACCCCCTTCTTCGCCTACGACCGCTCGCTGGTCACCGCCCGCGTCGAGCGGGTGCGGGCCGCGCTGCCCGACGACGTCGAGCTGAGCTACGCGGTCAAGGCCAACCCGATGCCCGCGCTGCTGCACCACCTGAGCGGGATCGTCGACGGGCTCGACGTCGCCTCCGCCGGCGAACTGCGGCAGGCGCTCGACACGACCGTCCCGCCGGAGCGGATCAGCTTCGCCGGGCCCGGCAAGACCGCGGCCGAGCTGGCCCGCGCGGTGGCCGCCGGTGTCACGGTCGAACTGGAGTCCACGACCGAGCTGGCCCGCGTGCGGGAAGCGGGCGACCGCCTCGGCCTCACCCCGCGCGTGGCGCTGCGGGTGAACCCCGACTTCGCCGTGCGCGGTTCCGGCATGCGCCTGGGCGGTGGCCCGCAGCAGTTCGGCATCGACGCCGAGCGCGTCCCCGCCGTGCTCGCCGAGGTCGGCGCCGCGGGCCTGGACTTCCAGGGCTTCCACGTCTTCGCCGGCTCCCAGAACCTGCGCGCCGAAAGCCTCTGCGAGGCCCAGCGCGCGACGGTCGACCTGGTCCTGCAGCTCGCGGAGGCGGCACCCGGCCCGGTGCGCACGGTGAACCTCGGCGGCGGTTTCGGCATCCCCTACACCGCCCGCGACACCGCGCTCGACCTCGACGAGGTCGGCGAGAACCTGGCCAAGCTGCTGGACGTCTCGCTGCGGCCCGCGCTGCCCGAAGCGCGCGTGGTCATCGAACTCGGCCGCTACCTCGTCGGCGAGGCCGGGGTGTACCTCACCCGGGTGGTCGACCGGAAGGTCTCGCGCGGCACGACGTTCCTCGTCGTCGACGGCGGCCTGCACCACCAGCTGGCCGCGTCCGGCAACTTCGGCCAGGCCATCCGCCGCAACTACCCGCTGGCCCTGGCCTCCGCGCCCGGCGGTCCGGAAGAGACGGTGACCGTGGTCGGCTGCCTGTGCACCCCGCTCGACCTCCTCGGCGACCGGGTCTCGCTGCCCGGCGCGGCGATCGGTGACCTGATCGCGATCTTCCAGGCCGGCGCCTACGGCCTGACCGCCAGCCCCACCGCCTTCCTCGGGCACCCGGCGCCGCCCGAAGTCCTCGTCTGATCCCGGGAGGGAACACCGTGCAGACCACCGTGCCGGCCGCCGGAGCCACCGTGCTCCGGGCCGCAGTGACCACCGGGGGCTCCGCCGCCCGGAACCCCCGCGATGAAGGCGAACCCTGGCCCGGACCCGGTTTCCGCGTGCTCGGCCTGCTGCAGGTCCGCGGCACCGAGCCGGTCGTCGTCACCGCGCGCCGCCAGCAGGTGGTGCTCGCGCTGCTGCTGCTCAACGGCAACCGCGTGGTGCCGGTGGAGGTGCTGCTCGACGCGCTGTGGGGCGCCGAGCCGCCCGCGACGGCCCGGGCACAGGTCCAGACCTGTGTGTCGGCCCTGCGGCGCGCGCTGGCGAAGGCCGGTCTCGGGGAACGGATCTCGGCGCGCGGCAGCGGGTACTGCCTCGACCTGGCAGCGGGGGAGCTGGACCTGCACGAGTTCGAGGCGCTGGTGGCGCGCGGGCGGGCCGCGCGGCGGCCGGAGGAGGCCCGCGCCGCCTTCCGCGAAGCGCTCGCGCTGTGGCGCGGGGAACCGCTCACCGGCATCGACAGCGGGGTCGTGCGCGCGCACCAGGTCCGGATCGCGCAGCGGCGGGTCGAGGTGCTCGAGGACTGCCTGGACGCCGAACTGGAGCTGGGCCTGCACCGTGAGGTCGTCGGCGAGATCTCGGTGCTGACCGAGGAACACCCGCTGCGCGAGCGGTTCGTGCTGCAGCTGATGACCGCGCTGCACCGGTGCGGCCGCCGGGTCGAGGCGCTCGCCGCCTACCGGGACGTGCGCCGCCGCTTCGTCGACGAACTGGGCCTCGAGCCCGGCGCCGCCCTGCGGGAGCTGCACCAGGACATCCTCGCCGGTGCGGGCGAAGCACCCGCGAGCGCCCGCGCGGTCCCGCGGATGCTGCCCGCGCGCCTGCCGTACTTCACCGGGCACGAGCGCCTCCTGGCCGGGCTGCGGCGCGGGCTCACCGATGACGGCCCCGGCGCGGCGGTGGTCACGGTCCTCACCGGCCGCGGCGGGGCCGGCAAGTCCGCCGTGGCGGCGGAGGCCGCGCACCGGGCCGCGCCGTCGTTCCCCGACGGCGTGCTCTACGCCCGGCTCGGCGAGGAAGACGCGGGCGAGGTGCTCGTGCGCTTCCTGCACGCGCTCGGCGTACCGGCGGCGGAGATCCCCGAGGAGCTGGACGGCCGTGCCGCGCTGTACCGCAGCGTGCTGGCCGGGCGCCGGGTCCTGACCGTGCTGGAGGACGCGGCGGGCCTGGCCCGCGTCACGCCGTTCGTCGCCGACGCCCAGGGCTGCCGGCTGCTCGTCACCACGCACGCTCGCGTGCCGTCGCTGCCGGGGGTGGCGGTGGCCGAGCTCGACGTGCTGGACGGCGCCGAGGGCGTCGAGCTGCTGTCCGCGCTGGTCGGCGAGGACCGCGTGACGGCGGAGCTGTCCGACGCGGTGGAGCTGGTCGAACTCTGCGGTGGCCTGCCGCTGGCGGTGACGGCGGCCGCGACGCACGTCGCGGCGCGCCCGGGCCGCACGCTGGCCCAGGCGGTGGCCCGGCTGCGGGCCGAAGGCGACCGGATCGGCAGGCTCGGCGCGGGTGTCCGCGCCGCCGTCGGCCGCGGCCTGGCGGAGCTGCCCGCGCCGGCCCGTGATCTCTTCGCGCGGCTGGCCCTGCTCCCGGCGGGCAGCTGGGCGGGCTGGACGGCGACGGCGCTCGCCGACCTGGGCCCGGCCGAAGCGGCCGACGCGCTGGAGGCGCTGGTCGACGCGCGGCTCGTCGACGTCGCCGGCGTCCGCTACCGGCTGCCGTCGCTGACCCGGCTGCTCGCGCTGGAAATGCTGGCGGCGCAACCACAACCGGCGCGCGCGGCGGCCGCCCGGCGGCTCTTCGGCGCGTGGCTGTCCTTGACCGACGCCGTCCGGGGTGCCGCCGCCGGCGGCGCGGCGCGGACCGCGGTGGTGGCCGAGCTCGGCGACCCGGGCACCTGGTACGACCGCGAGTCGGCCGGCCTGCTGGCCGCGGTGCGCCAAGCCGCCGACGCCGGGGAACCGGAGTACTGCGCGGAACTGGCCTTGGCGGTGGCCGACCTGGCGGGCGAACGCGGCCGGTACGCGGACTGGCGGGAGAGCGCCGAAACGGCGTTGCGCGCGGTGGCCCCGACGGGCGACCGCCGGGCGGAAGCGGCGCTCGAACAGTCCCTCGGCGAGCTGGCGGTCCGGGAAAGCCGGTTCGCCGACGCGGCGGGCCGCATCACCCGCGCGCTGACCGCCGGCGAGCAGGCCGGCGGCGTGAGCTGGGACGAACTGGTCCGCCAGGTGCTGGCCGGGGTCGACCGGGCGCGGGCCGCGGTGGCGGCGCCCGCGCCGGTGCCGCTGACGCCGTCGTCGCCGGATCCGGTTCGGGGCAACCGCACGGCTTCGCCGCGGATCACGGTGGGCCGCGACCAGTTCGAGCTGGCGGCCGACCGCGCCCAGCCCGACGGCGCACCGAGGCCGGCCGGCCGTGGGGGACACCGACGGCTGCCGCGCCCGCGCCCGATCTCGTGGCGGCGCGAGTCGGAGTACCCCGAGGAAGCCTGACCCGATCCGGAAGGAATGCTCATGACCATCGGTGCCGCCCTGCCCGCCGGCGACCTGTCGGGGGCCGCCAACAGCGTCGAAGCGCTGCTCGCCCAGACCCGCGAAGCCGCCGGCGCCGGCCTGCGTTCGGTCTGGTTCTCCCAGCTGTTCGACCACGACGCACTGACGCTCGCCGCTCTCTCCGGGCGCGAGGTGCCCGAAGTGGCCGTCGGTACCGCCGTCGTGCCGCTCTACCCCCGGCACCCGCTCCACCTCGCGGCGCAGGCGCAGACCGTGCAGGCCGCCACCGGCGGCCGGTTCACCCTCGGCCTCGGCCTGGGCGTGCAGAGCCTGCTGGAACCGGCGTTCGGCTTCGAATACCCGCCGCCGATCACGTCCCTGCGCGAATCGCTGACGGTGCTGCGCGACGTCTTCGAGGGCCGCCGCCCGGCGTTCGACGGCGAGACGCTGACGGCGTGCCCGCCGCTGCCGACGGCCGTCCCGGGCGGCGGCGACGTCCCGATCGTGGTGGCGGCGATGGGCCGCCAAGCCCTGCGCGCGGCGGGCGAACTGGCCGACGGCACTCTCCCGTTCCTGGCCGGCCCCCGGGCGCTCGCGGAACACATCGTCCCGACGCTCACGAAGGCCGCGGCCGACGCGGGCCGCCCGGAACCCCGGGTGATCGCGGCGGTCCCGGCGGTGGTGACGGACGACGCCGACACGGTCCGGCAGGTCGCCGCGGTTCACCTGGGTTACTACGGCGATATCCCGTCCTACCGGCGCATCCTCGAGATCGAGGGTGCGGCGCACGCCGCCGACCTGGCGTTGGTCGGCGACGAGCGCGTGGTGGCGGCGGGTTTGCGGCGGTACTTCGACGCCGGTGCCACCGAAGTCATCCTGATCCAGTCCGGGATGCGCTCACCCCGCGAACGGCTGCGTACCTGGCAGCTGGCGGGGTCGCTCAGCTGACCTCGTTGAGCTTGCCGGTCGCCACGTCGAACACGAACCCGCGGATCGAGTCCTTCTTCGGGATGAACGGGCTGTTCCGGATCCGGGCGATCGACTGGCGGACGTCGTCGTCGAGGTCGGCGAACGCCTCCGCCGCCCACGGGGGCTTGATGCCGACCTCGTCCTGAATGGACTGCTTGAAGTCGTCGTCGGTGAACGTGAGCATGCCGCAGTCCGTGTGGTGGATCAGGATGATCTCCTCGGTGCCCAGCAGCCGCTGGCTGATGGCCAGGGAGCGGATCTCGTCCTCGGTCACCACGCCGCCGGCGTTGCGGATGACGTGGGCCTCGCCTTCCTGGAGGCCGAGGACGCCGTAGACGTTGATGCGCGCGTCCATGCAGGCGAGCACGGCGACGTGCTTGGCGGGCGGCAGCGGCAGCGGCCCCGAGAACCGGGCGGCGTAGGCGGCGTTGTTGGCCAGGAGCTCGTCGGTGACGGACATGCCGATCCTTCCGGTGGGCGAATGTGCTTGCGCCGAGTGGACCCGCCCGCGCCACGACGGCGCAAGCGCGCCCACGGGCTGGACACCGCGCTACGGCAGCTCCAAGTGCTCCCGCAGCGTCGTGCCCTGGTACTCGGTCCGGTAGACGCCGCGGTCCTGCAGCTCGGGCACCAGCCGGTCGACGACGTCGTCGAGGGCGGCCGGGACCAGGTGCGGGCTGATGTTGAACCCGTCCACCGCGCGGGTGCGGACGTACCGCGCCCACTCGTCCGCGACCTGTCCGGGCGTACCCACGAAGCCGTGCTGCCGCGGCTGGACCTCGAGGACCAGCCCGTGGATCGACAGCTTCTTCGCTTCGGCCAGCTCCCGCCACCGCCGGATCCGCTCCAGCTTGCCCGTCCGGTCCTCGATCGAGAGCGTCCCGCGGGACGGGTCCAGCTCGCCGTCGGCGGGCTCGATGTCCGGCAGCGGGCCGTGCGGGTCGTAGGCCGACAGGTCCTGGCCCCAGTACTGCTCCAGGAAGGCCAGCGCGCGCTGCGGGGTGATCTGGCGCCGCCGGATGTCCTCCGCGCGCTCGGCCGCGTCGGCCGGGGTGTCGCCGAGGACGACCGTCGCGCCGGGCAGGATGCGGACGGCGTCGGCGGGCCGGCCGTGGCGGGCGAGCCGGGCGCGCAGGTCCTCGGCGTAGGCGATGGCCTTGTCGTAGGCGGTGTTCGCGGAGAAGACGACGTCGGCGTACTTGGCCGCCAGCTCGCGGCCGCCGGGGGAGTCGCCGGCCTGGAACAGCACCGGACGGCCCTGCGGGCTCGGCGGCACGGTCGGGGCCGCGCGCAGGTTGACCAGGTCGGTGTGCCGGTCCACCAGCCCGCCGCCGGACCACAGCGCGAGCGCGGCTTCGACGAACTGCTCGGCCCGCTCGTACCGGCGTTCGTGGGCCAGCCAGCCGCCGCGCCGGAAGTTGGCGCCGGTCCAGGCGTTGTCGGTGGTGACGATGTTCCAGCCCGCCCGGCCGCCGGACAGGAAGTCCAAAGAGGACAGCCGGCGGGCGAGGTCGGCGGGGAAGTTGTAAGTCGTGTTCTGGGTGGCGACCAGCCCGATCCGCGTGGTGGCGGCGGCCAGCGCGCTCAGCTGCGTGATGGCGTCCGGCCGCCCGGCGACGTCGAGGGCGTGCACGCGGCCGCGGTTCTCCCGCACCCGCAGGCCTTCGCCGAGGAAGAACGCGTCGAACAGGCCGCGTTCGAGGGTCCGGGCCACCGAAACGTACGTTTCGATCGCGGTGTGGTCGGCGTTCGACGGGTCGTCCCACAGGAACTGCGGGCCGACGCCGGTGTAGAAGACGCCGAGGTGCAGCCGCGCGGTCATGCCGCACCTCCGGTGGCGAACAGGCTCACCGGGCGGCCCAGCCCGAGTGACTCCCGCAGCGTGGCGCCCGGTTCCGGCGAGGTCAGCAGGCCTTCGGTGCGCAGCGCCGGCAGCACCTCCCCGGCCAGGACCGGCAGGTCCGCCGCCGTCGTGGCGGGGTGCAGCCGGACGCCGTCGACGCTGGTCGCCAGCCAGCCCAAAAGTTCCGTTAATCCCGGCGCGGAGCCGGTGTAGCGCAACCGATCCTGCTGCGGCCGTCGCCCGGCGGGCGCGTCGAGCACCACGTCGACCTCGGCGAAGACCAGGCGAGCCCCGGTGTCGCGAGCGCGCCGGGCGCGGTTGCGGACGTCGTCGAGACCGGCGCCGCCCACCAGCACGATGTCCGGCCGGGCGGCCTCGGCCAGCGCGTCGGACGCGAGCACCACCGGACGGCCCTGCGGTGGCCGCGGGGTGATCGACGGGCCCTTGACCGAGAACCGCGTTCCGGTGAAGCCGACGTGGTGGACCCGGTCCGGGTCGAGGTACCGCCCGGTGGCGACGTCCTTGACGACGGCGTCGTCGTCCCAGGAATCCCAAAGCCGGCGCACGACTTCGACGACCTCGGCGACCTCGTGGTGCAGCGCGTCCGGGCCGAGCCGGGAGCCGCCGACGGTGGCCAGCGCCTCGGCCGAGCCGTCGGCACCGACCACCCACGCCGCGCGTCCGTGCGAAGCGTGGTCGAGACTGGCCAGCTGCGCGGCCAGGTGGAACGGCTCGGCCGTGGTGACGTTCGAGGCCGGGGCCAGCCCGAGGCGATCGGTCAGCGTGGCGACGAAGGCCGCCCGGGTGGTGGCGTCGAGCCGCGGACCACCGAGCGGGGAGTCGTCGAAGGTGGCGAAGGTGAACCCGGCCCGTTCGGCGGTCGTGACGGTGCCCGCCAGCGCGCCGGGGGACAGCTCGCCGTCCAGCTCCACGGCGACGTGCAGGCTGTGAGAAGTCATGGCTCCACAGCTATCCGGCGCGCCCCCGCGGTGCACGCGAGTTCAGGATGTGGACTCCGTGATCGGAACCGGAGCAGGAAACGCCTGCGTGTCAAGGGTGTCTCGGCGCGGTGCCAGTGGCTGGGACGCCGGTTCGCAGTGTGGGACGGGGGTCGGCGCATGGCTAGCGTCGCGTTCCGAAAGCTGCAACCGCTCCCCGCTGGAGGCCGTCCGGTGTCCCCTCTTTCCCGTGCCCGCCACGCCGCGGCCCTGCTCGTCCTGCCCGTGCTGCTGACCGCCTGCTCCACGGCGGGCGGTGATTCCGCGACCGACGCGGGCCCGCCCAAGCCGGGCGGCACGCTGCGCCTGGGCATCTCGTCGGCGCCCGACTGCATCGACCCGCAGCAGGCCGCCACGAACGCGTCGATCAACGTCGCCCGCCAGCTCGCCGACTCGCTCACCGACCAGGACCCGAAGACCGGCGAGCTCAAGCCGTGGCTGGCCGACAAGTGGGAGATCAACGCCAATTCCACGGCGTTCACCTTCCACCTGCGCTCCGGCGCGACGTTCTCCGACGGCAGCCCGGTCGACGCGGCCGCCGTGAAGACGAGCTTCGACGGCATCAAGGCCCTCGGCACCAAGGCCCAGCTCGGCTTCGGCTACCTGGCCGCCTACAAGGGGTCGGCCGTCGTCGACCCGCAGACCGTCCGCCTCGACTTCTCCGCGCCCAGCGCGCAGTTCCTCCAGGCCAGTTCGACCGTCTCGCTCGGCGTCCTGGCGCCCGCGGCGTACCGGAAGACGCCGGAACAGCGGTGCCAGGGCAACGGCCTGCTCGGCTCCGGGCCGTTCGTGTTCGAGAGCCGGAAGCAGAACCAGGAGATCGTGCTGGTCAAGCGCAAGGGCTACGCCTGGGGTTCGGCGCTGTTCAAGCACCGGGGCGAGGCCTACCTGGACAAGATCGACTACAAGATCGTGCCCGAGCCCGGCGTCCGCACCGGCAGCCTCGCCTCCGGCCAGCTCGACGCGGCCACCGACGTCCAGCCGGTGGACGAGCCGCAGTTCACCGGCAACGGCTTCACCGAGAACATCCGGCCGAACCCGGGTGTCGTGTTCAACCTGCACGCCAACACCACCCGCGGGGTGCTCGCGGACGAGAAGGTGCGCCAGGCCGTGCTCAAGGGTGTCGACCGCGCCGAGGTCGTGAACACCGTGCTGACGCCCAGCTACAAGGCCGCCACCAGCATCCTCGGCTCGGCGACGCCGCTGGTCAGCGACCTCTCGCAGCAGCTCGCGCACGACCAGAAGGGCGCCGCGGCGCTGCTGGACGCCGACGGCTGGGTGCCGGGCCCCGACGGCATCCGCGTCAAGAACGGCCAGAAGCTGAGCGCCGCCGTGGTGTTCTCGCCGGTGTTCAACCAGAACCGCAGCGTGCTCGAACTGGTGCAGCAGCAGCTCCGCAAGATCGGCTTCGACCTGCGCATCGAGCAGCACACGACGGCCGAGACCACGCAGATCCAGCTGAGCGGGAACTACGACTTCCTCTGGTACAACGTGACCCGCGCCGACCCGGACATCCTGCGCAGCCAGTTCTCCACCAAGGCCGGCAACCGCAGCAAGCTGACGCCGGGCAACCCGCTCGACGTCGCGCTGGACGCCCAGTCGTCCACTGTGGACGTCGCCAAGCGCAAGCCGTCGGCCGACGAGGCGCAGAAGCTCATCGTCGAGCACGCCTACGCGATCCCGGTGTTCGAACTGACCCAGGTCGTCGCGCTGAGCTCGAAGGCGCACGGCGTCGACTTCGAGGCGTCGTCACGGCTGCAGCTGTTCGACGCGTGGCTCTCGTGAGGCGCTACCTGCTCCGCCGCGTCGGGCAGGCGGTGTTCGTGCTGTGGGCGGCGTTCACGCTGTCGTTCCTGATCCTCTACCTGCTGCCGGGGGACGCCGTTTCGGCGAAGCTCGCCGGTGGCGAGGCGGGTTCGTCGGCGACGCCCGAGCAACTCGCCGCCGCCCGCGCGGCGTACGGCCTCGACTCGCCGCTGCCGGTGCAGTACCTGAACCGCCTCGTCTCGGCGCTGCACGGCGACTTCGGACGCAGTGTCGCGACCGGCGACGACGCGACGCACATGGTTCTCACGGCCCTGCCGCCGACGCTCGCGGTCACCGGACTGGCACTGGTGTTCGCGGTGCTGTTCGGCGGCGGGACGGCGTTCCTCGGCACGTTCACGCGGTTCCGCTGGCTGCGCCAGGCCCTGCTGTCCCTGCCGTCGCTGGCCATCTCGCTGCCGCCGTTCTGGGTCGGGCTGCTGCTGATCCAGTTCTTCTCGTTCCGCCTGCGGCTGCTGCCGGCGCTGGGCACGCAGGGGTTCTCCGCGCTGATCCTGCCCGCGCTCACGCTGGCCCTGCCGACCGGCGCGATCATCGGGCAGGTGCTGGCGAAGAGCCTCGCCACCCAGCAGGAGCAGCCGTACGCGGAGATCGCGGCGGCGAAGGGGGCGAGCCGCTGGCGCGTCCACTTCGGACACCTCCTGCGCAACGCCGCCGTGCCGGCGCTGACCGTCGCCGGGGTGGTGGCGGGCAACCTCGTCGCGGGTTCGGTGATCACCGAAACGGTGTTCTCGCGCGACGGCGTCGGCCGGATCACCGCAGCCGCCGTCACCGCGCAGGACGTCCCGGTGGTGCAGGCGGTGATCGTGCTGGCCGCGCTCGTGTTCGTGGTGCTCAACCTGGCCGTCGACCTGCTCTACCCGCTGCTCGACCCGCGCATCGCGCGCACCCCGGAGGCGGTGCCCCATGGCTGACCTGACCCTCGCGAAGGGGCACTTTCACGTGAAAGTGCCCCCCGGGCTGGTGGTGGCGGTGGCGGTGCTCGGGTTCGTGCTGCTCGCGGCCTTCGCGCCGGCCCTGCTGACCGGGTACGACCCGATCGCCGGTGTCCCGGCCGAGCGGCTGCACGGCCCGTCGCTGCACCACCTGTTCGGCACCGACGAGACCGGCCGCGACGTCTACGCGCGGGTGATCCACGGCGCGTCGCTGTCACTGCGGGCGACCGCCATCGCCGTCGTCGTGGCGCTGGTGGCCGGTTCGGCGCTCGGCCTGCTCGCCGGGTTCCGCGGCGGCCCGCTCGACACCGTGATCATGCGGGTCGTCGACGTCTTCCTGGCCATCCCGCCGATCCTGCTGTCGCTGGCCCTGGTCACGGCGCTCGGGTTCGGCACGACGAACGTGGCGATCGCCGTCGGCATCGCGAACCTGGCCTCCTTCGCGCGGGTCATGCGCGCGGAGGTGCTCCGGGTGCGCACCGGCGTGTTCGTCGAAGCCGCCCGCGCCGGCGGCGTGCGCTGGTCCGGGGTGCTGCTCCGGCACGTGCTGCCCAACGCGGCGGGCCCGGTGCTCGCGCTGGCGACGCTCACCCTCGGCACCGCCGTGCTCGAGGTGTCCGCGCTGAGCTTCCTCGGCTTCGGCGCGACCCCGCCCACCCCGGAGTGGGGCGCGCTCGTCGCGGGCGGACGCAGTTTCCTGGCCACCGCCTGGTGGATGACGACGTTCCCGGGACTGACGGTCGCGGCGGTGGTCCTCGCCGCCAACCGGCTCTCCCGCGCGCTGGACGGAGGCGGACGATGACCCTGCTGCGGATCTCGGACCTGGCCGTGTCGTACCGGGGGGTGCCGGCCGTGCGTGACGTCGGGCTGCACGTCGACGCGGGCGAAGTGGTCGCCGTCGTCGGTGAGTCGGGCTCGGGCAAGTCGACCACGGCGCACGCGGTCATCGGGCTGCTGCCCCGCGGCGGCCGCGTCGACGGCGGCTCGATCACCTTCGGCGGCCGGGACCTGCTCGCGCTCTCCGGCAAGCAGTGGCGGGGGGTCCGCGGGCGCGAGATCGCGCTGGTCCCGCAGGACCCGGCGGTGTCGCTGAACCCCGTGCAGCGGGTCGGCGACCAGGTCGCGGAGGTGCTGAAGATCCACCGCCTCGCGGACCGGAGGGCGGCGTCGCTGCAGGCGATCGAGCTGCTGGAGCGCGCGGGCGTGCCCCAGCCCGGGCTGCGCGCGCGGCAGTACCCGCACCAGCTGTCGGGCGGCCTGCGGCAGCGCGTGCTGATCGCGTCGGCGCTGGCGGGACGGCCGAAGCTGATCATCGCCGACGAGCCGACCTCGGCCCTGGACGTCACCGTGCAGCAGCGGATCCTCGACCACCTGACGGCGCTGGCGGCCGAATCGGGGACGGCGATCCTGCTGATCACGCACGACCTCGGCGTGGCGGCCGACCGGGCGTCGCGGATCGTGGTGCTCTCGCAGGGTTCGGTCGTCGAAGAAGGCCCGTCGGTCGTCAGCGCACCGACGCACCCGTACACCAAGCAGCTGCTCGCCGCCGCGCCGAGCATGTCGAGCGCCGTGCGTCCCGCCGCGCCGCCGGCCGAGCCGCTGGTCTCGGTGCGGGACCTGGCGAAGACGTTCGACGGCGGGATCCGCGCGGTCGGCGGCGTCTCGTTCGACATCCCGCGCGGGCAGACCCTCGCCCTGGTCGGCGAGTCCGGTTCGGGCAAGTCGACGACGGCGCGGATGGTGCTGCGGCTGGAAACGCCGTCGGCGGGCTCGGTGTCGTTCGACGGCCAGGACATCACCGCGCTGACCGGCGACGGGCTGCGCCGGCTGCGGCGGCGGATGCAGATCGTCTACCAGAACCCGTACGCGTCCCTGAACCCGAAGTTCTCCATCGAGGACGTCGTCGCCGAACCGTTGCGGGCGTTCGGGCTGCCGGACCGCCGGGCGCGCGTCGCCGAACTGCTGGAGCAGGTGGCGCTGCCGGCGTCGGTGGCCGGGCGGAAGCCGGCGGAGCTCTCCGGCGGCCAGCGGCAGCGGGTGGCGATCGCGCGGGCCCTGGCGCTGAAACCGGACCTGGTGGTGTGCGACGAACCGGTGTCGGCGCTGGACGTCTCGGTGCAGGCGCAGATCCTGCGCCTGCTGGCGGACCTGCAGGCTTCGCTCGGGCTGTCGTACCTGTTCATCTCGCACGACCTGGCGGTGGTCCGGCAGCTCGCGGACCACGTCGGCGTCCTGCGCGCGGGGGAGCTGGTGGAGCTCGGTCCCGCGGCCCGGGTCCTGGCGGAACCGGAGTCGGAGTACACGAAGGAACTGCTGGCGGCGATTCCCGGCCGCCGGGCGGTTTCCCAGCCCGTGGATGCTTTTGCCGAGCCGTGAGGCCATGCCGCATTCTCCGCTCATGACCCAGCTCCACGAACCACTGAAATTCGCCTATTGGGTGCCGAACGTCAGCGGCGGGCTCGTCACCAGCGACATCGAGCAGCGCACCGATTGGGGGTACGAATACAACCGGGATCTCGCGGTCATCGCCGAGAACAACGGTTTCGAATACGCCCTCACCCAGGTGCGCTACACCGCCAGCTACGGCGCCGCCTACCAACACGAATCGACCGGGTTCAGCCTCGCGCTGCTGCTGGCGACGCAGCGGCTGAAGGTGATCGCGGCCGTGCACCCCGGGTTGTGGCAGCCCGGCGTGCTGGCGAAGTTCATCGCGAGCGCGGACGTCCTGTCCGGCGGCCGCGCCGCGGTGAACGTCGTCAGCGGCTGGTTCAAGGACGAGTTCACCGGGCTCGGCGAACCGTGGCTGGAGCACGACGAACGCTACCGCCGGTCCGAAGAGTTCATCCGCGTGCTCAAGGAACTGTGGACGAACGACCACGCCGAGTTCGCCGGCGACTTCTACCGCATTCACGACTTCGACATCAAGCCCAAGCCCCTTTCGGGTGATGGCCGTCCGCATCCCGAGATCTTCCAGGGCGGGAACTCCACGGCCGCCCGCAAGCTGGCCGGCCGCGTTTCCGACTGGTACTTCAGCAACGGCAAGGATTACGCCGGGTTCAGCGAGCAGGTGGCCGAGGTCCGCGGGTACGCCGCCGAAAGCGGTCACGCCGTCCGATTCGGCCTGAACGGTTTCGTGATCGCCCGCGAAACCGAAGCGGAAGCGCGGGACGTGCTGCGCGAGATCGTCGCGAAGGCCAACGTGGAAGCGGTCGAAGGGTTCCGTTCCGCGGTGCAGCAGGCCGGTAGTTCGACGGCGGACAAGAAGGGCATGTGGGCGGATTCGGAGTTCGCCGACCTCGTGCAGTACAACGACGGCTTCCGCACCCGGCTGATCGGCACCCCGGAGCAGGTCGCCGAACGCGCCATCGAGTACAAGCGCCGCGGCGCGAGCCTGCTGCTGCTCGGCTTCCTGCACTTCCAGGAGGACGTCGAGCACTTCGGCAAGCACGTGCTGCCGATCATCCGGGAACTGGAAAAGGACATCGACCGCAGCGCCGCAACGCCCGAACCCGTGGGGAGCCGAGCATGACCGACTGGATCGAACGCGCCCGCGAGGTCGCCGCCAAGCTGGCCGTCGACGCCGTCGAGCGCGACCGCCGGGGCGAGACCCCGTACGAGGAAGTCCGGCTGCTTAAGGACAACGGCCTGGTGACCCTCCTCGGCCCGGCCGAGCACGGCGGTGGCGGTCAGACGTGGGACACCGCCTACCGGGTGATCCGCGAGATCGCCCGGGCCGACGGCTCGATCGGGCAGCTGCTGGGCTACCACTACCTCTGGGCCTGGGCGGCGCGCCTGGTGGCCACGGACGAGCAGGTGGCCGCCGTCGAAGAGCTGTACACGACGGGCAACCTGTTCTTCGGCGGCGCGGTGAACCCGCGCGACTCCGACCTGACGATCACCGAGGACGGCGACTCGATCGTCTACAACGGGCACAAGTCCTTCTCGACCGGGAGCAAGGTCTCCGACCTGACGGTGCTGGAAGGCGTCCTGGCCGGGACCGAGGACCACATCTTCGCCATCGTCCCGTCGCAGCAGGAGGGCATCACCTTCCACGACGACTGGGACAACATCGGCCAGCGCCTCACCGAGTCCGGCAGCGTGACCATCACCGACGTCCGGGTGCCGTGGGAGTCGGCGGCCGGGTACGTCGACCGGAAGTTCCGGCCGCTGGTGTACAACACGCTCAACGTCCCGGCGATCCAGCTCGTCTTCACCAACTTCTACCTCGGCATCGCCCAAGGCGCGCTGGAGACCGCGCTCGCCTACACGCGGGACCACACCCGCGCCTGGCCCTACGGCGGTGACGACAAGCAGGCCGCGGCCGAGGAGTGGTACATCCTCGACGGCTACGGTGACCTGCAGGCGAAGCTGTGGGCGGTCGAGGCCCTGGTCGACAAGGCCGGCGCGGCGATCTCCCGCGTGCTGCACGCCCCGCGCGAAGAGCTGACGCCCGAAGCACGCGGCGAGGTCGCCGTGCTGATCGCCGCGGCCAAGCAGCGCACGGTGGACACCGGCCTGGAGATCGGGACGAAGATCTTCGAGCTGACCGGCGCGCGGGCGAGTGCGTCGAAGTACGGCCTGGACCGCTTCTGGCGCAACCTGCGGACGCACTCGCTGCACGACCCGCTGCCGTACAAGCGCCGCGAAGTGGGTGCCTACGCCTTGCTCGGCGAGTACCCGACGCCGACCTGGTACACCTGAGTCAGGCCGGGACGAGCGCGAGCCGGCCGAAGACTTCGCCGTCGTCGAGCTGCCGGTGGGCGAGGGAGGCGTGCGCCAGCGGCAGCACGTCGTGGACAACGCTGTCCACCTCGCCCCGTCCCGCGGCGGCCAGCAGCTCGGCCGCGGCCGTTCGACGGTCCTCTGTGGACACGGTGTCGGCGCTGAACGTCGCGAAGGTCAGCGACTTCCGGAACGCGGCGAACATCTCCGCGGCCAGCCGCGCCGGCGGTGGGCCCGCGACCGCGCCCACCGCGACCAGCCGCCCGTTGGGGTTGAGCCGGGCGAGGAAGGCCGGCAGCTGCTCGCCGGCTACGACGTCGATGACCACGTCGTAGCCGGTGGGTCCGTCGCCCGAGCGGTCCAGGACTTCGGTGGCGCCCAGCGCGCGCAGGCGGGCACCGCGCTCGGCCGACGACGTCGTGACCCCGACCGCGCTAGCTCCGCCGCGCGCCGCGAGCTGGACGGCCAGCACCCCGATGCCACCCGCGGCGCCGCGCACCAGCACGGATTCGCCGGGCTCGAAGCGGGCGTGCCGAAGGCCGAAGCGGGCCACCACGCCGGAGCCGGCGAGCGTCACCGCGTCGACCGGCGACACGCCCGGCGGCACCGGCACGAGCGTCGCGGCCTGCGCGAGCGCCTGCTCGGCGTACCCGCCGCCGAGACCGGTGGGGGACCAGACGCGGGCCCCGGCCCACGACGCGTCGACGCCGTCACCGAGCGCGGTGACCACGCCCGCGACCTCGCCGCCGGGGACGTGGCCCGCTTCGAAGCCGTAGGCGGCGAGGGCGCCGCGGCGGATGAGGGCGTCGACGCCGCCGACGCCGATCGCTTCGGTGGTGATCACCACCTCGCCGGCGGCCGGACGCGGGTCGGGGCGCTCGACGACGGCCAGGCCACCGGGCTCGCCAAAAGTGCGTATTTCCACTGCTTTCACGGTCATCTCCCGAGGTTCGGTGCGGCCGCGACGGTAACGGACGCCCCCGTCCGGTTCGGCTAAAGTGAGAGGGTGACCGACCGTTTGCCTCGGATCCGGCGTTCGGACGCCCGCGACAACCGCGAGCGCCTCCTCGAAGCGGCCCGGGCGGTGTTCGCCGCCGAAGGCCTGGCCGCACCGATGCGGGAGGTGGCCCGGCACGCGGGAGTCGGCCCGGCGACGCTCTACCGCCACTTCCCGACGAGGGAGCAGCTGTTCGCCGAGGCGTTCGAGGAGCAGCTGCGGGCGTGCTACGCCGTCGTCGAGGACGGGCTCGCGGACCCGGACCCTTGGCACGGGCTGTGTACGGTGCTCGAGCGGCTGGGCGAGCTGTACGCCCGCGACCGGGGGATCACGGCGGCACTGGTGTCGGCGTTCCCGCGCGCGATCGACTTCACGGCCGAGCGTGAACGGGCGCTGAAGTCGCTCGCGGAGCTGGTGCGCCAGGCGAGAGAGGCCGGGCGAGTGCGACCGGAGACGACGGTGGACGACGTGGTGCTGGTACTGATGGCGGCCGGTGGCATCCAGGGCCCCTCGCCGGCGGCCCGGGTGGCGGCGGCCAGGCGGTTCACGGCGATTGCGCTGAACGGGCTTCGAGCTGTCCCGGGGTGAGGACGGCTTGGGCGGTGGGCCGCCGCGGAGGTGAGCGAGGCTGCGGCCGCGGGCGTCCGTGGCGATTGCGCTCGGCGGAGCGTCGAGCCGCCCGGGGGAGCCCCCTCGGTGGCGGGACCGCCGGGCGCCTGCGGCGATCGCACTCAACGGCCTTCGAGCCGCCCCGAGCTGGCCACCGCCTCCGCCACCGCGAGCAAGGTCGCCACCGGATCGTCCCCGAGTGGGTAGACCCCCACCTGGTCGGCACCCGCGTCCAACTGCGCCAGGAGCGTCGCCGCCACCACGTCCGCCGGGCCGTGGGCCACCAGTGCGTCGATCAGGCGGTCGCTGCCCGCCTCGGCGAGGTCCTCCGCCGTATAACCCAGCCGGCGGAGGTTGCTCGCGTAGTTCGTCACGGCCAGCGCCGTTCCGGGCGGGGCCGAACGGGCGATCGCCCGCGCGCGGGCCGCGTCCGGTTCCACCAGGGCGAACTGGCCCGGCAGCACCAGCTTGCCCGGGCCGAGGGCCGCCCGGGCGCGGCGGGTGTGCTCGGTGGTGATCATGCACGGGACGGTCCCGGCCGTGCGCTCCCCGGCCAGGCGCAGCATCCGCGGCCCGAGCGCGGCCAGCACGATCCTCGGTGCGGGCACGCCGTCGCGGACCAAGGCGTCCACATAGGACACCAGCGTCTCGTACGGCGACGCGTATTCGGCGTGCACTTCGCGGTGCCCGATGCCGACGCCGAGCAGGAACCGGCCGGGGTGCTTCGCCTCGATCCGGTGGTAGGAGGCCGCCACCGTGGCCGCGTCGGCGGTCCATGCGTTGACCACGCTCGTCCCGACCACCAGCCGGTTGGTCGCGTCGAGCAGCGCTTCGGCGAGCTCCAGGTCGGCCGGGGGAGAGGCGTCGAGCCAGAGCGTGCCGTAGCCGGCGTGCTCGAGGGCGACGGCCGCGTCCGGGGTCACTTGGTGTTCGCGCAGGTGGGCGCCGAGCAGTCCGAGATCCATGCCGTGAAGTGCACCAGTCCCGCGGTCCGGGAACCAGGACCGGTTCCGCCGGGCAGCGATACCTTCGCGGCATCGTCGCAGGAAAGGAGCGGGCCGGTGGAACTGCGGGCGCTGCGGTACTTCGTCACGGTCGCCGACGAGCTGCACTTCGGCCGCGCGGCCGAGCGGCTGCACATCGCCCAGCCGGCGGTCAGCAGGCAGATCGCCGCGCTGGAGCGCGAGCTGGGCGTCCGGCTGTTCGACCGGTCGCCGCGCCGGGTGCGGCTGACCGAAGCCGGGCAGCGCGTGCTCGGCACGGCGAGGGAGGCGCTCGCGGCCGTCGACCGGGTCCGGCTCACCGCGCGCGCGGGCGTGCTGCGCATCGGCACCGGCGCCGGGCAGTTCGCGGCCCGGCTGGAACGCGGGATCGACGCGCTGCGCGAGCGAGCGGGCTTCGACGTCGTGCTCGTCGACCTGCCGCCGGCCGCGCGCCTGAACGCCGTGCGGCAGGGGGACGCCGACCTCGCGCTGGTCCGGGGCGTGCAGGCGGCGCCGGGACTGCGGGTGCTGCCCGCCTGGACGGAGCCGGTCTTCGCGGTGGTGTCGGCGCGCCACCCCGCCGCGGACCGCCCGGTCGTGCGGGTCGCCGACCTCGCCGGTGGCGAACTGCGGATCCCGTCGGGGGACACCGTCGCCCTGCGCGCGGCCGGGCTCGAGGGACGGGCCGGCCGCCCGGCGGGGACCGCCCGGGACACCGTCGTCGAGGTCGGCTCGGATCCGCGCGGCTGGACGGTGCTGCCCGCCGACCAGGTCGCCGAGATCCGGTCGGCCCGGGTACGAGCGATACCCCTGGAGCCGCCGGCGACCGTCACCGGCAGCGTCGTCGTGCCGGTGGAACTGCCGGGCGAGTGCGCCGCGGCCCACACGGCGGCCTTCGGGGATCGACCCGCCGCGACGTAAGTGGGACAATGTCCCGTATGCTAACCGGGACAACGTCCCACTTGACGAATCGAGCTTCCATGGCGATCACTTACGTGCTGGTCCACGGCGCGTGGCACACCGGGCAGTGCTGGGCGCGGGTCGTGCCGCGGCTGGCGGCGAGCGGGCGGCGGGTCTTCACCCCGACGCTCACCGGCTACGGCGAGACCCGGCACCTGCTGAGCCCGGACGTCGGCCTGCGCACGCACACCGCCGACGTCGTCCGGCTGCTGGTCGAAGCGGACCTGCACGACGTCGTCCTGGTCGGGCACAGCTACGCGGGCCTGGTGATCTCCGCGGTGGCCAACGAGGTGCCGGAGCGGATCGCGCGGCTGGTGTACCTCGACGCGATGGTGCCCGCCGACGGCGAGAACGCCCTCGACGTCATGCCGATCAGCCGGAGCATGCTCGGGACCGGCTGGCGGGTTCCGCCGCTGCCCGAGTTGCCCGCGCCATTCGGCCTGTTCGGCGTCACCGATCCGGGCGACGTCGCCTGGCTGCGGACCATGCTGTCCGACCAGTCGCTGCGGTGCCTCGAAGAGCCGGTCGCCCAGGACAACCCGGCCCTGCGCGCGATCCCGCGCACCCACATCCACTGCACGGTGAAGCCGGCCGGGTTCGACCGGCGCCCGGTGCCCGCCGTGCAGCCGAACGGCGAGCCCGCGGACGTGCGGGAGCTGGCCACCGGGCACGACTGCATGATCACCGCGCCCGCCGAGCTCGCCGGGCTGCTGCTGGACGTCGGGGAGCCGGTGGGGGCCGGTAGCATGCGGTCGTGAGCGGTTCCCGGACGGCGGCAGGCAAACCGCCGCAGCGCGCGGACGCGCGGCGCAACGCCGGCAACGTCCTGGAGGCCGCGGCCGCGGTGTTCGTGACCTCCGGCGTCGAGGCGCCGATCCGGGAGATCGCCGCCCGGGCCGGGGTGGGCACGGCGACCATCTACCGCCACTACCCGACCCGGGCGGACCTCATCCTCGCGGTGTACCGGCTGCAGGTCGAGGCCCTGGCCGAAGCCGGCCCCGCGTTGCTCGCGGCGGAACCTGGACCGCACCGGGCGCTGGTGGAGTGGATCGACCGGTTCGTCGACTTCGTCATCACCAAGCAGGGCCTGGCGTCGGTGCTGCAGTCCGACGAACCCTGCTACGACCCGCTGCACGCCTACTTCCTCGAACGTCTCGGCCCGGTCTGCACGCAGCTGCTGGACGCGGCGGCCGCGGCCGGGGAGATCGTGCCGGGCCAGGACGCGTACGAGCTGATGCGCGGCGTCGGCAGCCTCTGCGCGGGCGCGGGAACGGCGGCGTCCTACGACGCGCGGCACCTGGTGCAGCTCCTGGTGAACGGGCTGCGGCGGACCTGACGCCGGTCCGGCGCGCCGAAGCGGGAAACACCGTCCGCGGGTATCCCGGAATGGGAAACCGGGTCCGGCGGAAATGAAAGTTTCAGTGCCGTCGCCGATTTCGGCAAAGTCGCGCGCGGCCCGGGCGGCGGCGGTCTTGTGTGGCAACAGCTGCCTGAGTATCGTGACAGAGCTCACTTTGTTAACGCTAACATTGTGCTGGCTCGCTTTTGTCCGCCCGATGAACGGAGTACCCGGTGTCCCCATCCCTCAGCCGGCGGCGGTTGCTGCAAGCCGCCGGAGCCACCGCCCTTGCTTCCGCGGCCGGATCCGCCGTGGGCTGGGCCCCGGTCGCCACGGCGGCCTCGGCGGCCACCGCGGCCGTCGGGCCGGTCCGCCCGGACGCCGGGGTGTCCGCGTTCCCGTTCGAGCTCGGCCAGGTGCGGCTGACCGCCAGCCGGTGGCTGGACAACCAGAACCGGACGCAGAACTACCTGCGGTTCGTCGACGTCAACCGGCTGCTGTACAACTTCCGCGCCAACCACCGGCTCTCCACGGCCGGCGCGGCCACCAACGGCGGCTGGGACGCGCCGAACTTCCCGTTCCGCAGCCACGTGCAGGGGCACTTCCTCTCGGCGTGGGCCCAGCTGTGGGCCGTCGCCGACGACACCACGAGCCGCGACAAGGCCACGACGATGGTGGCCGAGCTGGCCAAGTGCCAGGCCAACAACAGCGCCGCCGGGTTCGCCGCGGGGTACCTGTCGGGCTTCCCCGAGTCCGACTTCGACAACCTCGAGGCAGGCAAGCTGTCCAACGGCAACGTCCCGTACTACTGCATCCACAAGACGATGGCCGGCCTGCTCGACGTGTGGCGGTACATCGGCAGCACCCAGGCCAGGGACGTGCTGCTCAACCTGGCCGGCTGGGTCGACCGCCGGACCGCGCGGCTGAGCACGAGCCAGATGCAGTCGGTCCTGAACACCGAATTCGGCGGCATGAACGCGGTGCTCACCGATCTCTACCAGTACACCGGTGACGCGCGGTGGCTGACCGCCGCGCAGCGCTTCGACCACGCCGCCGTGTTCGACCCGCTGGCCGCCAACCGCGACCAGCTCAACGGCCTGCACGCCAACACCCAGATCCCGAAGTGGATCGGTGCCGCCCGGGAGTACAAGGCCACCGGCACCACCCGCTACCGGGACATCGCCACGAACGCCTGGAACATCACCGTCGGGGCGCACACCTACGCCATCGGCGGCAACAGCCAGGCCGAGCACTTCCGCGCGCCCAACGCCATCGCCGGCTACCTCAACCAGGACACGTGCGAAAGCTGCAACACCTACAACATGCTCAAGCTGACCCGGGAACTGCTCGCGCTGTACCCGGACCGCGCCGACCTGGCCGACTACTACGAGCGGGCCCTGCTCAACCAGATGATCGGCCAGCAGAACCCGGCCGACAGCCACGGCCACATCACGTACTTCAGCTCGCTCAACCCGGGTGGCCGCCGCGGCCTCGGCCCCGCCTGGGGCGGCGGCACGTGGAGCACCGACTACAACTCGTTCTGGTGCTGCCAGGGCAGCGGCCTGGAGACCCAGACGAAGCTGGCGGACTCGATCTACTCCTACGCCGACACGACGCTGATCGTGCACCAGTTCCTCCCGTCGGTGCTCACCTGGACCCAGCGCGGCATCACGGTCACCCAGACCACGTCGTTCCCGGCCAGTGACACGACCACGCTGACGGTGACCGGGAGCGTGAGCGGGACCTGGGCGATGCGGATCCGCATCCCGGGCTGGACCACCGGGGCGACCATCAGCGTCAACGGCGTCGCGCAGAACCTGACCGCCACTCCCGGCAGCTACGCGACCCTGTCCCGCTCTTGGGCTTCGGGCGACACCGTCACCGTGCGGCTGCCCATGAAGGTGGCGCTGAAGGCGGCCAACGACAACGCGAACGTCGCGGCGGTCACCTACGGTCCGGTGGTGCTGGCGGGCAACTACGGCAACAGCACGCTCGGCGCGCTGCCGTCGTTGAACGCGAGTTCGGTCACCCGGACCAGCAGCAGTGCGCTGACCTTCAGCGCCACCGCGAACGGTGCCGCGGTGAACCTGGTGCCGTTCTACGACGCGCAGGGCTTCAACTACACCGTCTACTGGAACACCAGTGGTTCCGGTGGGACGACCTACCGGCTGGTCAACGTCGGGAGTGGCTTGGTGCTGGGTGTGGAGAACATGTCCACCGCCGATGGTGGTCGCGCGCTGCAGTGGACGGACAGCGGTACCGCCGATCACAACTGGGAGCTGATCACCGATGGGAGTTCTGTGCGGTTCCGGAACGCCAACAGCGGGAAGGTGCTTGGTGTGCAGGACATGTCGACGGCTGATGGGGGGAGGGTTCTGCAGTGGTCGGACAACGGGACTGCTGATCATCGGTGGACTGTTGTTGATCAGGGGGATGGGTCGTCCAAGATCGTCAACGTTAACAGTGGTAAGTTGCTGACCATTGAGAATGGGTCCACTGCTGCTGGGGCTTATGCTTTGCAGGGGCCGGATAATGGGGCTTCGGCCAATCGGTGGCGGCTCGTGCGCAACGGCTGAGAGTCGGTCTGCTGGTCCTGGTTTGGCTTCCGGTGATCTGTTGGGTTCTGGTTTGGCTGCCGGTTGGTCTGCTGGTTCTGGTTTGGCTGTCTGTTGGTCTTACCTTGCACTGGGTTTTGCTACCCCGATTTGCCATTGTGACTACGGTCGGCGGCACCGCGTCAAGGCGGGAAAGCGTGCCTTGACCCGGTGCCGCCGGCCGTGTTCTGGCTTCGGATCGGGGTTGCGGGGAGGTCTGGGTGCTTCTGTGGTCCCGTTTGTGGTTATCTCGCGTTTTAGTTTGGTGGTGTATAGCGGCCGTCTATTGCTGTCCAGCCTCCGTCTACCATCAGCGTTGAACCCGTTACGTATGTTGCTGCGTCCGATGCCAGGTACACCACTGCTCCGGCCAGCTCTGATGGTTGGGCCCATCTGGCCAGTGCGCTCTTTTTTGCGTACGCGTTGTGCCAATCCGGGTTTTCTTTGATCTGGTTGGTCAGGGGGGTTTCGACCACTCCGGGGGCTATTGCGTTCACCCTCACGCCTGCTTCGCCGAACTCCGCTGCCGCTGTCTTCACCAGCTGGATTGCTCCCGCCTTCGTTGCCGCGTACACCGCTTGACCTGGCTCGACCACGAAACCTCGGACCGAGGAAAATACGATTATGCTTCCCTGTCCTCTTTGGACCATTTGGCGGCCGAACGCCTGCAGCACCGTGAACGTTGCCTTGAGGTTGAGGGCTACCACGCGGTCGAACTCGACCGGGGTGTAGTCGAGGATCCTCTTGCGGACGTTCGTGGCCGCCGTCAACACCAGTACGTCGATGTCGCCCAGGGCCTCGGCCGCCTGGGCGACCGCTTCCGCGTTCGTGATGTCCAGTTCGCGTGCGTGTCCGCCTGCCTCGGCCGCCGTCGACTTGGCCGTTGCCGGGTTCTTGTCCAGGCATGTCACCTCGGCGCCGTGGGCCGAGAGGGCCAGTGCTGCTTCGCGGCCGATGCCGCCCGCTCCGATCAGGGCCGCTCGCTTGCCCTCCAGGCGGAACAATCCGGTGTAGTCGGTCATCGTCTCGCTCATTCCGGCCGGATCACGGCCATGCGGGTGACGGTCAGTTCCTCGATCGCGAACCGGGGGCCCTCGCGGCCGATGCCCGAGTCCTTCACGCCGCCGTACGGCATGATGTCCGACCGGAAGCCCGGGGCCTCGTTCACGATCACGCCGCCGACCTCCAGCTCCTCGACCGCCGTGAACGCGGCCGCCAGTGAGCGGGTGTACACGCTCGCGTGGAGGCCGTAGCGGGAACGGTTGACCAGCTCGAACGCGGCGGGCAGGTCCGGTACCGACCGGATCGCCACGACCGGGGCGAAGATCTCTTCGCACCACGCCTCCGCTTGTTCGGGGACGTCGAGCAGGAGCGTCGGCTCGATCGTGCGCCCGGCCAGGCGGCCGCCGGCCAGCAGCTTTGCGCCCGCCCGCTCCGCGCGGTCGATCCAGTCCAGTGCGCGGCGGGTGGACGCTTCGTCGATCAGGGGCGCCACCTTGGTCGCCGGGTCGCGGGGGTCTCCGGTGGTGAGCTCGCCGATGCGGGCGGTCAGCTTGCCGACGAACTCCTCGCGCACCGGCTCGCACACGATCACGCGCTGGACCGCGATGCACGCCTGGCCGTTGAAGTAGAAGCCGCCCCGCAGGACCGCGTCGGCCGCTCTGTCCAGGTCGGCGTTCGCCGCCACCACCAGTGCCGCGTTGGAGCCCAGCTCCAGGAGCACCTTGCGGGGGGCCGCGTCCTTGGCGATCCGGTGGCCGACCGCCGCCGACCCGGTGAACGACACCGCCGCCACGCGCGGGTCGGTGACCAGCGTGCGCCCGACCTCGGCGTCGCCCGTCACGACCTGGACGATCTCCGGCGGTGCCCCGTGCCGCTCCGCCGCCTCGCGTACCAGCTCCGCCAGCCACAACGCCGACAACGGCGTCGCCGGGGCCGGCTTGCAGATCACCGGGCAGCCCGCGGCGATCGACGGCGCGATCTTGTGACTGGCCAGCAGGAGGGGCGCGTTGAACCCCGCAATGCCCACGACCAGGCCGATCGGCTTGCGCGTCCAGAACCCGACCAGCCCGGCGCCGGACTCCTGGACGTCCAGCGGCACGGTCTCGCCGTGGATGTGCGCGACCTCCTCCGCGGTCGCCGACCAGGTGAACAGCGTCCGCGACAGCTCGAGCGCGCAGTCGGCGCGGGTCTTGCCGGTCTCGGCGACCAGCAGCTCGGTGAACTCCGCCGACCGCGCGCGGACGGCGGCCTCGACGTCGAGCAGGATCGAACGGCGCGCCGCCGAGGTCAGCGCCCCCACCCGCTTGACGACCGCAGCGCCCGCGTCGAGCGCGGTGACCGCGTGCTCGACCGAGCCGACCGGGGCGTCCGCCACCACCGTCCCGTCGTAGGGGAACACCACCGGCGCCGAGCCGGTGCCGGTGACCCACCCCGGCCCGATCGGCAGCCCGGACCGCAGCGGCGGGACGGCGAAGCCCGTCATCGGCAAACCCTCCTCGGACGAGGTCTTCAGGTAGTACCAGCGGCGAGCTGTGCCGAGGGTCCGGCAATTTCGTTCGCGCCGCCGGAGCTGCGGGTCAGCCGGGGTTGGTGTCGGCGTACTTGACCGTGATGTTCTTGAAGCCGAGCGACTGCAGCAGCCCGGTCAGCATCGTCCGGGTGTTCCGCTCGGCGTCGGCCACCAGCGAGCTCTTCGCCGCCGCGGCCTGGATCTGCTTCTGCGCGAGCTCGTACAACGCCTGCTGCGAGTTGGGGTTCCCGCTGAGGAAGTCGCTGATGCGCGTGAAGAGGCCCTGCTGCTGGGCGTACACATGCGACTCGTGCACGTCGAGAGTCGCCGGCTCCAGCTGCGCGTGGCCCAGCGTGATCGTGGCGGACTGGCGGTCGTCGGAGACCTGGACCGCTTCACCCTTGAGCCGGGAGAAGTCCACGTAGGCGTTGTCCGTGCCGACGCCGATGAACAGCGTGTCGCTGCCCACGAGGAAGCTGGGCAGGACGGAGCTGGTGGTGATGTCGACGACCACCTGGAACGAACCGCTCGCCGCTTCGTAGCGGGAGAGCTCGACGATCGACTGCAGCAGCACCGGACCGGAGTGCTCCTCGGTCCGTTCGGCGAACGGGTTGCGCAATTGGGGTAACAGGTGAACCGCCGAACCGACGAGTACCGCGGCGGCCAGAACCACCACTGCCACGGCGAAAGCGACGAGCCGTTTGCCCCAAGCACCCATACCGGCACGAATACCCAAACGGCCGCCCGGCCAATCGAGCGGTACGGTGTGACCGCTTGGCCGGAGGGAGTGGGCGTGCGCAAGTCCGTGTGGCTGTGGATCCTGCTGGCGGTCCTGGCCGTCCTGGTGCTCGGCATGATCTTCGGCGGGTACCGCAAGGGCACCAAACTCGGGGAGCCCGCCGCACCCGTGGTGGCCTGGACCGCGGACCGGGCGGCTTAGCCCCGGTTCCGCCGCTTGCCGCCGGGGGCGTCGCGGTACTTCAGGATTCCCTCCACCCCGCGGAGGAACGTGACGCAGACCGGGGCCGGGTCGGTGAGGCAGCCCGCCGCCATCGCGCCGTCGCGGAGCATGACGAAGTGCCGGGCCGCCGGCTCGGGGTCGGGTTCGCCCGCGGCGGCGAGCAGCTCCGTGACGGTTTCCAGGAACCACTGCCGGTGCGCGAGAACGGCTCGGTGGACCGGGTGGGCCGGATCGGGGTACTCCGCGGCGGCGTTGAGGAACGCGCAGCCCCGGAACCCCGGTGAGCGGATGCCGTCGGCGATCGTCGTGGCCACCGCGCGGACGGCGTCCTCGGGGGCACCGGCCGCCGCCTCCGCGCGGGCCGCGGCCACCTGGGCGCGGATGAGGTTGTCGGCTTCGGTCAGGTAGGCGACGAGCAGTTCGTCCTTGCTGGGGAAGTGCCGGTAGAGCGTGGCCCGCGTGACGCCCGCGCCGGCGATGACCCGGTCGATGCCCACCGAGTGCAAGCCTTCCGCGTAGAACAGCTCGCTCGCGGTGGCCAGCAGCCGTGCGCGTGCTTCGGACACTCGACGTCCACCTCCCGTGGTTCGTGGTCCCGAGCCTAGCAGATAGAACGGTCGGTCTTGACGGCGACGGCGTCACACTGCCATAGTCGGCGGCACGAGACAGATCGTTCTATCTACCGGGAGCACTCATGACCACGAACACCACTCCGGCCGCCGGCGTCGCGCAGACCCTGCGGCGGCTCTACTTCGTCAGGTTCGGGTTTGCCCTGGTCTGGGCGGGATTCCTGGTCGCCACGGCGTCGAGCCTCGGCCCGGTCAGCATCGCGCTGCTGGTGCTGTACCCGCTGTTCGACGTGGTCGCCGCCGTGCTCGACGCGCGTTCGTCGAAGACGGGCAGGCCGATCGCGGCGCTATACGCGAACGTCGCGATCAGCCTGCTCGCCGCCGCCGGGCTGGCGGTGGCCGCCTCGTCCGGGATCCCCGGCGTCCTGCGCGTGTGGGGCACCTGGGCGATCGTGGCCGGCCTCGCCCAGCTCGCCGTCGGGGTCGCCCGGCGCGGCATGGGCGGCCAGTGGCCGATGATCCTCAGCGGTGCGATCTCCGTGGTGGCCGGTGCTTCCTTCGTCATCCAGGCCACAATGGACGGTGCGTCGCTGCGGTCGCTCGCCGGTTACGCCACGCTGGGCGGGATCTTCTTCCTCGTCTCCGCGCTGCGGCTGGGCCGCCGCCGCGCTCAGGAGCAGTAGGTCCCGTTGACCGCCGGCTGCAGGAACGGCGGCGGCGTGCTGCCGTTGTAGGTGGCGTTGTAGCCGAGCGTGGTGGTCCCACCCGTGCCCAGGTTGCCGTTCCACGACGCGCTGTCCACCTTGACGACGTCGCCGGTGTCGCTCCAGGTCCCGTTCCAGCCCTGGGTGACGGTCACGCCGGGTGCGGAGAACGTCAGCGTCCAGCTGCTGAGGGCGGCACCGTCGTTCTCGATGACGATCTCGCCGGTGTACCCGGTCGGCCAGCTGCTGACCACCCGGTGGGTCACCTTGCAGCCGCCGGTCGGCTGCGGGGTCGTGGTGGTCGGGGAAGTCGGCGTCGTGGGGGTGGTCGGCGTCGTCGGGGTGGTGGGGGTCGTCGGTGTCGTCGGCGTGGTCGTCTGGACCGGACCCGCCGCGATGGCGAGGTCGTAGGCCCGCTGCGGCACGAACTGGCCGGCCGTGGCGATGCAGCCGTCCGCCTCGCCCGGCGGCTTGATCCAGAGGAACGCTTCGATCTGGCTGTCGCCGGTCTGGTTGGTGCTCGGGATGCCGATCGCCCGGCCGGCGGGGTCGCACCACTCGCTGCCCTGCGGCCCGTTGCCGTTGCGGCTGGTGTCGACCACAGCCTTCAGCCGCGAGTCGCCGAGCTGGTTGAGGATGGCGTTGTCGTAGGCGACCTCGTCCGCGGTCGAGCGGTAGTTGGACACGTTGGTGGAGATGCCGTCGGCGCTGTTGGAGATGTCGGCGGCGCGCAGCCGCGAGGCGGCCTCGCTCGCCGAAAGCCAGGCGGAGTGCCCGATGTCGAAGTACACCTTCGCCTGCGACGAGCCGGCCTTGAGCTTCTTGCCCGCGTACGCGATCGATGCTGTCGTCTGGCGCTGCTGGTCGCTGCTCTGGCAGTTCGTCATCTGCGGGAGCACGTCGGGCTCGAGGATGATGGCCGCGGGACGTCCCGCGAGGCCGGCCGCCACCTGGTCGATCCAGGCCCGGTAGGCGTCTTGGGACGGGGCGCCGCCGCTGCTCGCGCCGCCGCAGTCGCGGTTGGGGATGTCGTAGACGACCAGGATCGGGATCTTCCCCGCGGCGGCCGCCGCACCGGTGTAGGCGTCCACCTCACCGCGGACCGTGGACGTGTTCGTGGTGGTGAACCACCTCGCCTGCGGCACCGAGGCGATGCGGTCCCGGATGACCGCCGCGCGCGAGTCGCCGGGGTTCGCCGCGACCCACTTGGCGGCGTTGGTGCCCGGGTCGACGTAGTACGCCGAGTCGGCGGCCTGCGCGCCGGCCCACGTGGTCGCGGCGACGAGGCCGGTCGCGGCCACCGCGGCCAGTCCACCGGCTGCCACTGTCCTGCTTCGCATGCACCTTCTCCTTTGAACGGTGGTGGCGCCGGAAACGGCGGTTCTGGGAGCGCTCCCAGCAATCGGAGACTGTAGCCCGGGACGGCGGCTCGGGAAAGGGGTGGCGGCCGGGTTTTCGCCCGGAGCCGAGAAAATTACATTTGCCGCCGACGCCGCTGGGCAACCGGAGAAGGCCGCTGAACTGCGACGATTGTCCTTCCGTGAAACGAGGAGCGGGGAGTTTCGTAAACTGCGCCGCACCGCGGAGCCGGCAGTTGTTCGGTGGCGGCCGGACTGTTAGCGTTAACGCCCGGTGTGTTCGCCATCGACGAAGATGGGTTCTCCCAGGCTGTTTCCCTCTTCGCTGAGCGACCGATCGTTTCGCCGGTCATCCCGAGACTTTCGCGGGGGGCCGCCTTCGTCGGAAGTGAGGACCAGCATGCTCCGGAGTGCGAGAGCCGCGTTGGCGGCGGTGGCCGCGGTCGTCTTGGCGGCGGCCGGTGTCACCGTCGCCGCGACGCCGGCCCAGGCCGCCACCTCGATCACGATCAACGGCGGTTCGGGCGGGCGCACGTTCGACGGCGTCGGTGCCGTCAGCGGCGGCGGTGGCAACAGCCGCCTGCTGATCGACTACCCGGAGCCGCAGCGCGGCCAGATCCTCGACTACCTCTTCAAGCCCGGCTACGGCGCCGCCCTGCAGATCCTCAAGGTGGAAATGGGCGGCGACACCAACTCCACCAGCGGTGCCGAGCCGAGCCACGCCCACTTCCGCGGCGACCTCGACTGCAACCGCGGGTACGAGTGGTGGATCATGGAACAGGCGAAGGCGCGCAACCCCGGCATCAAGCTCGTCGGCTTGCCGTGGGGCGCACCGGGCTGGATCGGCAACGGCACGTTCTTCTCCAACGACCTCACCGACTACTACCTGTCGTGGCTGGGGTGCGCCAAGCAGCACGGGCTGACCATCGACTACCTGACGAGCGTCCAGAACGAAAAGCAGTGGAGCGCCGACTGGACCGTCACGCTGCGGAACGCGCTCAACGCCAACGGGTACAGCGCCATCAAGATCATCTCCGGTGACTCGTGGCCGGGCGACTGGGGCCCGGCGAGCGCGATCTCCACGAACACCGCCTACCGCAACGCGACCGACGTCCTCAGCGCCCACTACACCTGCGGCTACCTCAGCGCGCAGACGTCCTGCAGCGTCCCGGCCAACGTCACGAACACCGGGAAGACGTTGTGGTCGAGCGAAAACGGCTCCCAGGACTACAACGACGGCGCCAAGCCGCTGGCCCGCGGCATCAACCGGGTGTACCTCGACGCCAAGATGACCGCCTACCTCAACTGGGACCTGATCGCCGCCGTCACGCCGAACATCCCGTGGCCGACCGTGGGGCTGATGCTCGCCAACCAGCCGTGGTCGGGCTACTACGCGGTCGGCAAGGACACCTGGGCGCTCGCGCACACGACGCAGTTCACCGCGCCCGGCTGGAAGTACCTCGACGCCTCCAGCGGCTACCTCGGCGGGAACCGCGCGAACGGCAGCTACGTCTCGCTGAAGTCGACCAACAACACCGACTACAGCACGGTCATCGAGACGATGGACGCGACCTCGGCGCAGACGCTGAACCTCAACGTCACCGGCGGCCTGTCCACCGGCCAGGTGCACGTCTGGGCGACCAACCTGAACTCGAACAACCCGGCGGACCACTTCGTGCACAGCACCGACGTCACCCCGGCCGGCGGAGCGTTCTCCCTGACCGTCCAGCCCGGCTACCTCTACACCCTCACGACCACCACCGGGCAGGGCAAGGGCACCGCGGCCGGCCCGCCGCAAGGCTCACTGAACCTGCCCTACAGCGACGACTTCGACGGGTACGCGAAGGGCAAGGAAGCCAAGTACCTGATGGACATGGAAGGTGCGTTCGAGACCGCCGCCTGCGGCGCCGGCCGCGCGGGCACCTGCGTGCGCCAGGCGGCCCCGCAGAAGGCCATCCCCTGGAAGAAGACGACCGATCCCTACGCGTTGCTGGGCAACGTGGCCTGGAGCAACTACACGCTGAGCTCGGACGTGCTGCTGGAGAAGGCCGGGTACGTCGAACTGCTCGGCCGCGTCGGCTCCCAGGACACCGGCAACCAGGGCGCGGTGAACGCCTACTACCTGCGGGTGAGTGACACCGGGGCCTGGTCGATCCTGCGCAACAACACCAGCCAGCAGGTCACGACGCTGCGCAGCGGCACGACCACCGCGCTCGGCACCGGCAGCTGGCACAAGCTGTCCCTGGGCTTCTCGGGCAGCACCATCACCGCCTCCGTCGACGGCACCGCGATCGGCACGGTCAGCGACAGCACCTTCCCGGCCGGTCAGGTCGGGATCGGCACGTCGATCGGGGAGACCGCGCAGTTCGACAACCTCGCCGTCGCCGGCTCGGGCGGCGGGTCGACCTCCGTCCTGCGCAACACCGCGGCCGGCCGCTGCCTCGACGTCCCGAACGTGTCCCAGACCAACGGCACGCAGGTGACGCTGTGGGACTGCAACGGCGGCAGCAACCAGCAGTGGACGCTCACCTCCGGCAAGCAGCTGCAGGTGTACGGCAGCAAGTGCCTCGACGCCGAAGGCGCGGGCACGACCGCCGGTACCCGGGCGATCATCTGGGACTGCACCGGCGGGACCAACCAGCAGTGGAACGCCGCCGCCGACGGGACGATCACCGGTGTCCAATCCGGGCTGTGCCTCACCCCGGCCGGCAACGGCACCGGGAACAGCACGCCGGTGACGCTGCAGACCTGCACCGGCGGCGATGCGCAGAAGTGGACACGGAGCTAGCGGCACCCCGGACGAAGGAGTTCACCGATGAGAGCACGCTGGAGCCGGTTGTGGCCGGCCGTGGCGATCGCGGCGGGTGCGGTGGCCGGCACGGCCACGCCGTCGCAGGCCGCCACCGAAGGACCGTGTGACATCTACGCGGCGGGCGGCACGCCGTGCGTCGCCGCGCATTCGACGACCCGGGCGTTGTACGGCGCGTACAACGGCTCGCTCTACCAGGTGCGGCGGGCGTCGGACAGCACGACGCGGGACATCGGTGTCCTGAGCGCGGGCGGGGTCGCGAACGCGGCGGCCCAGGATTCGTTCTGCGCCGGGACGACGTGCCTGATCACCGTCATCTACGACCAGTCCGGCCGCGGCAACCACCTGACCCAGGCCCCGCCGGGCGGCTTCTCCGGCCCGGCGCCCGGCGGGTACGACAACCTGGCCAGTGCGACGGCGGCCCCGACGACCGTCGGCGGGCAGAAGGCCTACGGCGTCTACGTCGCTCCGGGAACCGGCTACCGCAACAACAACACCAACGGGATCGCCACCGGTGACCAGCCGGAGGGCATGTACGCGATCTTCGACGGCACGCACTACAACGGCGGCTGCTGCTTCGACTACGGCAACGCCGAGCGCAACAGCCGGGACAACGGCAACGGCACGATGGAAGCCATCTACTTCGGCAACATCAAGGTCTGGGGCTACGGCGCCGGGAACGGCCCGTGGATCATGGCGGACCTGGAGAACGGCCTGTTCTCCGGGGTCAACCAGCACTACAACGCCAACGACCCGAGCATCAGCCACCGCTACCTGACCGCGATCATCAAGGGCGGCCAGAACCGGTGGGCCATCCGCGGCGGCAACGCCCAGTCCGGCGGCGTGTCCACCTTCTACGACGGCGTGCGGCCCAACGTCTCCGGCTACAACCCGATGCGCAAGGAGGGCGCCATCATCCTCGGCACCGGCGGCGACAACAGCATCGGGTCCGCCGGCACGTTCTACGAAGGCGTCATGACGTCGGGCTATCCGTCCGACGCCACCGAGAACGCCGTCCAGGCCAACGTCGTCGCGGCCGGGTACGGCACCGGCGGCAGCACCACGGGAACGGGCCCGGTGCACGCGGTCGGCGCCGGCAAGTGCCTGTCCGCCCCGAACTCCACCCAGGGGACGCAGCTGCAGATCGCCGGCTGCACCGGCCAGCCGAACCAGACGTGGACGCGCACGTCGGACGGCAGGCTGACGGCCACGCTCGGCGGGGCGACGCTCTGCCTGGACGCCTCCGGCCAGGGCACGAGCGCGGGTACCAAGGTGGTGACCTGGTCGTGCAACGGGCAGGGCAACCAGCAGTGGACGGTCAACGCGAACGGCACGGTGACGGGTGTCCAATCCGGACTGTGCCTGGACGTGACGGGCGCGTCCACCGCCGAAGGCGCCCCGGTCGAGCTGTGGACCTGCAACGGCGGCAGCAACCAGCAGTGGACGCTGGGCTGACCCCGTAGGCAGCCTGGCCGCTTCGCCGTCCTGACGTGTCGGGCGGCGAAGCGGGCCAGGCGGCGGGCTTCAGTCCAGGCGCTCGGCTTGGGCCACCTGTTCGAGCGGCGTGCCCGCCGTGGCTTCTGTGATGGCCCGTGCCCGCGGCGGGACACGCCGGGTGTCGCTGCCACCTCGCTGAGAGCGCGGCACCGCCCGGGACGTGCCGCTCACCGCCGGCGGGCTTCGTCCAGACGCCGGGCTTCGGCCGCCTGCTCGAACGGCGTGTCGCCCGCCGGGTGGCGGTCGCCCAGTGCGGCGAACAGCGCCGCCACCTTGGCCGAGTCGTGGTGGTCGGCGAGGTCCGCCAGTGCCGGGTCGGTGTCCGCCAGCACCTGGCGGAACCGGAGCTCGGCCAGCGGGCCGAGCCGGTCGTAGATCTGGAGGAACACCTTCTGGGCCCGGTCGCGCGCCCAGCCGGCCGGCAGGAGCTCGGCGGGCAGGTCCGGGTCGGTCTCCGGGAAGCGGCGCCAGTCCACGCGCAGCTCGGTGCGGGTGCGCAACGCCTGCGCCGGGCTGATCAGGCCCGCGTCCAAGCCGGTCAGCACCTCTTCGTAGCGCTCGACGAACTGTTCGTACTCCCGGGCCAGCGGGTCGAGGTCGAAGGCCGTGGCCGCCGCGGCCGAACCGGGTACCTCGGTCGCGCGGAACACCGTCGCGCTGCCCAGGCCGAGCTCGCGCAGGGCGGCCAGGGCCGGCTCGGCGAGGTCGTGCGGGCTGACCCAGACGCCGTCGTAGAGCGCGGCGAACCGCAGGACCCGCAGCCGCGACCGCAGCGCCGTGCGCAGTCCGCGGTCCTGCTCCGGCACCGAGAAGGTCACCACCGTCCACTGCCCGTCCCAGTCCGGGGCGGTCGTGCCGAAGGTCAGCATCCGGTGGGTCCGCTCGATGATCACCTCCGACGTCCGGGCCGGGATGCCGTACGCCGTGGTCCGGCCGCTGCGCGAGACGGTCAGCAAGCCGCGGCCGGCGAGCCGTCGGATCGCCGCCCGGGCGCTCGCCGGGCTGATGTCGAACTCGCCGAGCAGCTCGACCAGCGCGGCCGAGGGGATGTGCTCGTCGCGCCAGTACCAGAAGTCGCCGAGCAGCGAGGTGAGCAGCAGCTGCGGCTCGGCTCCCTGCCGGTCGCGGGGCAGCGGGCCCGTCGTCATCGCGCTCCTGCCTCTTCCGGGGTCGGTTCCGGCGGGCGGTCCGCCGCGGAGGTCCATGGTGGCAGTTCCGTCCGGCCGCTCGAACCGAGGGGTTGAATCACGCGACACATCATGCGACGATCGGCGCCCAGATAGCAACCAATCGTTCTCCCAGGTTTCCTCGCCGCTCCTCCCGGGCGGCCTCCGCAGGAAGAAAACGACATGGGTTCCTCACTTCGTCAATGGCGTCGAAGCGCGCTCGCCGTGGCCGCCACGGGCCTCGCCCTGGCCGGGTGCACGGTCGACGACGGGGCGGCCTCCGCCCCCTCCGCCGCCGCCCTCACCGCCGTCCCGGCGCTGCACGACCAGCTGCCGCAGGCGGTCAAGGACGCCGGCGTCCTCCGGTTCGCCGGGGACTCGCACCCGCCGTACCGCACGGTCGGCCCGGACGGCAAGACGGTCACCGGCATCGACCACGACTTCCAGCAGGCGCTCGGCCAGCTACTGGGCGTGCGCACGGAAACCACCATCGTCAGCGGGCTCCCGGCCGCGCTGCAGGGCATGCTGAGCGGCCGCTACGACGCCTTCAACGGCCCGGTCAAGGCCACCGCGGAACGCGAGAAGCAGTTCGACACCGTCACGTGGATGACCACCCGCACGTCCTACGTGGTCCCGGAAGGGGCCGCCGCCGGCCTCAAGCAGGCCGCCGACCTGTGCGGGAAACGCGTCGCGGTGGTCACGGCCAGTGTCGTCGAAGAGCAGCTCGCGAAGCTGTCCGCTTACTGTGAGCGCTCACAGAAGCCGGCCGTGCAGGTGGTCGGGCTCGACGACACGAACGCCACGCTGCTGGCCGCGAAGTCCGGCCGGGCCGAGGCCGCCGGGATGACCCAGGCCGCCGCGATCGACGTCACGACCCAGCAGAAGGGCCAGTACCAATACGTGACGCAGACCGAGGAACAGGGCGCCACGAAGGACAACCTCGCGTTGTACACGCCGAAGGCCGCGAAGCTCGGGCCGGTGCTGCAGAAGGCGTTCGAGGAGCTGTTCCGCAACGGCACCTACACCCGGATCATGCACCAGTGGGGCCTGGCCGACGTGACCGTCCCGCAGCCGGTGTTCGACGCGGCGTCCGCGAAATGACCGCGGTGTCCACTGTGGAGGAGACGCCGTCGGCCACGGACGACGTCGCCGGGGCCCGCGGCCGCTTCCGGCCGCTGCGCTGGCTGTTCGTGCTGCTGCTGGCCGTGCTGACCGCCCAGCTCGTCGTCTTCCTCGTCGGCAACTCCCGGTTCCAGTGGGACGTCGTCGCGAAGTACCTGTTCGAGAAGAGCGTCCTGGCGGGCCTCGGCACCACCGTGCTGCTCGCGGTGGCGGCGATGGTGCTCGGGTCGCTGGCCGGTGGCGTGGTCGCGGCGATGCAGCTGAGCGGGTTCGCGCCCGCCCGGTGGGTGGCCACGCTGTGGGTGGGCCTGTTCCGCGGCATCCCGCCGCTGGTGCAGCTGATCTTCTGGTTCAACCTCGCCTATCTGCTGCCGAAGCTTTCGCTCGGCATCCCCTTCGGCCCGGTCTTCGGGACGTGGGACGCCAACACCGTCATCACGCCGCTGACGGCCGCGGTGCTCGGGCTGTCGCTGGTCGAATCGGCCTACCTGGCGGAGATCTTCCGCGCCGGGGTCGTGTCGGTCGACCCCGGCCAGCGCGACGCCGCCCGCGCGATGGGCTACCCACCGGGCCAGACGCTGCTGCGGATCGTGCTGCCGCAGGCCATGCGCGTGATCATCCCGCCCGCGGGCAGCCAGTTCATCAACGTGCTGAAGGGGACCGCGCTCGTGTCGGTCATCGCCATGTCCGACCTGCTGCACTCGGTGCAGGTCATCTACAACCGCACCTACGAGATCGTGCCGATGCTGCTGGTCGCCTGCTTCTGGTACCTCGTCGTGGTCACCGCGCTCACCGCCGGGCAGCGCCGGCTGGAACGGCACTTCTCCCGCGGCCACCGGAGTGCCCGATGAGCGCGCCGGTCCTGCGCCTGGACGGCGTCCGCAAGCAGTTCGGGCCGGTGGCGGCGCTCGCGGGGGTCAGCCTCGACGTGCACGAAGGCGAGACGGTCGTGGTGATCGGGCCGTCGGGGTCCGGCAAGTCGACGCTCGTGCGCTGCGCCCACCAGCTCGAACCGCTCGACGGCGGCGCGATGTACCTCGACGGCGAACTCCTGGGGCACCGGCGCACACCCGGCGGCCTGCGCGCGCTGACCGAGCGGAAGATCGCGGCCCAGCGGCGCCGGATGAGCATGGTGTTCCAGCAGTTCAACCTGTTCCCGCAGTTCACCGTGCTGCGCAACGTCACCGACGCGGCCGTCCGCGTCCACGGCCGCGATCGGTCCGCCGTGGAGCAGGAGGCCCGGGAGCTGCTGGCGCGCATCGGACTGGCCGGGCGCGAGGACCACTACCCGCGGCAGCTCTCCGGCGGGCAGCAGCAGCGGGTCGCCATCGCGCGGGCCGTGCTCGTGCGGCCGCGGATCATGCTGTTCGACGAACCCACCAGCGCCCTCGACCCGGAGCTGGTCGACGAGGTGCTGGCGGTGCTCCGGGACCTCGCCGCGGCGGGGACCACGATGGTCGTCGTCACGCACGAGATGGCCTTCGCCCGCGAGGCGGCCGACCGGTGCGTGTTCATGGAGGCGGGCCGGATCGTCGAGGAGGGCCCGCCGGACGAGCTGTTCGCCCGGCCCCGGACCGACCGGCTGCGGGCCTTCCTGTCCCGTCATCTGTCCGAAAAGGAGGGCGTTTCGTGATCACCGTCGGCGCCGTCGGCGACCTCATCCTGGACGAGCCCGAGCCGGAGTCCTTCCTCGCCCCGGCCGCGCCGGTGCTGCGCGGGCTGGACCTCGCGATCGGGCACGTCGAAGTCCCGCACTCGACGACGACGGTCCAGCGCAGCACCGACGTCCCGGCACCACCGGCCGACCCGGCCGCGCTGAAAGCGGTGGCCGACGCCGGGTTCGCCGCCGTCACGCTGGCCGGCAACCACATCTGCGACGCCGGCGACGAAGGCCTGGCCGACACGATCGCGCACGCCCGCGCCGCCGGCCTGGCGACCGCCGGCGCCGGGCCGGACCTGGCGCACGCGCGGCGCCCGGCCATCGTCGAACGCGGTGGCCTGCGCATCGGCGTGCTGTCCTACAACTGCGTCGGCCCGCGCGACTCGTGGGCCACTTCCCGCAAGCCCGGCTGCGCGTACGTCCACGTCCTCACCCACTACGAGCTGGACCACGCGAGCCCGGGCGGGCCGCCGAAGATCTACACCTTCGCCGACCCGGACAGCCTGGAGGCGATGGCCGAGGACGTGCGCCGGCTGCGAGCCGAGGCCGACGTCGTGCTCGTTTCGCTGCACAAGGGCGTCGGGCACACGCCGGTGGTCGTCGCGATGTACGAGGGCCCGGTGGCGCGCGCGGCGGTCGACGCCGGCGCCGACGCCGTGTTCTCCCACCACCCGCACATCATGCGCGGCATCGAAGTCCACCGGGGACGGCCGATCTTCCACGGCCTCGGCAACTTCGCCACGGTCACCCACGCACTGACCCCGGGGGCGGGCGTCGGCGCGGACGAGCTGCGCGCGTGGGCCGAGCGGCGGACGAAGCTGTACGGCTTCGCGCCCGACCCGGACATGCCGTTCTTCCCGTTCCACCCCGAAAGCCGCAACACCGCCATCGCCTTCTGCCGCTTCGACGAGTCCGGGCTGCGCGAAGCCGGGTTCGTCCCGTGCTGGATCGACGACCGCGGCCGTCCGGTGCCGGTCGGCGGCACCGGACGCGGCGAAGCCGTCACGAACTACGTCGAGCACATCACCCGCGGGGCCCGGCTCAACGGCCGGTTCACCACCCGTGGCCGCGAAGTGCTCGTCGATCTCACCGAGGGGGTTCCCGCATGACCGACCAGCCACTGGCCGGCCGCACCGTCATCGACCTGACCACCGCGCTCGCCGGGCCGTACGCGACCCTGTTGCTCGCCGGGCTCGGCGCGACCGTGATCAAGGTCGAAAACCCCGCCACGGGCGGGGATTCCTCACGCAACAACGCCCCCTACGTCGGCCGGGACGGGCTGAACCTCGCCCGGCGGCACGACGACGACCTCTCGGTGTCGATGCTGCTGCGCGGTCGCAACAAGCTCAGCGTCACCCTCGACCTGAAGAACCCGCGCTCGCACGCGGTGTTCACCGATCTCGTCCGCGACGCCGACGTGCTGGTCGAGAACTACAGCCCGGGCGTCACCGAGCGGCTCGGCATCTCCTACGACCGGGTCCGGGAGCTCAACCCGCGGCTCGTCTACACCTCGATCAGCGGCTTCGGTGCCCAGGGCGGGCCGGGCTCCGGCAAGGCGATGGACTCGATCATCCAGGCGCTGAGCGGCGTGATGATGACCGCGGGCGAGCCCGACGAGGGCCCGGTCCGCTTCGGGCTGCCGATCGGCGACCTGCTCGCCCCGCTGTTCGCCGTGGTCGGCACGGTGTCCGCGCTGCTGCAGGCCGAGCACACCGGCGAGGGCCAGCACGTGGACGTGTCGATGCTCGGGGCGCTGACCTCGCTGGTCGCGTGCGAGCCGTTCGACGCCTTCGAAGCGGTCGGCCTGCCGCAGCGCACCGGCTCGATGGTGCCGCGGCTGGCGCCGTTCGGGATCCTGCCCGCCGCCGACGGGTACGTCGCGCTCTGCGCGCCGACCGACGCCTTCGCCCACGGCGTGCTCCGGGCCATCGGCCGTCCGGAACTGGCCGAAGACGACCGCTACCGCACGCGCGATCAGCGGGTCCGCGCCGCCGACGAGCTGCACGGGCTCATCCGCGAGTGGTGCCGGGAGCGGCCCTTGGCCGAGATCCTCGCCGCGTTCACCGCCGAAGGCGTGCCCGCGGCCGAGGTCCGCGAGCCCCGCGAGGCCGTCCGCGACCCGCTGGTGCTGGCGCGCGAGGAGGTCGTGCCGCTGCGGCACCCGCGCCACGGCGAGGTGGCCGACCTGGCCGGGACCGGGGTGCCGATCCGGTTCTCCGCCGCCCGCGTCGCCCTCGACCGCCCGGCGCCCGGGCTGGGGGAGCACAACGAGCACGTCTACCGCGAGCTGCTCGGCTACACCGAACAGCAGCTCGCGGAGCTCGTCGCGGAGGCGGTGATTTGAGCGCGCCGGTCGTCGGGTACGTCGGCGCGGACGTCCCGGTCGAGCTGATCACCGCGGCGGGCCTGCGGCCCCTGCGGCTGGCCGGGAAGCCGCGGGAAGACAGCACCGCGGGTGACCGCTACCTCGGCCGCGGTGTCGACCCGGCCGCCCGGTCGATCCTGACGCGGATCCTCGCCGGGGACTACGGGCCGCTCGAAGCCATCGTGGTTTCCCGCGACTGCGAAGCGTCGTTGCGGCTGTTCTACGCGCTGCGCGAGCTGCACCGGGTCGAGCCGGAGCTGGGGTTGCCGCCGGTGCGGCTGGTGGACGTCCTGCACCTGCCGCACCACACGACCACCCGGTACGTCCACGCGAAGCTCGCCCAGCTGCGGGAGTGGCTGGGGCGGTGGCGGCCCATCGGCGACGGCGACCTCGCCGCGGCGATCACCGCGCACGACGACCTGCGGCGCTCGCTCGCGCGGCTCGCCGTGCTGCGCCGGGCGAACCGGCTGAGCGGCACCCGGTTCCTGGAGGTCGTCGCCGCGACCACCACGCTGCCGGTCGGCGAAGCCACGACGCTCGTCGACCGGCTGCTCACCGAAGAGCGGCCCGAAGTGGCCGGGACGCGGCTGTTCCTCACCGGGAGTTCCCACGACTCGCCGGAGGTGTACGAGACGTTGGAGCGCAACGGCTTTCTCGTCGTCGGCGAGGACCACGACTGGGGCGAGCTGTTGTTCGCCCGCACCTGCGCGGCGCCGACGGAGCTCGCGCTGGCCGAGCGTTACCAGCACAATGGGCCGTCCGCGCCCCGCGCGTCCATCCGGCAGCGTGCGGCGCACACCGCCGCGGCCGCCCGCGGCTGTGGCGCCGAAGTCCTGTTGTCCTACGCCCGCGTCCACGACGACGCCCCGCCGTGGGACTTCCCCGAGCAGCGGGCCGCGACCGGGCTGCCGGCGGTGCTGGCCGAGCGCCAGCCGTACGGCGAGCTGACCGCCGAGGCGCTGGCGGCGCTGGTCCCGGCGGGAGCCGCGGCATGACCGCCCCGCTGGCTTCGGCGACCACCGCGACCGCCTACCAGCGCGAGTGGTTCGCCGCGATCCGCACGACCGGGGGGCCGCTCGCGCTGGTCAACGCGGACGCGCCGCAGGAGATCTTCCGCGCGATGGACATCCCGTACGTCGTCAACCAGTGGTGGGCGTCGATCGTGGCGGCGAAACGCCAGACCCAGCGCTACCTGGGTCTGCTGCGCGAGCGGGGCTACCCGGACTACGTCGAGCAGTACAGCGCGACGTCGCTGGCGTCGGCGTTCGAAGACGATCCCGGGCAGGCGCCGTGGGGCGGGCTGCCGAAGCCGTCGATCGTGCTCGGCGAGACCACCGGCGACGCGGCCCGCAAGATCTTCGACGTCTGGGACGCCCAGCCCGGCGTCACCTACTACCCGCTGGAGAGCGCGGCGGAGAACGAGGTCCCCGAGCGGTGGTGGGAGCTGATGCCGCGCCGCTGGGAGGAGGCCATCGGGAGCGACCGGCTCGACCTGCTGACCGGGGAGCTGACCGGGCTGATCCGGTTCCTCGAGCAGACCACCGGCCGGGTGTTCTCCGAGACGCGGTTCCGCGAGGTGCTGGACCTGGTCAACGAGCAGCAGGAGTGGAACCGCCGCACCCGCGACCTGATCGCCGCCGCCCGGCCGTGCCCGATCGCCGTCACCGACGGGATCCCGAGCGTCATGGTGCCGCAGTGGCACCGCGGGACCGAGTGGGCGCGGGACGCCGCGCGGGCCTTCCACGACGAGGTGCGCGACCGGGTCGACGCCGGTTTCGCGGTGTGCCCGGACGAGCGGCTGCGGCTGATGTGGGTCGGCCGCGGGCTCTGGTTCGACCTCGACTTCTACCGCCGGTTCCAGGAATCGCACGGCGCGGTGTTCGTGTGGTCGATGTACCTCGCGATCGCCGCGGACGGCTACCTGCGCTACGGCGACGACCCGCTGCGCGCGCTGGCCGCCCGCTTCGCCGCGTTCGGCGACCAGCTCTACACCCCGCCGTGGTCGGCCGAGTGGTACGTCAAGGAGGCCCGGCACCACGGCGTCGACGGCGTCGTCCACCTCGTCTCCGACGACGCGCGCGGCAGCTACTTCACCACCCGGGCCCTGCGTGCCGCCGGGATCCCGGTGCTGGAACTGCACGCGGACAACGTCGACGCCCGCACCGGCGACGGCCTGACCGCGCGGATGACCGAATGGCTCGATTCCTTGACCTGACCGTCCGGAAAGGACTCCTGTGCGATCTTCACTTCGCCGAAGAAGCCGAAGTGCGATCCTCGCGACCGCCGCCCTCGGGCTGACCGGCTGCACGGTGGGCGCCGGCGCGCCACCGCTGGCCACCGGGACGAACCTGCCGGTGGTGCAGTCCCTGCACGACGCGCTGCCGCAGGCGATCAAGGACGCCGGGGTGCTCCGGTTCGCCGGCGACTCCCACCCGCCCTACCGCACGGTCGCCGCCGACGGGACGGTCACCGGCATCGACGCCGACTTCCAGGCCGCGATCGGGCAGGTGCTCGGCGTCCGGACGCAGACCGTCGTCGTCGCCGGCCTCCCGGCCGCCCTGCAGGGCATGCTGAGCGGCCGCTACGACGCGTTCAACGGCCCGGTCAAGGCGACGGCCGAGCGCGAGCGGCAGTTCGACACGATCACCTGGATGACGACCCGCACGGCCTACCTGTTCCCCGTCGAGTCGACGGCCGGGATCACCCGGACCGAGGACCTCTGCGGCAAACGCGTCGCGGTGGTGGCCGCCAGCGTCGTCGAGGACCAGCTGAACAAGCTTTCCCGCTTCTGCACGGAGAACAAGCGCCCGGCGACGCAGACCATCGGGGTCGACGACACCGACGCCACGCTGCTGGCCACCCGCTCGGGCCGGGCGGACGCCGCGGGCATGACCGAGGCCGCGGCGATCGACGTCACCCAGCGGCAGGGCGGGACCAAGTACGTCACCCAGACCGAAGCGCAGGGGGCGACGAAGGACAACCTCGCGTTGTACGTGCCCAAGGCGTCGAAACTGGGCCCGGTCCTGCAGGCGGTGTCCGAAGAGCTGTTCCGCGACGGCACCTACGTGAACATCATGTCCCGCTGGGGGCCTCAACCAGGTTTCGGTACCGGCGCCGGTCTTCGACGCGGCCACGCGCGGCTGATGCGGTCAACCGTCCAGAAAGGACATCCCATGGGAAAACCGTTCCTGAAACCGGCTCTCGTCGCCGTGGCGACGGCCTTGGTCGCGGTGACGGCGGCCGTCGTCCCCGTTCCGTCCGAAGTGGACGCCGCGGCTCCGGCCGCGCCGCCCGCGCCGCCCGCGCCGCCCGCGTCTACGGTGTTCCACCCCGTGGTCCGCGAAGCCGCCGCCAAGACGGGGCAGTACGCCGCCGAGTACACCGTCTACCGGCCCGCGGACCTGGACGCCGTGCACGGCCGCCTGCCGGTCGTGGTGTTCGGCAACGGTGCCTGCCGGCACATCAGCAACGACGAGCTGCTGACCCTCGAAACGCTGCTCGCCGCGCACGGGTTCGTCGTCGTGGCCGTCGGCGGGTTCGACGAGCCCGCGCTGACCGAGAACGGCAGCCCGCAACCGAAGGTGATCACCGACGCGATCACCTGGGCCGAGCGGGAGAACGACCGCCGGGGGAGTGCGCTGCGGAACAAGCTCGACCCGCGGCGGATCGGCGTCGCCGGCCACTCGTGCGGAGGTCTCGAAGCGCTCGTCGCCGGCGCGGACCCGCGGGTGAAGTCGGTGCTGTCGCTCGACAGCGGCTTCTTCGCCGACGGCACGCTCGGCTACGGCCGGGAGAACCTGCGGAACCTGCACACGCCCGTGCTCTTCGCCGACGGCGGCCCGAACGACGTCGCCTACGACAACAGCGGGGAGAACTACGACCTCGTCACGGTGCCCGCGGTCCGCGCGACCAACGCGGCCGCGGGCCACACCGGCTTCGTCTACGGCCAGCGGGACGGCAACCCCGACCCGAGCGTCCGCGAGGAAGCCGTCCGGGTGCTGGTCGCCTGGTTCGACTTCACGCTCAACGGCAACCGCACCGCGCGTGGCTACTTCCTCGGCACCGGCTGCGGCCTCTGCGCCACCCCCGGCTGGACCGTCACCAGCAAGAACTTCTGACAGGAGCGTTTCATGGGGAGCAGGATCACCCTTCTGGCCGCGGTCGCGGTGCTCGCCGCCGCGTTTCCGGCGACCGCCCGCGCGGCGGACGCCGGGACGGCGTGCCCGGACCCGGTCGCGACCGCGCGGTGCACCGGCGGTCAGCTGGCCGACGGCACGCCGTACACCTTCGCCAAGCCGGGCCGGTGGAACGGCGCCGTGCTGGTCGACCTGGACTTCGCCGCGGGCGGCCTGGCGAGCCCGCTCACGGCGAGCCTGCTGGAGCGGGGTTACGCGGTGGGCGGGACCACGCGCACGATCAGCAGCTGGAACATCGCGCGGGCCATCGACAACCAGGCCGAAGCGCTCGGCCGCTTCGAAAGCGCGTTCGGCCGGGCCCGGTACGCGATCGCCGAAGGCCGTTCGATGGGCGGGATGGTCGCCGCCGGCGTCGCGCAGGTGTACCCGGGCCGGTTCGCCGCGGCGATCCCGATGTGCGGCGGCCTCGGCGGCGCGGTGGGGCAGTGGAACCAGAAGCTCGACACGGTGTTCACGCTGAAGACGCTGCTGTTCCGCGACTCGGCCCTGCCGGTGACCGGCATCCCCGCCGACGTCCCGGGTACGCAGCAGCAGTGGCTGTCGGCGGTGGCGTCGGCCCAGGGGACGCCGGCGGGCCGGGCGCGCATCGCGCTGGCGGCGGCGATCGGCCAGCTGCCGGGCTGGGGCCTGGCCCCGGACGGCTCGCCGACCCCGGTGCCGGACGGCCGCGACACCGACGGCGTCGAGCACGGCATGTTCCTCGCGCTGGCGGGCGGGCCGCTGCCGTACCTCGGGCAGGCGGCCAGCAGCCGCCGGACGATCGAGCAGCTGGCGGGCGGCAACCCGTCGTGGAACACGGGCGTGGACTACGCGCGGCAGTTCGCGTCGGCCGCACCGGAGCAGCGGAACGCCGTCCGGCGGCTGTACGAGCGCGCGGGGCTCGACCTGCGCGCGGACTTCGGCCGGCTGGCCGCGGCACCCCGCGTCTCCGCCGACCCGGCCGCGGTCCGCTACCTGGAGCGCGGCATCGTCTTCACCGGCGACCTGCGGATCCCGGTGCTGACGGTCAACGGCACCGGCGACCAGATCTCGACGGTCGCGCAGCAGCAGTCGTACGGCGCACTGGTGCGCCGGGCGGGCAACGAGTCGTTGCTCCGGCAGACGTACGTCCGGACGGCGGGCCACTGCACGTACACGACGGGCGAACAGCAGGCGGCGGTGGACAGCATGCTGACTCGCCTGCAGACCGGCCACTGGCCGGACACGGCACCTCGGACGATGAACACGCTGTCCGCGGCGGTGGACGGCGTGGCGGGACGGTACCTGAGCTACGTCCCGCCGCACTTCAACCGGATGTACCCGGCCGCGCACTGAGCCCGGCGTGTCTGGAGGGGCATCACGCGTGTCTGGACGGGCATCACGCGTGATTGAGGGGGCATCACGGGTGGTCAGCGGGTCTTGCTGTCCCAGATGACCACCGGCGGGGCGTCCGGGTAGTTCGTGTCGTGGGCGATGACCCGGTCCACCTTCGGGTTGTGGCGGAGGATCGGGAACTCGTCCATGTCGAACACGTTGTTGGGGCGGCGGGAGCTCAGCTCGTCGCCCCGGCCGGGCCAGCCGCTGGACTTGCCCGGGGTGTTCGGCAGGGCGATGTGGACGTCGCCTTCCGCGTTGTGGGCCAGTGCCTTCGACGCGTCCTTCCACACCTTCTCGCCGTTCGGGTGGTTGTCGGAGAACTTCGGCATCTCGATGTCGTTGTCCTTCAACAGGCCTTCGAGGGTGTTGCCGCCGTTCTTCTTCGCCAGGTCGATCGCCGGGTTCTCGATCGAGCCGTGGTACTTCGAGTCCGAGATCTTGGCGCCGGTGACCGGGTCGACCTGCGCGTCCTTGATGTGGCCGCCCGACCAGAACCACGACTTGTCCTTGCCCGGCGCCATCATCTCGTCCCACTTCTTCGAGAACTTGGCGTACTGCTCGTCGGTCAGGTTGTGCGGGCGGATCTTGCCGTCCGGGTCGCGGAACTCCGCCAGGCCGTCCGGCTTCTTCGCCCCCGGTGGGAGCTTGCCCGCGTCGCCGCCGCCCGCCGGGTTGTCCGGCGCCTTCGGGCCGCCCGTCTTGCCGCACGGGCTCTGCACCAGGCCGAGCGGGTCGCCCTGCAGGTGCGGCTGCTCGACGTAGGCCACCGGGTCGGGTGCCGCGGCCAGGCCGAGCGGGTCCTGGCTCAGGTACCGGCCCGTCCGCGGGTCGTAGTAGCGGTAGACGTTGTAGTGCAGCCCGGTTTCGGCGTCGCGGTACTGGCCGGGGAAGGCCAGCGGCATCGGCGCGGTGCCGGACGTCGACGGCAGCAGCTCGCCCCAGAAGCTCGTGCGCGCCTGCCACTCGAGCGTGCCGTCCGCGCCGAGCAGTTCGGTCGGCGTGCCGGCCGGGGACGTCACCACCGTGTGGAACCGGACCTCGGACCCGCGCTGCTCGACCTGGACCACCGGACGGCCGTCGGCGGGGTGCCGCTCCCAGGTGAGCACGCGCGAGGACCCGTCGCCGGTGACCTCGATCTCCTCGACGAGCTCGGCGCCGCTCCAGACGAACCACGTCTCGGCGGTCTGCCGCGGCGCGCCGTCGTCGCCGAGTTCCCAGCGCCGCTTGGCGAACCGGCGGCCGAGCGGGTCGTAGAGGTAAGTCCAGAACGACTCGTCCGGGGCGATCACCGCCACGAGCCGGTCCAGCTCGTCCCAGACGAACCGCCACTCCCGCTCCCCGGCGGGAGTGGTGTGCACGCGGCTGGTCACCCGGCCCTGCGGGTCGGCGCCGTACCGCGTCCCCGCCGGTGGCGTGAGGCGGCCCGCCGCGTCGTAGCTGAAGCGTTCGACGCCGTCGGGCGCGTGCACCTGGTCGACCCGGCCCGCCGGGTCGAACCCGAACCGGACCGGCCGCGGGTCGTCGATCGCGGCGAGCCTGCCGTCCGGTGTGTAGGAGTAGCGCCGCCGGCCCAGGCCGGCGATCGCCTGCTCGCCGAGCCGGTCGGCGGCGTCGAAGACCTGGCGCAGGACCTCCGAGCCGTCGACCGAACGAGCGGTCTCGCGGCCGGCTTCGTCGTACTCGAAGGCGATCTCGTGGCCCGCGACGCGAAGCGACACCGGGAGTTCGCCCTCGTACCGCCACTCACTGTCCACACCGGACAGCGTGGTGCGGTGGACACCCGCGGCGTCGTAGGTCCACCGCACGCCGACGCCGTTGACGGTCTCCTCGCGCACCCGCCCGCGCTCGTCCCGCACGATCTGGAGGACCGACTCGTTGTTGACGGCGTACTCGAGCTGCCCCAGCTCGTCGTAGGCGTACCCGGTGACCCCGGTCGCCGTCCGCCGTTCGACGACGTTCCCGAGCGCGTCGTAGCCGTACTCGGTGACTTCGCCGAGGCCGTTGGTCATCCGCCGGAGCTGGCCGGCCTCGTCGTAGGCGTAGCTCAGCCGGCGGCCGTCGAAGTCGGTCTCCTCGACCAGCCGGCCGGCCGGGTCGTAGGTGTAGCGCCAGGTCTCGCCGCGCGGGTTGGTGACGGCGACCAGCCTCAGCTCGGCGTCGTAGCGGTACGCCGTGCGCGCACCGGCCGCGTCGACCTCCTCGATCGGCAGGCCGAACGGGCCGTACGTGCGGCGAGTCGTCCGGCCGGCGGCGTCGCGGTGCTCGACGACGCGGCCTTCGCCGTCGTGGCGCCAGCTTTCCCGCTCGCCGTGCGGGCCGGTCCGCCAGGAGCGCCGCCCTTCGGCCGTCCAGCCCAGCCGGGCCGCGCCGCCGGACGCCGTGTGCACCAGGCGGGGCCGCCCGAACGGATCGCGGTCGCCCGGCCGCGTCGCCGCCGTGACCACCGGTTCCTCGCCGAGGGCGTCCGCCGGACCGTCGACGCGCAGGCGGGTGGACACCCCCGGGAGGGCGGCGTACGGGTCGGACGCGGCGGTGACGACCCGCGCGTCACCGGCGCGCAGCTCCACTTCACCGGTCGCGGTGGGCGCCAGCCGCACCACCGAGCCGTCCGGCCGCGTCACCGTCGTCAGCACGCCGTTTTCGTAGCCGTAGAAGGTGATCCGGCCCAGCTCGTCGGCCTGCGACAGCAGGTCGTCGTAGCGGGTCCAGGAGTACCGGCGCGTGTGCCCGAGCGGGTCGGTCCGCTCGACGAGCTGGCCGGCTTCGTTCATCCGGTACGTCCAGGTGTGGCCGAGCGCGTCGGTGTGCCGGGTGGTCCGGGTCCCGGTGTCGTAGGCGAACGTGCCGTTGAGGTAGCGCTCGGCGCCGACGCTGCGGACGCAGCGGCCCTCGGCGTCGTAGACGTACCGGTACCAGGTGCCGGTGCGGTCCTGCCAGCCGACGATCCGGTCGTCGACGTCGTAGTCGAGGGTGACCGGGCGGCCGGCGAACCCGGCGACCTGGGTCAGCTGGCCGAGCCGGTTGTAGCCGTACCGGACGACCGGCGCGCCGCCGGGCACGCCGAGCGCGGTGACCCGCCCGCCGCCGGATTCGACGCTGATCTCGGTGCCGTCGTCCCGGCGCAGCAGCCGCGGGGCGCCGCTTCCGGCGTACTCGACCGTGGTGCGGGAGCCGCCCTGTTCGATGACCGTCAGCGGCCGCACGCGGCCCGGGCCGTCGGCGAACACCAGCTCGCGGGCGCCCGTCGACAGCCGGTAGCCCTCGGCGGTCCGGCGCAGCGGGTGGCGCGGGCCTTCCAGCGGCAGCACGGGCCGGTCGCCGTCCGGCTGCGGGTACACCAGGACCATGCCGTCTTCGGCGAAGAACCGCAGGTGCTCGCGGTCGACCTCCAGCCGCTGGTCCAATGTGGACGCCCAGGAGCGGCCGAACCAGCGGCCGGCGCGGTAGGCCGACAGGTGTGTGCGGGACAGTTCCAGCTCGCCCGCGTCGCCGGGCAGGGTCAGGTCGACCTGCTTCAGCACGACCTCGCCGGTGGCCACGTCCACCGGGTCGGAGACGCAGACCTTCTTCTCGTCCGGCACCGCGCGTTCGCGCGGGCCGTCCCCCCTCGGGTCGCCCTTCGGCTTGCCGCCGCCGTCGGCGCCGCCCTTCGGCGTGCCACCGGACGGGGTGTCGCCCTTCGGCGGTGGCGGGGTGTCGGCGGGCGGGTCGCTCTTCGGCGGCGGGTCCGTCTTGGGTGGGGGATCGGCCTTGGGCGGCGGATCCGCCTTCGCGCCCGCCGCGCTGGTGCTGTCGTCGCCCTTCGGCGGCGGATCGGTCTTGGGTGGGGGGTCCGTCTTCGGCGGGGGATCGGTCTTGGCCGGGGGCGCGTCCGGACCGCCCTTGCCCTTCGGACCGCCGATGTCCTTCGGGCCGCTCTTGATGTCGGCGTGCTTCGGCGGCGGCGCGGTCTTGCCCGGCTTGATCTTCCGCAACGCCTTCGCCGCGTCCCCGAACAGGTCCCCGGCCCGCTTCAACAGCGGGATCAGCGCCTTCAACGCCGTGACCAGCCGCTTGACCAGATCGGCGATCTTGGACGCCGTCTTCGCCACCGCGCCGATCACCTGCGGCACCACCCAGGTCATGCCGATGCCGAGGGTGAAGACGACCTGCAGCGCCCAGCTGATCAGGTGCCCGACGAGCTCGGCGATGATGTCGCGCACCAGCGCCCGCACCGCGGCGACGACCTCACCGGCGGTCTTCACCCCGCTGGAAGCGCCTTCACACCCTTTCTGCGCGGTCTCCAGCAGCGTCACGGTGTCCTGCGCCCGCTGCCGGTAGGTGTCCGCGGCGGTGCCGGTCCACGTGGAGACGTCGGTCTTGACCATTCCGGTGAGGTCTTCGCCGACGCTGCCCAGTTCGGTGGCGATGTTCTTCCACGTCTCCGACTGCGCCGCGATCTCGTCGGCATTGCCCGTCAAGCCGTTCAGGGCTTCCTTCAACGGCCCGACGTGCTCGATCAGCCACCCGACCCCGGCGGCGAGGATCGCGCCGAAGGGGTCCATCGCCATCGACAGGGCGTCCAGGGCCGTGCCGACCGCACCCATCGCGACCGACGCCCAGTCGCCGCTCTCGATGGCCGACTTGAGGTCGTTCGCCGACTCCAGCAGTGAGATGCCCGAGTACGCCTTCGTGGAGTCCTTGGTCTCCGCCACCAACGGGTTCGCCATTGATTGACCTTCTTTTCACCGAAAGTTCAGGCAAAGCTAGCAGCGCCGGTTGCCCGTGCAGGCAAGCCGCGATGCGGCTGCCCGAAAATTCCCCGATCGGTGCCCGGGGCGGGCAACGGCCCCCGCGTGGAGGTGATCACCACCGAAGGGGGCGGACGAGTGGGCGGTTCGCACCTCTCGTCCGGCCGGGGTGCGCTCCTAGAGTCACTCGCGACCAGCAGCCACCGACCGGAAGAGGCGCCATGGACGGGCTGATGCAGCCGCGGCCGCTCACCCTCGCCCACATCCTGGAGCGGGCCGAGCGGCTCTACGCGCACAAGGAAGTCACGGGCAACGGCGAGCGGCTCACCTACGCCGAGGTGGCCACCGGGACGCGGCGCCTCGCCACGGCACTGGACGCCCTCGGCGTCCCGCCCGGCGCCCGGGTCGCGACCTTCGCGAGCAACCACCGGCGCCACCTCGAGCTGTACCTGGCCGTCCCGGTCACCAAGCGGGTCCTGCACCCGATCAACATCCGGCTGACGGCGGAGCACCTCGAGTACATCGTCGAGCACGCCGAGGACGACGTGGTGTTCGTCGACCGCGCGCTGCTCCCGCGGATCTGGCCGAGCGCCGACCGCCTGCCGCGGGTGCGGCACTGGGTGGTGCTGCCCGACGACAGCGGCGAGCCGATCCCGGCGGATCCCCGCGTCCGGCACTACGACGACCTGGTCGCCGCGGCCGAGCCGTTCGCGGGTTCGTTCGAGGACACCTTCACGCTCGCGGACGAGCACCTCGCGTCCGGGCTCTGCTACACCTCGGGGACGACCGGGCCGCCCAAGGGCGTGCTCTACAGCCACCGGTCGACGGTCCTGCACTGCCTGGGGACGCTCGCCGCGGGCCTCGTCGGCCTCTGCGAAAGCGACGTGGTGCTGCCGATCGTGCCGATGTTCCACGCCAACGCCTGGGGCCTGCCCTACGGCGCGATGATGACGGGCGCGTCCCTGGTGCTGCCCGGTCCGTCCGCGGACCCGGACCACCTGCTGCGGCTGATGGCCGCCGAACGCGTCACGGTCGCCGGGGCCGTCCCGACGGTGTGGACGAGCATGGCGCCCGGGCTCGGCGACCACGACCTGAGCGCCACCCGGTTCCTGCTCGGCGGCGGGTCGGCCGTCCCGCCGGCGTTGTCGGAGACCTACCGCGCGGCGATCGGTGTGCCCATCACGCACTCCTGGGGGATGACGGAGGTCAGCCCGGTCGGGGCCATCGGCGGCACGCGCACCCAGCACCAGGACACCTCCGAGGCGGCGCAGGTGGCCGTCCGGGCCGCGCAGGGCCAGCCGCTGCCCCTGGTCAACGTGCGGATCGTCGACGTCGAGACCGGCCGGGAGCTGCCGCGGGACGGCGACGCGGTCGGCGAGCTGCAGGTCGCCGGCCCCTGGGTGGCCGGCGGCTACTACCGGGTGGGCGCCGACGGCAGCTTCACCGCCGACGGCTGGCTGCGCACCGGCGACCTGGCCACCATCGACGCCGACGGCTACCTGCGGCTGGTCGACCGGATGAAAGACCTGATCAAGTCCGGCGGCGAGTGGATCTCCTCGGTCGAGCTGGAGGGCGCCATCGTGGCCCACCCCGACGTCCTCGAAGCGGCGGTGATCGCGCGCCCGGACCCGCGGTGGATGGAGCGCCCGGTGGCGTACGTGGTGCTGCGCGAGGGCCGCGAAACCACGGCCGAGGAGCTCCTGGCGCACCTCACGCCGAGGGTCGCGAAGTGGTGGCTGCCCGACGAAATCGTCTTCGTCACGGCCTTGCCGAAGACGGGCACCGGCAAGATCTCCAAGACCGCCCTGCGCGACTCCGTGCGGGTCGGCTGACCCTCAGGATGTGCTCGCCCGCAGCCGGTGCAGCCGGAGCCCCAGCTGCAGTTCGAGGTCGTCGTCCCGGCGCCAGTCGCCGCCGAGGACCGAGCCGGCCCGGTCGAGCCGCTTGAGCAGCGTGTTGACGTGCAGGTGCAGCGCACGGGCGGTCGCGGCGACGTTGGCGCGGTGGACGTAGTACGCGCCGAGCGTGCCGACCAGGTCGGTGCCCCGCCGCCGGTCGTACTCCAGCAGCGGGCCGATCGAGCCGGCCAGGAACCGGTCGAGCTCGCCGGCCCGCTCGGAGTCGAACACCATGGCGTACAAGGCGTACTGCCGCGTGGTCGCGCCCCCGTCGGTGTGCCCGAGCGCGCGCAGCACCGCCCCGCAGCGCCCGGCCAGGGCGAACGCGCGTGCCCAGTCGTGGCCCGCCGCGCGTTCCCCGACGACGACCACCGGGGCGCCCAGCGCGCGCCGGAGTCGCGTGTGGACTTCCGCCACGGTCGCCTCGGCGTCGGCGCCGGGCAGGATCGTCGTGGCCCGGCCCAGGTGCTCGCCGGCCAGCCCGGCGCGCTCGCGGGCGATGTCGTGCAGGTGCCGCGCGAGGTCGCCCGGCGCGATCGCGGGGGAGTCCGCGACCAGCACCAGGTCCAGGCGGTCGACGTCGATGTTGCGGGCCCGGGCGCGGGCGCGCTGGGCCGGGCCGATCCCGGGACTGCCGACCATGAGCTCGGTCAGCAGCTCCCCGCTCAGCCGCTCGCCGGCTTCCGCGACGGCCTGCTCCTTGAGGATGAGCAGCCCGAGGATGTGCGTCGCGCGCTCGAGGGTTCGCAGGTCCGTGTCGTCGCCGGTGCCCGACGGCCGGGTCCACACCAGTGCGCCGAGGTAGCTGTCGCCCGCCTGGACGGCCGCGACGCTGCGGTCCGTCCCGCCGGGTCCGGCCGACGTCGTGCAGCGGCCGGTGCGGCGGGCGTCCGCGACCGCGCCGGCCAGGTCCGTCCCCAGTGGACTCCCGGTCCGGTCGACGAGCGTGACCTGACCGCCCAGCTGCTCGGCGAGGTGCTGCGCGACGTCGCCCGGGGTCCCGCCGCCCAGCACGACGCCGGTCAGGGCCTCGTGGATCGCCTGCGCCCGCTCGATCTTCCCGTACGCGACCCGCAGTTCCCGCAACGCCGTCCGGCTGGCTTCGTAGAGCCGGGCGTTGTCGAGGGCGACCGCGGCGTGATCGGCGAACGCGTTGAGCAGTGCGATCTCCTCCGCCTGGAAGGACCGCGCGGAGCGGTCCGCGGCGAACAGCGCGCCGACCGCTTCGCCGCGGATCACCAGCGGCACCCCGAGCAGCGCCACCAGGTCCTCGGTGACGACCAGGCGGTCGAAGTTCGGGTCGTGCTGGATGAGCGTCGACGTGGCGTAGTCGCGCACCCAGTGCGGGCTCTTGGTGGCCAGCACCTTGCCGCCTAGCCCCACGGTGGCCGGGATGGTCGCGGCGAGGAACTCCGCGGAGATCGTGCCCTCCGACGCGCGGGCCGACAGCCGCCCGTCCGGGCCGACCAGCGAGAGGTAGGTGAAGTCCGTGCCGATCAGGTCGTGGGCGTGGTGGACGATCGACTGCAGCACCTCGTCGAGCTCGCCGAGAGCGGTGAGCGACTTGACGGTGGCGTACAACGACGCCAGTTCGCGCTGCCGGCGCGGTTCGGCCGTACTGCTCACGGGGGTCGTCCTCCTCGGGCACCGGGTGGGCGAAAGACCCACCGCCGCGGCGGGAGGAGTGGGTGGTCCACACCTCAGGTCGCAGGTTAGCGCCGCCCTACCATCACCGCCAGCACCTGCTGACCTCATCGACGAAGGCGGCACCCATGGCCATTCCGCTCACCCAGCCCGAGGGGCAGTCCGGCACCGGCGTGCCCGCGACCCCGCGCCGGGCCTTCCGCAAACTACTGGCGGCCGGGCTCATCGGCAGCTCGATCGAGTGGTACGACTTCTTCCTCTACGGCACCGCGGCCGCGCTGGTGTTCCCCAAGGTGTTCTTCCCGCACGCCTCGGCGCTGACCGGGACGCTGCTGGCCTTCAGCACGTTCTGGGCCGGGTTCGTGGCGCGCCCGGTCGGCGGCGTGCTGGCCGGGCACCTCGGGGACAAATACGGGCGCAAGCCGGTGGTCGTCGCCTGCCTGGCGCTGATGGGGGCCGCGACCTTCCTGATCGGCTGCCTGCCCAGCGCGGCCAGCGTCGGCGCCCTCGCCCCGACGCTGCTGGTCGTCCTGCGGTTCGTCCAGGGCCTCGCGGCCGGCGGGCAGTGGGGCGGCATCGTGCTGCTGCTGACCGAATCCGCCAGTCCCAAGCGGCGCGGGTTCGCCGGGACCTTCGGGCAGACCAGCGTGCCGGTGGCCGTGGTCCTGTCCAACCTGATCTTCGTGGCGGCCAGCGGCCTGATGCCCGACGCCGCCTTCCTGAGCTGGGGCTGGCGCATCCCGTTCCTGCTCAGCGTCGTGATGTTCGGGGTGGTGCTCTACATCCAGGCCAAGGTCGAGGACACGCCGGAGTTCCGGCAGCTGCAGGAACGGGTGGCGCACCAGGACGGCCCGGTGGTCCGGGCGCCTCTGGCGCAGGTGCTGCGCAGCAAGTGGGGGACCATCCTGCTCGGCTGCGGGCTGCTTTCGGCCACCAACAGCCTGTTCTACGTCAGCATTTCCGGCCTGCTGAGCTACGGCACCGGCACCCTCAAGCTCCAGCGCGACTCGCTGCTCGCGGTCGTGCTGCTCAGCTCCGCGGCGATGCTCGCGACCATTCCGTGGTCCGGCCACCTCTCGGACAAGGTGGGCCGTCGTCCGCTGATCCTCATCGGCGGTCTGGGCGTCGCCGTCTGGGCGTTCCCGTACTTCGGGCTGGTCGGCACCGCCTCGCTGCCGCTGATCTTTGTCGCGGTCGCGGTGGGGTTCGTGTTCCAGTGCCTCACCTACGGCCCGATCGCGAGCTTCCTCGGCGAGCTCTTCGCGCCCGACGTCCGCTACTCGGGTGCGTCGCTGGCCTACCAGCTGTCCGCGATCGTCGTCAGCGGCGGGACGCCGTTCCTGATGACCGCGCTGATCGCCGGGACCGGCAGCACCTGGCCGGTCGCGGTCTACATCACGCTGATGGGGCTGATCACCTTCGCCAGCGCGTGGTTCCTGCCCGAGACCAACCCCGCCGAGGTCCGGGCCGACCCGGACGCCGTCCCGGGGGCGCACCTGCACGGAACGGAGTCGCGATGAGGAAGACCGTCGTGTGGGCCGCCGTGGTGCTGGCGGCGAGTGTCCCGCAAGCCGCCGCCGCGTCGCCCGCCGGTCCGGAGTGCGCCGGGCTGGCCGGGCTCCGGATTCCCGCGTCGGCGTTGAGCCTGCCGACGTCCGGCGGGGTCGTCACGGCGGCTTCTCCCGTGCCCGGTGACTACTGCCGCGTCGACGCCGACCTCTTCCCGGTCGACCCGGCCGCGCCCGCCATCAAGCTGCGGGTCGCCCTGCCCCGCGCGTGGAACCACAAGGCGCTGATGTTCGGCGGCGGCGGGTACGACGGGACCATCCCGGACGTGACGGCGAACGTGCCGTTCGGTCCCGCCGACCGGCCGGCCCCGCTCGCCCGCGGGTACGCGACCTTCGCGAGCGACTCCGGCCACCAGCAGAACCCGGCGCGGCCGCCGTCGCTGGACGGGTCGTTCGGCGTGAACGACGAGGCTCTGAAGAACTTCGCCGCCGGGGACGCCCTGAAGAAGACGCGGGACGCGAGCCTGTTCCTGATCCGGCACGCGTACGCGGCGACGCCGACCGAAGTGTTCTTCGCCGGCGGCTCGACCGGCGGCCGGGAGGCCCTCGTCGTCGCCCAGCGGTGGCCGTCCGCGTTCGACGGCGTGATTTCCGCCTACCCGGCCTGGAACAACCTGGCCGAGATCCTCGACCTGGGCTATCTGACGCAGGTCCTGTCCCGGCCGGGCGCGTTCCCCGATCCGGCGAAGCAGACGCTGCTCTACGACAGCGTCATCAAGGCGTGCGACGGCCTGGACGGGGTCACCGACAAAGTCGTTTCGAACCCGGCAGCGTGCCGGTTCGACCCCCGCGTGCTGCGCTGCCCGGGCGGGACCGACACGGGCCCGGCGTGCCTGTCGGACGCGCAGATCAGGGCCGTGACGACGATGTCGTCCCCGTTCCGGTGGCCCTACCGGATCGCCAGCGGCGAAACCCGGTACCCGGGCTTCCCGTTCCTGTCCGGGGCGGACATGCGGACGCCGTTCCTCGGCTTCGGCACCACCGCACCGGCCGATCCCATGCCCGTGACCAGCGGCTACGGGATGCAGTACTGGGACCAGTGGGTCAAGTACTTCCTGACCCGGGACCCGGGCCACTCCGCGCTGGACGTCGACCCGCGGCACCCCGGCCGGTGGCTCGCCCGGATCAGCGCCCTGTCCTCGATCCAGGACCGCAACGACGCGGACCTGCGTCCGTTCGCCCGCGCCGGCGGCAAGCTGATCCTGCTCCACGGCGCCGCGGACGAGCTGGTCTCCCCGTACTCGACGAGCGACTACTACGAGCGGGTCCGCGCGGTGGCCGGGCCGCGGGCGACCGATGCCTTCCTGCGCTACTACGTCGTGCCGGGCGCCAACCACGCCAACTTCGGGACGCCGGCGTTCGCGGCCGGGTGGGACTCGCTGTCGGCGCTCGAGCGGTGGGTCGGCACCGGCCGGGCGCCGGTGCACCCGGTCGTCACCGACCTGGCCCACCAGCGGACCCGGCCGCTGTGCGCCTACCCGGAGTGGCCCCGCTACCGCGGGGGTGACCCGGACAGCGCGGCGAGCTTCGGCTGCGTGCGGTGAGAAGGGTGTCCCGCCGGCGGGGGGCCGGCGGGACACCTCCCCTCGGTCAGCCGATGGCGACGCTGAAGATGTGCATCGCCGCGGTGCCCATGTTCGCGCCGTCGCTGACGTCCGGCAGGGTCAGGTACCGGACGGTCTTCCCCGGCTGCAGCGGGATCGGGGCGTAGTACAGGCTGACCTGCTGCTGCAGCTGCCCGCTGCTGTTGTTGAGGTACGGCAGCGTGGTGAGGACGTCCCCGCCGGTGGCCGCGTTGGACCACCAGTCCGCGAAACTCACCGAGTGCGACTCGGTCGTCCCGTCGGTGTAGGTCACCGTCGCCGTGCCGCTCGGGCTGCCGTAGTCGCCCGCGCCGATGAGGCCGAGGGTGTGGCCGGACCCGGAGATCGCGATGGTCTGACCGCCGGCGGAGCTGCCCGCGACCACGTTGTCCGGGCTGCCCGGGCGGACGTCCGGCCAGGTGAACGTCAGCCCGTCGTGGGTGAACGTGGCGCCCGGGGTCAGGCTCGGCGTCGCCGCGGCCAGCGCCTGCGCGGAGTAGCTGGCGTTGCCGCCGTCGAAGTTGCCCGCACCCGGGGTGGCGTCGTCGCTGACGCCGACGTTGTCGTACGCCGCCGCGAACGACGGGTACGGCGGGTGCGGCAGCAGCACGGTGGTCGCGTCCACCGACGACCCGCGGCCGTTGGCCGACGTGAACGTGGCCTGCGCCGAGACGTCGAACTTGCCGGGTTCCGCCGACGCGGGCACGCCGATCTCCCACGTGGTGCTGACGGTCTGCCCGGGCTGCACGGTGGCGAACGTCGAAGGCGAAGTGGCCTTCACGGTCCAGCCGGCGGGCACGCTCAGCGTCATCGCCACGTCCCGCAGCGGCCGGGCACCGGCCGGGTTGGGCAGCGTGGTGGTGGCTTGGTACGTCGTGCCGGCCTGGACCTGCGCCGGGGCGGTGAGCGTGAACGGCTGCTCGACCACCACCGGCGTCGTGCCGGTGACGCCGTCGACCGTGACGCTGATCGTCGCGACGCCGGGCGCCACCATGGTCACCCGGCCGTCCCGGCCGACCTGGGCCACCCGCGGATCGCTGCTGCGGTAGCCGATCCGGGCCCGCGAGAGGTCGACGAAGGACTGGTCGTCGTGCACGGCTTCGACGACGTGGTCGGCGGGCACGTGCTGGGCCGCCTGGGCGGTGTCGTCGGCGATCCACGGGTTCTTGCCGGTGAGGTCCAGGCGCTGCCCCGGCGTGAACACGACCTGGCCGGGCTGCACGGTCACGTACTGCGTCTTCGGCTTGAGCGCCCCGGTGACGGCGACCGTCGCGGTGCCGGCGAGGTGGCCGGAGTCCGCGCCCACACCGAACCGGTAGGGGCCGGGGTACACCACTTCGCGGCGCTTGCCCTCGTCCCAGAACGCCAGCTCGGCGATCCGCACCGGGATGGCCAGGTGCTGGGTCCGGCCCGGAGCGAGCACGTCGGTCTTCTGGAAACCGGCCAGCCGCTGCCGCGGCAGTTCCACCCCCGGCACGCCGAACGCGGTGGCCGCGTACAGCTGGGCGACGGTGGCCCCGGGCGTGCGGCCGGTGTTGGTCACGTCGACGTGCACGGTGATCCGGCCGTTCGCGTCGACGGCCCGGGTGTCCGCGTGCACGTGGGAGTAGGTGAAGCCGGTGTAGGAAAGGCCGTAGCCGAACGGGTACGCCGGCGTGCCGGTGAAGTACTGGTAGGTGCGGCCGAGCCCGGCGGTCTGCGACGGCGTCAGCCCGTAGTTCTTGATGGCGGGCAGCTGCGAGTCGTCGGCGTACCAGGTGAAGTTCAGGTGCCCGCTCGGGTTCTGCTTGCCGAAGAGCACCTCGGCCAGCGCGGTGCCCTGGCTTTCGCCGTTGTACGAGCTGAACACGATGCCCGGGATCCCCGCGGCGTGGCCGAGGGAAACGGCGCCGCCCGCCTGCACGGCGAGCGCGGTCCGCGGGTTGCCCGCCGCCTTGACCTGGTCGATCAGCGAGTCGTAGTTGCCCGGCATGGCGATGCTCGTGCGGTCGCGGCCCTCGGTGGCCACGTTCCCGTCGGTCCCGGCGACCACGACGACCAGGTCGGCCGTCTTCATCGCGGCCAGTGTCCCGGCCGAGCAGCTCGCGGCCGTGGTCGTGCCGGTGGAGGTCCCGCACGCGTCGAACGTGACCGTGGCGTCCGGGCGGGCGGCCTTGACCGCGGACGTGATGCCCTGCACCGCGCTCACCTGCAGCGCCGGTTCGCCGGAGTAGCCGCCGAGGGTGACCTTGCCGGCGAGATCGCCGACGACGACCACGCTGCCGAGCTTCGCCGGGTCGGCGGGCAGCAGCGGCGCACCGGTGCCGGCGACCGGGTCGTTCTTCAGCAGCACCAGCGAGTTCGCGGCGACCTTCTCGGCCAGCGCCTGGTGCTCGGCGCTCTGGATCGTGTCCTTGGTGATCTTCGTGTACGCCACGCGGTCCGGCGGGTCGAACTCGCCGGTCTGCATCCGGGTGGTGAACACGTGCACCAGCGCGGTGTCGAGGACGCCTTCGGACAGCACGCCGGCCTTGATGGCCTCCTGGATGTTGGCCACGGTGGCTTCCGAGCCGGTGCAGTTGAGCTGGGTGCCCGCGCGCAGCGCGTACGCCTGGCCACCGGCGGCGCCGGAAACCTGCTGCCCGGTCGCGGTGTTCGTCCACTGCGTCGCCGCGCCGGCGGTCGACGTGGTCCAGCCCGGTGGCGCCCAGTTGTGGCTGCCCGGTGCGTAGACGTCGCCGACCGCGCCGCAGTCGGAGGTGGTGTAGCCGTCGAAGCCGTAGGTGCGCTGGGCGATGGCGTTCGCCGTGTACGTGTCGGCGGGCGAGGGCGTGCCGTTGATGGCGTTGTACGACGTCATCAGGCCGGACACGTGCGCGTCCTGGATCAGGTGCCGGAACTGCCGCGTGTAGTAGTCGCGGATGTTGGCTTCGGTCGTGTCCGAGGAATCCGCGTGCCGGTCGTTCTCGACGTTGTTGAGCGCGTAGTGCTTCGCGGTCGCCGCGACCTTCAGGTACGGCGTCTGCGGGCGGCCCGCGGCGGTCTGGCCCTGGTAGCCGTTGACGAACGCGCCGGCCATCTTCGCGACCAGGTACGGGTCTTCGCCGAAACCTTCGTCGGTGCGGCCCCAGCGCGGATCGCGGTCGAGGTTCACCGTCGGCGCCCAGTAGGTCAGCGAGCCGTAGGCGTTCTTGTCCGGGCCGATGTTGTTCTGCGCGACGCCCCACAGCGACTTGTCCAGCATGCCCCGGGCTTCGTCGGAGATCGCGGTGGTCTCCTGCTGGATCAGCGCCGGGTCCCAGGACATCGTGCTCGCGAGGTTCGTCGGGAAGCTCGTGGCGTGCACGCCGCCGCTCGCCGTGCCGTGGTCGGTGTTCGCGCCGAGCGTGTTGAGGCCGTGCTGGCCCTCGCTCCAGTACGTGTACTGCTGCACGCCGAGCCGCGGGATGGCCGGCGCGCTGTTGGTGCGCAGCTGCAGCACCTTCTCGGGCAGCGTCATCCGCGCGACGAGGTCGGCGGCCCGTTCGGCGAAGCTGTAGTGGGTGTCGCGGTAGACCGGCACGTCGGCCGCTGGGGCCGGGGCCGCCGAAGCGGCCGGGACGAGCGTGGCCGCGGTCATCGTCACGGCGAGCAGGGGTGCGGCAGTCAGCCGTACCCGTCGCCGGCCGGGGAAGCGCAAGGACATCGGATCTCCGTCGCAGAAGTCTGGACTGGGTGCTCCGGCCGTGCCAGGGCGACTGGCGCGCCGCCGGCCGAGGGGAACCGCCGGTTCGCGGGCTGGTCCGTCACCATCGTTGGCAAGGGATCCGGTTCTGGCAAGTGGTTCACCGCCGCCGCGGCGTCCCCGCTGGCCGGAGCGCGGCGGCGGCTGAAAGTTTCACGGGCGGAGGAGCAGGAGCGCGGCACCGCGGCCGGTGCGCTCGTCTTCGACGGGCACGTCCGCGACCACCAGGGACATGGCGACGGCGGACCACCATCGCTGCCACCGCCAAGACGTCCGGCGGCGGCGATGGTGGAGAGCGGGCCCTACGCCGGGGCGGCGAGCAGGAACGCGTCGATGATCGTTTGCTCCACCCGGCTGCTCGCCGGATCGGTCGCGGTCGCCTTCAGGGACACCGTCTTCGCCCCCGCCGGGTGCACCAGGAGCGCGCCCCGGTCCGTGAAGAGCACCGCGAACTTCCTGGACGCACAGGGGAAGCCGCCGCCGAACTTCTCCTACTCCTTCACCGATCTCGACCAGCGTCGCGACTTCGGCGGCGAGGCCACGACGGCCCGCGTGCCGAAGGGGCGGTTCTCCCTCCAAGCCACCACCTGGACCGCTCGACGTTTCGGCCAGGGCGGGGGGTGCGCCGGTCCGAAAGTCGACCGAAACTTTTTGCGTGGCGCTCCGGCGGCGTGCTCTGCTGCTGGGAACGGGGGAATTTCACCGAAGGAGACCACGGATGGCGGAAAGTTCGTCGGACCTGCGCCCCAGGCGCTGGTGGCGGTCGACGACCACTCGAGTACTGGCGGGCGTGGCGACCGTGGCCGCGACCGCAACCGTTCTGGTGGCGGCGCCCGGCGCGGACGCCGCGGCGAGCACGCTGGGTGCCGCGGCCGCGCAGTCGGGCCGGTACTTCGGCACCGCGATCGCCGCCGGACGGCTCGGCGACTCGGCCTACACCACCATCGCGGCACGCGAGTTCAACATGGTGACGCCCGAGAACGAGATGAAGCCGGACGCGACCGAGCCCAACCAGAACCAGTTCAACTTCTCGTCGGGCGACCAGGTCTACAACTGGGCGGTCAGCCACGGCGCGCGGGTCCGCGGGCACACACTCGCCTGGCACGCGCAGCAACCCGGCTGGATGCAGAGCATGAGCGGCAGCAACCTGCGCAACGCCATGATCAACCACATCCAGAAGGTGATGGCCCACTACCAGGGGAAGCTGGCCTACTGGGACGTCGTCAACGAAGCCTTCAACGAAGACGGCAGCCGCCGTCAGTCGAACCTGCAGAGCACCGGCAACGACTGGATCGAGGTCGCGTTCCGGACCGCGCGCGCGGCCGACCCGTCGGTCAAGCTGTGCTACAACGACTACAACATCGACAACTGGAGCTACGCCAAGACCCAGGGCGTCTACCGGATGGTCCAGGACTTCAAGTCCCGCGGCGTGCCCATCGACTGCGTGGGCCTGCAGGCCCACTTCACCGGCGGCAGCTCCGTGCCGGGCAACTTCCAGCAGACGATCTCCAGCTTCGCCGCGCTCGGCGTCGACGTCGCGCTGACCGAGGTCGACGTCACGAACGCGAACACCTCGCAGTACTCGGCGCTGACCCAGGCGTGCATGAACGTCGCGCGCTGCGTCGGCATCACCGTGTGGGGCGTGCGGGACAGCGATTCCTGGCGGTCCAGCGAAAGCCCGCTGCTGTTCGACGGCGGCGGCAACAAGAAGGCCGCGTACAACTCGGTGCTGAACGCCCTCAACGCCGGCGGCACGACCGCGACACCCACCACCACCCCGACGGGTCCGACGACCACCACCACGACTCCGACGGGACCCACGACCACGACCACCACCCCGGGCGGCGGCAGCTGCACCGCAACGCTTTCGGCCGGGCAGTCGTGGGGTGACCGGTACAACCTGAACGTCTCGGTCAGCGGCTCCTCCTCGTGGACGGTCACGATGAACGTGCCCAGCCCCGAGCGGATCAGCACCACCTGGAACATCAACGCCACCTGGCCGAGCAGCCAGGTGCTCGTCGCGACACCCAACGGCAGCGGCAACAACTGGGGTGTCACCATCATGACCAACGGGAACTGGACCTGGCCCAGCGTCAGCTGCAGCGCATCCTGATCGGTCCGCAGGGCGTGCAGGCCACCTCGGGAACCTCCGAGGTGGCCTTCACGGCGTTTCCCCGTGCACCATCAGGGCCAGGCGGCAGCACAGCTGGTGGCGGTCGTCCTCGAGGGACGCGCCGGTGAGCTGCTCCAGCTTGCGCAGCCGGTTGAGCACGGTGTTGCGGTGGCAGTACAGCAGTTCCCCGGCGCGGGTGGCGGACCGGTCCGCGCGGAACCAGGCCCGCAGCGTGTCCAGGAGCACCGCCCGTTCGTCGTCCTCGAGGTCGAGGACGCGGCCCAGCGTCCGGGCCGCCAGGCGCTGCGCCAGCCGCGGGCTGGCGGCGACGAGGGCCTCGGGCAGCCGGTCGTCGAGCACGGCCAGGCCCGGTACGCCGGGCGCCTGCGTGTGCAGCGCGAGTTCCGCGAGCCGGTGCGCGATGCCGATCTCGGCCAGTCCGTCGACCTCGCCGGACAGGCCCGCGCGGTGGTGCAGGTGGGGTGCCAGGACGCCGGCCAGCCGGTCGGCGGAGACCCCGCCCAGCTCGGCCAGCCACACCACCCGGTCCCGGTAGGGTGCCGCGACCACGCGCACGCCGAGCGCCGCCAGCTCGGGCCCGGGCGGCGCCACGTCTTCGGCCGCCGGATCGCCGGCCACCAGGACCACGACGTACCGGCCGTGCCCGGGCAGGCCGAGGTCGGCCTCGGCGTCGGCCGCCACCGCCGGGTCGGCGCCCCGGCCCTCGACGAGCACCCGGACCAGCCGCTCCCGGCGCCGGTTCGCCCGCGCCTGCAGCTGGATCTCCCGCGACCGGTACCCCTCGACCATCGCCGTCGAGACGCGGTCGGTCGCCTGCCACAGCACCATCACGCTGTCGACGAACTCGGCGAACTCGTCCGGTGACCGGCGGCGGGCGGCGGCCAGCAGCATCTCCCACAGCAGTTCCGTGCCCAGCCGGAACAGGTGCAGCACCGCCTCCAGGGGCACGCCCTGTTCGGCGCGGCGGCGGCCGGTGGTCAGCGGGGCCGAGAGCCAGTCGGCCCGCGTCTCGAACCCCTCGGTCATCAGGACCAGCGCGCTGCGGGCGTTGTCCATGAAGGACTGCCGCCTGTCCGCGGGTGCCACCCGGTCACCGCGGGCGTAGAACGCCTCCTCCTCGACCGCGCCCCGCTCGGTCAGCCGGTCGGCGAACGACGGCAGCTCGGTGAGGACGACGGTGGCCACCTCGCGGATGACCCTCCTGGACGCGTGCGGATGCCCGGGCATCCGCCGACCATAGCCCGCCGGCGGTGGGCAGGTGCCGCGAAGTGGTTGTGCGCGGCGCACATCGGGGCCGGGAACGGCCCGGCCGGTCAGCCGTCGGTCAGCGCCCGTTGCCAGCCTCCTCGTCGTGGCCCGGCCGGCCCGGTTTTCCCGCACCCGCACCGTGAGAGGTGACCCCGTGAGCCCGTCCGACGACATCGAGCGCACCCTGGCCCAGCTGATCGCCAAGGTGTCCGGCACCGACCCCGTGGCGACGTTCGCCGGCCGCCCGCTGACCGGGCTGTCGCTGCGCGACGAACTGGACATCGACTCCCTCGCCATGGTCGAGCTGACCGACGAGATCGAGCTCAGCTACGGCCTGACGATCCCCGAGGACGGCCTGCACCGGCTGCGGACCTTCGGCGACGTCGTCGGCTACCTGCGCGCCGCGGCGTGAACGGTCCGCCCCGCAACGCCGTCGACGTCGTCGTCACCGGCGTCGGCGCGACCACCCCGCTGGGCGGTGACGTGCCCGCCACCTGGCGGGGGCTGCTCGACGGCCGCCCCGGAGCGTCCACACTGGACACCGAATGGACGCGGGCGCACGCCTTCCCGGTGCGCATCGCGGCGCGGCTGGCCGTCGAGCCCGGCGAAGAACTGGACCCCGTCGAGCTCAAGCGCATGGACCGCGCCGAACAGCTGGCGGTGCTCGCGTCCCGGCAGGCCTGCCGGGACGCGGGACTGGCCGAAGACACCGTGGACCCCGTGCGCTGCGGGGTGGTGATCGGCACCGGCATCGGCGGCGCGACGACGCTGGTGACGCAGCACGACGCCCTGCGGGAGCGCGGGCTGCGGGCGGTGTCGCCGCAGCTGATCCCGATGATCATGCCCAACGGGCCGGCCGCGCTGGTCGGGCTGGCGCTGAAGGCACGGGCCGGGGTGCACGCCCCGATGTCGGCCTGCGCGTCCGGCGCCGAGGCGATCGCCTGGGCGTGGCGGATGATCGTGGCGGGGGAGGCCGACGTCGTGGTCGCGGGCGGCACGGACGCCTGCATCACACCCGCCATCATGGCCGGGTTCACCCGGGCGCGGTCGATGAGCACCCGCAACGACACCCCGGAGACGGCCTCCCGCCCGTTCGACGCGGACCGCGACGGGTTCGTGCTGGGCGAGGGCGCCGGCATCGTCGTGCTGGAACGCGCGGACTTCGCCGCGGCGCGCGGCGCGAAGGCGTACGCCAGGCTGGCGGGCGCGGGCATGAGCAACGACGCCCACCACATCACCGCCCCGGACCCGGACGGCGCCGGGCAGTGCGCCGCCATCACCGCCGCGTTGCACCGCGCGGGCCTCGCGGCCGCCGACGTCGGCCACGTGAACGCGCACGCGACGTCGACCCCGCTGGGCGACCTGACCGAAAGCGCCACGATCCGGCGCGTCCTCGGCGACGGCCCGGTGGTCACCGCCCCGAAGGGCGCATTGGGCCACCTGCTCGGCGGATCCGGCGCGGTCGAAGCGATCGCGACCGTGCTGTCACTCCGCGAGGGCGTGGTCCCGCCGACGGCCAACCTCGAGACGCTCGACGACCGCATCGGCCTCGACGTCGTGGCCGGCGAGCCGCGGCGGGTCACGCTGACCGCGGCGATCAGCAATTCGTTCGGCTTCGGCGGCCACAACGTGACGCTGGCGTTCGCCGGTGTCTAGAAAGGACGGTCCCATGCACGTGGCGATCGGCGGCGTGTCCGCCCACCTGCCCCCGGCCCTGGTCGGCGACCGGGAGATCGAGCAGCGCATCGCGCGCGAAAGCCCCGGCTTCACGCCGCGGCCGGGGGCCATCGGGAAACTCAGCGGGATCCGGACGCGGCACCGGGCCGCCGACGGCGAGCTCGCCTCCGACCTCGCCGTGGCCGCGGCCGGGAAACTGCTGTCCGACGCCGGGCTGGGGGCGGCCGAGGTGGACCTGCTCGTGTTCGCCTCCGCCGCCCAGGACCTCGTCGAGCCGGCCACCGCGCACGTCGTGGCGGCCAAGCTCGGTGCGTCCTGCCCGGTGTTCGACGTCAAGAACGCCTGCAACAGCTTCCTCAACGGCGTGCAGGTGGCCGAGGCGCTCATCCTGGCCGGGCAGTACCGGCGCGTGCTGGTCTGCGCCGGTGAAACCGGCTCCCGGGTGGTCCGGTGGGCGGTCGAGGACCGCGCGCAGTTCGTCGACTCCCTCGCCGGGTACACCCTCTCCGACGCCGGGGCCGCGATGCTGCTGGAGGCATCCTCCGCGCCGGGCATCTTCCACCGCGAGTTCTCGGCGGACTCCTCCCGCTGGAACGTCAGCTCGATCCCGGGCCACGGCGGGGCGAACTCCCGCGACCCGCGCACCGACGGGTACATCCGGGGCGACGGCCGCGCGCTGATGGAATCCGTCGTGCGCGGCATCCGGCCGCAGCTGGACGCCGCGCTCGCCCGGACCGGCCTGAGCCGGGACGACTTCGCGCTCTTCTGCGTGCACCAGGTCGGCGTCCCGCACTTGCGCGTGTTCCTCGACTGCAGCGGGGTGCCCGAGGACAAGCTCGTCGTGACGGTCGCCGACCACGGCAACGTCGCCTCCTGCAGCCTGCCGCTGCAGCTGAGCCTCGCGCTGGAGTCGGGCCGGTGCGGGCCCGGTGACAAGGTCGCGTTCATCGGGCTGGCCGGCGGCGTCAGCGTCGGCACCGTGTTCGCGGAGCTGCCGTCGTGACCGGCCGCCTGTGGGTCGTCATCCCCGCCTACAACGAGGAGAAGTGGATCGAGGGGCCGCTGCGCTCGCTCGCCGCCCAGCGCCACCGCGACTTCACCGTGCTGGTGGTGGACAACGCGAGCACGGACGCCACGGGCGACATCGTCCGCGCGTTCGCCGCCGCACACCCGAAGATGGACGTGCGGGTGATCAGTGAGCCGCAGAAGGGGACCGGAGCCGCCTGCGACACCGGGATGCGCCACGCCATCGCGAACGGCGCCACCCACCTGGCCCGGACCGACGCGGACTGCCTGGTCGCTCCACAGTGGACGGAAGCGGTCGTGCGCGGCTTCGCGGCCGGGCTGGAGCTGATCGGGGGCCGGTTCAAGGCGCGCACCGACGACTTCGCCGTACCGCGGACCGAGCGGGCCGTGCTGGCGTTCCTGGTGGCGTTCGGCGGGTACACCGCGCGGTTCCGCCGCACCAACCGCGGGCCGGACTACCTCGGGCCGTACCTGCTGTGCGCGGGCGGGAACACGGCCATCACGGCGAGCCTGTACGAGCGGTGCGGCGGCTACCCGCGCTCGTGCATCGAGGAGGACCACGAGGACCGCACGCTGGTCAACCGCGTCCGGTGCGTCACCCGGGCCTACGGCAGGCGCCGCGACATGGTCGTGTACTGGTCGCAGCGGCGGACCAAGGCCTGGGGCATCCGCAACACCTTCGCCTGGTACACCCACCACGGCTACCGCGGCGAAACGGTGGACGTCCGATGAGGGCGGGCGGGCACGAACTGCGGCTGCAGCTGGCGGCGCACCCGCTCGGGTACCCGGTCGTCCGGGTGCTCGGCCGGCTGGGCCCCGCGGTGCGGGTGCCCGGGCTCGGGGTCGTCGTCAACGACGCCTCGATGGCCAGGGAAGTCCTCACCGACACCGGCACCTTCCGCAGCGGCGGCGGGACCGAGGCGGACCTGTGGACGCCGGTCTTCGGCCCGTCGATGCTGGTCAACATGGACGGGCCCGCGCACCGGGCGATGCGGCGCAAGCTCGCCGACTTCTTCACGCCGTCCTACGTCCGCCGGCTGATCGACACGGCGTGCACCGAACCGCTGGCCCGCACGGCCGAGGCGCTGCGCAGCGGCCGTTCCGTGGACGTCGTGCGGACGACGAAGGTCGTCGCGGGGGCGGTGACGAGCGCGCTGGTCGGGTTCGCCGTGACCGGGTCCACGGCGGAGCGGGAGGCGGCGTACCTGCGGATGGCCGGCCAGGCCACGGCGATCATCGGGCTGGTCAAGCTGGGCAAGCTCAGCCTGACGGCCCAGCAGGTCGCCCGGGCCCGCGCGATCGTCGCGGAAATCGGCGTCACGACGTCGATGGCCTGGGAGGAGGGCGACGAGACCACCGCCGTCGGCCGGATGCGCCGGTTCGGGCTCTCCGAAGCCGAGGCCCGGGGGCTCGCGTCGGCGTTCCTGATCGCGGGCACCGAGACGATCACCAGCCTGCTGCCCCGGATGATCGCGCTGCTGCACGACCACGGCGAACTGGCCGGCGTGGCCGCGGCGTACCGCGACGGCGATCCGGGACCGGTCGAGGCCGCGATCGACGAGACCGCCCGCCTGATCACCCCGACCCCGATCATCCTGCGCAACGCCGTCCGGCCCGGGCGGATCGGCGGGGTCGCCGTCCGGGCCGGCGACCGGATCGTCCTGTCGACCCTCAACTGCGCCCGGGCGCCCGGCGGGTTCGACCTCGCCCGCGCGCACCCGCCGGAGCTGCGGCGTCTGTGGTTCGGCGCCGGCCCGCACTTCTGCCTCGGCTACCCGCTGGCCATGGCCGAGATCCACGCCGTCCTCGGCGCCCTGTCCGGCGCGGGAGCGCTGCGGATCACCGCCCGCCGAGCCGCACCCGGCGTGCTGTTCCCCGCTTACCGGCGTCTGGAGGTCAGCTGCGCGTGAACGATTTCGTGACCCGCTTCCTGGACACGGCGGGCGAGCGGCCTGCCGAGGTGGCTGTGATCGACCCGGACGGCCGGACGACGAGCTTCGGTGAGCTGCGCCGTCTGGTCGTCGAGGTCGGTGCCGGGCTGCGAGCCGAGGGGCTCGAGTCCGGTGTGCTGTTCCCCGCTTACCGGCGTCTGGAGGTCAGCTGCGCGTGAACGATTTCGTGACCCGCTTCCTGGACACGGCGGGCGAGCGGCCCTCCGAGGTGGCTGTGATCGACCCGGACGGCCGGACGACGACTTTCGGTGAGCTGCGCCGTCTGGTCGTCGAGGTCGGTGCCGGGCTGCGAGCCGAGGGGCTCCAGCCCGGTGACGGCGTGCTGTTCGCCGTCCGGAATTCGGCCACGGCGATCGGCCTGTTCCTGGGCGCGCTGCAGGCGGGTGCGGTGCTCGTTTCGGCGGACACGGCCGTCGGCCCGGCGCTGGTGTCCGCGCGGCTGCGGGCCTGCCGCCCGCGTTGGCTGATCGCGGAGTCGGTGTTCTACACGACGAGCGTGGTCGGGGCCGCCCGCTCCTTCTGCCGCCGCCGGGGCTGGCCGGTGCCGGACCTGCGGCAGCCGATCGGCGACCCCGGCATCCGGCACGTCCACATCGGACGCCGGTTGCCCGGGGTACCGCGCTCGGCGCTGTCGCTGAAGCACCTCTACGGTCGTCCGCCGGCCGCCGCTGCCGAACGGGACCCGGACGCGCCCGCGTTGATCGTCTTCACCTCCGGCACGACGGAGGAGCCGAAGGGGGTCGTGCACTCGCTGCGGTCGCTCACCGCGGCGGTCACGATGCTGGGGGAGCACCTGCCCTTCGCGCCCGGGGACGTGATGCACGCCGACGGCATCATGGCCGGCCTGCCCGCGCTGCTCGGCGGGGCGACGCTGTCCCTGCCGAAGCCGTCCGCGCCGCCCGAGCGGTTCGCGAAGGACCTCGCGGACCGGCGGGTGACGCACGCCTACGGGGTGCCGGTGCACCTGGCCGAGGTCTTCGGCGTCCTCCCGCGGTGGCCCCCGCACGTCCGCCACCTCGTGATGGGATCCGCGCCCGCGGCCCCGGCCGTGCTCCGGCAGGCGCTGGCCGCGGTCCCCGGCGGCCAGGTGCTCTCGATCTACGCGATGACCGAGGCGATCCCGCTCGCGGTCGCCCGCGCGGAGGACAAGCTCGCGCACGTCGAGCGCGGCCTCCCGGGCGATCTGCTCGGGACGCCGTCCCGCGGGGTGACCGCCCGCACCGCCGCCGACGGCGAACTGCTGGTGTCCGCACCCAACACGTGCCTGGGCTACCTCGGCGCGCCACCGCTGACCGAGCTGGCCACCGGCGATCTGGCCCGGCTGGACGACGACGGCCGGATCGTCATGACCGGCCGCAAGAAGGACATGCTGATCCGGGGTTCGTACAACATCTACCCCGGGCTGTACGAGCCGTCGATCGCGCTGCTGGAAGGCGTCCGGGAGGCGGCGATGGTTGGGACGCCGGATCCGGTGACCGAGGACGAGAGCGTCGTACTGGCGGTCGTGGCCGATCCGGCGGCCGATCCGGTCCGGCTCGTCCGGCGGCTGCGCCGTCAGCTGCCGGACCTGATCGACGCCGAAGCCGTGCCCGACCGGATCGTCGTGGTGCCGGAACTGCCGCGCTCGGGCCGGTCCCGCAAGCTCGACCGGGCCCGCCTGCGCGAGCTGATGACCGCGAGCCGGCCGTGAGGCTGGCGGTGACCGGCGCGACCGGGTTCGTCGGCGGCGCGGTCTGCCGGGCCGCGGTGGCCGAGGGCTGGCAGGTGACGGCGTTCGGCAGGCGGCCCGAAGCGGACGCCCGGCACGTCGGCGGGGCCGCGTACCGGTCGTGGGACATCGGAGCGGGCCGGCTGGCCGACCCGCCCGGCGTCGACGCGGTGGTGCACTGCGCGGCGTCGGCGACCGACACGGGCGTGGCCCGGGAGGTGTGGCGGACGAACCTGCTCGGCACCCACCACGTGCTCGTGTCGTTCCCGGCCTGCCGGCTCGTCCACGTCAGCAGCGCCAGCGTGTACGACCCGCGCCGGCCGACCGTCCGCGCGAAGGAGCACGAAGCGCCGGTGGACCGGTACTTCAACGCCTACGCGGCCGCGAAGGCGGCGGCCGAGCAGCTCGTGCTGTCCGTCGCCCGCGACCCGGTCGTCCTGCGGCCCCACGCGGTGTACGGCGCCGGGGACACGACACTCCTGCCGAGACTGCTGGAGAACGTGCGGTGCGGCCGGTTGCTGGTCCCCGGCACCGGCCGCGTGCTGGTCAGCATGACCGAAGTGGACAGTCTCGCCCGCGCCTGCCTGCTCGCGGCGGCGGCCGCGAAGGCGTGGCCGAGTGTGTATAACGTCGCAGACAGCGCCCCGGTGACGATCGACTGGGCGGTGCGCGGCCTGCTGGCCTCGGCCGGCGTGCGAGCGCGGCCGGTCTACCTGCCGGCCTGGCTGCTGACGCCACCGGCCCGCCTGTTCCCGGGTGGACGCCTGAACCGGTACGTGATCAGCCAGTTCGCGGTGGAACGCACCTTGGACATCACCGCGGCGATCGACCGGCTCGGCTACGAGCCGGTGCCGACGAAGTTCCCGGCGAAGTTCCCGGCGGCGTGAGGGTGGCGGGTGCGGTGCTGGGGTTCCCCCGCACCCGCCACGGGTTCGGGGTCCCGGCGAATCCGGCTGCGGTCGGTGCGGGCCCCCCGAGCCGACGACAGTAACGTCCGGGCCCGACCGGAGGCGGGCTCGGCCGGGGCCGCGGGACGGTGCCCTGAACTGGGGTTTCCGCTGGGGTCGGCGGAAGGGCACCGGCAATTCTGCCGGTGCGGGCCGCTCGGGTCACGCGACGGCGAGGTCCTCCGGCGGGGCCCACAGCGGTACCCCGTCCCCGCGCTCGGGGTGCAGCCAGTGCAGCCGCGCGGCGACGTCGTGGGCCACGTCCAGGAACGCCCGGACGCTCTCCGGCTGCTCGCCCTCCCGCCAGGCCAGCGACCACGGGTACACCGGCTGCAGCTCCTGCGGCCGGTACGCCGGGATCCCCAGCTCGGCGTACCGGCGGGCGTAGCTGTCGAACTCCAGCAGGTAGGCGCTGTCCGGCGCACGGGTCAGCGCCGCGTGGCACGTGTCGAACGTGCCCGGGTTGCCCAGCCAGTTCAAGGCCAGGCCCGTGTGCCGCTCCAGCGAGCTCAAGTAGCGGCCGTGCACGTTGTACAGCGCCGTGCCCGGGGCGTCGGCGAACACCTCGATCGGACGCTCGTGCAGCGACACCGACGACCGCCGGGCGTCGCCGGGGCGGCCGACCAGGCGAAACGGCTCCAGGCGCAGGAGCCGGTGCTGCCAGCCCGCCGGGTGCGCCGCCGTCAGCGCGCTCGTGACGCGGATGATCGCGACGTCGAGCTGGTCCTCGAGCAGCGCCGCGAGCTGGCGGGCGCTGTCCAGCTGGCTCTGGACCAGCCGGATGGCGGGGTGGGCGGCGTGGAACGCGTCCGCGACCACCCGGCTCGTGTCCAGCTCGAAGATGTGCGCCAGCCGCAGGTGGTGCGGGGCGGGCTCGCGCAGCATCTGGTCCGCGGTGGCCAGCAGCTGCCGGGCCAGGTGCAGGAACCGGTCGCCGCGCGGGGTCAGGGCCACGTGGCGGCTGTCGCGGACCAGCAGGGCGCCGCCGACGTCGGTCTCCAGCTTGCGGATCTGCTTGGACAGCGTCGGCTGGCTGATGAAGAGCTTGGCCGCCGCGCGGCCGAAGTGCAGTTCGTCGGCGACGGTGACGAAGTACCGCACCAGCCTGAGGTCGAGGTCCACGCCGACGATGCCACCACGGCTATCGATCCGGGCGCAACAGGTCTTGGACGCGGCCGGGCCGATCCGGTTGGCTTCGGGGACAACCGGGACGCACTGGAGGATCCGATGGCCGACACCCCCGTCGTGTTCATCCACGGGCTGTGGCTGCACGCCACCTCGTGGAACCCCTGGCTCGACCACTTCCGGGCGGCCGGCTACGCGCCCGTCGCGCCCGGCTGGCCGCACGAGCCGGAGACGGTCGAGCTGGCCCGGGCGAACCCGGACGCCGTCGCGGACATCGGCATCGACGACGCCACCGAGCACTTCGCCTCGATCATCGACGGCCTCGGCACGCCGCCGGTCGTCATCGGGCACTCCTTCGGCGGCCTGATCACCGAAAAGCTGCTGGGGCAGGGGATCGGGCGGGCCGGGGTCGCCATCGACCCCGCGCAGATCAAGGGCGTGCTGCCGCTGCCGCTGGCCCAGCTGCGCGCCGGCCTGCCCGCCCTGGGCAACCCGGCGAACCTGCACCGGTCGGTGTCGCTGACCGAAAAGGAGTTCCGGTTCGGCTTCGGCAACGCGCTGAGCGACGAGGAATCGGCGGAGCTGTTCCGGCGGTGGACGATCCCGTCCCCGGCGCGGCCGCTGTTCCAGGCCGCGGCCGCGAACTTCGTGCTGCACTCCCAGGCGGCCGTGGACACCCACCGCGCGGACCGCGGCCCGCTCCTGCTGATCTCCGGGACGGCCGACCACACCGTCCCGGACGTCGTCACCCGCTCGACGTTCAAGCAGTACCGCGACTCCACCGCGGTCACCGAGCTGAAGCAGTTCGAAGGCCGCGGGCATTCGCTCACCATCGACAGCGGCTGGCGCGAGGTCGCCGACGCCGTGCTGGGCTGGCTGCGCGAGCAGGGGGTCTAGGCCGGTGGACCTCGGACTGGACGGCGCGGTCGCCGTCGTCACCGGAGCCAGCCGCGGCATCGGCCTGGCCGTCGCCGAAGCACTCGTCGCGGAAGGTGCGCACGTCGTGGCCGGCGCGCGCGTCCCGGGGCCCGACCTGGAGGCACTCGTCCAGGCGGGGCACGGGCACGCCCTCGCCGTCGACCTCGGCACCGCCGACGGCCCGGGCCGGCTCGCCGAGCTGGCACTGGCCGAGTACGGGCGCATCGACGTCCTGGTCAACAACGTCGGCGCGGTCACCCCGCGGCCCAACGGCTTCCTGCTGGTCACCGACGAGGAGTGGACGCGCTCGGTGACGCTGAACCTGCTGAGCGCGGTCCGGGCCACCCGGGCGGTGCTGCCGACGATGGTGACCGCGGGCCGCGGCAGCATCGTCACGGTGGCGTCGGTCAACGCGGTCCTGCCCGACCCCGGCGTCATCGACTACAGCGCGGCGAAGGCGGCGCTGGTCAACTTCACGAAGTCGGTGTCGAAGGAGTTCGGGCCCCGCGGCATCCGCGCCAACGCGATCAACCCGGGCCCGGTCGCGACGGACCTGTGGCTCGGCGCCGGCGGCGTGGCCGAGACGCTGGCCGCCACGACGGGCGCGGACCCGGATGCAGTCGCGGCGGAGGCGGCCGGCCACGCCGCCACCGGCCGCTTCACCCGGCCGGCCGAAGTGGCGAACCTGGCGGCCTTCCTGGCGAGCGACCGGGTGGCGGGCAACATCACCGGCGCCACCCTCGCGATCGACGGCGGCTACGCCACGGAAGTCCACTGAGCCGTTGCGCGCAACCGTTCGGGGGTGAACCGGGTGCCGGCGAGTGGCTCGGTCATGACCGTCCGCCCGCAGGAGTGCGGTTCGGGGTGATGACCCGCCGGCTGATCCGCCAGGCGCCGTCGTGGCGGACCAGTCCGTCCAGGTGCGTCACGCCCGCGAACGTCCCGTCGGCCAGGATGACGAGGCCCTTGGAGCGCGCGGTCGCCCGGTCGTCCTCCTCGCCGGTGATGACGATGTTCGTCACGTGGTGGGCGATCGGGTTGTCCGCGCCGAGGTGCCGGGCGGCGTTCCTGATCGCCTCGATCCCCTCGAAGGTTCCTTGCCCGAGGGCGCTCATGTCGTAGACGACGTCCGGCGTGAAGACCTCCCCGAGCCGGTCCAGGTGGCCTTCGTCGAACAGGTGCCCGTGCCGGGACAGGGTCTCGCTGATCGCCTGGCGGTCTTCCGCGTGCAGCTCGTGTGCCACTGTGTACTCCGTTCGTTTTGGATCTCAGTACCAAACTGTACTCAGTGTCGTCTGGAACGGCAAGCCGGGTGCGGTCGAGCTGGTCGGCGGGTGAGTGCCCACGGTCGGGGCCGCCGTCCAGGATTTGGAACCGGCGGGGTGCTCGTTGACCGGGCCGCTCCGGGTTCCTAGGGTCGGAGACGTCAGCGCGTTTTCTCCCTCCCTTTTTCCGGAGCAGGTATTCCCATGCCCGAATCCGTCTGGGTCGCCCAGTCTGATCCGCGGGTCCGGCCATTGCTCGCCGACCTCGCGCGCGAATATTCGACGCGGTACCACCGCGTGCTCAATGACGTCCACTTCGAACTCCGCGAATATCCAGCGGACCGGTTCGCGCCGCCGGACGGCGGTTTGCTGCTGCTCGTGCAGGACGGACTGGCGCTGGCCGGCGGGGCCTTCCAGCGGTACGACGGGGAAACCGCGGAACTCAAGCGGATCTGGACCCACCGGGCGCACCGCGGCCGCGGGCTGGCCCGCCGGGTCGTCGGCGAGCTCGAGGCCGAAACCGCGCACCGCGGGTACCGGCGGATCCACCTGACGACCGGGCCGAACCAGCCCGAGGCGCGCGGGCTGTACCTGGCCACCGGGTACACGCCGCACTTCGACCTCGACGTCGTTCCGGTGGCGCCACTGCGGTTTTCCAAGGCGTTGCCCGCCGCGGTGGGGGTCCGGTGAGCAGCGATCTGGGCACCCGGCCCGCGCCCGCCGCGGTACCGGAGGAGTCGCTGAAGATCGTGCCGGCGCGGCACCCGTTCACCTGGGTGGCCGCCGCGGTCGTGGCCGTGCTCGTCGCGATGGCCGGCCACGCGCTGGTGACGAACACCGCGTTCGACTGGCCGAACTTCAGCCGGTTCGTCTTCCAGAAATCGATACTGGAAGCGGTCGCGCTGACGCTCGAACTGACGTTGTTCGGCGTGGTCGCCGGATTCCTGCTCGGCACCGTGCTGGCGTTGATGCGCATTTCCGGAAATCCGCTCCTGCGCGCGGTCAGCTGGACGTACACGTGGATCTTCCGGTCCGTGCCGCTCATTCTGCAGCTGCTGTTCTGGTACAACCTGGCCATCCTGTACAACGAGATATCCTTCGGGGTCCCGTTCGGTCCGTCGTTCGTGTCGGTCGGGACGATGAGCCTGATCCCGCCGTTCCTGGCGGCCGGCCTGGGGCTCGCCCTGCACCAGGGCGCGTACGCCGCGGAGATCGTGCGCGCCGGGTTCCTCTCGGTGGACGCCGGGCAGCGGGAGGCCGCGGCGGCGCTGGGCATCCCGGCCGGACGGCAGTTCCGCCGGATCGTGCTGCCGCAGGCGATGCGCACCATCGTGCCGACCGCGGCCAACGAGATCGTCGGCCTGCTGAAGGCGACCTCGCAGGTCTACGTGATGGCCCTGCCCGAGCTCTTCTACCAGGTCCAGGTGATCTACACGCGCAACGGCCGGGTGATCCCGCTGCTGCTCGTCGCCACGGCCTGGTACCTGGCGCTGACGACCGTCCTGTCGGTCGCGCAGTACTACGTCGAGCGGCACTTCGGCCGGGGCGCGCAGCGCACGCTGCCGCCGACGCCCCTGCAGCGCCTGCGCGCGGCTCGGCGGCGGGCGTGAGCGCGGACTACATGGTGGACGTCCGCGGCGTCCACAAGAGCTTCGGTGCCTTGACCGTGCTCGACGGCGTCGACCTGCAGGTGCGCCGCGGCGAGGTCACCGTCCTGCTGGGACCGTCCGGGTCCGGGAAGTCGACGCTGCTGCGGCTGATCAACCACCTCGAGCGGGCCGACCGGGGCTTCATCAGCGTCGGCGGCGAACTGATGGGCTACCGCCGCTCCGGCGACCGCCTGCACGAGCTCAAGGAACGCGAGATCCTCAAGCAGCGCACCCGGATCGGGTTCGTCTTCCAGAACTTCAACCTCTTCGGGCACCTGACCGTGCTGGAGAACGTCGTCGAGGCGCCGATCTCCGCGCAACGCCGTCCGCGCGCCGAAGCGGAGATCCGGGCGCGGGAGCTGCTGGCCCGCGTCGGCCTGGCGGAAAAGGCCGGCGAATACCCGAGGCGGCTCTCGGGCGGGCAGCAGCAGCGCGTGGCGATCGCGCGGGCGCTGGCGCTCGAACCGGACGTCCTGCTCTTCGACGAACCGACCTCCGCCCTCGACCCCGAGCTGGTCGGCGAGGTGCTGGCGGTGCTGCGCGACCTCGCGCAGGCGGGCACCACGATGGTCGTCGTCACCCACGAGCTCGGCTTCGCCCGCGAAGCCGCCGACACCGTCGTGTTCCTCGACGAAGGCCGCGTGGTCGAGCAGGGCCCGCCCGCCGAGGTGCTCGACCACCCCCGCCACGCCCGCACCCGGGCCTTCGTGGAAAAAGTCCTCTGAGGAGAGTCATGAAACTGAGAACCCTGCTGCTCGCTTCGGTGTTCGCGCTCGCCGCCTGCGGCAGCCCCGAAGCGGCGACCGCGCCCGCGGCCGGCCAGCCCGGCGGCGTCAACATCACCGCGAACCAGAACCGCGTCCGGGCGCAGCAGGTGGCCGCGATCGCCGCGCTCGTCCCGGCCGACGTGCGCGCCCGCGGCACCCTGGTCGTCGGGACCACCGGCAACGGGACCCCGCCGCTGTCCTTCCGCGCCGACGACGACAAAACGGTCATCGGCGTCGAACCCGACCTCGCCCAGCTGGTCGCCGACGTCCTCGGCCTCAAGCTCGACCTGCAGGCGTCGTCGTGGGAGAACCTGTTCCTTTCGGTGGAGAACCGGCAGTTCGACGCCGGGTTCTCGAACATCACGGTGACCGAGGAGCGCAAGGACAAATACGACTTCGCGACCTACCGCCAGGACACCATCGCCTTCGAAGTCCGCACCGAAAAGAACATTTCGGTCAAGGAACCGAAGGACATCGCCGGGCTGACCGTCGGCGTCAGCGCGGGCACGAACCAGGAGCAGATCCTGCTGCGCTGGGACCAGCAGAACAAGGCGGCCGGGCTGGCGCCGGTCAAGTTCCAGTACTACCAGGCGGCGTCGGACTACTACCTCGCGCTGCAGTCCGGGCGCATCGACGTCTACGTCGGCCCGAACCCGACGTCGGCCTACCACGTCGCCGTCGACAAGAAGACGAAGATCGTCGGTACGGTCTCGGGCGGCGGGACGATCCGGGCGGACATCGCGGCGATGACGAAAAAGGACGACGGCCTGGTGAAGGCCCTGCAGCAGGCGCTGGACACCCTCATCAAGAACGGTCAGTACGCGGAGGTCCTCAAGCGCTGGAACCTGACGTCGGAGGCGCTGCCCGCCTCGGAAATCAACCCGCGGGGCCTGCCCCGGAAATGAGTGAACCGCGCGTGCGCGGGGTATTTCCCTGCTGACCGTTCAGAAGGGAATCGCCATGGGAATCCTCGTCGCCCTGCTCGTGATCTGGGCCGTGCTGGTCGTGCTCGGCATCGTCGTCAAGGGGCTGTTCTGGCTGATCATCGTGGGCGCGGTGCTGTTCGTCGCCACCGGGGTGATCGGGTTCGTCAAGCGCGAGGCGCTGGGCCGCCGGCACTGAACCCGGCTGCCACCTGACCGACGTCGAGGGCCGCTCCCCGCGGGGAGCGGCCCTCGACGTCGTCCGGTTTGTGGCGGAATCCGCCAATTGTGCCGCCCTGCGGCCATCACCGAGCACGGCCACGCCACGGTGGGCCAGGTCGAGGAGGTCTCGAGCGCGGTGACCGGTGAGCTGCTCGCCCGGTTGAGCCCCGGTGAGCGGGAGACGTTGCACCGGCTGCTGCTGAAGCCCTTCGGCGAGCTCCCGGCCTGATCCGGGCGCAGGTGCCCGAGCGGATCGTCCGCCCTGGTGACGGCTTGGCGAAATGGGTGGTTTCGCCGGCGGATCTTGGCTAGCGTGGGCCCAGCGAATCTGCACGCGAGGGGGGACGCAGAGTGCTGGGAGTTCGCCGTGCCGTCGTGCGCGTCGCAAGGGACGGCCGAGCGAGGCCGCCACCTTCGGGAACCGCCCGTCGTCCGCACCCTTCCGAGCTACCAGCAGGGAAACCCATGCGAAGATTCCGAATTCCGCTCGTCGCCGCCGCCGTCTGCGCCGGGGCGGTGCTCGTCCCGTCCTCGGCCGGTGCCCTCGCCGGCGGACAGCCGGTCGCCGACGGGGCCGACCGGTTCGCCGTCAAGATCACCACGGACACCGCGGCCTGTTCCGGCGCCCTGATCGCTCCACAGTGGATCGTCACGGCGGCGGCCTGCTTCCCGGGTGCCACCGCCCAGCCGGCCGCGCCCGCCAAGCCGACCACCGTGTACGCCGGGCAACCCGACCTGCGCTCGGCCGGCGGGCAGGTCTTCCGGGTGTCCACAGTGGTCGCCCGCGCCGACCGGGACCTGGCGCTGGCGAAGCTGACCCACCCGGTCCTCGACGTCGCCCCGCTGCGCGTCGGCACCCAGGCCCCCGCCGCGGAGACCGTGCGGGCCGTGGGGTACGGCCGCACGGCCACCGAATGGGTGCCGAACCGGCTGACGACCGCGTCGTTCGCCCTCGGCGCCGCCACGCCGACCACGGTCGCGGTCACCAGCCCGGCCGGCCAGGACCCGTGCCTCGGCGACGCCGGCGGCCCGCTGCTGCGGCCGGACGGCGCCGGCGGCCTCGAGCTCGCCGGCGTGCTGAGCCGGTCGTGGCAGCACGGCTGCCTCGCCGTCTCCGAGACGCGGCAGGGCGCGGTCGCGGCCCGCACCGACGACCTCGCGAGCTGGATCGCCGACCAGGTCACGCCGCGGGCCGTCCGGTTCGTCAACCACTACTCGAAGCGCTGCCTGGCCGTCCGGGGCGCGGACTCCGGCAACGACACCCCGGCGTTCCAGTTCGACTGCCCGTCCGCCTACGCCGACCAGGCGTGGAACCTCGAACCGCAGGCCGCGGGCGGCACGCTGCTGCGCAACCAGGCCACCGGCAAGTGCCTGATCGTCCACGCGGACGGCAGTGGCAACGGGACACCGCTGCAGCAGTACGAGTGCCTGCCGCAGTTCACCGACCAGCTGTGGGACGTCGTCGGGGTCGACGGCGGGGTCCAGCTCAAGAACCGCGCGACCGGGCGCTGCGCCGTCGTGTTCGCCTCGAACAACACCAACAGCGCCGGCGCCGCCCAGTACGACTGCCTGCCGCAGTTCTCCGACCAGGTCTGGGAGATCGCGCCGGTGCCGGACCCGGTGCAGGCGGTGAACCGCTCCTCGGGCCGCTGCCTGATCGTGCACGGCGCGAACAACACCGACGACGCGCCGGCGTTCCAGTACGACTGCCTGCCGCAGTTCACCGACCAGGCGTGGGAGATCGACCCGCAGGCGGCCGGCGGGGTGCTGGTGCGCAACCACTTCACCAAGAAGTGCCTGATCGTGCACGCGGACGGCAGTGGCAACGGGACGCCGCTGCAGCAGTACGAGTGCCTGCCGCAGTTCACCGACCAGCTGTGGGACGTCGTCGCGGCCGACGGGCACGTCCAGCTGAAGAACCGCGCGACCGGCCGGTGCGCGGGGTTCGGCGCCTCGGCCAACGACGTCGCCGCCGCCCAGTACGACTGCGGTCCGCAGTCCGCCGACCGGGTGTGGGACCTGATCCCGTTCCCGGGTACGCCGTGACCCCGTCGGCGCTGGCAGAATCGGGCGGGTGGACACCGGCAGGGGAGGCCATCCGCACACCGAGCCCTTCGCGGCGCTGCTGGGGCGGCGCCGGGCCGAGCTGGGCCTCACGCAGGCCGAGCTCGCGCGGCGGGCCGGGGTCAGCGTGCGGGCCGTGCGCTACCTCGAACGAGGGGAGACGCGCAACCCGCGGAAGGCGTCGATCCGGCAGCTGATCGCCGCGCTCGAACCGGGGACGCCGGCCGGGGCCACGACCCGGGTCGGCGTCCTCGGGCCGCTGCTCGTGGAGATCGGCGGCGAACAGCTGCACCCCGGGGACACGCGCTGGGCCCGGCTGCTCGGCCTGCTGGCCCTGCAGCCGAACCGGCCGGTGGGCGTGGACGACATCGTCGAGGTGCTCTGGGGCGCCCGGCCGCCGCGGTCGCACCCCGACCTGATCGGCCGGGCGGTGCGCCGGCTGCGCGGGCTGCTGCATCCGCAGCTGCGGCTGGCCGCCACCGGCGCGGGCAGCTACCGGCTCGAGGGCCCGGCCGACCGGTTCGACGTGCTGCGGTTCGACGCCCGGCTCGAGGAAGCCCGGGCCGCGGGCGATCGCGAAGGCGCCTTCGCGGGCCTCGCCGAGGCGCTGGCGTGCTGGCGCGGCCCGGTGCTGACCGGCCAGGACGCCCTGCGCCACCACCCCGCCGCGGCCGCGCTGTCCCGGCGGCGGTTGTCCGCCGCCCTCGCCCACGCCGACGCGGGAATCGCCCTCGGCCGACACGCCGAAGTGATCGCCCAGCTGGAGCCGGTCCGCGACGACGAGCCACTGCACGAGGGGCTGCACGCCCGGTTGATGGTGGCGCTCGCGGGCAGCGGACGCCAGGCTGCGGCACTCGCACTGTTCGACGACCTGCACACGCGGTTGACGGCCGAGCTGGGGATCGAGCCAGGACCGGAGGTGCGTGCGGCCCAGCTGCACGTGCTGCGGCAGGAGGTTCCGGCTGCGCGGCGGGGGACTGGGCTCGGTGCCGAGCCGGGGGCTGAGGTGGGTGCGGCGCAGCTGCATGTTCGAGGGCTGGAGGTTTCCGCCGCTGCCGTCCGGTCGGTCGGCGACCCGCCCGCGGGGGTGCCGAGCGAGGTTGGCGTCGAACCGGAGCTGCCCAATGTCGTGCGGCCGTTCGGCAGCAGCAACTTCCTCCCTCGTGACGTCGAGCCCTTCGTCGGCCGCGTAGCCGAAACAATGCGGTTGACCGGCGGGGCAGCGGTCTACGGCATCTGCGGGATGGCCGGCGTCGGCAAGACCGCGCTGGCCGTCCACCTCGGGCACCGGTTCGCCGACCGCTTCCCGGACGGGCAGCTGTTCGCCGACCTGCAGGCCCACGGTCCGGATGGCGCACTGGCGCCCGAGGCCGCGCTCGACTCGCTGCTGCGCCAGCTCGGTGTGGACGGCGCCCGGATCCCCGAACGGCTCGACCAGCGCGCCGCGCTCTGGCGGTCGCTGCTGGCCGGGCGCAACGCGCTCGTCGTGCTCGACGACGCGGCCGACGCCGCGCAGGTGCGTCCGTTGCTGCCCGGCGGTTCCGGTTCGCTCGTGCTGATCACCAGCCGCGCGCGGCTCACCAGCGTCGATGCCGTGACGACCCTGTCGCTGGACGTCCTCGGCCCGGACGAAGCCGGGCAGCTGCTCACCGGGGTCGCCGGTCCCGGCCGCACCGGCGGGGAGCCGGCGGTCGGGGAGGTCGCCCGGTTGTGCGGCTACCTGCCGCTCGCGCTGCGGATCGCCGCGGCGCGGTTCCGCGACCGTCCGTTGTGGACCGTGGCGCACCTGGCCGGCCTGCTGCGCGACGAGCACCGGCGGCTGGCCGAGCTCAGCACCGGCGACCGCAGCGTCGGGGCGGCCTTCACGCTGTCCTACCGCCGGCTCACCGAGCCGCAGCAGCGGCTCTTCCGGCGGCTGGGCGACTATCCGGGCACCGACGTCGACGTCTTCGCCGCCGCGGCGATCGCCGGCCTCGAACCTCGCGAAACCGAACGGCTGCTCGAAGAGCTCGTCGACGTTCACCTGCTGGCCCAGCCCGCGCTCGGGCGCTACCGGTTCCACGACCTGATCCGCGACCACGCCCGCGCGACCGGCCTCGCCGATCCCGCCGCGGCGAAGGAGGCCGCGGCGAGCCGGCTGGCGGACTACTACCTGCACGTCTCGGCGCGGGCGGCCGATGTCCTGGAACCGACGAGGAAGCGGTTTCCGCCGGTCGGGACGCCACCGGCGGCCGGGCCGGAGTTCCGGAGCGCGGCGGAGGCGCTCGCCTGGCTGGAGGCCGAGCGGGCGAACCTCGCCGCGGTCGCCGCGGTGGCCGGCCCCGACCACTGCTGGCGGCTGGTCCAGACGTTGTGGCGGTTCTACTTCATCCGCGGGCACGTGGACGACTGGCTGCGGACGCACCGGCTCGCCCTCGGCGTGGCCGGGGATCCGGAGGCGGAAGCGGAGCTGCGCAAGAACCTGGGCCTCGGCCTCTGGCGCAGCGGCGACTTCGCGGGGGCGGTCGAGCAGCACCTGCGCGCGCTCGAACTCGACCGCGCGCACGACGACGTCTGGGGCGCGGCCAAGACGCACAACCACCTCGGGTTCATCCACGCCCGCGGCGGCAGCCACGGCGAAGCGCTCGTCCACCACGCCCGCGCGGCCGAGCTGTACCGCGCGGCCGGCGACCGCTGCGGCGAAGCCCGCGCCCTGATCGGTCTCGGCGACCTGCACTACCACGCCGGCCGCCACGCGCAGAGCGCGGCGGACTTCCGGCGCGGCCTGGACCTCGCCCGCGAGGTGGGCGACGACTGGGGCCAGGCGCTCGCCGCCGTCGGCCTCGGGTTCACCGCCCCACCCGCCGAGGCCCGCGGCCACCTGGAGAACGGCCTGGCGTACGCCCGCGTGGCCGGGGACCGCTGGGCCGAAAGCCTGGTCCTGACCGGCTTGGGCGTGGCCGGTCTCGCCCGGGGCGACCTGGCGGAAGCCTCGAACCTGCTGCGCCAGGCGGTCACCTTGACCCAGGAGGTCGGCGACCGGTGGTGGGAGCGCCTGGCCACCACCGCGCTGGGCCGGGTGCACGCGGCGGCGGCCCGGGCGGCCGAAGCCGTGGTGTGGCACGAGCGGGCGGTGAAGCTGGCACGGGAGCTGGGCGACGAGGCCGCGGCGGCCGACGCGCTGGCCGCGTTGGCCGAAACCCGCGCCACCGGCCGGGAAAACCGCCGCTGACACCCGGTCAGCAGCCCGTCAGTGGGCCGTCAGCGTGCGCCGCGATTCTGGTGCGGACCGAGAAACCCTTGGCGGACCCCGATGGGAGCTGAACGGCGCGATGACTTCGCTGGTGGCGGTGTCCACTTACGTGCCGACGACCGTTCCGATCGAGTCGCTGCAGGACGAACTGGCGCTCGAACCCGGGCAGCTGCGCCGCTTCCGCCGGATGTACGGCCTCGACGAGGTCTGCCGGTCGGACGAGTCCGAAGCGGACATGGTGCTCGGTGCGGTCAGCAAGCTCGAATCCCTGCGCGGCCGGGAAGAGCGCGTCCGGTACGTCGTGCGGGCCAAGACGATGCCCGCCGCCAACCCGTACCCCGTCGATCCGATGATCGACGTGCGGGCCGCGCTCGGGCTCACCCACGCCACCCTGTTCACCCTCACCGACCACGCCTGCGCGTCCGGGCTGCTCGCGGTCGACCTGTGCGGCACCCTGCTGGCCGCCGACGGCGATCCCGACGCGCTCGCCCTCATCCTCACCGGCGAGAAGGCCTTCACCCACTCCGCGCAGGTCATCCCCGACACCGCGATCATGGGCGAGGCCACCGCCGCGGTGCTCGTCGGGCCGGGGGAGGACCAGGACACGCTGCTCGGCTACGCCACCACCACGCTCGGCGGTCCCGGCGGCGAAGTCATCCTCGACGACGAGCAGGCCGCCGAGTTCCGGCAGATCTACCCCGGCGCCGTCGCGGAGGTCGCGCTCGAAGCCATCGCGGCCGCGGGCCTGACCGTCGACGACATCGACCTCGTCCTGCCGCACAACGTCAACAAGATCTCCTGGGTCCGCGCGAGCGCGGCGCTGGGCATCCCGCGCTCGAAGATCTTCCTGCGCAACGTCGGGGTGACCGGGCACTGCTTCTGCGCCGACCCCTTCCTCAACCACCACACCGCCGACGGCCTCGGGCTCATCGCGCCCGGGGCCCGCTACCTGATGATTTCCGTCGGCCTGGGGTCGACGTTCTCCGCCATGGTCTTCCGGAAATGAGGAGCGCTGCATGAGTGTCGAATTCGAGATCTCCGGGGTCGGCATCGCCGAGCTCGCGGAGCGTTACGGCACCCCGCTCTTCGTCTACGACGGCGACGAACTGGGCGGCCGGCTGCTCGGCCTGCGCGAACAGCTGCACCCGCGGCTGGAGATCTTCTACTCGCTGAAGTCCAATCCGAACATCTCGGTGTGCGCCCTGCTGCACGCCCACGGGGCCCGGGCCGAGGTGTCGTCGATGGCCGAGCTGATCACGGCCCGCCGGGCCGGGGTCGCCGGCGAGGACATCATCTTCCTCGGTCCCGGCAAGAGCGCTGCGGAACTGGCCGCCTGCCTGGACGAAGGCGTCTACACCGTCGTCGTCGAGTCGTTCGGCGAACTTCAGATCCTCGACGACCTCGCCCGCGAACGCGGGATCGAAGCCCGCGTCGCGCTGCGCGTGAACCCGAGTTTCGCGGTCAAGGGCTCGGGCCTCACCATGGGCGGCAAGCCGCGCCAGTTCGGCATCGACGAGGAGCAGCTGCTCGCCGCGACCGACCTGGTCGACCGGCACCCGAACCTGCGGCTGATGGGCGTGCAGGTCTACATGGGCACCCGGATCCTCGACGAGGAACCGATCGTCGAGAACACCCGGCGCATCTTCGAACTCGCCGAACGCGTTTCGCGGCAGCTGGGGTTCCCGCTCGACCTGGTCGACGTCGGCGGCGGCCTCGGGGTCGCCTACTTCGACGGCGAACGAGACCTCGACCGCGATCGGCTGGCGGCCATGCTGAACCCGGTGATCGACGAGTTCGCGCAGCGGCACCCGGCGACGCGGCTGGTCATGGAACTCGGCCGGTACCTGGCCGCCACGGCCGGCACCTACGTCGTCCGCGTCCGCTACACGAAGACTTCGCTTGGCCAGAACTTCGCGGTCGCCGACGGCGGCACGAACCACCACATGGCCGCCGTCGGCATCGGCTCCTACGTCAAGCGCGACTTCCCGATCCGGCTGCTCAACCGCATCGACGAGCCCGCCACCGAAACCTGGCAGATCACCGGGCCGCTGTGCACGCCCAACGACGTGCTCGCGAAGAAGGCCGCGCTGCCCCCGGTCCGGCCCGGCGACCTGATCGGCGTCACGCGCTCCGGTGCCTACGGCCCGACGGCGTCCCCGGTGCTGTTCCTCAGCCACGGCTACCCGGCCGAGGTCATCGTCCACAACGGACAGCACTACCTGGTCAGCGAGCGCGACCAGCCCGCGGACCTGCTGCGGCGCCAGCACCTGCACGAGTTCGCCGCGCCGGTTGCCGTGGGCGCGGAGCGCTAGGCAGATGTACCGCGCGTCCGCGACCACCCTGTCCTCCGCGCCCGCGCCCGCGCCGGGTCTACAGCCGCTGCCGCTGCGCCTGGCCCTGGCGACCCGGCGCGAGTTCCCGCCCGGCGACCGCGGGATCGACGTCCCCGAGCTGCACCGGTACTTCGCCGACCTCAGCCGCGGGCACGACATCGGGTTCCGGCCCGACCGGGTGACGCGGGCGCGCGGCAACCCCTTCCTCGCGATGGCGCGGGAACTGCTCGCCGGGCAGCTGTCCGGCGATCGGATCGACCTCGCGATCGTCGCGCACGCGGCACCCGAATTCGACCCGCGGCTGTCGGCGCCGGTGAACCTCACCGCCGTGCTGCCGGGCCACCCGCTCGTGTTTTCCGTTTCGGGGCAGGGGAGCCTGGCCCCGTTCACCGCCCTGCGGATCGCCGGCTCGTACGTGCGGCGCCACGGTTTCCGGCGCGCCCTGGTCCTGATCATGGACCAGGGCGTCACGCCGTACGACACGCCGGACCCGATCGGCGACGCCGCCACGGCGCTGCTGTTCGAGGCCGGTGGCCGCCGGACGGTCCGCGTCGGCTACGCACCCGAAGTGGCGCCGGACGCCCTGCCGGAGTTCGAGCCGGCGGAGACCGTCGTCATCGGCCGCGGGCTCGCCGGGCTGGGTTCGCGGCCGGACGCGGTCGTGGCGCCGCCGGAGTTCCCGTGCACCGGGCTCTGGGCACCGCTCGCCGGCGGCACGGCCGCCGGTCCGGTGCTGCTGGCCGACTACGACCCGCGCCGCCGCGCGCTGGGGATCTGCGTGGTCGCCGAGTCCGATTGACGCTTCCCTAAGATGGTCGTGGTCGGCGGTCGGGTGCGAAGCGGGGGACGGACGAGTGCGCGTGGTCATCGGTGAGGACCAGTTCCTGCTCAGGGACGGTCTGGTGCGGCTGCTCGAAGCGCACGAGTTCGAGGTCAGCGCGGCGGTGGACAACGGCCCGGACCTGCTGGAAGCCATGCTGCGCGAGCGGCCGGACATCGCGATCGTCGACATCCGGCTGCCGCCGTCGTTCACCGACGAAGGCCTGCGGGCCGCGATCGAGGCACGCCGCCGGATCCAGGGTTTCCCGGTGCTCGTCCTTTCGCAGTACGTGGAACGCCTGTACGCCGACGAACTCCTCGCCGACGGCGAAGGCTCGGTCGGCTACCTGCTCAAGGACCGCGTGTTCCACGGCGGCCAGTTCGTCGACGCCGTCCGCCAGGTCGCGCTCGGCGGCACGGTGATGGACCCGGACGTGGTGACCCGCCTGCTGACGCACAACACGCGCGACGACCGGCTGGAACGGCTCACGCCCCGGGAGCGCGAGGTCCTCAAGCTGATGGCCGAAGGCCGGTCCAACAGCAACATCGCGGGCGAGCTGGTGGTCTCCGAGAAGGCGGTTTCCAAGCACATCAACAACATCCTGGCGAAGCTGAACCTGCCGCAGTCCGAGGACGCCAACCGGCGGGTGCTGGCCGTGCTCGCCTACCTGAAGCACTGAGCGGCGCTCAGGGCTCGAGGCTGCAGGGGATTTCGATCGTCACCATGGTCGGGCCGCCGAGCGGGCTGAGGATCGTGATGAAGCCGTCGAGCGGGGCGAGCCGCTTCTCGATCCCGCGCAGTCCCGTGCCGCCTTCGGTGTTCGCACCGCCGCGGCCGTTGTCGCTGATGTTCATGACCAGGCGGCCGAAGTCGTAGTGGACGTTGATCGCGCCGCTGTCGGCACCGGAGTGCTTCATCGCGTTGTTCAGCACTTCGGACACCGAGAAGTACGCGGCGGTCTCGACCGCCAGTGACGGACGGCCGGGCAGGTCGATCGTCGTCTCGATGCGCAGCGGGTTTTCGATGGCCAGGGTGCGGATCGCGTCGGCGAGGCCGCGGTCGACCAGCACCGGCGGCTGGATGCCCCGGACGAGGTCGCGCAGCTGCTGCAGCGCCTTGGCCGAGCTGTTCTTCGCTTCGTCCATCAAGGACCGCGCGGCCTCGGGGTGGGAATCGAGCACGCGCATGGCGGCGTCGAGCGTCATGCCCATGGCGACGAGGTGGGTCTGCGCGCCGTCGTGCAGGTCGCGCTCGATCCGGCGCAGCTCGGTCGCCTGCGACCCCACGGCGTCGTCGCGGCTTTCCGCCAGGTGCTGCACGCGGTTGGTCAACCGGGTCACCTCGGTCGGGGCCAGCAGGGTGGCCGCGAGCCGCGCGTGCAGCTTCAGCAGGTGCGGTGCGCTCCACAGCGCGAGCGGGAAGTGCGCCAGGCCCAGGATGGCGGCGAACCAGGCCGTCGGCTGGTCGTCCACCGGGAGCACGACGTACCAGCTGCCGAGCCACTCGCCCGCGTCGGAGCCGACGACGAACGGCATCGTCAGCCCGCGGATCCCGTGCAGGACCAGCAGAAGCGGGGTCAGCGTGAGCAGGATGCCGACGGAGCTGTCCACCAGCAGCCACAGCGCGTCGCGCCAGTTCGCGCGGTCGCCGAGCAGGTGGTGGCAGCGGCGCAACGCCGTGCTCCCGGCCGGCTCCGGCAGGTACGGGGAAGGAATCCGGACACCCGACCACGCGTCGGCCGACGCGCGGACCCGGTCGGTCAGCGACCGCACCAGCAGCACCGCCGGCGGCAGCATGAACAGGCCCACGCCCACGCCGATCAGCGAGCCGGCGGTGACCACGACGACGAACATCACCAGTTCGGTCACCGCCACCACGGCCAGCGCGCCGCCGCGCACCGTCGCCAGCCCGCCGTCGCGCAGCAGCGACCGCGTCATCGTGGCGACCGGGCTTCCGCTAGTCATGGCGCCCATTATGCGCAGGCCGGGGCGTTCCCCGCGGTAGTGCTAACCCCCGCAAACATCCGCTCCCTAGCACCCTCGGAAACCGGCCCGCGGCTTCGTAACGTGATCGCGGTAACGAACGGACGAAGCGAAGCCGCCGCAGGGGAGCCGCAGATGTACCACCAAGACGACACGGTCGACGTCGTGCGGCTGCTGTCCGTACGCAAGGCGTACGGCAAGGAACGGGCCCAGGTGCTGGCCCTCGACAACGTGACGGCGGGCTTCGCCGGCGGCACCTTCACCGCGGTGATGGGGCCGTCCGGTTCGGGCAAGAGCACGCTGCTGCACTGCGCGGCCGGGCTGGACAAGCCGACGTCCGGCTCGGTGGTCCTGGGCGGCACGGACCTCAGCGTGATGCGCGAGGTCGACCTGACCCGGTTGCGGCGCGACCGCATCGGGTTCGTCTTCCAGGCCTTCAACCTGCTGCCCGCGCTCGACGTCGAGCAGAACGTGACGCTGCCGCTGCGGCTGGCCGGTCGCCGGGCGGACCCGGCGCTCGTGCGCCGGGTCATCGAGCAGGTCGGGCTCGGCCAGCGGCGGCGCCACCGGCCCGCGGAACTCTCCGGTGGGCAGCAGCAGCGGGTGGCCATCGCGCGCGCCCTCGTCACGCACCCCGAGGTGATCTTCGCCGACGAGCCGACCGGCGCGCTGGACACGCGCTCGGCCCAGGAAGTGCTTTCCCTGCTGCGCGAGGCGAAGACCGTGTCGCGCCAGACGATCGTGATGGTCACGCACGACCCGGTGGCCGCCTCCTACGCCGACCGCGTGCTGTTCCTCGCCGACGGCCGCGTCGTCGACGAGCTGCGGCAGCCGAACCCCGAAGAGGTGGCCCGCCGGATGACGAACCTGGTCGCCCGCACCGAGCAGCGGCCGCAGGAAGGCCCCTGGCTGAGCGAGCTGACGCGCTGATGCTGACCCTCGTCGTACGCACCCTGCGCCACCGCACCGGCGGGTTCATCGCCACCCTGGTCTCGGTGTTCGTCGGCACGGCCGTCATGCTCGCCTGCGGCGGCCTGATGGAGACCGGCATCCGGACCGTGATCCCGCCGCAGCGCCTGGCCGCCGCGCCGGTCGTCGTGGCGGGCAACCAGTCCTACAACCTGCCCACGGTCGGGCACGGCGAGGACGCCGACCACGAGACCGCGACGCTGTCCGAGCGCGTCCGGCTCGACGAACGCCTCGCGAGCTCGATCGGCGGCGTGCCCGGGGTCGCCCACGTCGTCCCGGACGTCTCCTTCCACGCCGAGGTGCTCGGCCTCTCCGGCGGCCCGTCGGTGCCCGGCACGCAGGCCGGCCACAGCTGGGTTTCCGCCGAGCTGGCCCCCTACCGGCTGGTCGACGGCGGCGCGCCGATCCGCGAGGGCGAAGTGGTGCTCGATGCCGCCACCGCGGCCCGGATCGGGGCGCACGCCGGCAGCAAGACCGACATCGCCGTCCGCGGGGGCGTGCACTCCTACCTGGTCACCGGGATCGCCGACGCCGGCCGCAAGATGGCCGCCGACGCGGTGTTCTTCTCGCCCGCCGAAGCCGCCGGGCTGCGGCCGGCGGCCGGGCAGGTCGACGCCTTCGGGGTCCAGCTCGCGCCCGGGGCGGACGCCAAAGCCGTCAGCGCGCAGATCGCGACCGCGCTGCACGAGAAGAACGCGGTGACGCTGACCGGCGACGCCCGCGGCTCGGCCGAGTTCGCCAAGGCCGCCGGCGACGGCGAGCTGCTGATCATCCTCGCCGCGGTGTTCGGCGGTCTCGCGGCGCAGGTCGCCATGTTCGTCGTCGCGAGCACGCTCACCCTTTCGGTGCAGCAGCGCCGCCGCGAGGTGGCGATGCTGCGGGCGATCGGCGCGACCCCGCGCCAGCTGAGCCGGATGATCACCGGCGAGGCGATGATCATCGGCGCGCTGGGCACCGCGCTGGCCATCTTCCCCGGCATGCTCCTCGGCAGCTGGCTCTTCGGGCGGCTGACCGGGTTCGGCGTGATCCAGCCGGTGCTGAAGTTCGAGCAAGGCTTCTACCCGGTCGTCGCCGCGGCGATCGTGGGCCTGGGCTCGGCGTGGGGCGCCGCGTTCGTCGCGGCCCGGTACGCCGGGCGCACCCGGCCGGTCGAAGCCATGCGGGAGACCGCGATCCCGACGCGCTGGCTGACCCCGACCCGGCTGTGGCTGGGCGTGTCGAGCCTGATCGGCGCGGTCGCGCTGGCCTACCTGACGATCACCGTGGTCGACGGCCCGCTCGCGGCGAGCACGGCGGGGCCGGCCGTCACGCTGGTGGCGACCGCCGTCGCGCTGTTCGCGCCCGGGCTGACCAAGCTGCTGGTCGCGGTGCTGCGCCGGCCGATCCGCGCCTTCGGCGGCCTGCCCGGCTACCTGGCCTCGCTGAACGCGCGGGCGCGCTGGATGCCGATGGCCGGTGCCGTCACGCCCATCATGCTCGCCACCGGGCTCGCGATCTTCATGCTGTACTTCCAGACCACCGAGGTCGCGGTCGCGGAGAAGCAGTACACCGATTCCCTGCTCGCCGACGCCGTGGTGACGTCGGCGACCGGTGACCTGCCGCCCGGCCTGATCGCGAAGGTGCAGCAGGCGCCCGGCGTCGCCGGGGCCACGGCGTTCGTGACGAGCAAGGGCTACAACGAAAAGCCGTCGGACGCGACGCAGGACGAAGACGGCGTCGACCTCACCGGCATCACGGCCGACGGCGTGGCGAAGGCGTGGGAGAGCATCGTCGCGACCGGACAGCTCGACGCACTGCACGGGAACACCATCGCCCTGCCCGCGGACCTCGCGCAGCGGCTGGGCGTCGGAGTCGGCGCGAAGATCGTCATGCGGCTGGGCGACGGCTCGCTGGCGACCCTGGACGTCGTCGCGACGCTGCGGAGCACGGCGGCCTCGGCGTCCGCGCTGATGCCGGCCGACACGCTGGCGCCGCACACGGCCGCCGGGTCGGCCGACCGGATCCTCGTCGTGGCGCAGCCCGGTACCCCGGAAGCCGATCTGCTCGCGTCGCTGCGCAGCCGGGCCGGGGACGTCGACGGCGTGCAGGTGGCCGGTCGCGAGGCGCTCACCAAGGCGTTCCTCGCCGAAGTGCAGGCCAACGCCTGGGTCAACTACCTGATCGTCGGGCTGCTGCTCGTGTACGCCGCGATTTCCATGGTCAACACGCTGGTGATGGCGACGGCGGACCGGCGGCGGGAGTTCGGGCTGCAGCGGCTCATCGGGTCCACGCGCGGGCAGGTGATGCGCATGATGGCCGTGGAAGCGGGGATCGTGGCGGCCATCGGGGCGTTCCTGGGCACGCTGGTCGCGGCGTCGATGCTGGTGCCGTTCAGCGCGGCGGTGTCGGACAGCCCCTTCCCGTCGGGTCCTTTGTGGATATATCTTGTGATACTCGGGCTGGCCGTCGTGCTGACGGTGGTGGCCACCTGCGCGCCGACGTGGTTCACGTTGCGCACCAGGCCGTCGCCTTCGACGCTCGCCCCTGAATAGGTGACCTCGGGCCGGCCGGAAGACCCCAGCGCCGCGCTGACGACTCTCCCCCAGATTGTCAGCGCGCGGTCAGCCCGAGGTCACCGCTCCGGCATAGCGTCGCGGCGTGGACACCGAAGAGAAAGCCGCCGGGCGCTGGGACGCCATCGTGGTCGGCTCCGGGATCGGCGGCCTCGTGTGCGCCGGCTACCTGGTGGCGAGCGGGATGCGCGTCCTCGTGCTCGAACAGCACGACGTCGCGGGCGGCAACAGCCACGTGTTCCGGCGGCGGCGGGCCTACCAGTTCGACGTCGGGGTGCACTACCTCGGCGACTGCGGACCGGACGGCCTGCTGCCGAGGGTGCTCTCGGGCCTCGGCCTGGGTGACCGGGTGCGGTTCCACCCGATGGACCCCGACGGGTTCGACCGGATCGTCCTGCCCAGCGTCACCGTGGACGTGCCGACCGGGTGGGACCGCTACGCCGACCGGCTGCGGGCCGCGCTGCCCGGGGAGGCCGACGGCCTGACCCGCTACACCGGCATCTGCGCCGCCGTCGCCCAGGCCTGCCGCGAGTCCGCCTTCGCGGCGGGTCCGGGCGCGAAGGTGCCGGCCGTGCTGCTGCGCTGGAGCCGCCGGACGCTGGCCCAGCTCTTCGACCACTGCGGGCTGTCGGCCCGGGCGCGCACGGTCCTGGCCGCCCAGTCGGGGAACTACGGGTCCGCTCCGGCCGGCACGCTCGTCGTCGCGCACACCATGATGCTGGACGACTACCTGCGCGGTGCCTACTACCCGGAGGGCGGCGGCCAGGTGATCGCCGCGTCCTTCGTCGAACTGCTGGAGTCGCACGGCGGCACGCTGCTCACCCGCACGCGGGCCGACCGGATCCTGATCGACCGCGGCAGGGTGACCGGCGTCCGGCTGACCGACGGGACCGTCCACACCGCACCGGTCGTGGTGTCCAATGCGGACTACCGGCGCACCGTCCTGGAACTGTGCGGCGGCCGGGAAAACCTGCCCGAGCCCGTGGTGGCGCGCGCGGAGACGGCGACCATGCGCCTGCCGCTGGCCGTCTGCTACGTCGCACTGGACCGCGAACTGCCGCTGCCGAGCGCGAACATCTGGTACTGGCCGGGTGAAGACGTCGACGCGGCGTACGCGCAGGTCGAGGCGGGCCGGCTCGACGAGCTGCCGTTCGCGTTCCTGTCCTTCGCTTCGCTGAAGGACCCGGTGCCGGGTTCGGCGTGCCCGCCGGGGCAGATGAACTTCCAGATCATGACGGCCTGCCCGCCCGGGTACGCGCACTGGGGCCTCGAGACCGGCCCGACGCACGGCGGCCGCTACCGCCGCGAGCCGGGGTACCTGTCCGCCAAGAACCGGCTGACCGAGCAGATGCTGGACCTGGCCGAGGCGGCGATCGGGCCGTTCCGCGAGCACCTCGTGCACGTCGAGACGTCGACGCCGCTGACGCAGGAGCGCTACACGCTTTCCACCGGCGGCAGCGCCTACGGCCTGCACACCTGGGGCCGGGTCGGGCAACGGCCGGACATCGATTCGGGGATCGACGGTCTCTACCTGACGGGCCAGAGCATCCTGCACGGCGGCGGGATCGTCGGGGTCGCGACCGGCGGCGCGCTGTGCGCTTCGGCCATCCTCGGCCGCCCGGTCCTCACGGAGGGGCCGCTGGGCAATCCCGAGCTGCTCCCGGAACGCGAACCCGGCTGGGACCCGCTGCGGACCTCACGGGGGCTGCGGCGGCGCGAGGCGCGCGGGCTCGCCCTGCTCGACCGGGTCGTCGCCGGATAAGACCCGCCACGGCGGAAAAAGAACTCGAGGCCCGGTTCCGGGCCCGTGGTAATGGCTGCTGTCTTCACGAAGGGAATGGTGAGCTAAGTGACGGAAACCGTGGCTGGATCGGCGGAGGTCCTGGACGAGCGCGTCGTCGCGGGGATCTGCGCCGCACTCGAGTCCGTGCTGGAGACCGAGGTGAGCGACCTCGGCCCGGAGACCCGGCTCGCGGACGCCGGCCTCGACTCCACCGGCGTGCTGGAACTGCTGATGCAGCTGGAAGAAGCGCTCGGCATCGAATTCGACGCGGAGAACCTCGAAATGAGCCACTTCGAATCGGTCGGGTCGCTCGCCCGGTTCGTCTCGGCAGAAATGGCCGCCTGAGCGATGACCACGATCTCGCCGCCGCTCACGGCGACCTGGCTGCGGTGCCACGACACCGCCCGTGCCGAGGGCCTGGCCCCGGCGCTGGCGGTGCTGCACGCGGCCCTGCCGGCGGGCGCGTCCGCGTCCGGGGCCGGCGGCGTCGCGGTCCGGCCGGCCGGGCCGGCGGACGGCGACGTGCTCGTGGTCCGGACGGCGCAGCTGCCGGGCGGTCCCGTCGTCCTGGTGCGGACCGGCCGTCCCGCGGGCCACCCCGACCCGGTCCTCGCGACCGGGGCGGTGTGGCTGCGGCTCGGCCTGTCCGGCGCCCTGCTCGATTCGGGCCTGGCCTACCTCGGCGGGCGGCGCAGCGGCGACACGACCCTGCTGCGCCGTCAGATGGTCCAGGGCGCCGTCGCCGAGGCACTGACCGGCCAGCTGGAGGTGCGGGCGTTCCTGACCGCGCACGAGGCGGGCCCGCCGCCCGCGGCGCTGGCCTACCTGCACCGGCGGCTCACCGAAACCGACCGCGTCCTGCTGCGCCTGCTGGGCGCCGCGGGGTTCACGCGCGGCGGCGCCGGTGAGGTCGCCGACGTCTCCGAGCTGCTCGCCGGCGCCTACACCCCGGAGGCCGTGGCGTGAGCGCGACCGTGCTGGACGACCGGCTGGTGACGCTGCGGGACGCGGCCCGGCAGTGGGGTGCGGAGTTCCGCACCGCGGGCGCCGGCCTCGACACCGACCCCGACGCCGTCGGCGAGCACCTGGACCTGGCCGGCGTCCGCTGCCTGGCCACCATGCTCGTCCCGGCGGAGTTCGGGGGTGCGGGCCTGCGCCTGGGCGCCCACCGCTTCCACGGCATGACGGCGATCGAGCGGGTGGTGGTGCTCGAAGAACTGGCCCGCGGCGACGCCGGCCTGATGCTCGCCAGCCCGGGTGCGTCGATGTCGGGCGTGCTCGTCGACGTCCTGGCCGACCGGGAGCAGAAGGAGTGGTTCTACGGACGGCTCCTCGAGCGTCCGACGTGGACGTTCTTCGCACTCACCGAGCCGGACCGGGGTTCCGACGCCACCGCGCTGGAGACGGCGCTGACGGCGGCGGCCGGCGGCGGGCACCGCCTCGACGGCCGCAAGAAGTACGTCGGCAACGCCGCCCGCGCCGCACTCGGGGTGGTGTTCGCCCGCACCGCGCCGGGCCCGCTCGGCGTGACCGCCGTCCTGGTCGACACGACCGACCCGGGGTTCCGCGCCGAGCCGCTCGAGTCGCTCGGGCTGCGCGCGGCGCGGATCTGCGAGCTGACGCTGGACGGCGTCGCCGTGCCCGCCGAGCGCGTGCTCGGCCGGGACCGCTCGCCCGCCCGGCGGGGCATGTGGGCGTGCGTGCAGACCTTCAACCGGCTGCGGCCGGGCGTCGCCGCGATCGCGGTCGGCATCGCCGCGGCCGCCCACGACTACGTGGCCGCCGAAGGCGGCCCGCTCGACCGCGCCGGCCGGGACCGGCTCGAGGAGCTGGGCCGGCGCATCGAAGGCGTCCGCCACCTCGTGCACCTGTCCGCGGTCGAGGTCGACGCCGACGGCTCCCGCGGGCACCTCGCCTCGGCGGCGAAGGCCGAAGCGTGCCGGCTGGCGGAGGAGGCCACGCTCGAAGCGTGCGGCTTCTTCGGCCCGCGGGCCCGCTGGGACCACCCGGCGCTGGACAAGCTCGTCCGGGACGCGCGCGGCGTCGAATTCATGGAAGGCGCCGGCAACATCCAGAAGCTCACCGTCTTCCAGGGGCTGCTCGCGGGCAAGGTCGGCCGCGGCGAGCCCTTCCCCGCGCACGCCGGGACGTCGCCGGCCGGAGGTTCGTCGTGCAGGTGATCACCAGGCCGGAGGAGTTCGACGTCACGGACCTCTACGTCGACCTCCACCAGGTCGTCGGCCGCCGGGTCCTGATGAAGTGCGAAGGCTTCAACTTCGCGCGCTCCAGCAAGCTCAAGCCCGCGCTGGAGATGGTGACGCTGGCCGAGCGCGCGGGCGTGCTGCGCCCGGGCTCGACCATCGTCGAGACGTCGTCGGGCAACCTCGGCGTCGCGCTGAGCCTGGTCGCCGCCAGCCGCGGGTACCGGTTCGTCTGCGTGACCGACCCGCGCAGCACGCTGCTCACCCGCCAGCTGATGCAGAACCTCGGCACCGAGGTGCTGGTCGCCCCGGACCCGGCCGCGGGCCTGCGGCTCGTCCGCCGCCTGTGCGCGGAGAACGCCGGCTACACGTGGCTGGACCAGTACGTCAACGCGGGCAACTGGATGGCCCACTTCCGCTCGACCGGCCCGGACATCCTGCGCACCGTGCCGGACCTGGACGTGCTGTTCGTCGGGGTCGGCTCGGCGGGCACGCTCACCGGGTGCGCCCGCTACCTGCGCCAGGTCCGGCCGCAGGTGCGGATCGTGGCCGTCGAATGCGTCGGCCCCGGCCCGCGGGCGGCCCGGCGCAGCACCGCCGTGCGCAGCAGCGTCCGGTTCCCGGTCATCGACATGTCCCTCGTGGACGACCTGGTCCGCGTCGACGAGGCGGCCGCGATCCGCGCGTGCCGCCGGCTCGCGCTGAGCGGCTTCCTGCTCGGCGGCGGCTCCGGCATGGTGCTGGCGGGCGCACTGGGCTGGCTGGCGGAGAACGACGCGGCCACGGCGGTGGTCATCTCGCCGGACCTCGGTGACCGCTACCTGGACACGATCTACCAGGACCAGTGGGTGAAGGACAACTACGGCCCCGAGGCGCTGCTCGCCGGGGCCGAACACGAATCCCCGTACGCCAAAACACTCTTCGAGGTGCCCTGATGACCGCGGTCGACGCGTTCCTGCCCCTGTCCACCGCACAGACCGACGTCTGGTACGACGAGCAGCTGTCCGGTGGCGGCCTCGCCTACGCGATGGCGGACTACCTGGACATCACCGGCCCGCTGGACGTCGACGTGTTCCGGGCGGCCCTGCGCGCGCTGGCCGACGAAGCCGAATGCTTCCGCGCCCGGTTCGTCGAGGTCGAGGGCGAACCGCGGCAGCTCATCGAGCCGCTGACCGAGCTCCCGATCCGCTACCCGGACGTGACCGCCGAGGCCGACCCGGCGGCCGCCGCGCTCGACTGGATGCACGAAGACATGCGGCACCCGTTCTCGCTCGAGGACTTCCCGCTGTTCCGCGGCGCGCTGATCAAGGTCGGCGCGCAGCGCCACTTCTGGTACCTCACCACGCACCACCTCATCGGCGACGGCTTCAGCGCGGCGATCTGCCACCGCCGGCTGGGCGAGCTCTACAACGCCCTGCTGAAGGGGGAGGACCCGGGCGGCAGCGCGCTGCCGCCGTTCCGGCTGCTGCTCGACGCCGACCTCGCCTACCAGGATTCCCCGCACCGGTTGCGGGACAAGGCGTTCTGGAGCCGGCACTTCGACACGACCCCCGACCTGGTCAGCCTGTCCGGCAAGGAGCCGGCGCCGGCCCGCGGGTTCCTGCGGCGCACGATGACCCTGCCCCCGGAGACGGCGAAGGCCGTGCGGGAGGCGGCCGCGGCCGCGAAGGTCACGCTGCCGACGTTCTTCATCGCCGCGATGGCGGCCTACACGCAACGGCTTTCGGGCATCAAGGACCTGCTGCTGACCGTCCCGGTCGCGGCGCGCGCGGGCGTGCGCTCGCGGGCGACCCCGGGCATGGTCGCGAACTACCTGCCGCTGCGGATGGTCGTCGAGCCGCAGACGACGATCGCCGCACTGCTGGCCCAGGCGTCGAGCGAGCTCGCCGCGACGCTGAAGCACCAGCGCTACCACGTCAACCAGATCCGGCGGGACATCGGCGTGCGCAGCGACGAGCGCCGCCCGTTCGGCGGCCCGTTCGTCAACGTGCTGCCGCCCGAGCCCGGCCTGCGGCTCGGCGAGTGCCACACGCGCGTGATGAACCTGTCGACCGGGATCACCAACGACCTTTCGCTGACCGTGCTGGACGTCACCGAAGACACCATCGAAATCCACTTGAACGGCAACCCCGACCTCTACGACGCCGACGGCGTCGCCGCGCACCTGGAGCGGCTCGCCGGGTTCGTCGGCCGCCTCGCCGAAGCCGGGTCCGCGGCGGTGCTCGGCGGGATCGACGTCGTGTCCGCGGACGAGCTCGGCGAGCTGCTGGCGTCCGGCATCGGTGCCACCGGGGAAGTCGGCGCCGACGTCGTCACGCGCGTGTGCGACATCGCGCTGGCCACGCCGGACGCGCCGGCGGTGGCCGACGGCGGCGACTGGCTTTCCTACGCTTCCCTGGTGGGCCGCGCGAGCGCGCTGTCCCGCCGGCTCCCGGCCCGCGGTCTGGTGGGCGTGCTGGCCGAGCCGGGGGTCGGTTTCGTGGCGGCCGTGCTCGGCGTGCTGTGGTCGGGCGCCGCGTACGTGCCGCTGGACGCCGGGATGCCGGTGGCCCGCCTGGCCGGGCTGCTCGCCGATTCGGGCGCGGACGCCGTGGTGGTGGGCGCCGGGTTCGAGGACCTGGCGGCCGAAGTCGTGGCGGCGGCCGGGACCGGCACCGAGGTCGTCCTGCTGGACGACGCCGAAGACGCGGACTGGGCCCCGATTTCCCGAGACGACGCCGGTCCGGACCTGGGTTACGTGATCTTCACGTCGGGTTCGACGGGCCGTCCGAAGGGCGCGATGGTCCACCGCCGGGGGATGGTGAACCACCTGCTGGCGAAGGTGGAGGACCTCGGTCTGGAGTCGTCGGACCTGGTGGTGCAGAACGCGCCGGTGACGTTCGACGTTTCGGTGTGGCAGATGCTGGCGCCGCTGCTGGTCGGCGGCCGGGTCCGGGTGGTGTCGCGGGCCGTGGCGGCGGATCCGGACGCGTTGTTCGGCTTGATCCGGGGCGAAGGCGTTTCGGTGCTGGAGGTCGTGCCGTCGTTGCTGCGGGCGGCGCTGGACTCGTGGGACCTGGCCGGGCAGCCGGACGTCTCCGGGCTGCGCTGGCTCGTCGTGACCGGCGAGGCGTTGCCGCCGGACTTGTGCGCGCGGTGGTCCGCGCGGTTCCCGGACGTGCCCTTGGTGAACGCCTACGGTCCGACGGAGTGCTCGGACGACGTGACGCACGCGGTGATCCGGTCCGCCGTCGACGTCGTCCCGATCGGCCACGCGGTGCGGAATTCGCGGCTGTACGTGCTGGGGGACGAGCTGCGTCCGGTGCCTGCGGGTGCGGTCGGCGAGCTGTTCGTCGGCGGTCTGGTGGTCGGCCGGGGATACGTCGGCGACCCCGCGCGGACGGCGGCGGTGTTCGTCGCGGATCCGTTCGGTGAAGCCGGGAAGCGGCTGTACCGCACGGGCGACCGGGTCCGGCTGCGTCCGGACGGGCAGCTGGAGTTCGTGGAGCGCCGCGACTTCCAGGTCAAGATCCGCGGGCACCGCATCGAGCTCGGCGAGATCGAAAGCGTCCTGCGGTCCGTGCCCGGCGTGCTGGACGCCGTCGTGCGCGTGCTCACCGACGCCGACGGCGGCAAGCGCCTGGCCGGTTACCTCATCGGTGTCGACGGCGAAGCCCCGATCGACGCCGGTGCCGTGCGCAGCACCGCCCAGCAGCTGCTCCCGGACTACATGGTGCCTTCGGCACTGGTCGTGCTGGACGAGCTGCCCCTGACCGAGCACGGCAAGGTCGACCGCGAGGCACTGCCCGCGCCGGACTTCCGCGCCGAGGTGGTCGGCCGCCGTCCCCGCAACACCGTCGAGACCGTCGTCTGCGACATCCTCGCCGAGGTGCTTTCGGTGCCGCGGGTGTACATCGACGACAACTTCTTCGCCCTCGGCGGCGACAGCATCAGCGCGATCCAGGTGGCCGGCCGGGCCCGCACGGCGGGCATCGAGCTCACCCCGCGCGACATCCTGGAGCGCCGGACGCCGGCCGCCATCGCCGAGCAGGTCGCCGTCCGCGAGCCGGGTTCCGAAGTCGTCGTCTCGGACGGTCCGCTGATCGACCTGACCGAAGACGAGCGGCGGGAGCTGGCGCCGGACGGCGGCCGCATCGAAGACGCCCTGCCGCTGTCCGCGCTGCAGCAGGGCCTGCTGTTCCACTCCGAGTTCGACCCGGACGGCGTCGACGTCTACACCGTGCAGGCCACCGCCGACCTCGCGGGCCCGCTGAACGTCGAGGCGCTGCGCCAGGCGTGTGCCGCGCTGCTGCGCCGGTACGCGACCCTGCGCGCCTACTTCCGCCACCGCCGCGGCGGTGACGCCGTGCAGCTGATCGCGGCCGAGGTCGGCCTGCCCTGGACCGAGCTCGACCTCTCCACGCTGCCCGAAGCCGACCGCGAGGAACGCCTGGCCCGGCTGGCCGCCGAGGACCGTGAGCGCCGGTTCGACCTCGCGCACCCGCCGCTGGTGCGGTTCACCCTGATCAAGATCGCCGCCGGGCGCTACCGGTTCCTGTGGACCGCACACCACATCGCCACCGACGGCTGGTCGGTGCCGATCCTCATCCGCGAGCTGGCCACGCTGTACACCGAAGGGCCGGCGGCGGCGCTGCCGGAGGTGGCCCCGTTCCGGAACTACCTCGCCTGGCTCGGCCGCCAGGACGAGCAGGAGGCCCGGCAGGCGTGGCGCGAGGTTCTCGACGGCCTCACCGAGCCCACGAAGGTGGCGCCCGAGGTCGACGGCCACCTGAAGGCGGTGCCGGAGTCGGCCGAGGTCGTGCTGACCCGCGAGGAGACCGCCGAACTGGTGGCGTGGGCGCGCCGGCACGAGCTCACCCTCAACACCGTCGTGCAGGCCTGCTGGGCGATCCTGGTCGGCAGGCTCACCGGCCGCCGGGACGTCGTGTTCGGCTCGGTGACCTCCGGGCGCCCGGCCGAGCTGCCGGGCGTGGAAACCATGGTCGGCATGTTCATCAACACGGTGCCGGTCCGGGCCGCGCTCGACCCGGCGCGCCCCCTCGACGACCTCCTGGTGTCCCTGCGCGACCAGCAGGCGCGGATGTCGGCCTACCAGCACGTCGGCCTCGCCGAGGTGCAGAACGACGTGCCCGGGCTGGCCGGCACCGGCGAGCTGTTCGACACCGCCATCGTCTTCGAGAACGTGCCCGCCGACGGCCAGGAGACCGAGATCGTCCTCGGCGGTGACGTGCGGGTGCTCGACGCCGTCACGGAGGACTCCCGGCACTACCCGCTGAGCCTGGTCGTCAACCCGGGCGCCGAACTGGCCTTCCGCTTCGACTACGCACCCGAGGCGTTCGACGCCGAGCGCGTCGGCCGGCTCACCGGCGTGTTCCGGCACCTGCTCGACACCGCCATCGCCGATTCCTCGGTGCGGCTCGGCGCGATCGACGTCGTGCCCGCAGCGGAACTGGAGCAGGGCGCCGGAGCCACCGGGCCGGTGGGAGCGGACGTCGTCTCGCGGGTGTGCGAGTTCGCGCTGACCACGCCGGACGCGCCCGCGGTGGCCGACGGCGGCGCGTGGGTTTCGTACCGGTCGCTGGCCGGCCGGGCGAGTGCGTTGTCCCGACGGCTGGGCGGCGGCGTGGTCGGGATCCTGGCCGACCCCGGGGTGGGTTTCGTGACGTCCGTGCTGGGCGTGCTGTGGTCCGGGGCGGCGTACGTGCCCTTGGACCCGGCCTTGCCGGTGGCGCGGCTGGCGGGGTTGCTGGCGGACTCGGGCGCCGCGTCCGTCGTCGCCGGCGCGGGCTTCGCGGACCTGGCGGCCGAGATCGCCGGCGGTGACACCGCGATCGTGGTCATGGACGACGCCGAAGACGAGGAGTGGGCCCCGATCGCCGGTGGCGACGCCGGTCTGGACCTCGCGTACGTGATCTTCACGTCGGGTTCGACGGGTCGCCCGAAGGGCGCGATGGTCCACCGCCGGGGGATGGTGAACCACCTGCTGGCGAAGGTGGAGGACCTCGGTCTGGAGTCGTCGGACCTGGTGGTGCAGAACGCGCCGGTGACGTTCGACGTTTCGGTGTGGCAGATGCTGGCGCCGCTGCTGGTCGGCGGCCGGGTCCGGGTGGTGTCGCGGGCCGTGGCGGCGGATCCGGACGCGTTGTTCGGCTTGATCCGGGGCGAAGGCGTTTCGGTGCTGGAGGTCGTGCCGTCGTTGCTGCGGGCGGCGCTGGACTCGTGGGACCTGGCCGGGCAGCCGGACGTCTCCGGGCTGCGCTGGCTCGTCGTGACCGGCGAGGCGTTGCCGCCGGATCTGTGTGCGCGGTGGTTCGCCCGCTTCCCGGACGTGCCGCTGGTGAACGCCTACGGGCCGACCGAGTGCTCGGACGACGTGACGCACGCGGTGATCCGGTCCGGTGCCGAGGCGGTGCCGATCGGCCGTGCGGTGCGGAATTCCCGGCTGTACGTCCTGGGTGACGAGCTGCGTCCGGTGCCGCTGGGGGCGATCGGCGAGCTGTTCGTCGGCGGCCTGGTGGTCGGCCGCGGTTACGTGGGCGACCCGGTCAAGACGGCGGCGGTGTTCGTGGCCGACCCGTTCGGCGAGCCGGGCACGCGGATGTACCGCACGGGCGACCGGGTGCGGATGCGCCCGGACGGGCAGCTGGAGTTCGTGGAGCGCCGGGACTTCCAGGTGAAGATCCGCGGGCACCGCATCGAACTCGGCGAAATCGAAGCCTCCCTCGCCGCGCACGCCGGCGTCGGGGAAGCCGTCGTCACCGTGCACGGCACGGGCAACGACCGGCGGCTCGTCGCCTACGTCACCGGCACCGCCACCGCCGGGGAACTGCGCTCGCACCTGACCGAGCAGCTGCCCGCCTACATGGTCCCGAGCGCGTACGTCGTCCTCGACCGCTTCCCGCTGACCGCGCACGGCAAGATCGACCGCAAGGCGCTGCCCGCCCCGGAACAGCCCGCCGGCGCCGCCGCCCGCGGCCCGCGCACCCCGGTCGAAGCGAAGCTGTGCGAGATCTGGGCCGACGTGCTCGGCGTCGAAGAAGTCGGGATCGACGACGACTTCTTCGTCATCGGCGGGCACTCCCTGCTGGCCAACTCGGTGGTGAGCCGGGTCCGGTCGGCGTTGGCCGCCGAACTGTCCATTCGCGACCTCTTCGAGGCGCGCACGGTCAGCAGGCTGGCCGGCCGCCTGGTCTCCGCGGGCCAGGCTGGGGCCGGCTTCCGGAAGCTCGACCGGCCGGACCGGATCCCGCTGTCGCACGCGCAGACCCGGATGTGGTTCCTCAACCGGCTGGAGAGCGCCGGGTACACGATCCCGCTGGCCGTCCGGCTCGGCGGCGACCTCGACCCGGCCGCACTGGCCGCCGCGCTCGGCGACGTCGTCGAGCGGCACGAAATCCTGCGCACGGTCTTCCCGGACGTCGACGGGGTGCCGTACCAGCGGGTGCTCCCGCACGCCCCGGAGTCCCCGCTCGCCACCGCGACGGTCGCCGAGGACGCGCTCTCCGCGGTGCTGGCGGCCGAGGCGAGCCGAGCGTTCGACCTCGCCACCGACCGGCCGCTGCGCGCCACCCTCTACCGCGTCGGCGACGAGCACGTCCTGCTGCTCGTCCTGCACCACATCGCGGGCGACGGCTGGTCGGTGGACGTCCTGGCGCGCGACCTGGCCACCGCCTACGACGCCCGGGTGCGGGGAACCGAGCCCGGCTGGGCCGAGCTGCCCGCGCAGTACGCCGACTACGCGGTCTGGCAGCGTGAGCTGCTCGACGACCGGCAGGCGGCGGACCGGCAGTGGGAGTACTGGCGCGACGCGCTCGACGGCCTGCCCGAAGAGCTGCGGCTGCCGGCGGACCGGCCGCGCCGGGCCGCGACCGCGTTCCGCGGCGGCTCGGTGGACTTCGCGGTGCCGCCGGCCGTCCACCAGGCACTGACGGCACTGGCCCGCCGGTCCGGTGCCAGCGTGTTCATGGTGGTGCAGGCGGCGGTGGCCGCGCTGCTCACCAAGCACGGCGCGGGCACGGACATCCCGCTGGGCAGCCTGGTCGCGGGGCGCTCGGACGAGGTGACCAACGACCTCGTCGGGTTCTTCGTGAACACGCTGGTGCTGCGCACCGACACCGGCCGCAACCCGACGTTCGCCGAGCTCGTCGGCCGGGTGCGGGACACCGACCTGGAGGCGTACGCGCACCAGGACCTGCCGTTCGAGCTGCTGCTCGAGATGGCCCGGCCCGCGCGGTCGCTGGCGCGCCAGCCGTTGTTCCAGGTGATGCTGTCCTACTACGAGGTCCCGGACCCGCGGTTCTCGATCGGCGGGCTGCAGGTGCGGCCGGAGGTCCTGCCGCCGACGGGCGCGAAGTTCAAGTTCGACCTGACGTTCCAGTTCGGCGAGCGCCCGGCCGAAGGCGGCCTGGAAGGCAGCATCGAGTACTGCGCGGACCTGTTCACCCCGGAGACGGCGGAACTGCTGGCCACCCGCCTGAACCGGCTGCTGTCGGTGGTCGCCGAGGACCCGGAGCGGCCGTTGAGCGGAATCGAGCTGAGCCCGGCGGAACCGGCCTCGCCGGTGACGGCGGAGCCGGCCGAGCTGCCGGCTCTGCGGAACACCCGCGGCCCGGCGTTGGTCTGGGAAGGCGGCCGGCTCAGCCACGCCCAGCTGCGCCGCCGCGTGACAACGGAGGCCCGGAAGCTGACGGCGAGCGGCGTGGGTCCGGAGTGGACGGTGACGGTCGCGGCGCAGTCACCGGCGGACCGCGTGGTCCACGTCCTGGCGGCCCTCGAAGCGGGGGCGGCGTACCGGCTGGCCGACCCGGCCGAGGAGCCGGGCGTGGTGCTCGAGGTAACCCGCCCGGCAGGCAACCAGGCCGCTTCCGGGCTCTCCGGCGGCATCCCGGCAGCGCGCGTGGCCGAGGAAGACCGCCCGGCGGGTGGCTTGGTGGCTTCCGGCGAGGCCGGGCTCTCCGGCGGCATCCCGGCGGCGCGCGTGGCTGAGCAAGACCGCCCGGCCGGCGCGCAGGCCGAGGTTTCCGGCGAAGCGGAACTTCCCGGCACCACACCGATCGCTCCCGGACACGCGGCCGCCCACCTGCCCGACGGCACGATCCTCACCCGCCGGGCGCTCGCCGAGTCCGTCACCGCCCTGCGCGAATCCGTTCCCGACGGTGCCCGGGTCATCGTCCCCGACCTGCCCGGTGCCCTCCCCGTGGTGCTCGCCGCCTTGGCCGCGGGTGGCTCCGTGCACCTCGCCGAAACCGAAACCGAAACCCAGACCGGGACCGGCGATGCCGCCGCCCTCGCGCGGCTGCTCGAAGGCGAACCGCCCGCGGTGCTGTTCGCCACCGGTCACCAGGTGCGGGCGCTGGCGGCCCGGCACGAACCCGCCCTCGCCGGTGTCCGCCTCCTCGTCGCCGGGGAACCGCTCGCCGCTCCGCTGACCGAGCGGCTGCAGCGGGCCGGTGCGCAAGTCCACGTCCACCACCGCGGTCTCACCGGCCGCGCCGAACCCGGTTGCCTGCCCGGATCCGCCCGCGCCTACGTGCTCGACGAGACGCTCCGGCCCGTCCCGCCGGGCGGGCACGGCGAACTCTGGCTCGCCGGTCCGGCCCTCGCCCGCGGCTACGCGGACGAGCCCGGCCGCACCGCCACGCGGTTCGTCGCGGACCCGTTCGAGCCCGGCGCCCGGATGTACCGCACCGGCGATGTCGTCCGCCGCCGGCTCGACCGCCGGCTGGAGCCGGTCACCGGGACCGTGCGGGCGCGCGGGTTCGGCGTCCGGCTCGTTGAGGTCGAGGCCGCGCTGCTGCGCCACCCCGGCGTCGCGGCGGCCGAGGTCGTGGTCCGGGACGACCGGATCGTCGCCTACGTCGTGCCCCGCGGCGGTACCGGCGACCTGCGCGAGCACCTCGCGCGGGAGCTGCCGGACTTCGCCGTGCCGTCGGCGATCGTGGAGCTCACCGCGATCCCGCTCACCGCCGCCGGCGAGCTCGACCACGCGGAACTGCCCGCCCCGACGACGAAAGCGGACCACCAGACCCCGGCCGAGGAGGTCCTGCGGCTGGCGTTCGCCGAGACGCTCGGCCTGCCCGAGGTGGACGTCGACGCCGACTTCTTCACCCTGGGCGGCAACAGCCTGCTCTCGGTGCGGCTGGTCGCGCTGGCCCGCAACGCCGGGCTGCGGTTCACCGTGGCCGACGTCCTGACGCACGGGACCGTCGAACGCCTGGCCGCACTGGCCGGCACCGGCACCGGCGACGGTGGTGGCGGGGAAGTGCTCGACCCGTTCGCCCCGGTGCTGCCGATCCGGCCGGACGGCGACCGCGAACCGCTGTTCTGCGTGCACGCCGGGCTCGGGCTGAGCCTGCCCTACCTCGGGCTCGTCCAGCACCTCGATCCCGGCCGCCCGATGTACGGGCTGCAGTCGCCGAACATCGGCGGGCACGCCGAGCTGCCGGTCAGCGTCGAGGACGTCGCCGAGGAGTACGCCGCCCGGATCCGCGCGATCCAGCCGTCCGGCCCGTACCACCTGCTCGGCTGGTCGTTCGGCGGCCTGCTGGCGCACGAGATCGCCGTGCAGCTGCAGGAGGCGGGCGAGCGCGTGGAAACCCTCTGCGTGCTGGACAGCTTCCCGGTCGACGCGGCGGGCCAGACCCCGCCGACCCGGCAGGAACTGCTCGTCAGCTTCCTCGAACACCTCGGCCACGACGCCGGCGACTTCACCGGTGCGGACCTGAGCCCGGCGGCCGTCATCGACGTCCTGCGCCGCGGCGGGTCGCGGCTGGCCGGGATCGGCGAGGACCGCATGACCCGCGTGCTCGACGTGATGAGCAACAACGGCGAGCTCGCCCTCCGGTACGAACCCACCCGGTTCGCGGGCCGCCTCCGGCTGTTCCTGGCGGCCGAGGGCCTTTCCGAAGCCGACCTCGCCGAGCGGCCCGGCCGCTGGGCGCCGTACGTCGACGGGGCGATCGAGACGCACCGCATCGGCTGCGGGCACGAATTCATGATGCACGGACCAGCACAGGCCGCCATCGGCCGCATCGTCGCCGCCGCACTGGACGGCTCTTCCGAGGAGGACGAATGACTGTGATTGCCCCGGCGGAGCGCCGCCGGTCCGCGCTGGGCGACGGCGTGGCGGAGGTGCTGGCGCTCGCCGGGCGCCGCCTCACCCACCTGCGCAACGTTCCCGGCCGCCTGCTGGCGGTCACGCTGAACCCGCTGATCACCATGCTGGCGATCGGGTACGTGTTCAAGGACGCGGTGATCGTGCCGGGCAGCGGCAGCTACCCGGAGTTCCTGTTCCCCGCCGCGCTGATGCAGGTCGGCCTGGCCGGCATCGCGCCGACCGCCATCGCGGTGGCCACCGACCTCAACGGCGGCCTGACCGACCGGTTCCGCTCGCTGCCGATCGTCCGCCCGGCCGTCCTCATCGGGCACTCGCTCGGCGACTTCGTGGTCGGCCTGATCGCACTGGCCATCACCGTGGCGTCCGGCCTGCTCGTCGGGGGCCGCGTGCACACCGGGTTCCTGCCGCTGCTCGGCGGGCTCGCCCTGCTCGTCGTGTTCCTCTACGCGATGATCTGGGTCGGCATCCTGCTCGGCCTGTCGCTGCGCAACCCCGAGGCGATCGACGGCATCGGCGCGGTCGCGACGCTCGGGCTTTCCTTCCTCTCCAACGCCTTCATGTCGACCGACCGCCTGCCGGTGTGGCTGCGGCCGGTCGCGGAGTGGAACCCGGTCAGCTCGGTGACCACCGCGGTCCGCCGCCTGTGGGGCACGCCGGTCGACGAGACCGGGTTCCCCGCGCAGCACCCCGGCGTCGTCGTGGCGATCACCCTGGTCGTCACGCTGGTGCTGGCCGGGGGGCTGAGCTTCCGCAAGTACCGCACGATCGCGTAGTCAGGTGGCGGTCAGCGCACCGTCAGCCGGTCCGAACACCATGACAGCAAGCCAGCCGACACAGACGGAGATGTGAAGTGACGAGTCCATTCGACGACGAGAACGGCCGGTTCCTCGTCCTGGTCAACGCCGAGGAAGAACGCAGCATCTGGCCGGTGTTCGCCGCGGTGCCGCCGGGGTGGGAGGTCTCGCTGGGGGAGAGTTCCCGCGCGGACGCGGTCGCCCACGTCGAGGCGACCTGGACGGACCTGCGCCCGAAGAGCCTGCGGGACGCCGTCTGATGGCGAGCGACGCGCTCGACCGCGAAGCGGCCATCGAAGTCACCGGGCTGCGCAAGGGGTTCGGCGACCACCAGGCGCTGGCCGGCATCGACCTGCGGGTGCCCGCGGGCTCGGTGCTCGGCCTGCTCGGCCCCAACGGCGCCGGCAAGACCACCACCGTGCGGGTGCTGGCGACGCTGCTGCGCCCGGACGGCGGCACCGCCCGGGTCGCCGGGTTCGACGTGGCCACGCAGGCGAAGGAGGTGCAGCGCCGGATCGGCCTGGTCGGCCAGTACGCCGCGGTCGACGAGCTGCTCACCGGGCGGCAGAACCTGCAGCTGCTCGGCACCCTGCTGCACCTCGGCCGCCGCGGGGCCCGCGAGCGGGCCACCGAGCTGCTCGAACGCTTCGACCTGACGGCGGCCGCCGACCGCGCGGTCGGCACCTATTCGGGCGGCATGCGGCGGCGGCTCGACCTGGCCACCTGCCTGATCGGCCGCCCGTCGGTGCTGTTCCTCGACGAGCCGACGACCGGCCTCGACCCGGCCAGCCGCAGCACGCTGTGGGGCATCGTGCGGGGCCTGGTCGACGAAGGCGTCACGGTCCTGCTGACCACGCAGTACCTCGAAGAGGCCGACTACCTCGCCGACCACATCATCGTGATCGACCACGGCCGCGTGATCGCCGAGGGCACCGCCGACGAGCTCAAGCGCAAGATCGGCGCGGAGCGGCTCGAAGTCGCCGTCGCCGACCCCAAGTGGCTCGACCCCGCGGTGTCGGCGCTGTCCCGGGTGCCGGGCTCGTCGGTGACCGTCGACGAGCGCAAGCGCAGCATCGCGGTCGAACTGCCCGACACGGCCGGCGGCATCGCGGCCGCGGCCGCCGCCCTGCGCGACGCAGGCGTGGAGTACACCGACTTCGCACTGCGCCGCCCGACGCTCGACGAGGTGTTCCTCGATCTGACCGGACGTCCGCCGGTCAGCTGACCGGCGGACGCCGAAGCCGGGCGGCGGCAGCAGGAGGCCGCCGCCCTGCGCGATGCGGGCCTCGAGCACGTGACTTCGCGCCGCGTTATCCGATGCTCGGCACTCGCGGGGTGCTTTCTGTCTCACCGGGTGTCGCGCCGGTCACGTGACCGGCCCGCCACCGGCTCGTCGGTCCATTCAGGACGGCGGGCGAAGGCCAGTGGGAAGAAGTTCGCGGCCGCCGGGTTACCGGACGGGCCGCCGCGAGCTCGTCGGTCCATCCAGGACGGTGTGCGGGCCGGCAGCAGGAGGTTGCGGCCGCCCGGTCACCGGACCGGCCGCCACCAGCTCGTCCGTCCACCCAGGACGGCGAGCCGGGGCAGCAGCAGGAACCGGACGACCGTCGTGTCGACCACCAGGACCACCGCGGTCGCCAGTGCGAACTCGCGGACGTCCCCGTCTTCCGTCAGCCCCCAGACCAGCCACATCACCACCGTCACCAGCAGCGCGCCGCCGGATGCCGACCAGGCCCGGCGGCACGCGTGTGCCACCGTGTTGCGCCGGGACATCCCGGCGAGGGTCTCGCTCCGCAGCCGGTGCAGCAGGTACACCTGCAGGTGGTTCGCCGGCACGAGCAGCGCGACCACGAGCACCATGGGCGCCCAGCCGGGCAGGGGATCGACGAGCAGGGCCAGCAGCCCGAGCCCGGCGAGCACGGCGACGGCGTTCAGCACGGCCGTCGCCAGCGCCACCACCGGCCGCCGGTAGGCGACGAGCGTGGCCAGGCCGAGGACGACCAGCATCGTCGTCACCCCGCAGATGTCCAGGTCGGCGGCCAGCGGACGGCAACCGGCGCAAGCGGGGGCGAACACGCGCAGCGCCCCGTAACCGGCGGCGGCGGTGAGGGCGAGCACACCGGTCACGATCGCGGCGGGCCGCACGAACCGGGGCAGGTCGCCGACCGTCAGCCGTGCGGGCGGCTGCGGCGGCAGTTCCTTCGGCGAAGCGAGCACGCGACCGTTCAGGGCGGGCAGCAGGCTCAGCGCCGCGACGGTCGCCACCAGCACCGCCACCAGCGCCGCGGTCGCCAGTGGCATCAGCTCGGCCGTCCCGGCGATCGCCACCGCGGCCAGCGACGCGGCCACGCCGCTGCCGGAGACGAGGGCGGCGTGGCCCGCCGTGCTCGCGACGATCCGCGCGGCCCGGGCCGCGTCGTGGCCGTCGGCCAGCGCCTCCCGCCGGCGGCAGAAGGCGAACAGCATGTGCTGGACCGCGACCGTGATGACGACCAGCAGGGCCGCGTCGCCGGTGCGCGGCGACATCGTGACGGACGCGGAAACCGTGTCCAGCACCGCCGCCGACGCCACCGTGACCACGCTGGTGAACACGGCGGACACGAGCAGCAGCAGCCGGGAGAACGGCACGCTCAGCAGCACCGCGATGGGCGCGGCGACCACCGGCCACCAGTTCGCCGCCACGTCGGGGTCGGTGAGCGAGCCGCCACCGAGCCGGGGACCGCCGGCGAGCCCCGGCAGTTCGGCCAGGCCCACCAGAACCAGCCAGAGGGTGATGACCGCGCCGGAGTGGCCGGCACTCCAGCAGGAGGCGCGGACGGCCAGTGACGGCTTCACGATCGTCCCCTTCGACCCGGCGGGCATGGCGGCGTTCGCGGTCGTTCCTATCCGCGCATGTGTTCGAGTCTAGTGAACCGTGACCGTTCGTTCACGGGGTGTGAGTCCCGGATCCGCGGTGGTGCTAGGCCGTGTGTGGTGGATCACAGCACGCGGACGCCGGCGTCGTCTTCGAGCAGGTCCTCGCCGTAGAGGTCCGCCACCCACTGGTCGTGGTAGACGGTGTCCAGGTAGCGGTCGCCGAGGTCGGGGGCGATCGCGACCGCCGTGCCGATCTGCTCGTGGGCGTGCGCGGCCAGCCAGCTCAGCGCTCCGCTCACGACGGTCCCGGTGGAGCCGCCGAAGCAGAACCCCTCCCGGGTGAGGGCCCGGCAGGTGCGCACGGTGTCGGCTTCTTCGACGTGGAGGACGTCGTCGACGTAGGAGGCGTCGAGCATCGGCGGCCGGATCCCGGTGCCCAGCCCGGGGATCATCCGCCGGGCCGGCGGCGTGCCGAAGGTGACCGAGCCGACCGTGTCGATCGCGACCACCCGGGTGCCGGGCCGGTGCTCGCGCAGGTACCGGGCGACCCCCATCAGCGTTCCGGTGGTGCCCGCCCCGATGAAGACGACGGCCGCGTCGGGGAAGCCCTCGGCGATCTGCGGTCCGGTCGTTTCGTAGTGGGCGCGCCAGTTCCCGGCGTTCTCGTACTGGTTGAGCCAGACGAACCCGCGTTCGGTGCACAGCTGCCGCACGAGCTCGATGCGCGCGCCCAGCAGGCCGTGCTCCGGGTGCGGTTCGGTGACGATGCGAACCTCGGCGCCGAGGGTCTCCATCAGCTGCCGGGCCCCGAGCGTGCACCGCGAGTCGGTGACGCAGACGAACCGGTAGCCGGAGCTGGCGGCGACGAGGCTCAGCGCCACGCCGAGGTTGCCCGACGAGCTCTCCACCAGCGTAGAGCCGGGCCGGAGGTCGCCGCGGCGCTCGGCCGCGGCGACCATCGACCGGGCGGCCTTGATCTTGATCGACCCCGCGAAGTTGAAGCCTTCGCACTTGAGGTAGAGCGGGTGGCCGGCGAACCGGCGGAGGTCGACGAACAGGTCGTCGGTGTTGAAGTCCTGCGGAGCGGTGATGATCGGCACGCGAAGCTCCCGCTCACCGCTTGCCGTAGCGGTCGAGTTCGAAGAAGAACTCGGGCACGGTCCGCAGGTCGCCTGCCGTGTGCAGCTGGTCGTAGACGTGCTTGCCGACGGCGAGGTCGAGCACGCCGAGCCCGAACGGCGAGAAGACCAGCGGCCGGTCCTTCGGCAGGGTGGTCGTCCCGGTCATGACGTCGTGCAGCGTCCCGGAGAGGAAGTCACGGCTCCCGGTCCGCTGCTCGGCCAGGTGCACCGACGTGCCGGCCTTCAGGCAGTGCTCGACGTCGTCGACGACGTTGGTCGAGGCGAGGACCACCTCCGGCGCCAGGTCGCGCAGGGAGACGTGCAGGACCAGCGGGTGGTGGTCGAACCACGCCGGGTCGTGGACGTGCGGCTCCCCGGCGACCGTGGCGAACACGACCAGGTCGCTGCCGCGGATGAGGTCCTCGGCGGACTCGTGCACGGTGACCGAGGACTGGCCGGCCGCGTTCAGGTAGCCGCGGAAGCCCTCGGCGTGCGCGGTGCTCAGGTCGAAGACGCCGACGTCGTCGAAGCTCCAGCCCCCGGCGGCCAGGTAGGTGTGGATGTAGCGCGCGATCAGGCCGGTGCCGACGATGCCGAGCCGGGCGGGCCGGGCCCGCTCCCGGGTCAGCCAATCGGCGGCCAGCGCGGCCGACGCGGCGGTCCGGGTGGCGCTGATGATGGAGCTTTCCAGGCAGGCCAGCGGGTAGCCGGTCCGCGGGTCGTTGAGCACGAGGATCGCCGACGCCCGCGGCAGCCCGCTCGCGACGTTCTCCGGGAAGCTCGAGATCCACTTCAGCCCGTCGACCGCGATGTCCCCGCCGACCGACGCCGGCAGGGCGATGATCCGCGAGGACGGCCGGTCGGGGAAGCGCAGGAAGTAGGACGGCGGGTTGACCGTGTCGCCCGCGCCGTGCAGGCGGTAGGCCGACTCGATCAGGTCGATGACGAGTTCTTCCTGTCCGCCGAGGACTTCGTGGACCTGCGCCCCGGAGATGACGGCGAACTCCGGGACGGACGTGCTGGTGCTCATGCTGGCAGCCTCCTGAGGCAGTCGGTGGGCCCAAGCGCCCCAAGGCGGCCTTGGTTGCGTCAGACGCACCGAAGGCGGCCTTCGGTGCGTCACACGCACCGAAGGCCACATTGGGGCGCTTGGGGTGAGGGCGGTCGGTGGGGCGGTGGGGCGGTGGTTCAGCCGGCGGCGAGGGTGGCGAGGCGCGCGGTGATCCGGTCGTCCAGCGCGTCGAGCGCGTTCTCGGACGGTCCGATGAGCACGCCGTACAGGCGGCCGGCGAACGCTTCGCCCGCCGCGGCGACCCCGGCCCCGGCGTTGACCGTGGCGAAGTTGTTGACGAGCAGCCCGCTCCCGGACCCGGCGAACAGCAGGTCGCCGAGCGCCGACCGCAGCCGCGAGAAGGGCAGGGGAGCGGCCAGGCGGACCGGGTAGTGCCGCGCCATCGCGACGGCGCCCTCGGGCACGAACCGCTCCTGCAGCGGCACCTGGTAGGTCGACATGTTGTTGCGCGCGTTGATCTCCAGCACCGGGAAGATCCCGCCGTCCGGTTCGACCAGCGCGTCGACCCCGACCACGCCGTAGTAGCCGTCCTCGGCCAGGCGGGCGCCGAGGGCGTCGGCCGCGTGCCGGATCACCGCGTGCTGGGTCCGGTCGAGGCGCGGGGGCATCCGGTGTCCCTTGTGGACGCCGTTCTCGGTGATCGCCTCCTTGACGAAGTCGAACCGCACCGAGCCGTCCCGGCCCACGGTGAACTGGTAGTTCAGGTCGGCGTGCTTGTCGACCCAGGTCTCGGTGACCAGCGCGAGCCGGTCGCGGCCCGCCTTCGCCGCGGTGCGCTCGATCATCCGCTGCAGGCGCAGCAGCCGCTGCTCGCTGGTGACGACGGCGATGCCCTTGCCCGAGACGCCGAACGCCTCCTTCACCACCACCGTGCCGCCCTCGGCGAGCACCTTGGCGGCCTCCGGCACGGCGTCGGCCAGCTGGGCGGGTGTGTCGCAGATCCAGCCGGGCGGCTGCCGCAGCCCTAGTTCGTCGGCCAGCTGCCTGCTGTAGACCTTGCTGTTGACGGCCTTGCAGAGCGCGGCGGGCGGCGTGGCCAGCGGCACGCCGGTGCGGGCCGCGAGCTCCTCCTCGACCGCCGAGGCGCCGTGGGGGAGCAGGTGCGCGCCGTCGGTGGCCAGCTCGGCCAGCGCGGCGACGAGCGCCGGATCGGCGAGCGCGTCCTGGGTGACGTTGCGCGCCGGGTCCGGGGCCGCGACGACGTGCACCTCCGGCAGCTCGAAGCCGAGGTCGAGCAGGTAGCGGTGGTAGTCCGGGTCGGGTGCGTGCTTCAGCACGACGTGGTCGCCCTTGCCGCCGAGCAGCAGCGCGAACTCGTCCATGCTGTTGACCACCGCCGTGCTGGCCGCGGCGGACACCCTCGGCAGGCCGAGCTCGTCCGCCGCCCACAGCTCCTCGACCTCGAAGTTGCCGAGGAAGACGAGCGGGTGCTCGGCCGAGCCGAGCGCGGCCGTCTTGAGCCGCGCGACGAACCGCGGGCCCGTGGTATCGGAGTCCACTGTGGACCTTCCCCTCAGACGACCAGGCCGCCGTCGATCTCGAATACGCTTCCGGTGATGTAGGCGGCGCGCTCGGACACCAGGTAGGACACCAGGTCGGCGACCTCCTCGGCGGTGCCGAACCGGCCCAGCGGGATGGCCGCGCGCAGCTTCTCGCGGGCCCTGTCCGTCATCTGCCCGGTCATGTCCGTCTCGATCAGGCCCGGCGCGACCGCGTTGACCCGGATGCCGAACCGGCCGATCTCCTTGGCGAGCGCCTTGGCGAAGCCGATCACGCCGCTCTTGGACGCCGAGTAGTTGACCTGCGTCGGGTTGCCGTGCACGCCGGACACCGAGGACAGCGTGACGACGCTGCCGCGGCGCTGCTTCAGCATGAGGAACACGGCCGGCTGGCAGACGTTGTAGACGCCGTCGAGGTTGGTCCGCAGCACGTCGGTCCAGCGGTCCTCGGTCATCGTCACGAACGCGCCGTCGCGGGTGATGCCCGCCGACGTCACCACGGCGTCCGGTACGCCGAGGTCGGCGGCCGTGGCGGCCACCCAGTCGGCGGCCGCTTCGCGGTCGGTGACGTCGACCTTGGTCGCGATCGCCCGCCGGCCGAGGTCGTGCACCTCCTTGGCGAGCACGTCGGCGGACTGCTCGTCCGCGCGGTAGCAGAAGGCGACGTCGTGGCCGTTCTCGGCGAGGCTCAGCACGACCGCGCGGCCGATGCCGCGCGAACCGCCGCTGACCAGCGCGACCTTGGGCGCGCTCATGCGCCGACCTCGCTGACGCTCGGTGCGGCCTGAGCGGCGAGCGCTGTGTTGGATGATTCGTTCGCAGGCTCACTCATGCGGCGGGCTCGCCGAGCCGCAGCAGCGTGCACGCCACCGAACCGTCGTCGTCGCAGGTGGTGACGACCGTGTGGTCGGCGCCGGCCCGCTCGGCGGACTCCGCGACGCTGAGGACGGCGGCGAGCTGGAACATCGCGCTCGCCGAAGCCGTGTCGCCGAGCAGGTCCGCCGACGGCACGCGGTCGACGGCCGCGTCACCGAACAGCTCGCGCAGGGCGGCGGTCTCGACCGCTTCGCCGCCGGAGCCGGTGAAGCCGCTGCCGGTCGCCGCCCACACCTGTTCCGGGGCCACGCCGGCCGAGCGCAGCAGCGCCCGCACCGCGACGGCGACCGTCCCGGCGAGATCGCCGTCGAGGCACACCCGGGACTCGAAGCCCTCCAGGGTGCCCAGCACCCGGCGGCCGGGCGGGCGCAGGTCCGCGGGTTCGAGGAGGAACATCGCGCAGCCCTCGCCGATGACCACCGGGCCGTCCCCGCCGCGGCGGTGGTGCTCGACCCACGCGCGGGCGGGGGAGTACTCCTCGGCGGCGCCGCAGAGCACCCGGGTCGCCCGGCCGGTCCGCAGCAGCCGCCGCGCGTAGTTCAGCGCGTGCGGGCCCGTGGTCCGGCCCGCGGCGATCGTCGCGTTCGGGCCCTTGAGGCCGTGCCAGATCGCGGCCTGCCCGGCGGCGCAGTTCATCACGCAGCCCGGCACCGCGGCCGGTTCGACGTGGTCGGGCTTGTCGCCGGTGAGCGAAGCGCGGGTCAGGTCCATCATGCTCTGGACGCTGCCGGTGGTGGTGCCCAGCACGAACCCGATGTCGTCGCGCTCGTCGCCCGGCTCGACGCCGATGTCGGCGAGCAGGTGCTTCGCCGCGGCGACGGCGAGGCCGCTGACCCGGTTCATCGCCCGGGTGCCCTTCGTGCCCAGGAACTCGCGCGGCTCGAAGCCGGGGACGGTGGCCGCCGTTTCGCCGGGGCCCCGCGCCCAGCGTCCGGTGTCCACCGCGGACACCGGGGAGGTGCGGGTGCGGACGCCGTCGGCGAAGGACGCGCGGTCGTGGCCGAACGGCGAGATCGCCGTCCAGGCCGAGATGACCGGCGCGGCCGGACTCACGGTGGTCATGCGACCGCCTCCCGGGGACCGTCGTAGCGGCCGATCAGCACGACCGAGTTGTTGCCGCCGAAGGCCCAGCCGTTGTTCTGCACGATCCGCAGGTCCGCCTCGACGGCCACGTTGGGCACGCAGTCGACGGCGCACTCGGGGTCGGTCTCGACGTGGTTGATCGTCGGCGGGATGAAACCTTCGGTGATGGCGACCGAGCAGCCGATGGCGGCCAGCGCGCTCGCCGCGCCCATCGAGTGGCCGAGCATCGACTTCATCGACACCACCCGCGGGGTGTCGTCGCCGAAGAGCTCGCGGATCGCCGCGGCCTCGGTCTTGTCGTTGGCGTGGGTGCCGGTGCCGTGCGCGGAGATCAGGTCGACTTCGGCGGGCTTGACGCCGGCGTTCGCCAGGGCCAGCTCCATGCACCGGGCGATGCCGCCCTGGTGCGGGGCCACCGGGTGGTGGGCGTCGCAGGACAGGCCGTAGCCGAGGACCTCACCGTAGATGCGGGCGCCGCGGGCGGTCGCCGACTCCAGGCTCTCCAGCATCAGGATGCCGGCGCCCTCGCCGGTCAGGATGCCCAGCCGGTTCTTGTCGAACGGGCGGCAGTAGTCCGGCGCAATGCTGCGCAGCCGGTAGAAGGAGGTGAACGTCTTGCGGCAGACGGCGTCCGCGCCGCCGCAGAGAGCGAAGTCCGCTTCCCCGAGCCGGATCGCGTCGAAGGAGTGGCCGATCGCGTAGTTGCCCGCCGAGCAGGCGGTCGCGATGCTGCCGACCTCCACATTGGACAGCCGCAGTTCGTGGGCGATCGACGTGGCGAGCCGTCCGGCCGACGTGCGCCGCGCCAGCCGCGGGCTCATCGCCTCCGGGCCGCCGTCGATCTCCAGCGAGACCATGCTGTCGAGCTCGTGCGACTCGCCGTCGGTGGTGCCGACCGAGAGCAGGCAGCGCGCCTCGCGCAGCACGTCGAGGTCGATGCCGGAGTCGGCCACGGCCAGCCGGGCGGCGGCGGTGGAGAACCGGCTCGCGCGGCCGAGCGATTCGATGTCGACGTTGTGGATCCAGCGTTCGGGTTCGAAGCCGATGACCTCACAGCCGTTGTTGTGCTCGAAGCCGGTCGTGTCGAAGACGCTGATGGGCCGGACGTTGCTGCGCCCGGCCCGCAGCGCCGCGGTGAATTCGTCGATGCCGGTGCCGAGGCTGGAGACCACCCCGCAGCCGGTGATCACCACCCGGCGCCCGGGTGCGGTGGACTGCTCGCTCATCGGATTTCCCTTACCAGCCGGCGGATTCCGCGACGACCTCGTAGGCGCTGTCCAGGTCGACCATCCGCCGGAACTGGGCCTGGTCGATCGTGACGCCGAACTGCTTCTCCAGCGCGGCGAGGACGTCCATCAGCGTGAGCGAGTCGGCTTCGTGGTCCTCGATGAAGTTGCTCGTCTCGGAGAGCTCGTTGTCCTCGAGTTCGAGGTGCTCGCGGACGATCGCGCGGATCTGTTCCCTGCGCTCGGACACTGCCGCTGTCATGACGACTCCTGGGTTTTCGGTCGAACTTCGGCCTCGCCGGAAACTAGCCAGCGCAGATGACCGCACTCTGACCGACCGCTGACGAAGGCCGGCGTCGGCGAACCGTCAGCCGTCCGTCATCCGGGTGCGTCATGATCACGGCCGTCGATCACGGAAGGAGAGCGGATGAGCCCGGACAGTACCGGTGCCGAACCGGGGCGGTGTTCGGTGCCGCGGTGTCGGACGGCGCGGAGTCCGATGACAGCGAAACGACAGCAGGGACGGCCGGTGGTCGGGCCGTCCCTGCTGTGGAGTGGAGCCGTGCGGTCAGTCGAGCATGCAGTCCTGGACCAGGATGGCCTGGTACAGCGCCCGCAGGGCGCGGCCCGGTGAGAGGCCGAGCTCACTGCCGAGCCACTTGCTGGTGTGGTGGAACACCGACAGCGCCTCGCTTTGCTGGCCGGTGCGGTAGAGCGCCAGCATCAGCAGTTCGCTGAGCCGCTCCCGGCCCGGGTTCTCGGTGGCCAGCAGCCGCAGTTCGTGCACGATCTCGTGGTGCTGCCCGACCGCCAGCCGCGCGGCGATCAGGTCCTCCTGCACGGCCAGCCGCCGCTCGTTCAGGTGCGTGGCCGCGGCCCGGCAGCGCACCCCGTCCTGCACGTCCATCAGCGCCGGCCCCCGCCACTGCACCAGGGCCTCCCGGAGGATCCCGGTGGCTTCCTGCGGTGCCGACGCGACCAGCGACGTGCCGCGCCGCGCGAGCTCGAGGAACCGGTGCGAGTCGATCGCGTCGGCGGGCACCTCCAGCTGGTAGCCGCTGTAGGTGGTCCGGACGATCTCCTCCCCGCTCGCGTCGGTGATCGGCTTGAAGAGCCGCCGCAGCCGTGCGATGTTCGCTTGCAGCGCGTTGCGGGAGTTGGCGAGTGACCGCGGACCCCAGAGCTCGTCCGCCAGCTGCTCGTAGGACACCGGACGGCCGGGCGACAGCGCCAGCATCGCCAGCAAGGTCCGGACTTTCTTCGCGCGTATCGAGTAAATTCTCCCATTCGATCTTATTTCCATGGCGCCCAGCAGTTCGATTTGCACTTCGATCGACCCCCAGATTCGGGCAGCTCGAACTCATCGGCCGGACCACCCGAAGATGTATTTTGCGCAGATAGTGGCAGAGGGCCGGTGGCTTAGGTACCTCCGTTCGGACCAGTGAAACGTCAAACTCGTCAGTAGTTTCACCTGGTGGACAGTTCGGCTCCGGATGTATTCGGACACCGTGGGGGATGGTGGTGTTAGCACCACCATTAATGGTGGTGACAGCACTCCGACAGGCGTTTGTGATCTTCGCTGGTAGGGTCACCGCGGGCTGCTGGGGGCAGCCGCACCCACCGGGGTGCTTGCACGAACAGCAAGGGGGTCATTACACCGGAAAGCCGCGCTGACCCTGCGGTCGTTTCCGTCGGGGCCGGTGGCCGGGCCTCGCGCGGGACGCCGTCCGGCCGGTCCGGCGGCCGCGTCGCGGAGAGGCCCGGCCGCCGGGCGCGGGCCTCGCCGGCAATGGCGGACCCGGCTTCGTTCCCGTTTTCTCTTTCGCTGATAAAATGGCGCCCCGGCGGCCCGGTTTGTCGGCTGCCGTGCTTTGTCGTCCGCCTTTTGCGTCGCTGGTGAACGGGGTGCACGACGTTTCGGAAACGGGACCGGCCGGAAGTGCCGGCCCGGCTGCCTCGGTGCCGGGACCGGAACGCGGGTTCCGTGACCCACTCCGATTCGGGCGGACCGGCGGTCGCCCGGTTCCGGGGACGCGGGGTTGCCGATCACGCTCGGCGCATGCGTGTCACGCACTGTCACGAGTCGACGAAGGTACCGACCGGCCACAGTGGACAGTTCGGGCGCGCAGGTGTGTCTGCCGCGACTCGCCACGGGCGGTATCCGATTTGCCGTGATATCCTGGTTGCGATCGGACCACTCGATTACCGACGAATTCCGCCGGCCCGGTGAGATCTGCGCGATCCGCCCCGACCTCCGATTTCCGCCGACTTCGCCCAGCCCTGTTCCGTTTTCGGTATGACGCATGAGCCCGCTGTTCCACGCGAGCGTGCGCGTGGACCGATGTGAAGGGGAATGTCATGAGCGACACCGTTCTGGCCCAGGTCGTCAACCTCAACCCCGGACTCGCCGCCATCGGCTACGGCCTGGGCGCGATCGGCCCGGGAATCGGCGTCGGCCTGATCTTCGCCGCCGTCATCAATGGCACGGCGCGGCAGCCGGAAGCGCAAGGGAAACTGCAGACGATGGGGTACACGACGTTCGTGCTGAGCGAGGTGCTCGCGCTGATCGGCGTCGTCGTGTATTTCATCGCGTCCAACCGGTGAATTCCGCCCGCCCGCGCCCGGACTGATCCGGGCGCGGGCGGGGGTGTCACCGCAGGGCGAGGTGGCCGGCCTCGGCGACCAGCGAGCGGTAGTGCGCGTACCGCCCGCCGAGGCCGAGGAGCACGACGCCGGTCAACCGCCCCGCCCGGTGGTAGCCGACCGCGACCTCGCCGTCCGGGTCGCCTTCGAGGACCCGGCTGTCGTCGCCGAGCCCGGGGGCGCCGTAGGACTGGAGGCGGAAGCCGTACTGGTCGCTCCAGAACGACGGCAGCGGCGTGAACGGCGGCTCGTCCGCGCCGGAGCCGGTCAGGTGGCGGCCGAGCGTCGTCCCGGCCCGCTTGCCGGTGTCGGTGGCCATCGTCCAGTGCTCGACGCGGCGGGGGACGGCGTCGAACAGCGGGTTCGGGAACCGCGCGAGGTCGCCGCACGCCACCACGTCGGGGCGCCCGCCCGCGCGCAGGGCGTTGTCGCAGAGGACGCCGTCGGTGACGTCGAGCCCGGTGCCGGCCAGCCACTCCGTCGCCGGCGTGCCGCCGACCGCCTCGACCACCAGGTCGGCCGGCAGTTCGGTGCCCTCGCCCAGCACCACCGACGCGGCCCGGTACCCGACCGGCACGGTGCCGAGGTGGAACCGGACGCCGTGGGCCTCGTGCCGTCGCTGCAGGGCCGCCCCCAGCAGCGGCCCCAGCGGGCGCTGCACCGGCACGCGTTCCGGCGCGACGACGTCGACTTCCGCACCGAGGGCCCGGGCGGCCGCGGCGACCTCGCACCCGATGAACCCGGCGCCGACGACGACCAGCCGTGCGCCCGGCCGGAGCCCCGATCGCACCCGCGCCGCGTCTTCCCGGGTCCGGACGACGCAGCGGTCCGGGCCGGGCAGCGGGAGCCGCCGGGGCCGCAGGCCGCTGGCGATCACCAGCCCGGACCAGCCGAGCACGTCCCCGCCCGCGCACGTCACCGTCCGCGCGGTGAGGTCCGCCGAGGTGACCGCCTCGCCGAGGCGCCAGGTGACGTCACGGGCGTGCCGGGGGATCCGGAACGCCAGATCCTCCGGCTCGGCGCCGAGCGCGGTCTTCGACAGCGGCGGCCGGTTGTACGGCATGTGCGGCTCGTCGCCGACGACGACGACTTCACCCGCGTACCCAGTCTTCCGCACCGCCTCGGCGGCGCGCAGCCCGGCCAGCGACGCGCCGACGACGACCACCCGGTCGGTGGCCACCTCAGTCCTCGACCGTGATCGCCTGCAGCGGGCAGACGTCGGCGGCCTCTTCGACGTCGTCGCGGTGGTCATCGCCCAGCGGCGGCGAGACGTAGGTGGCCTCCGCTTCCGCGCGGAAGGCCAGTTTGCCCCGGGCGTCCAGGGAGAACACCGACGGCGCCGAGAAGACGCACTGCCCGTGGTCCTGGCACTTGTTCAGGTCGACGACGACGTGCACGTTCACTCCCAAGCTCGGCGGGGCGGCCGGATGCCGCGGAACTCCCAGTCACCGCCCAGGGCGGTGGACAGCACTTCTTCGCTCTCCGTCGGCTGCGCCCCGACGTCGGTGCGGACGGGCACCGGGCCGGCGACGACGTCGTTGGTCAGCGTCCCCAGTCCCTCGACCTCGACCGAGACGACGTCACCGGGCTGCACCGGGCGCGAGCCCGCGGGCGTGCCGGAGAGCAGGACGTCGCCGGGGAAGAGGGTGATGGTGCGGGCGATGTCGGCGACGAGGTAGGGCATGTCCCACGCCATCTCGTCGGTGCTGCCCTCCTGCCGGACGTCGCCGTTGACGAGGGTCCGGATCGCCTTGCCGCGGAAGTCCCAGTCGTCGACCAGGCCGGGGCCGAGCGGGCACAGCGTGTCCGACCCCTTGACGCGCAGCATCGAACCGGCGTCGGTGTCGCGGAAGTCGTGCAGCCCGAAGTCGTTGGCGATGGTGTAGCCGGCGATGTGGCCGGCGGCCTCCGCCGGCGAGACGTTGCGGGTGACGCGGCCGATCACGATGGCGATCTCGCCCTCGTAGTTGAGCCACTTGCAGCCCTCCGGCCGGACCACCGCGCCGTGGTGGGCGTTGAGCGACGACGTCGGCTTGTGGAAGTACGTCGGCGCCGCCGGCAGCTTCGTGCCGAACTCGGTCACCCGGCTGCGGTGGTTGAGGTGCACGGCGATGATCTTCGACGGCACGACCGGCGGCAGGTGGACCGCGTCTTCGGCGGCGACCTCCCGGCCGTCGGCGGCGCGCAGGAGGTCGCCGTCGCGGACGACGTCGACGGTCGCGCCGTCGAGCAGGATGCGGCGGTGTTCGGTCACGGGATGACCCCTTCGGTGCGGCGGGGGCGGGGGAAGCCGTCGGCGGGCCGGTCGAACCAGAGGTGCACCTGGCCGGTGCCGACGGAGTTCTCGTATTCGCCGTACTGGCGGGACTTCGCGGTGCAGGCGCCTTCGCCGAGCGCGCCGATCATCATCAGGTAGTGCCCGAACCGCGCCTCGGGCTTGAACCGGAGGTACTCCGGCATGGTCGCCAGGACGCGTTCGTGGTCGCCGCCGGCGAACCAGGCGAGCCGGTCGGCGTCGGCGGCCGCGGCCTCCGGGCTGAAGATGTGCTCGACCCCGGCGGCTTCGTGCGCGCGCAGCTGCCGCAGCGGCCAGAACGTGTGGCTCATCGCGCCGGAGGCGATCAGCAGCACCTTGCGGTCGAGCTCGGCGATCGCGTCGCCGAGGGCCCGGCCGAGCCGCAGGTCGTCCTCGACGTCGGCGGTCTGGCACACGCCGATCGACACCCAGCGCTTGTCCGGCAGACCCTGGCCGAGGTACTCCCACAGGTTGGTCGTGGCGTAGAAGATCGGCAGGTGGTGGTCGTCGACGGCGGTGATCCACGTGCCGTGCACGCCGGCCTTGGCGGCGACGGCGTGGGCGAGCTCGGGATCGCCGGGGAAGTCGTACGGACGGCGGCACATGCCCCGCGGCAGTTCCTCGGAGGTGAACAGTCCCGAGCGGCGGTCGTGCGCGGTGACCACGAACTCGACCGTCGTCGCCCAGTGCGAATCGAGCACGACGACGGTGTCGTAGTCGAGCGTCTCGAAGACGTCGGTGCGCAGCTGCCGCAGCCCGGCGACGAGGGTCGTGTCCTCGCCGTGGTTGAGCGCCCGCCGCTCGGCTTCGGGCAGGGCGATGGTGGGGACGTGGGCGAGCAATCCCGCGCCGGCGACTTCTCCCATTACGGCCTCCAACCTTCCGGGGCGAAGACGGTGTTCTTGACCTCGCAGTAGAAGTCGAACGACCAGGTGCCGCCCTCGCGCCCGATCCCGGACTGCCGCGCGCCGCCGAAGGGAGCACGCAGGTCGCGGACGAAGAAGCAGTTCGTCCACACGGTGCCGGCGACGAGCCGGGCGGCGACGCGCTCGGCGCGTTCGGGGTCGCCGGTGAAGAGCATCGCGGCCAGCCCGAACGCCGAGTCGTTGGCGGCGGCCACGACCTCGTCCTCGTCGCGGAAGGTGTGCAGCACCAGGACCGGCCCGAAGACCTCCTCGGTGGCGATTTCGCTGCGCGGGTCGACGTCGGTGAACAGCGTCGGCCGGTAGTACAGCCCGCCGAGGTCGGTGTTGGGGCCGCCGCCGAGCAGGACGGTCGCCCCGGCCTGTTTCGCCCGCTGGACGAAACCGTCCACCCGCGACAGGTGGTCCGGGTGGACGGACGGCCCGATGTCCGTGTTCTCGTCCCGCGGGTCGCCCTGCGCCAGCTGCCCGGCGCGGTCGAGGAACCGCCGGACGAACTCGTCGCGGACGGGCTCTTCGACGTACAGCCGGGTGCCGGACAGGCAGACCTGCCCGGCGTTGTCGTACTGCTCGACGGCATTGGCGACCGCGAGGTCGAGATCGGCGTCGGCGAAGACCAGGAACGGCGACTTCCCGCCCAGTTCCAGGGAAAGCGGCGTGAGGTTGGCCGCGGCCGCGCGGGCGATGACCTTGGCGGTGGGCACCGAGCCGGTGAAGGAGATGCGCCGGACGTCCGGGTGCGCGACCAGGGCGGCGCCCGCCTCCTCGCCGATGCCCTGGACGACGTTGAGGACGCCGTCGGGCAGCCCGGCGTCGGCGGCGATGTCGGCGAGCAGCGACGCGGTGAGCGGCGACCACTCGGACGGCTTCAGCACGACGGTGTTCCCCGCGGCCAGCGCCGGGGCGACCTTCCAGGTGGCCAGCATCAGCGGCGCGTTCCACGGCGAGATGAGCACGCAGACCCCGGCCGGGTCCCAGCTGACGTGGTTGCGGTGGCCGCGGGTCTCGAAGTCCGGGTGGCCGAGTTCGTGCTCGAGGTAGTCGGCGAAGAACCGGAAGTTGTGCGCCACCCGCGGCATGACACCGCGGCGGTGCGACCGGATCAGCGCGCCGTTGTCGGTCGTCTCGACGACCGCGAGCTCTTCGAGCCGCTTTTCGACGCCGTCGGCGACGGCGCGCAGCAGCCGGGCGCGTTCGGCCGGGGGAGTGGCGGCCCAGGCGGGAAAAGCGGCTTTCGCGGCGGCGACGGCGGCGTCGGCTTCCGCCGCCCCGCCGCGGGCGATCCGGGCGATGGCGCGGCCGTCGATCGGGGACAGGTCCTCGAACGTGTCCGCGGAAGCGACCCGGCGGCCGCCGATCCAGTGGCGGGTGTCGACGGCGGTTCCGGCGACGAGCGCGGTGTTCATGACGCCCTCCAGGAGGTATCGTTCGGATCCAAACGTATCCCGCCGGTTCCGGCTGGGTCAAGGGAGTGGTGATGACTGCACTGCAGGTGGGCGATCCGGTCGCCGGCACGGACTGGGTCGCGGCGGCCGCCGCCGCCGGCATGCCGGAGGGGCTGTTCGTCGGCGGAGAACCCCGCACGACGGCCCGGACGCGGCCGGTGCGGTCCGCGCGGGACGGTTCGGTGCTGACCGACCTGCCCTGGGCCGGCGAACACGACGCCGACCGGGCCGTCGCCGCCGCGCGGCAGGCCTTCGACCGCGGGCCGTGGCCGCGGCTGCACCCCCGGGAACGCGGGGAAGTCCTCCAGCGCTTCGCCGGGCTGGTCGACGCGCACCGGGCCGAGCTCGCGCTGCTCGTCAGCCTGGAAATGGGCAAGCCGATCCGGCAGGCCTACGAGATCGAGCTGCGAGCCCTCGTCCGCACCCTGCGGTTCTACGGCGAGCTCGCGGACAAGGACAACGGTGAGGTGACGCCCACGGCCGGCGGCGAGCTGGCTCTCGTCACCCGGGAGCCCGCCGGGGTGGTCGCCGCGGTCGTGCCGTGGAACTTCCCGCTCACCCTGGCCGGCTGGAAGTTCGCCCCCGCGCTCGCCGCGGGCTGCGCCGTGGTGCTCAAGACGGCCGAGCGCAGCCCGCTGTCCATGCAGCGGGTCGCCGCGCTCGGCGCCGAGGCCGGCCTCCCGCCGGGCGTGCTCAACGTGCTCTCCGGCGACGGCGACGTCGTCGGCCGCCGCCTCGGCGAACACCCGGACGTCGACGTCCTGACGTTCACCGGGTCGACCGACGTCGGACGGCACTTCCTGCGGTACGCCGCGGACAGCAACCTCAAGCGCGTCCACCTGGAGCTGGGCGGGAAGTCGCCGAACATCGTCCTGCCGGACGCCCCCGACCTCGACGCCGCCGCGGACACCGCGGCCTGGGCGATCTTCTTCAACTCCGGCCAAATGTGCACCGCCGGTTCGCGGCTGGTGGTGCACCGCGACGTTGCCGACCGGGTCGTGGACCGCGTCCTCGCGACGGCGGGGGAGTGGTTCCCCGCCGACCCGCTGCTCCCGGACACGAAGATGGGCCCGCTCGTCGACGCCGCGCACCTGGAGCGGGTGCGCACCGCCGTCCGCCGCGGCGTCGAGCAGGGCGCCCGGCTCGTGACCGGCGGCGAGCAGGTGCTGGCCGGCACCGGCGGGAGCTACCTCGAGCCGACGGTGCTGACGGAGTGCGCGCCCGGCAACCCCGTGCTGCGCGAGGAGATCTTCGGCCCGGTGCTGGCCGTGCAGGTGGTCGCCGACGAGGACGAAGCCGTCCGCGTAGCGGGGGACACACCGTACGGCCTCGCGGCCGCGCTGTGGACGGCGGACCTCGGGGCGGCGCACCGGATTTCGCGGCGGCTGCGGGCCGGGACGGTGTGGGTGAACTGCTACGAGGAAGGCGACCTCTCGGTGCCGTTCGGCGGGGTCAAGCTGTCCGGCTCCGGGCGCGACAAGTCCCGCCACGCCCTCGACGAATACCGCGACCTCAAGACCACCTGGATCAACCATGGCTGACCGCCGCCCGCTGATCGTCGTCCCGGCGCGGTTTTCGGCGAGCGCGTCTGCGCTGCGGTACCGGGCCGAGGTCGGCGCGCGAGCCCTGCTCGAAGCGGTCTACGCGGCCGGTGGTGAACCGCTGCTGATGCACCCGGCCGACCCCGTGGACGTCCCGTCACGACTGTCCGTTGCGGACGGTGTGCTGCTGCCCGGTGGCGGCGACCTGCACCCGAGCTGGGCCGGGCAGCAAGCCCACCCGAGCGAGTACGACGTCGACGTCGAGCAGGACGCGTTCGACCTGGCGGTGGCGGCCTGGACGCTGGCGGCGGGACGGCCGCTGCTGGCGATCTGCCGCGGCGCCCAGGTGGTCAACGTGGCCCTCGGCGGCGATGTGGTGCAGGACCTGCCGGGCCACCGGCACCGGGTGCACCTCGCGAAAGCCGCACCGGGAACGCTGCTGGCCTCGCTCGCCGGCGACGCGCCGGAGGTGTCGTGCTTCCACCACCAGGGCCTCGGCCGCCTCGGCGCCGGGCTCACGGTGGCCGCCGAGGCCGCGGACGGCGTCCCCGAGGCGATCGAGCGGCCGTCGGGCCGCGGCTGGTTCCTGGGACTCCAGTGGCACCCCGAGGACACCGCCGCGACCGATCCTGCCCAGGCCGCGCTGTTCGGCGCGTTCGTCGCCGCGGCCGGTCAGTCTGCGCCCCAAGGCGGCATTGCGAAGACCGAGTCCTGAGGATCCAGAGGCCCCACGTGATTATCTATGGTGCCACGCTCGATGTGGCGCGCGAGCTGGCCCTGTTCGTCGCTTCGGTGCTGCGTGCCCAACGACACCGGCGCGGCACCCGCCGAGGCCGCCGCACTGACCCCCTACCAGCAGGCGGTCCTGGTACTGCGCTGCTTCCGCGACGGCACCCCCGTGCACCGGCCACCACATCAGCCTCGCCACCGCTTACCGCTACCTGTACGAAGCCATCGCCGCCCTCGCCGCCTGCGCCCCGGACCTGCACCAGGTCATGCGCGAACGACTCGCCCGGGGCGACACGCACGTCATCCTCGACGGCCCGTTGATCCCTGCCACCCGCGTCGCAGCGACCACGACCAAAACCAAAGGCCGCAACCGCGGAGCGACCGTGCACCTGTGGTACTCCGGCAAGCACTGCAGCTTCGGCGGAAACTTCCAGCTCCTCGCCAGCGCCGCCGGATTCCCGCTGTGGACTTCCCCCGTGCTGCCCGGGTCCCGCAACGACCTCTCCGCCGCCCGCGACCTGGGCATCACCGGCGCGCTGACCGCCGCCGCAGCCGCCGGGCTGCCGACCCTGGCCGACAAGGCCTGCCACGCCGCCGGGATCGGAATCCTCACGCCGTTCAGAAAAACCGCAGGTCAGCCGCCGTTGGCTATCAGACAGCGGATCTTCAACCTGCTGCACCGCCGACTGCGCTGCCGCGGAAAACGGGCTGCCGCGATCCTCAAAACCCGCTGGTCAGCGCTACGACGAGTCAGCCTCTGCCCCAAACGCATCGGCGCCATCGTCCAAGCAGCCTTGGTGCTGACCCAACACGAGCACCAAGGCCGCTACTGAGAAAACCTCAATGTGGCCTCGGGGCGCGGTCAGCCGGTCTGAGGGGCCTCCCAGGACTTGTCTTCCACCGTCTGGACCATCGTCCGCAGGCCGTTGGTGATCGTGGTCAGCTTGCCGGCGCCGATGCGGGCCACCACCTCGGCCTCGGCGGCGTTGAACCGCGGGTAGAGGTCCTCCATCAGGGCCAGGCCCTCGCCGGTGAGCACCAGGTGCACCAGCCGTCGGTCGGCCGCGTCGACCTCGCGGCGCAGCAGGCCGCGGCCTTCGAGGGTCTTGGCGACGCCGGTCAGCGTGCCCTTCGAAATCGCCGCTACGGTCGCCGCGTGCCGGGTCTCCAGGCCGTCGAAGATCCAGACGCACCACAGCACCACGAAGCCGGTCCAGCTCAGGTCGTGCTCGCGCAGCACCGCGTTGGTGAGGTGGTTGCGGACGGCGTTGGCCGCGCGGTACAGGCTGGACAGCGCCGCCGCGGCAGGCAGGTCGAGCGCCAGCTTGGCGATGTGCGCGGACATCGCCTTTTCGGTTTCGGCGAGGCTGTATCCGTCCGGCATGGCTCGATCGTACGGCCTCAAACGGATGGCAGCTCGGCCAGCCGCCGCCCGCCGTCCCAGGTGACGCCGACCTGCCGGTAGTAGCCGCCGATGACCTCGTGGACCTCCAGCCGGGCCAGTTCCTCGGTGGGGGCGTCGAACAGCCGCAGCTCGACGTCGCCCCGCCAGGCCTGGCCGCCCTCGAACGCGCTGGCGCCGGACTCGATCAGCTCCGCGTGCGCGTCACCCTCGCCCCGGCCGATGCCCGGCAGCACGCGGTGGTGCGCCATCGGGTGCCCGTTGACGAACCCGTTGGCCGGCGACTCGCCGGTGAGGGTCAGGACGGCTTCGGCGAGCCGCCGGTCGCCGGCGGCCAGGGTCGCGCCGAAGACGGCGCCCGCGCCCAGCTGCGGGGCCGCCTGCGCGAACGGGTGCGGCCGCGTCTGCCAGATCGACCCGAGCTTCTTCGGGTAGCCCTGGTGGATACCACGGGCGATCGCGAAGTCCTTGTCGACCCAGATGTAGACGCAGCGGGAATAGGTCCGGCCCTCGAACGCGCACCGGACGACGACGAACGCCTCCTTGTACTGGGCGCGCACCGGGTCCAGCAGCTCCTCCCGCGACGTCGAGCACGACTGCCAGTCGGCCCAGATCAGCGCGACCGCGCCCGGGTCTTCGTCCGCGAGCGACAGCGGCGCCGGCAGCAGCTCGGCCACGCGGGCGGGGTCGGTCCGGTACTCGACGGTGAGCAGGTCGCCCGAGTAGAACCACGGCGGCGAAGGGATCAGCGACGCCCGCCCGCTCGCCGTCCGTGGGTAGAAGAAGCCGGCCACCAGACCTCCTTAATCGTTTGGGTCCGCACGATACAACGGTGACTGACCGGGGGAAAGCCTTGTCAGGTGTCCGAGGCGGGGCTATCGTTCGGACTCAAACGAACCGGGAGGTGTCGTGGGTCACTTCGACGAGGACGCCCTCGCGGCCGCCGCGGCCGCGCTCACCGAACGCGGCATCGACGTCGTCCGGCTGGGCTACCCCGACTTCATCGGCACCGAACGCGGCCGCGACGTGCTGGTCGCCCACTTCGCCCGGACGCTCGGCGGCGGGGTCGCGTTCTGCCGCACGGTCTACGGCACCAGCCCGATGGGTGACGTCGTCGAGCTCGGCGCGGGCGGCCTGGCCGACGGGCTGCCCGACGTCGTCGCGTTCCCCGACCTGGCCACCCTCGCCGACGTGCCGTGGGAACCCGGGGTCGCGCACTGCCTCGCCGACGTCTTCGACCCGGACGGGACCCCGGCGGCGGAGAGCCCGCGCCAGGTCCTCAAGCAGGTCCTGGCCCGGTTCGCCGAGCTCGAGATGCGCCCGGTGATCGGCCCCGAGCTGGAGTTCTACGTGCTCGAGCCGGACCCCGCCGCGGCGTCCGGCTGGCGCCGGTACGGCGAGGCCACCGGCAACGTCTACGTCTCCGGCAGCAAGGGCGACCCGGAGAACCTGCTGCTGCGCTCGCTGCGGTCACTGGCCGGTTACGGGCTGGACGTCGTCACGGCCAACCACGAGTTCTGCAGCGGCCAGTTCGAGATCAACCTCTGGCACTCCGAAGCCCTCGACGCGGCGGACCGGGCCTTCCGGTTCAAGACCGCGGTCAAGGAGCTGGCCCGCCGCGAGGGCAAGCTGGCCACGTTCATGGCCAAGCCGTTCAACGACGAAGGCGGCTCGGGCTTCCACCTGCACTTCTCCACCACCGGCGACGACGGGCGCCCGCTGTTCGACGATCCGGCGGGCGAGTACGGCCTCTCGAAGGTCGCCCACGCCGCCATCGCCGGGATCCTCGCGCACGCACCGGCCCTGTCGGCGCTGGCCAACCCGACGGTCAACTCCGCCAAGCGGTTCGGGCCCGGCACGCTGGCGCCGTGGCTGATCGACTGGGGCCTGGACAACCGCAGCGCGATGATCCGGATCCCGCCGGAACGCGGCCGGGCGGCGCGGCTGGAGCTGCGCCAAGGCGACGCCACGGCCAACCCGTACCTGGTGACGGCCGGCCTGCTCGCCGCCGCCTACCTGGGCATCGAGGACGGCCTGGCCGCACCGGCGCCCCTGGAGGGCTACGGCTACGACCCGGCGAAGGCCCCGAAGCTGCCCGCGGACCTGGGCGCCTCGCTCGACGCCCTGGAAGCCGACACGGCGTTCGCGGAGCTGCTCGGCCCCCGGTTCGTCACGGCGTTCCTCGCCTACAAGCGCAACGAGCTCGAGCGGTTCTCCCGGTACGTCACCGACTGGGAGTTCCGCGAGTACGCCTACCACCTGTAGAGGAGGGTCATGACCACCGCGCACCCCTTGACGGCCGCCGAGGTCGACCTCACCGACCTCGGCGTGTTCGAGCGCAACGAAGCCTGGCGCCGGTTCGACGTGCTGCGCCGGGAAGCGCCGGTCCACTGGAACCCGGAACCGGCGCCGAACTCCGGGTTCTGGTCGCTCACCCGGCACGAGGACATCGTCGCCGCCGACCGGGACGCCGAGACGTTCACCTCGACCGGGTACGTCAACCTCGAAGAGGTCGAGGACGACGACCTGGCCGAGCTCCGGCGGTCCATGCTGGAATCCGACGGCGTCCGCCACCGCGCGCTGCGCAAGCTGCTGCAGCGCGACTTCGGCGGGCAGACGCTGAAGAAGTACGAGGAGTTCCTGCGCGGGCTGACCGAAGCCACCGTCGACGCCGCGCTGCGCCGCGGCGAGTTCGACTTCGTCAAGGAGGTCAGCGCGGACTTCCCGATCCAGGTGCTGGCCCGGCTGCTCGACGTCCCCGCCCGCGACACCGGACGGCTGATCGCCTGGGGCAACCGGATCATCGGCAACACCGACCCGGACTACGCCGACGTCCTGCTCGGCGACGCCGAAAGCGACCGCTACAAGCACCTGCCGTTCCGCTCGCCCGCGTCGCTGGAGGTGTTCGAGTACGGGCGCGAACTGGCCCGGCAGCGCCGCGGCGGGGACGGCGAAGACCTCGTCAGCCGGCTCGTCAACCGCGTCCCGGCCGACGGCGAGCCGCTGACCGCGACCGAGTTCGACAACTACTTCCTGCTGCTGGTGGTCGCGGGCAACGAGACCACCCGGCACGCGATCAGCCACGCCATGCTGGCGCTGCTGGAGAACCCGGACCAGCTGGCGCTGCTGCAGGCGGAGCCGGAGCGGATCCCGGTCGCGGTGGAGGAGATGCTGCGCTGGGCGAGCCCGGTCTACCACTTCCGCCGCACGGCCACCCGCGACGTCGAACTGCGCGGCCGGCACATCAAGGCGGGGGAGAAGGTGGTGATGTGGTTCGCCTCGGGCAACCGGGACGAGGACGTCTTCGCCGACCCCTACGCCTTCGACGTCACGCGGAAACCCAACGACCACGTGACGTTCGGCAAGGGCAGCCCGCACTTCTGCCTGGGCAACAACCTGGCCCGGATGGAGATCCGGCTGATGTTCGAAACCCTGCTGCCGCGGCTGCGCCGCATCGAGCTCACCGGCGAGGTCCGCCGGGTGCGCAGCAACTTCGTCAACGGCATCAAGCAGTTCCCCGTGCGGGTCAAGACGGCCTGACCCGCCGAAGCCCGCGAGTCACGGGCCTGATCGTGCCCAGCAAAACGCTTGAATCCGTACGATTTCCGCGCCGGGGGCCGAGCCGAGGAGACACCCATGGTCGATCACGTCGTTCCGGAAACCGCGGGCACCGGCCAGCGCCTCGGTGGTTCGCTCAAGCTGGTGGACGCGGTCGCGCAGTCCGTCGGCGTGATCGGGCCGGTGTTCTCGATCGCGTTCGTCGTGCCGCTCCTGGTCGGGCTCAACGCGTCCGGCAGCGGCGCGGGCGCGGCCGCGCCCCTCTCGGTGGTGATCGCCGCGGTCGGCGTGCTGGGCCTCGGCTGGATCGTCTCCGAATACACCAAACGCATCCAGGCCGCGGGGTCCCTGTACGACTACGTCACCGACGGGCTCGGCCGGCGCGTCGGCGCCGCGGCCGGATTCCTCTACTACGCGGGCATTCTCGCCCTCGGCGGCGGGATCCTGGTGATGATCGGCGGCACGGTCCACGACACGCTGCAGGCCGAGTTCGGCGTCACGCCGCTGCCCGAGGCGGGCTGGGACCTGCTCCTGCTGATCGGGCTCTCGGTCGTGCTGTACCTCGGCGTCGCCCTCTCGACGCGGGCGCAGCTGGTCCTGGCGCTCGTCTCGTTCGCCGTCGTGCTGGTCTTCTTCGTCGTGGTGATCGCGAAGGTCGGCGGGGGCAACGACGTCGCCAAGGCGTTCACGCCGAGCTCGTCGCCGCAGGGCTTCGGCGGTGTGCTCTTCGGCGTCCTGTACGGCGTGTTGCTGTTCACCGGGTTCGAGACCTCGGCCAACCTCGGCGAAGAAACCGCGCACCCGAAGCGCGACATCCCGCGCGCGGTGCTGATCTCGGTGCTCACCGTGGCCGTCTTCTACGTCATCGGCTCCTACAGCCAGGTCGCCGGCTACCACTTCGACCTGGACACACTCGGCAAGAACGCCGGTGCGCCGCTGTTCGGGCTCGCCGGCCCGGTGTCCGACGGCGGGTTCGGGTCCGTGGTCGTCCGGCGGCTGCTGGAGCTGGTCGTGGTGCTCGACATGCTGGCGGTGCTGATCGGCTGCGCGGTCTCGGCGTCCCGGGGCATGTTCGCGCTCGCCCGCGACCGGCGGCTGCCCGCGGCGCTGGGCAAGGTGAGCCGCCGCGGCACCCCGCTGGCCGCGGCCGCGGTCGTCGTGGCCGTGCACGCGGTGGTCCTCGTGCTCACGGCCACCTGGGCGGGCCTGCTCGCGCAGCCGCAGATGCCGCACTACGTGGCGATGTTCAGCTGGGGCTCGACGTTCGGCGGGTTCGCCCTCGCGGTGATCTACCTGCTGATGTCGGTGGGTGCGCTGCGCGGCCTGCGTGACCACCGCCGCCGCTGGGCGGTGTACCTGGCGGGCACGGCCGGCATCGTCGTCACCGGCGCCGCGGTCTTCGGTGCCGTGTACAAGGTGAGTGCCCCGATCATCTACGCGCCGTACGCGGCGGTCGTCGTCTTCGCCGCCGGGCTGGTGCTGGCCTTCCTGCACCGGGCCCGCGCGGAAGAGCCCGCACCGGCGGTGGCCTGACGTGGCCGCGCCCCGGATGCTGCTGATCCTCAGCGAGAACTGGACCCTGACCTCGGGCCGGGACCTGCCGACGCTGGTGCGGTGGGCCCGCGAGGCCGAGGACGCCGGGTTCGACGCGGTGATGATCAGCGAACACGTCGTGCTCGGGCCGGACGCCGCCGGCCGAGGCGTCATGAGCAATCCGCGCGAGTACGCCCTGCCGGGCAACCAGGACCCGTTGACGCCGTGGCCGCATTCGCTGTCGCTGCTGTCGTCGATCGCGGCGGTGACCTCGCGGATCCGCCTGGTCGCCGGCGCGATCCTGGCGCCGCTGCGGCACCCGCTGCTGCTCGCGCGGGAGCTGGGCACCCTGGACCTGCTGAGCGAAGGGCGCCTGGTCGTCCAGCCGACGGTGGGCTGGAGCCGGGACGAGTACGACGCCCTCGGTGTGCCGTTCGGCCGGCGCGGCCGGATCCTCGACGAACAGCTCGAGATCCTCGACCTGCTGTGGCGTGCTTCGCCGGTGTCCTACGCCGGGGAGTTCTTCTCCTTCGAGGACGTCTACTTCGAGCCGAAGGCGTACCGGCCGGACGGGCCCCGGATGTGGTTCGGCGGCCGGGACCTGCACGACCGCCTCCTGGCCCGGCTCGTGCGCTACGGACACGGGTTCCACCCGCTCGGCGTACCGTCCACAGAGGACCTCGCCCGGCTGCGCGCCGCGTGCGGCGACGACGTCGAACTGGTGGGCGGGACGCGGGCGGTCTTCCCGGACGAGCGTTCGTGCGCCGACCTCGGCCGCGCGATGGCCGCACTGCCGGAGCAGCTGAAGCTCGGCTTCACGACGTTCTGCGTGAAGCCGTCCCAGTTCACCGACGACCCGGCCGGCGTCGGGCGGCTGTGCCGGGAGGTGGTCCGCCGGGCCGAGGCCATGGCCTGACCAGCAGACCGGCGCGCGGCGGCCTCCGCCTGTGCGACCATGCCGGAGTGGAGAACCTGGCGGGCGCCACCGAAACGGCCGTGATCGTGCCGGTCCCGGCCGCGGAGCCGGTGGTGGGCCGCCACCGGCGGGAGCTGGACCGTTCCGCGGTCTGGGGCGTGCCGGCGCACGTCACGGTCGTTTACCCGTTCCTCCCACCGGACCGCATCACCCCCGCCGTGGTCGCCGACCTGGGCGACGTGCTGACCGGGGCCTTCGAGTGCGTGTTCCCGCGGGTCGCGTGGTTCGGGCGGGAGGTCGTGTGGCTGGCGCCCGAGCCCGCCGGGCCGTTCCGGGCGCTGACCCGGCGTGTCTGGCGCAAGTTCCCCGAGTGCCCGCCGTACGGCGGCGCGCACCCCGAGATCGTCCCGCACCTGACGATCGGGAGCACCCGCCGCGCCGACGAGGCCGCACTGAGCCGCGCGGCCGCCGACGTGACGGCGGAGCTCCCGATCCGGGCCTCGATCGACCGCGTGCGCCTGATCGCCGGGAACACGAGCCCGGACTCCTGGCGCACGGTGGCCGGGTTCGCGCTCTAGCTCGACTGCATCAGGATGAAGTCGCCGTGGCCGCCGTAGCCCAGGACGTCTTCGGCGTACTGCGTCCCGTTGAACGTCGGCAGCCACCAGCGGTGGCCGATTTTGACCAGCATCGGGTGCGGGATGTTGGTGCCGTAGGGGGCGTTCAGCGTGCCGAGCTTGCGCAGGCTCAGGTCGTACACGGGGTATTCGCGGGCGTTGCCGTCGCTGGCGAACAGGTACCAGCGGCCGCCCACCCGTTGCAGGATCGTGCCTTCGGTCTGGGTGACCGACCGGTCGGCGCCCAGCAGCGTCAGGCCCTCGTCGTAGTCCGCGCCGCGCGGGGCGGCCGCCAGGGCCGGGTGGAACACGAACGCCGGCTGCTGGGCGGGGCTTTCGACGAACGCGATGTGCCAGCGGCCGTCGATCTTCGTCAGGGCCGGGTCCCACGAGCTGACCGTCGTGGGCAGCGGCAGCTGCTGCGTCGGCAGGACGTGCACGCCGGAAAGCACGTCGGCGTGGGTGACGGTGTGGCGCACGTGGACGCCGTTGAACGAGAAGTCGCCCCAGGAGCTCATCAGCAGGATGAAGCGGTCGCCGTCGCAGACGATCTGGCCGGCGTGGTCGCCGAGGACGACGCCGTCGCGGGCGAAGAAGAGGGCCGCGACCTGCTCCAGCTTCGTCGGGTCGGCGAGGTCGAGCGTCCACACGCCCCAGTGCGCCTGCTGGAAGAACCCGAGCCCGGCGTTGGTCATGGTCAGGTAGAGCTTGCCGTGCCGGATGACGGGCCGGCCGTCGGCGTGCTGCACGACGTGCGGGTCGCGCACGCCCGCCTGGCCGAAGTACCCGGCCCGCACCCGGCCCAGCCGCGCGGGCCCGCGGCTGCCGTAGGCGTAGCCCAGCCGGCCCAGCACGGCCGGGTCCCGCAGGTCGATCCGCGCGCGGACCTGGTCGCGCTCGGTCAGCAGCGGCTGCCAGCCGGTGCCCCGGTCGGCGAGCACCGTGACGGCGTTCTCGTTGACCACGACGGCGAAGCCGAACGGCGCCCGCAGCTGCGCCGGCGCGGTTTTGACCACGGCCGTGCCGCCGGCGGTGGTGGTGATTTCGATGGCGGCCTGCCCGGCTGCGGGGTCGTAGGTGCCGAGGACCGACACCCCGTCCCCGGCCAGCCCGGCCACGACGGGCGCGCGGTCGTCGAGCACCTGCACGGTCACCGCGCCGTAGGGCGCCTTCGGCCGGATGCCGGTCTTGACGAGCGCACCGGGCCGGGCGGGCGAGTCGAGCTGGACGAACTTCGGGGCGATCAGGTCGAACGGCCGGAACTGCTCGGTCACGGCGAACTTCAGGTCCAGCGGGCTCGCGCCGCCTGCTTCGGCCGGGCTCGGGCCGGCCGCTTCGGCGGTGCCGCCGAACAGGCTCGCGGTCACGCCGGTCACCCCCAGCGCGGTGAGGGCACGCAGCACGTCACGTCGATCGAAGTCGGTCACCTTTGACCTCCGGAGTGGGGACGGCGGAGCCCCCAGTTTGCAACGTGGCATGCAACGTGGCAACCGCTGTCGGGTGTCATTCCGCGACGAGGGCTTCGAGCAGCTCGCCCGCGAGCTCTTCGGCGGCGTGGGTCCATCGGTGGCGCAGGGTGCGGAACAACGCCGCCGCACGCATACCCGGCCAGTCCGGCGGCAGCAGCGCCGGCGGCAGGACCGGATCCCGGCGGATCTGCAGGAGCCACTCCGCGCCCAGCCGGATGCGGCAGGACAGGTCGTCGCCGGGTTCCACCGGCGAATCGCCACCCCAGCGGCGGACGAACTGCTCGTACCCCGCCGCGAGCCGGGGGAGGTCCCAGGCCTCGCGGGCGATGCGCGCCGGGTCGGTCCACAGGTACGGCTCCGCGCGGAACACCTCCGCGTGGTCGAGCAGGTCGAGCTCGGCCAGCGCCGGTGCGATGTCCGCGGCCGACGCCGAGACCCACAGCCCGCTGCGCAGCGGGCCGAACCCGAACCAGCCCAGCCGGGTGCGCAGGGCGTACCGGTCCGCGCGCCGGGTCTCCGGCACCGAGAACGTCAGCAGCGTCCACCGGCCGTCCCAGTGCCGGTCGACGACGTCGCCGTCCAGCTTGCGCTGCCCGTCGCGCAGCACCGCCGTGCCGTGGCCGGTCAGGCCGAGGAACGCCTGGCGTCCCCGGCGGACCGTGCGGAGCAGGTCGCGGCGCACCATCCGGCTCAGCGTCGCCCGCGTCGCGTGTTCGCCGACGCCGAGGCGGGCCAGCGTCGCGATGACGCCGCCGGTGGCCACGGCGATCCCGCGGTCCAGCACGTGGTCGCCGAACAACGTGAGCAGCAGTGCCTCGGGGCGCACGCCCGGCACGCCCTCGGCCTCCGCCCAGCCGGCCGCTTCGAGCACGCGCCACCTCCCGACGCCGGATTGTTCACCGATTCCGCGACGATCGGCAATCATTTGTCCGGCATTTCGATGCTATCACCGAGTTCGAAACTTTCGGTATCCCGGAATACTCGATGAATTGTTGACGGTCGTCGTGGATCTGCCTAACCTCGACGCGAGGGGGATCGCCGAACGGAGGTCACCGATGAGTGGATTCAGAACGGCGTTCGTGACCATCGCCAGTGCCCTGCTGCTGGCCCTCGCCGGTACCGCGGCCCCGGCGTCGGCCGCCTCGCTGGTCGAAGTGACCGGCTTCGGGAACAACCCCGGCGGAATGCGCATGCACGTCTACGTCCCGGACACGCGCCCGGCCCACCCGGCGATCGTGGTCGCCATGCACGGGTGCGGCGGTTCGGGCCCCGGCTTCTACTCCGGCAGCGAGTTCGCCTCGCTGGCCGACCGCTACGGTTTCCTCGTCATCTACCCGAGTGCGCAGCAGCAGGCCGGTTTCGGGAATTGTTTCGACACGTGGTCCGACGCGGCGAAACACCGCAACGGCGGCAGCGACCCGGTTTCGATCGTGTCGATGGTGAGCTACGCCGAACAGCGCTACGGCGGCGACCCGAACCGCGTTTTCGCCACCGGTTCGTCTTCCGGCGGCATGATGACCAACGAAATGCTCGCGCTCTACCCGGACGTGTTCAAGGCGGGTGCGGCGTTCATGGGCGTGCCGTTCGGCTGCTTCGCGAACGCCGCGGACTTCCCGCCGTGGTCGAGCAAGTGCACCGGCGGTGGCGGCGCGAACCGCACGCCCCAGCAGTGGGGTGACGCGGTCCGCCAGGCCTACCCGGGCTACACCGGTCCTCGCCCGCGCGTCCAGCTGTGGCACGGCACCGCCGACACGCTCGTGCCGTACGCGTTGCTGCAGGAGGAAATCGAGCAGTGGACCAACGTGTTCGGCCTGAGCCAGACGCCGACGTCCACCGACACCCCGCAGGCCGGCTGGAACCGCCGCCGTTTCGCCGACGGTTCGGGCACGGTCCGGGTGGAGGCCTACAGCGTCCAGGGTGCCGGGCACAGCCTCCCCGCGGCGGGGATGGCGGCGGTCGCGATCGCCTTCTTCGGGCTGACCTGAGGCGATCTCGCGCCGGCGAGGCTGCCTCCTCGCCGGCGCGTCCGGGCGCTCAGGCGGTGAGCACTTTCAGCGCGGCGGCGTGCACGCCGGGCGCGGCGGCGAGGTAGCCGGTGCTCGTGATGTCCCACGGGCCGCCCTCGAGGTCGGTGACGACACCCCCGGCTTCCCGGACCAGCAGCACGCCCGCGGCGTGGGACCGGACGTTGTCGAACTGCCAGTGCAGGTCCATCCGGCCCGCGGCGACCTGGGCGAGCTGGTGGGTCACCGGCACCGAGATCCGCACGTACAGCGCGGCTCCCGACATCGCGGCGAACGAGGCGCCGATCCGCGCGAACAGCTCGGCGTCGTAACCCGGCTGGGCCTGGCCGGTGCCCGCCAGCGCGCCGTCCAGCGCGGTCTTCGCGGAGACTCGCAGCGGTTCGCCGTCCAGGTGGGCCCCGCCGCCTTCGGTGGCGGTGAACGTCTCGCCGGACACGGGGAAGTGGACCACGGCCAGCACCGGACGCCCGTCACGGACGAGGCTCACGCCGATGTTCCACTCGGGCATGCCGTGCACGGCGTTGACGTTGCCGCCGACGGGGTCGATGAGCCACCACTCGCCCGCGGGCAGCGGCCCCGACCCGTGCTCGTCGTCGAGCCACCGCGCCTCCGGGCGGAGGTCGGTCAGCGCCGGCCGCAGCACGTCGGCGACGGCGGTGTCGTTGCCGTGCAGGCTCTTCAGCAGCTCGGGCAGGTCCGGCTGGCGCGACGCGGGGGAGTAGCGCGTCAGCATCCGGTCACCGGCGGCCCGGACGGCGGCGGTGGTGGCGGCGAGCAGGTCCTGGCTCATGATCTCTCCTGTGGTTGTCTTGCGTTCGTGCAACTCGACTTGAACTTGCTGACGGTGCTCGACGCGCTGCTCGAGGAGGGCAGCGTGATGGGCGCGGCCGAGCGGCTGCACCTGTCCTCGCCCGCGGTCAGCCGCACCCTCGGCCGGCTCCGCGCGGTGACCGGCGACGACATCCTGGTCCGCACCGGCCACACGATGGTGCCGACGCCGTACGCGGTCGCCATCCGCGAGGACGTCCACCGGCTGGTCCGGCGGGCGCGCGAGGTCCTGCAGCCGGCCCGCGAGCTGCACCTGGGCGAGCTGGACCGCACGTTCACGATCCAGTGCCACGACGCGCTCGCCACGTCGGTCGTCCCGGTGCTGGCCGACCGGCTCCAGGAGCGGGCTCCTCGGGTCCAGCTGAGAGTGCTGGCCGAGAGTGCGGCCGACACCGACGACCTCCGCCACGGCCGCGTCGACCTCGAGCTCGGCGGCCCCCGGGCGCACCTGCCGGAGTTCCGGGCCGAGGTCCTCGGCCACGACCCGCTGGTCGTGGCGCTGCGCCGCGACCACCCCGCGGCGGCCAACCTGGACCTGACGGCGTTCGCGGCGTTCCCGCACGTCGTCGTGTCCCGCCGCGGCCGCCTCACGGCCCCGATCGACGAGGTGCTGGCGGCGGCAGGCCTGCGCCGCCGGGTGATCGCCTCGGTGGCAACGCTGGCAACGGCGTTGCAGCTGGCGGCCCGCAGCGACGCGCTGGTCAGCTGCACGGAGGTGCTGGGCCGCCCGCTGATCGAGGCGTTCGGGCTGATCACCCGCCCCCTCCCGGCGGAGACTGCGGAGGCCCAGATCTGCTGTACATGGCACCAGCGCTACGACTCCGACCCGGCCCATGCGTGGCTCCGCGACCAGGTCCGAGCGGCGCTCGAGGAGATCACGGCTTCGTAGCTGTGCGGCTGCGGTTGGCTTTGCCTGGCTGCGCCCACTCGGCCGCGGTTGGCGTTGCCTGGCCGCACTTGGCGTTGCCCGGCCCGGCCCGGCCCGCTTGGCGCTGAGCGGCCCGCTTGGCCTTACCCGTTTGCCAGCACCGCCCGCCCGGCCGCGGCGCCGGTCCGCGTGATCTCGACCGGCCCGACTAGCCCTCGGTCTGGCCTGGTCGCGCTCGGCTCGGCTCAGCCCGCCCACTCGGCCTGCCCTGGCTTTGCCCGACCCGACCCGACCCGCCTGCCCGACCTGGTCCTCAGCCCGGCAGCGGCAGAGCGATCTTCCCCGCAAACCGAGGCGTCTCAGCCTCATCAAGCATGGCCGCGGCAACAGTCGCCCGGCTGACCACCGCGTCGGAGTCCAGCGGTGGTCCCTCCTCCACCCCAACCGTGCGCCGAGTCGGGCTTTCCGGGCCGTCCGCCAGCAGCCCGGCGTGGAACACCGTGCCGCCGGCCGCGAGGATCGTCCCGTCGGCCTCCACCTTGTCGCCGAGCCGTTCCCCCAGCAGCTTGGCGAGCATTCCCGCCGCTTCGCCGGCCACCGCGGCCGACTCGCCCGTGCCGTACGCGCCGAGCCAGATGATGCGCTGCGGTCCCGCGGCGACCACCGCCTTGGCGCCCGCCAGCAGGACACCCGCCCGATCCGTGCCGAGGCCGGACAGGACAATCGAGCCGGCGACGTCGAGGCTCGCCGGGTCCTCGACGTCGCCCGCCACCTTGCGCAGGAGGGCCGAGTCCGGGACGTCGATGCGGGCGGGGTCCCGGGCGATCGCGGTGACGGTGTGCCTGCGCCGCAACGCTTCCCGGGTGAGTGCGAGTCCGGTGCGGCCGGACGCCGCGAGGACGGTGAGGTTCATGCCGACCACGCTAGGGACCCTGCGCATTAACAGCAAATGCAACTTTCGCAAGCGACGATTTACCGTGACGCAAGAGGCGGCCGTCCGCGGTCCGAGCCGGTCAGCGGCGCCGGGTGGTAGCGGATGTAGCGGCCCGGCTCCCCGAGCGCGGCCGCGGCCGCGTTGAGGCTCGCGGCCCGGAGGTCGGGCCAGCGGCCCGTCTCGATGCGGGATTCCAGGGCGTGCAACGCCGCCAGCGTCTCCGACGGCCGGAACGCGCAGTGCCCGGCCGCCTGCACGTAAGCCTGGCGCAGCAACGGTTCCCGGCCCGCCGAGCGCACCCGCTGGGCGTACCAGCTCTCCTGCTCGACCGGCACCAGGTGGTCCGCGGTGGTGTGGACGTTCAGCGAAGGCACGCGCAGCCGCCCGGTCGCCTGGGACGTGCGGGCGAGCGTCGCGACGGCCCGGGGGTCCGGGGTGACGTCCGCGTGGCGGGTCAGGTCGGCCAGGTCGGCGTCGAGGTCGAGACCCGCGGCGCGGTACAGCGCCCGCACCTGCCGGGCCAGCGGGCTGCCGGCCAGCAGGGCGCGGTAGTCCACGCCGCGGTTGGACGCGCTGTTGCCGCCGGCCGCCAGTTCGATCTGGTACCGGCCGGGCACCACGAACCCGAGCACGAACTGGGCCAGCGCCTGCTGCTGTTGCGCTTCCTGGCCCGCGTAATCGGCGGGCCCGGGCGGCGCGTCGCCGGTCAGCCACGGCGGCGTGTTCAGGAGCGCGGCCCCGAGCGCGACCCGGGCCCGGCCGGCCGCGCTGCCCTGCGCGTCGGTGACGAGCTTGGTCAGTGCCGCGCCCGCGGCGTTCGCTTCGTCGGCGCTCGCGTAACGGACCAGCTTCACCGGCTGGGCCGGGGCGAGCAGGCGGGACAGCGCGTATTCGCCGTCGAGCTGGTAGTCGTTCAGGTTCAGCGCGCCCGCGACCAGCCCGCACGTGGTCAGTGCGCCGTCGAGCCGTCGCGCGCCGGACTCGGCTTCGAGCGCGCTCACCAGGCCGCCCATCGACGTGCCCCACGCGATGGTCCGGCGGGGCTCGCCGATCTTCCGCACGAGCTCGTCCAGCGACGCGAACTGGTCACGCGGCGCGGCGGCGAGCGCCCACAGCGACGGCCCGCTGTAGGACGAGCCGATCAGCGCGTAGCCGTCCGCCAGCAGGGCCTGCGCGGTCGGCTGGTCGGGCGCGTTCTGCGCCACGAGCGGCCCGAAGCCGTGGCTGTAGAGGATCACGGTGCCGTTCCAGGACGCCGGCACGTCGGCCACCCAGCTCGCGCCGTCGGGCAGCTGCCCGGTGTAGTGCGCGGCGGTGGCGGCCTGCGCCGGGCTCCCCGCGGTGAGGCCGAACGCGGTCAGCGTCGCCGCGAAGAGCGCGCCGGTCCGGCGGAACCACCTGCTCATCCGAGGTTCCTCTCTCGCTCGGCGGCCGCGGGCACCTCGGCCACGGGGTGGAGTTCCCGGCGGTGGGTTTCCCGCAGCGCCAGCACGCAGACGGCGGACAGGACGCAGAACGCGGCGATGGTCCACGACACCGGGGTGGTCGAACCGCCGCCGTTGGCGCGCTGGAGCTCGGCGAAGATCAGCGGGGCGAACCCGGCGCCGAGGCCGGCGAGCTGGTAGCCCAGCGACGCGCCGGTGTAGCGGCTTTCGGTGTCGAACAGCTCGGAGTACAGGGCGGCCAGCGGCCCGTACATCATCGGGTGGAGCACGCCCTGGCCGATCACCAGCGCCAGGACCAGCAGCAGCCCGCTGCCGTCGCGGACCATCGGGAAGAGCAGGAACCCGAAGACGGCCATCGCGGCCGCACCGGCCAGGACGACCGGGCGGCGGCCGATCCGGTCGGACAGCGCCGACCACAGCAGGATCCCGGCCACCGCGCAGGCCGACGACAGGGTGAGCGCGTTGAGCACGTCCTGCCGCGGGTGCCCGTGCTGGACGCCGTAGGCGAGCACGAAGGTGGTCAGCGTGGCCTGGACGACGAACGCGGCGAGCCCGACGCCGACGCTCAGCAGCAGCACGCGCGGGTGGTCCCGCAGCACGGCGACGAGCGGCAGCCGCCGCCGTTCTTCCTTGCGGGCGGCCAGGAACGCCGGGGTTTCCTCGACGCGGGAGCGCACGAAAAGGCCGATCGCGAGCAGGACGATGCTGAGCAGGAACGGGATCCGCCAGCCCCACGCGAGGAAGTCCGCCTCGGAGGTCAGCGCGGCGGTGCCGGACATGACGAGCGTCGACACGACCATGCCGCTCGGTGCGCCCGCGTTGGTGAAGCCGGCCCACAGCCCGCGGCGCGACCGCGCGTGCTCGGCGGACATCAGCACGGCGCCGCCCCACTCGCCGCCGACCGCGACACCCTGGACGACGCGCAGCAGGACCAGGCCGAGCGGCGCGATCGGGCCGATCTGGCCGTAGCCGGGCAGCAGCCCGATGAGGAAGCTCGCGACGCCCATCAGCGTCATGGTCAGCACCAGCATCCGCTTGCGGCCCAGACGATCGCCGAAGTGGCCGAAGATCAGGCCGCCGAGCGGGCGGGCGAGGTAGCCGGTGGTGAACGTGCCGAAGCTGGCGACCGTGGCCAGTGCCGGATCGAGTTCGGCGAAGAAAACCTTGCCGAAGACCACCGCGCTCGCCGTGGCGTAGAGGAGGAAGTCGTAGTACTCGATGAGACTGCCGAGGAAGCTGGACGCGACCGCTCTGCGGAGCTGAGTGCTCATGGGGTTCACCCTCGTCTTCGGGGGCGGGGCACTGCGGAGGGGCAGGTTCGTCCGGGTGCGGACGACGGGGGAGCGGGTCCCAACGTTAGTCAGCAGCATGACGGCCGTCAACGATCTGCACAACATCAAGTGGCGGCCGTCCGGGTTACGCTGACGCCGTGACGCACTCCGCCGAGACCGGCTCCGGGCCCCGCCCGAAGTCCGTCATGCTCACGTTCTTGGGCATCCACCTGCTCGGCCGGTCGAGCGCGATCTATTCGGGCAGCGTGATCGACGTGTTCGGGCGCGTCGGCGTCTCGGAGGAGGCGGTCCGCTCGACGCTGACCCGCATGGCGGGCACCGGGTTGCTGACCCGCCACCGCCACGGGCGGAAGGTCTACTTCGGTCTGAGCGAGCGCCTCGCCGCGGTCCTGGAGGACGGCAGGCGCCGCATCTGGGAGACGGGCGCGGTCAACCGTTCCGAAGACGCCGGCTGGACGCTGGTCGGCTTTTCCCTCCCGGACACCCGCCGCGGCGATCGGCACGACCTGCGCCGCCAGCTGACGTGGGCGGGTTTCGGCCTGCTGCAGAACGGCTTGTGGGTGGCCCCCGGGGACCGTGACGTGACGGCGATCGTCGAGCAGCTCGGCCTGGACGGGCACGTGACGGTGTTCACGGCCCAGCCGGCGAAGCCGACGGAAGCGGCCTCGCTGGTGCGCAAGGCGTTCGACACGGCGACGATCGCGTCGCGCTACCACGACTTCCTGGACAAGTGGGACGGCGGGAAACCGTCCTTTCCGGACGATCTGACGCGCCAGCTGATGCTGCATTCGGACTGGCTGCACGTGGTCCGCCGCGATCCCCACCTGCCGGCGGGGCACCTGCCGGCGGACTGGCCGGCGATCGAGGCGGAAACGTTGTTCCGCAAGCTGGACGGCGACTACAGCGAAGGCGCGGCCCGGCTGGCCGAGGAGACGCTCGAACTGATGCCGACGGCGGGTCAGCCCGCCGGGTAGGCGTGCAGGCCCCGGCCGGTCTTGCGGCCCAGCCGTCCCGTCGCCACCAGCTCGGTCAGCAACCGGCACGGGCGGTACATCGGATTTCCGGTGCACTCCAGCAGCACCACCAAAGTGTCCAGGATGACGTCCAGCCCGATCAGGTCGGCCGTGCGCAGGGGGCCCATCGGGTGCCCGAAGCACTTCTCGAAAACCGAGTCCACCGTCGCCGCGTCCGCGATGCCGTCGCCGACCGTCGCCACCGCTTCGTTGATCGTGGCCATCAGGACGCGGTTGGCGACGAAGCCCGGGCCGTCGGCCACCACGATCGGCTGCTTGCCGAGGCCCGTCAGCACTTCGCCGGTCAACCGCAGGGTTTCCGCCGACGTCGCCGCCGTGCGGACCACCTCGACCGCGTCCTGCACCGGCGCCGGGTTCATGAAGTGGGTGCCGATGACCCGGTCCGCGCGCCCGGTCGCCGCCGCGAGGCGGGTGATCGGGATGGCCGACGTGCACGACGCCAGCACGGTCGCGGCGGGGCAGAGCCGGTCCAGCTCGGCGAACAGCTCCTCCTTCACCGCCGGCCGTTCCGTCGCGCACTCCACGACGAACTCGCTCCCGCCGAGTTCCTCGAGCGCGCCGGTCCAGCGGACCCGGACCGTGGCGGGCGGGCGCGCGCCGAGCAGGACCGCCATCCGCACGCCGTCCCGCAGCCGGGCCGGGCCGCGGTCCAGCGCCCCGGGGTCCGCGTCGGCGACGATCACCTCGTGCCCCGCCGCGGCGAAGCACTGCGCGACCCCCGTGCCCATCACCCCGGCCCCCACGACCCCGATCTTCACCGCTGCCTCCCGTCGACGATCCGGACGTGCCCCGGCCGCGGCGGTGGCGGCCGCCGGGGGTCGAAGACCAGCACCGGCCCGGCCGGCTCGAACCCGGCGAACCGCAGCGTCACCAGCATGATCCGGTTGGCCGCCGTCGGGACGAACCGGGCGACCGGCCGCCGTCCGCGCGCGAGGACGTCCCGCACGAGGTGGCCGAGCAGGACCGCGCCGATCCCGCGGTTGAGCACCCGGCACGACGTCAGCAGCAGCTCCAGGACGACGTCGGGACCGTCGTGGCGGAGCACGGCCAGCCCGACCGTCCCGTGCGCCCCGAACCGGTCGGTGACGTCGGCGACGAGCACCTCGTGGTCCGCGGACGCACACAGTTCGCGCAGCCGGACGGCGTCGAACGTGCGGCCGGTCGTGTTGAGCTGGTGGGTCCGGAGGGTGAGCTCGTGCGCCCGGGCGAAGTCGGCTTCGGTGGCGGGCCGCACGGTCATCGTCAGCTCGAGCGAGGCGAGGAAGTCGCTCGCCGGACCGGGGAACGCGCGTTCCGCCGCGGCCCGCGAACGTTCGGCGAGGTACCGGTGCCGACGGCGGCGTGACTCGGCGGTCACCAGCTCCGGGCGGAATTCGGCCAACTCCGCCAGCTCGCCGACCCGCTCGGCGGGGTAACAGCGGACCATCGGCAGCGCGGCGGCGACCTCGGCGCGCTCGGCGGGGTCGTTGTCGGCGAAGGCGATGGTGTCCAGGCCGATGTTCAGCTCCGCGGCGATGCGGCGGATCGCCGCGGACTTCTCGCCCCAGCCGACTTCGACCGCGCAGAACAGGTCCGCCAGCCCGTGCTCGGCCAGGTGCCCGCTGGCGCGGCGCAGCTCGCCGCGTCCGGCCACGGCGTGCAGGATCCCCCGCCGGTCGAGGGTGTGCAGGGCCTCGACCGCGGCGGGGAACGGCCGCGGCCGGTCGCCTTCGAGGACGACGCCGTCCCACAGCGTGTCGTCGAGGTCCCAGACCAGGCACTTGACCGTCTTCACGGCCGCCATCGCAGCGCGTACCCGCCGAGCTGCTGTTCGGCGACCTCGTCGGCGCCTTCGATGAGGCGCATGACCTTGGCGTCGCGGAAGAAGCGGCCGACTAGGCTGTCCTCGGCGCAGCCCGCCGCGCCGAGCACCTGGCCGGCCCGGTCGGCGACCGCGGCGGCCGCGCGGGCCGCCACGTACTTGGCCAGCACGGTGGCGGCCACCGCCTCCGGATCGCCGGCTTCCCGCAAAGCGGCCGCTCGGACGCACACCTCGCGCGCGGCGACGGCGTCGGCGAGGCACCGGCCGAGCAGGGCGCGCACGGCCTGGTGCTCCGCCAGCCGCACCCCGCCCTGCACGCGGTCGGCGGCGTGGCCCGCGGCCGCGTGCAGGCAGGCTTCCGCCATGCCGACACACCCCCAGGCGACGGTGAACCGGCCGTGGTCCAGCGCCGTCGCCGTGACGTGGGAGAGGCCGAAACCCGGTGGCGCGAGGAGGTTTTCCGCGGGCACGAGCACGCCGTCGAAGCGGACGTGGGCGAGCCGGGCGGCGCGCAGCCCCAGCTGCCCGCGCACCGGCTCGGCCGTGACACCCGGCCGCCCGGCTTCGACGAGCACGGTGACGGGACGGCCCGCGCAGGTGGCGAGGACCAGGAAGACGTCGGCGACCTGCCCGAAGGTGACCCACAGCTTGCGGCCCCGCAGGCGCACCTGCCCGGCCTCCTGGTCCGCGGACGTCGCCACGGCGGCCAGCTCGCTCCCGGCGCCGGCCTCGGTGGCCGCGAACCCGGCGAGGACGTCGCCGCGCGCGAGGGCGGGGAGCCAGTGCGCCCGCTGGGCGGCGGTGCCCCAGCGCCGGACGGCCGCGGTGACCATGCCCTGCACCGTGATCAGGGCCCGCAGCGCGCTGCACACGCCGCCGAAGTCGGCGCACAGCCGCCCGAGTTCCTCCGGCGGGCGGTCGGTGGCCAGGAAACCCGCGTGCGCCACGGCTTTGACGATTTCGGCGGGCAGGGCGCCGCGGGCGTCCCAGTCCGCCGCGTCCCGCCGCAGCCCGGCCGCGAAGGCGGCGGAGTCCATTGTGGTCACGGAGTTCGTTTCCGGAGCACGAAGGCGGTGACGCGGTTCATGGTCCGGAAGTTGTCGAGGTCGAGGTCTTCCACCGCGACTTCGATCCCGTACCGGCGTTCGACGTGCGCCACCAGTTCCAGGGCCATCAGGGAATTCACCAGCCCCAGCGCGAAGTAGTCCTCGTCGGGGCCGGGGGTGTTCCCGGCCGTCGCGGTGGCGAAGAACCCGGTGAGCTCGGCGAGGATCTCCTCGGCGGTGCTGTCCGCGTTCACGGGCTGCCGGCCTGCCACGCGCCCTCCTCCGAGTTTCTTCCCCCGTTCGAAGCTAACACGCTCCCGCGGCTCGCCGACGGCGCCGAACGGCGTAATCGCTTGCTCGCACTTCTCCCACTGTCCGCAATGGACGATCAAATTCCGTTGTGGTCAGCGGCAATCATGGACAGTGACGGCCGGTCCCTCGATCGGCGGCTTGCCGGGGCCGCGAAGCCGCTGGAAGTATCCGGAGTTCGGCACCGCCGGGATTTCCGGCACTGCTTCTGGGGAATGGCACTGCTTCTGGGGAATTCTGGGGATGACGACCACGACCGGACCACTGCACAGCGTGGGCGACCTGCTGGCCCACCAGGCGGCCCGTGCCCCCGCGCGAACGGCGGTGGCCGACGGCCGGACCCGGCTGAGCTACGCGGAGCTGGCCGCCCGCAGCGACGAAGCCGCCGCGCGCCTGGCCGGGCGCGGCGCCGGCCCGGAAAGCCGCGTCGGGCTCCTGGTCGAGCGCGGCGTGGACATGGTGGTGGCGCTGTTCGGCGTCCTGAAAGCGGGCGCGGCGTACGTCCCGCTGGAGCCGGCGCACCCGCCGCGGCACCGGGCCGCGCTGCTGGCCGACGCGGGGGTCACGCTGGTGCTGACCCAGCCGGACCTGGCGGGCGAGCTGCCGCCCGGGTGCGTACCGGTGTTCGTGACGGCGGACGGCGACCACCCGGCCGTCCCGAGGCCGCGCATCCGGCCGGACAACCTCGCGTACGTGCTGTACACGTCCGGCTCGACCGGACGGCCCCGCGGCGTGCTCGGCACGCACGGCGGGCTGCTCGGTCTCTTCGCCGCCCACCGCGCGGGTCTGTTCGCGACCACGGACGGGCGGTTGCGCGTGGCACTGACCGCCGCCCTGTCCTTCGACGCTTCCTGGGTTCCGCTCCTGTGGATGCTGGCCGGGCACGAACTGCACGTACTGGACAGGGCCGACCCGCGGGAGACCGTCGCCGCACTGGCCGCGGCGCGGCTCGACGTGCTCGACGTGACCCCGTCCCACCTGCGGATGCTGCTGCTCGCCGGCCTGCTCGACGGTCCCGCGCGGCCGCGGGTCGTCGTCATCGGGGGCGAGCCGGTCGAACCGGACCTCGTCGGCACCCTGCAGGCCGCCGGGATCCTGGTGCGGAACGCCTACGGCACCACCGAGACCACAGTGGACAGCCTGGTCGCCACCGCGGTGCCCGGAGACCGGCCGGTGCTGGGGCAGCCGCTGCCCGGGACGCGCGCGCAGGTGCTGGACGCCGAGCTGCGACCGGCCGCGGAAGGGGAACTCTGCCTGGCCGGGCCCGGGCTCGCGCGCGGCTACCTCGGCCGGCCCGGAGCCACCGCCGCCGCGTTCGTCGCCGATCCGGCCGGCCCGCCCGGCTCGCGGGTGTACCGCACCGGCGACCGCGTGCGCCGCCGGGACGACGGCCTGCTGGACTACCTCGGCCGGGCCGACGCCCAGGTCAAGATCCGCGGTGTCCGCGTCGACCCCGCCGACGCCGAAGCGGCTCTGCTGAGCCACCCCGGCTTGGCCGCCGCGGCGGTCGTGGCGAGCCGGAACGGCCGCGACGACCACTTGATCGCCTACGTCGTGCCGAAGGCCGCACCGGTGACCGGGCTGCGGGCGTACCTGCGGGCCCGCGTCCCGGACCACCTGGTCCCCGCGCTGTTCACCGAGCTGCCCGCCCTCCCGCTGACCGACGGCGGCAAGGTCGACCGGCGTGCCCTGCCCGAGCCCGGTCGTCGGCCCGGCGGCGCCGCGCCCCGCGGCCCGGCGGAGGAGCTGGTCGCCGGGGTCTGGCGCGAAGCGCTCGGCTCGGACCGCGTCGGAGCGGACGACGACTTCGTCGAGCTGGGCGGGGACTCGATCCTCGCCATGCGGGTGGCGGGCACGCTCAACCGGCGGCTGGGCACGGCGTTGCCCGCCCAGGCCGTCTTCGAGCACCGGACGGTCGCCGGGCTCGCCGCCGCCCTCGCCGCCGCCCACGCCGTCCGTGCCCCGGCGCGGACGGCGCCGGGGACCGCGCTGCCGCTGTCGTCCGGGCAGGAGCGGCTCTGGTTCCTCGACCAGCTCGCTCCGGGCGGCGCCGAGTACAACACCAGCGCGGGTTTCCGGCTGCGCGGCCCGTTGTCCGTCGATGCGCTGGCCGGTGCGCTGACCGCGCTGGCGGCACGCCACGAGTCGCTGCGCACCACGTTCCCCACGGTGGCGGGGCGGGGGGTCCAGGTCGTCGGGCCGCCCCCGCAGGTCCGACCGGACGTCCGCGCCGCCGACGACGTCGAGCGCGCGCTGCTCGCCGAGGTGCAGCGGCCCTTCGACCTCGCCCGCGGCCCGCTGTTCCGGGCGACGGTGTTCGTGCTGGGGGAGGAGGACCACCTGCTCGTGCTGGTGCTGCACCACATCGTCACCGACGGCTGGTCGATGGGCGTGCTCGCCGACGAGCTCGGCCGGCTGTACTCGGACCCGGCCGCCGAGCTGCCGCCGTTGCCGTTGCGCTACCCGGACTTCGCCGCCTGGCAGCGTGACCGGCTCGCCGGCCCGGAGCTCGACGACCGGATCGCTTATTGGGAGCGGCAGCTGTCCGCGGTGCCGGTGCTGGAACTGCCCACCGACCGGCCGCGGCCGGCGGTGCGCGGGACGGCGGGCGCGACCCACCGGTTCACCGTGCCCCCGGCCGTGACCGCCCGGCTGGCCGAACTCGGCCGCGAGCGCGGCGCCACGCTGTTCATGACCCTGATCGCGGCGGCGCAAGTGCTCTTCGCGCGCTACACCGGCCAGCGTGACATCGCGCTCGGCACGGTGACGGCCGGGCGGTCCTGGGAGGAGCTGGCGGGGCTGGTCGGGTTCTTCGTCAACACCGTCGTGATCCGGTCCCGCCTCGACGGCGACCCGTCGTTCACGGACTTCCTGACCGGGGTCCGCTCGACCGTGCTCGACGCGATGGCCCACGACGACGTCCCGTTCGGCCGGCTGGTCGAGCTGCTCGCCCCGGACCGCGACGCGAGCCGCTCACCGCTGGTGAACACCATGGTGGTGCTGCAGAACGCGCCCTCGGCGCTGCCGCGGCTCCGCGGCCTGGCGGTCGAGGAGTTCGACCTGCCCCGGCGGTCGGCGCCGTTCGACCTGACCCTGGAGTTCGAGCCGCGGGACGGCGGCCTGCGCACCACCGTCGAATACCGCACGGATCTCTTCGACGCGGACACGATCCGCAGGCTCGCCGAGAACCTCCTCGCCCTGCTCGAGGCGATCGCCGACGATCCGCGCCGGCGGCTGTCCCGGCTGTCCTTCCCGGCGCCCGCGCAACGGCGTGAGCTGCTGGCGGTGGGCCGGTCGGCGGCCGACGGGCCGGGGCTCACCGTGCTCGAAGTCTTCGCCGAACGCGTCCGCGAACGCCCGGACGCCCCCGCGGTGACGTGTGCCGGCACGGCGTTGACCTACCGCGAGCTGGACACCCGGGCCAACCGGCTCGCGCACGCCCTGATCGCGCACGGCGCCGGCCCGGACGTCCGGATCGGCCTGTGCGTGCCGCGGGGCATCGACGCGGTCACCGGCATGCTGGCCGTCCTGAAGGCCGGCGGCGCCTACGTCCCGCTCGACCCGCGCTACCCGGACGAGCGGTTGGCTTGGCTGCTGGCCGATTCCGGGGCCACGACGGTCCTCACGACCGGAGCCGTGCGGGACCGGGTGCCCCCGGGTACCCGCGTGGTGACCCCGGCCGACGCGCGCGGCCGGCCCGGTGGTGCCCCGCCGGTCCGGGCGCGGCCGGGCAACCTGGCCTGCGTGCTCTACACCTCCGGGTCGTCGGGCCGGCCGAAGGGCGTGCTGATCGAGCACCGGTCGGTGACCCGGCTGTGCGCCGACCCCTACGCCCGCCTCCGCCCCGAAGACGTCTCGACGCAGTACGCGCCGCTGTCGTTCGACGCCTCGACCCTGGAGATCTGGGGCGCGCTGCTGTCCGGCGCGCGGCTGGCGATCGACCCGGAGGACGTCCCGTCGGTCGAGGCCCTCGGCGCCTTCGTCCGCACCGAAGGCGTGACCGCGCTGTGGCTGACCGCGGGCATGTTCCACGAAGTGGCCGCGGCCGACCCCGGCGTGTTCGCCGGGCTGCGACGGCTGGTCTCCGGCGGGGACGTGCTCTCGCCGCAGCAGTGCGCGGCCGTCCTGGCTCGCTGCCCGGACCTGGAGCTGGTCAACGGCTACGGGCCCACCGAGGGCACGACGTTCACCGCCTGCCACCGGGTCCGGCCCGCCGACGCGGGGCGGCCGGTGCCGATCGGGCGGCCGATCACCGGGACGCGCTGCCTGGTGCTGGACCGCCACCTCGATCCGGTGCCGGCCGGGGTGCCCGGCGAGCTGTACGTCGGCGGGAGCGGCCTGGCCCGCGGGTACCTGGACCGGCCGGGCCTGACGGCCGACCGGTTCGTCGCCGACCCCTTCGGCGACGGCACCCGGCTGTACCGCACCGGGGACGTCGTGCGCTGGCGTCACGGCGAGGAGTGGGTGCTGGACTTCCTCGGCCGGTCCGACGACCAGGTCAAGATCCGCGGCTTCCGGATCGAGGTGGGCGAGGTCGAGGCGGCGCTGCGGCGGCACCCGGACGTCGCCGAGGCCGTCGTGGTGGCGCGGGAGGACACCCCCGGCCACAAGCGGCTGGCCGGGTACGTCGTCCCCCGGCGGCCGGTCGGGCCCGGCGCGCTGCGGGAGTTCCTCGGCCAGAGCCTGCCGGGCCACCTCGTCCCCGGGGCGCTCGTGCTGCTCGACCGGTTCCCGCTGACCCCGCAGGGCAAGGTCGACCGCCGGGCGCTGCCGTCGCCGCGGCCGCAGGCCACCCGGGCCCGCACCGCGCCCCGCGGCCCGGCGGAGGAGCTGCTGACGAGGGTGTGGGCCGAGGTGCTCCACGTGGACCACGTCGGGACGCAGGACAACTTCTTCGAGCTCGGCGGGGACTCGATCCTGGGCATCCAGGTGGTGGCACGGGCCCGGCAGCTCGGGCTGCGCCTGAGCGCGAAGGACGTCTTCCTCCGCCAGACTCCGGCCGAGCTGGCCGCGGCGGGGGTCTGGGCGGAACCGGCGGCCCGCGAGGCGCCCCGGCCGTCCGGCCCGGTGCCGCTGTCGCCGATCCAGCACTGGTTCTTCGAGACGGTCACCGAGCGGCCAGGCCACTTCAGCCAGTGGGTGTCGGCCGAGCTCACCGTCGACCACCCGGCGCTGCGGACCGCGGTCGAAGCGCTCGCCCGCCACCACGACGCGCTCCGGCTGCGCTTCCGCCGGGTCGATGGCTCCTGGCGGCAGGAGTACGCGGAAACCGTTGGGTCGGATACGTTCCGGGTCGGTCCCGTGTCCACTATGGACGTGTTCGAGCTGGACGGCGGGGCGCTGTTCACGGCGGTGCTCGACGGCTCGCGGCTGTACCTCATCGCCCACCACCTGGTCGTGGACGGTGTCTCGTGGCGGATCCTGCTGGCGGACCTGCGGACGGCCTACCGCGCGGCCCGGGCGGGGCAACCGGTGGAGCTGCCGCCGCGGACCACGTCGTTCGGCGACTGGTCGCGGCGGCTGGCCGCGCACGCGGCGGCGGGCGGGTTCGACGCGGGACTCGCGCACTGGCGGCGCCCGGCGGCGGGCGCCGCGCCCGACGGCGACCCGGCCCCGCAGCGCACGGTGACCGTGCGGCTCGCGGCGGGTGACACGGCGGCGCTGCTGCGCGACACCCCGGCGGCGTACCGCACCCGGATCGACGAGGTGCTGGTCAGCGCGCTCGGCCGGGTCCTCGCCGGCTGGACGGGACACGACCGGGTACTGCTGGAACTGGAGGGCCACGGCCGCGAGGACGTCTTCGACGACGTGGACCTGTCCCGGACGGTGGGCTGGTTCACGACGCTGTACCCGTGCCCGGTGGAGATCCCGCGCGAGGGCGGCTGGGGCGCGGTGCTGAAGTCGGTGAAGGAATGCCTGCGCGCGACCCCGGACCGCGGCCTGGGGTACGGCGCACTGCGGTACCTGGCCCAGGCGGAGCTGCCGGAAGCCCGACCGGCGGCGGCGTTCAACTACCTGGGCCGCTTCGACCTCGGCGACGACGAGCCCGCGTCCTCGGCCATCCGGCTGAGCCGCGCCCCGCACGTCACCGGCACCGCCCGCCTCGACGTCACCGCGGCCGTCACCAGCGACGGCGAACTCGAATTCGAGTGGACGTACTCGCCCGGCGCCCACGAACCCGGCACCGTCACCCGTCTCGCCGCCGAAGTGCTCGAAGCACTCCGGGAAATCACCGCCCACTGCGCCGAGCCGGGGGCCGGCGGCCGCACGCCGTCCGATTTCCCGCTCGCCGTCGCCACCCAGGCCGAACTCGACCGGCTCCTCGGCGACGGCCGCGACGTCGAGGACGTCTACCCGCTCACCCCGATGCAGGCCGGGATGCTGTTCCACAGCCTGTCGGAACCGGGCACCTACCTCGAGCAGGTCTGCTTCACGCTGAGCGGCGTCGACGACCCGGCCGCCCTGGAGCGCGCCTGGCGGCGAACGGTCGAGGACATCCCCGCCCTGCGCACCGCGGTCCGCTGGACCGGTGTCCGCGAACCGGTGCAGGTGGTGCACCGGGCCGTCACCCTGCCGGTGACCGTGCACGACGGACGCTCGCCGGACGAAGCCGAACTGCTCGCCGCCGACCGCGAAGCCGGGCTGGACCCGGCCGCACCCCCGCTGATGCGGGTCACCCTGATCCGGCTGGGTGGCACCCGGATCCGGACGCTGTGGACCTTCCACCACGTGATCCTCGACGGCTGGAGCGTCTTCGAGGTGCTGACCGACGTCCTCGCGCACCTGTCCGGGCAGCCCGTCAAGCGGCGGCGCCCGTTCGCCGACCACCTCGCGTGGCTGGCCCGCCAGGACGCCACGGCGGCCGAAACCCACTGGCGCAAGGCCCTTTCCGGCCTCGTCCCGACCCGGCTGCCGTACGACCGCCCACCCGGCCGCGCCCACCGCACGCGCTCGACGTCCACAGTGGATCGTCAACTGTCCGTAGAGGACTCGGCGTGCCTGGCGGCCTTCGCCCGGCGCCACCGGCTGACGGTCAACGCCGTGGTGCAGGGCTCGTGGGCGCGGCTGCTCGCCCGCCACGGCGGCGAGGCGGACGTCTGCTTCGGCGCGGTCGTCTCCGGCCGCCCGCCCGAGCTGCCCGGGGTGGCCGCGATCGTCGGGATGTTCGTCAACACGGTGCCGGTCCGCGTCACGGTCGCGGAAGCGGAGGACCGGCCGGGCTGGTTCCGGCGCCTGCAGGCCGAGCAGGCCGAGGCGCGCCGGTTCGGGCACGTCTCACTGGCCGCGCTGCGCCGCTGGAGCGGGCTGCCCGCGCGGGTGAGTCTTTTCGACAGCATCGTGGTGTTCGAGAACTACCCGTTCGACCGCGGCGCCCTGGCCGCCCGCGGCCTGCACCTCGCGGAGCTGACGGCGGTCGAAGTGACGAACTACCCGCTCGCCCTCATCGCCCACGGCAGCACCCGCGAAGCCGAGCCGTTGACCCTGCGGCTCGGCTACGACCCGGCCCTGTTCGACAACGGCACGGCCGAGGCACTCGGCGACGAACTCGTGGACCTGCTCAGGGAACCGGCCGCCGGGCCCACCCCGCCCGGGCCGGTGACCGGTGGGCCTGATGGACCGGCCGCACCGCTCGTGCCGGTGGTCGGTGGGTCCGGTGGACCGGCTGCGCCGCCGACCCCGCTCGTGCCGGTGACCGGCGGCCCCGGTGAACCGCCCGCACCGCCGACCCCGCTCGTGCCGGTGGTGGGTGGGTCTGGTGGACCGGCTGCGTCGCCGACCGCGCTCGTGCCGGTGGTGGGTGGGTCCGGTGAACCGCCCGCACCGCCCACTCCGCTCGCGCCGGTGACCGGCGGCCCCAGTGAACCGCCCGCACCGCCGACCCCGCTCGCACCGGCGACCGGCGAGCTCGGCGAACCGCCCGCACCACCCCAAGCCCGCCCGCCAGAGCCCACCCCAACCGGCGACCACCCGCCCGCGCAGTTCCTCCCGCCGAGCCCGGCCGACGCCGAGCCGGCCTACCGCGCCCCCCGCACCGCCACCGAACGGGCGCTGAGCCGGATCTGGGCCGAGGTGCTCGCGGTCGACCGGGTCGGCGTCGACGACGACTTCTTCGCCCTCGGTGGCGATTCGCTGCTGTGCCTGCGGGTCACCGCCCGGCTGCGCGCGGACTTCGGTGCGTCGCTGCCGCCGCGGGCGCTGTTCGACAACCCCACCGTCGGTGCGCTGGCCCTGATGCTGGAACACCCGACCCTCGCGGCACTCGGCCGGGCGGTCGACCGCGGCCTGAACCCGCCGCGGGACTACGAGCTCTAGGAGGCCGGAGCCGGTGCGCAACGACGACGTGGCGATCATCGGGGTGTCCGCCCTGCTGCCGGGCGCCCACGGGCTGGACGCCGTCCACGACCTGCTCGCCGACGGCCGTGACGTGGTCGGCCAGCCCGATCCGGACCGGTTGCGGGAGAACGGCTTCGCGCCCGGGCCCGGCTACCTGCCGATGGGCTACCTCGACCGGATCGACCGCTTCGACCACCGCTTCTTCGGCGTGCCGCCGGCCGAGGCCACCTGGATGGACCCGCACCAGCGGCTCATCCTGCAGCTCGCCCACGAAGCCCTCGAAAACGCCTGCTACGCGCCCCGAGCCCTGCGCGGGTCGCGCACCGCCGTCGTGCTCGGGAGCTCGCGGTCGGACTACGAAGACCTCTTCGACGAAGAAGACCCGCAGCAGATCCTCGGCATCATCGGGGCGGCCCTCGCGGCGCGGATCAGCTACCGCCACGACTTCACCGGGCCCGCGCTCGTCCTCGACACCGCGTGCAGCGGCAGTCTCGTCGCGGTCGCCCACGCCGTCGCGCTGCTGCGCAGCGGGGCCGCGGACCTCGCGCTGGCGGGCGGCATCAGCGTGCGGCCGGTGCCGATCCGCGAAGCCGGGCACGTGCCGGTCCGCGGTGTCGAGTCGCCCGAGGGCCGGTGCCGTCCCTTCGACGAGAAGGCCATCGGTGCGGTCGGCGGCGAGGGCGGCGGGATCGTCGTGCTCAAGCCGCTGCCCGCCGCGCTCGCCGACGGCGATCACGTGCACGCCGTGCTGAAGGGCATCGCGGTCAACCACAACGGCTACCGGATGGCCAGCATGAGCGCCCCGAGCCGCGCGGCGCAGACCGAGGTCGTCACCGCGGCCTGGCGCGATGCCGGTGTCGATCCCGCCACCGTCGGGTACGTCGAGTGCCACGGCTCGGCCACCCCGCTCGGCGACGTCGTCGAAGTCGAGGCCCTCCGCCAGGCGTTCCTCGACGCCGGCGTCACGACGCCGTCCTGCGCGATCGGCTCGATCAAGGGCAACATCGGGCACCTGGACAACGCGGCCGGGGTGGCCGGGCTGGTCAAGGTGCTGCTCAGTGTGCGGCGCGGCGTCCGCTACCCGACCGCGCACTTCGAAACGCCCAACCCGCTGATCGACTTCGACGGCCCGGTGCGGGTCAACCCCGCCTTCGGCCCGTGGGAGGGCGACGCGCCCCGCCGCGCGGGCCTGAGTTCGTTCGGGCTGACCGGGACCAACGTGCACGCCGTCGTCGAGCAGGCCCCGCCGCTTCCGGTACCCGCCGGACCGGACGGGGCCGCGCACCTGGTGACGGTGTCGGCGAAGACGGCGTCCGCACTGGCCCGCTACCGCGACGAGCTCGCGGTGTTCGCCGAGGAGAGCGGGCACGGCGTGCTCGCCATCGGCCACGCCATGAACCGGGGCCGCGACGACCACCCCTTCCGGCTGGCCGTGGTCGCCGACGAGCCCGGCACGCTCGCGGCGGACCTGCGGTCGGCCGCGGTCCCGGACGCGCCCGCCGCGGACGACCCGCCGGTGGTGCTCCTGTTCTCCGGCGACGGCGGGGTCGAGCCCGGGCTCTGGGCGCAGCTGTGTGCGGCGTGGCCGGTGCTCGGCGACACCCCGCTGCCCGAGCGGCCCGGTCCCCGGCTGGTCGCCGTCCACCACGCCCTCCACCGGCTCGCCCGGTCGCTGGGCATCCCCGACACCCACCTCGTCGGTTCGGGCGCGGGCAACCTGTCGGTGCGGATCGCGCGCGGCGAACTGTCCTTGGAGGACGGCCTGGCCGCGGCGGCGGACCGGCCGGTCGGGGCCACGCTCGACTCCGGACGGCTGGCCGAGGCGGTGCGCGGGTTCGTCCGCGACGGCGCGGTGCTGGTCGAGCTCGGCACCGGCGGCGTGCTCTCGCGGACGATGCGCCGCCTGGCGCCCGGGCTCGGCTGCGTCGAACTGATCGCCGGCGCCGGACGGCGGGCGGTGCTGCGGCGGGTGGCGTCGCTGTACCGGCTCGGCGTCCGGCTCGACTGGGACCGCCACTACGCCGACGCCGTGGTGCCGCGGATCGAAGCGCCGGCGTACCCGCTGGAGAGCGTCCGCTGCTGGTGCCGTCCGCCGGGCGCGCCCGCCGCCGAAGCCCGCGCCCCGCAGCCGCCACCGGCGGACGTGTCCGATGTGGACACCGAACGCCGGGTCGCCGAGGTCTGGGCCCGCGCTCTCGGCGAGGACCGGCTCGCCGGGGAGTCGGACTACTTCGCCCTCGGCGGGACGTCGATCGCGGCGATCACCGCGTTGCGCATGATGGAACGCGACTTCGGCGTCGACCTGACGTTCGCCGACCTGTACGCCCACCCGACCGTGCGGGCCTTCGCCGCGCGCATCGAGGCGGTGCGGGCCGAGCGCGGCCCGGCCACCGACCGGCCCGCCGTCGAGGTGCTGCCGCGCGGCGGCCCGCTGCCGCTCTCGGCCGGCCAGGAACAACTCTGGTACCTGGACCGGCTGAACCCCGGCAGCGCGCTCTACAACATCCCGCACGACCTGCGCCTGTCCGGCCCCCTCGACGAAACCGCGCTCGCCGGCGCGGTGCACGACCTGTTCGACCGGCACGAGGTGCTGCGCACCTGCATCCCCGACGACGAGGGCGTGCCGTTCGCCCGGCTCGCCGACCCCGGCCCCCGGCTGGTCGTGCACGACCTCGCCGCGCTGCCCGAAGCCGACCGGCTCGCGGCCGCGCACGAGCTGGCCGGCCAGGAGGCCGTCCGCCCGTTCGACCTGGCCACCGGCCCGCTGGTCCGGGTCACCCTGCTGCGCCTGGCCGCCGACGACCACGTCCTGCTCTGGACCTACCACCACATCGTCTTCGACGGCTGGTCGCCGACGGTCTTCTTCCGCGACTTCACCGAGCTCTACCAGGCCCAGCTGGCCGGTCGGGCCGCGGAGCTGCCGGACCTGCCCTTCCAGTTCGCCGACTTCGCGGCCTGGCAGCGCAAGCGGCTGACCGGGGCGGCCCTCGAGCACGGCCTGCGGTTCTGGCGCGCCGAGCTGGCCGGGCTGCCCACCGCGCAGCTGCCGCTGGACCGGCCGCGCCCGGCGGCGCAGACCTTCGACGGCGGTCTCGTGGAGTTCACCGTCGCCGAACCGGCGGCCGAGGCGGCCCGCCGGTTCAGCCGCGAACACGGCGTGACGACGTTCGTCACGATGCTGGCGCTGGTCGACGCGCTGCTGCACCGCTGGGCCGGGTTCACCGACGTCGTGGTCGGGGTGGCCACGTCCGGCCGGACGCACCCGGCGACGCACGACCTCATGGGGTACTTCAACAACCTGCCGCCGTTCCGGACCCGGGTCGAGGGAACGCTGTCGTTCACCGGCCTGGTCCGGCGCTGCGCGGACACCGTCGCGCAGGTCCTCGACCACGAGGAGATCCCGCTGGAGAAGATCGTCTCGGCGGTCTGCGGGCCGCGCGAGCCCGGCCGCCAGCCGCTGTTCGACGTCGCCTACACCTACCAGAACGTCCCGCAGGACACCGCCGAGCTCGGCGGCCTCGGCTGCTCCCGGTTCTCCGAAAGCGGAACGGTCGCGGGCATCGCGCCGGGCACCGCGAAGTTCGACCTCACCGTCGGCGTCATCGACCAGCAGGACGGGCCGATGGACGGCTACTTCGAGTACGCGACGGCGTTGTTCGACCGGGAGACGGCGGCCGCGCTCGCCCGCCTGCTGCCCGGCTTGCTCGACGCCGTGCTGCGCGAACCCGACCGCCCGCTGGGCGAACTCCCGGCCGTCGCCGGCGAGCCGAAGCCCGCCCCCACCCACCGGGAGCCCGTCGTGACCTCGTATTCCACTGTGGACAGCGAACCGATCGCCCGCGCCGAGCACGTCCTCACCGCGATCTGCGCGGACCTGCTCACCGGCGGCCCGGTTTCGCCGAAGGACAACTTCTTCGACCTCGGCGGCGATTCGGTCCTCGGCGTGCGGGTGGCCGCGCGGGCGGCGAAGGACGGCGTCCACTTCACCCCGCAGCAGCTGCTGCAGTGCCGCACCCTGGCCGAGCTGGCGCGGGCCGCGGTCGTCGACGGCCCCGCCGCGGCGCCACCGGAAGTCCCGGCCACCGAGCCGCTCCGGGCGATCCCGCCGACCCCGATCATGCTCAGCTTCCTGCGCCGGATGCCCGACGATGTCGGCGACTTCGTCGACGTCCACACGGTGGAGACCACGCCCGAAGTCGCCCCGGCCGCGATCCGGACGGCGATCGGGCACCTGCTGACGCTGCACGAACCGCTGCGCTACCGGTTGCGGCGCAACGCCTTGGGCGCGCGGCTGGAGGTCGCGGACCTCACCGTGGCAGACGTGTTCGACACGAAGGTGCTGCCGCCGCTGGGCCGCGAGGAGGAGCTCGGCATCGTCGCGGACGACTGCCAGGCGATGAAGGCGGAGATGGACCCCGCCCGCGGACCGCTGTTCCGCGTCCGCCACTACGACCGCGGCCGGGCCCGCGGCGGCCTGCTCGTGCTGCTGGTCAACCACTTCGTCTTCGACAACATGTCCACCGTGGTCGTCCTCGACGACCTCGACGTGCTGCTCGGCGACCTCACGGCGGGCCGCACCCCGGTGCTCGTCCCGCGCCCGCCGCGGTGGCGCGAGTGGGCCGAGCATCTCCGGGCGATGGCGGCCTCCGACGAGCTCGCGGGGGAACTGACCTACTGGACGGCGACGCTGCGGGCGGGCGCGGCGGCCGGCACGATCGGCGGCTCGCCCGGCGACGGCATCACCGCCCGGACCCTCGACGACCCGGCGGTGGCGACCCTGCTCTCGGCCGGCGGCGCCGAGGGCCGGGAGGCGGCGTTGTGCGCGGTCTCCTGCGGACTGGCCCGGTGGCAGGACGCGCCGAGCGCGTTCGTGATGACCGAGGGGGAGGCCACGCCCAACCCGTTCCGGCTGGCCGGCCGCGGCCCGTCGGTGGGCTGGTTCACCACCCTGCACCCGCTGGTGCTGCCGGTCGGCCCGGGCGCCACGGCCCGCGACTGCCTGGCCGAGATCACCGACCGCGCGCGGTCGGTGCCGAACGACGGCGTCGGCTACGGGATGCTGCGCCACCTCTCGCCGGACTCACCGGGGACAGCGGAGCTGCGGGCGTTGCCCGAACCGGAGGTCCTCGTGCTGCACGGGCCGAGCGACACCTCCGCGTTCGACTCCGGCGTCCGCCTGCTGCGCACGCGCTGGGACCTGTCGGTGAACCTCAAGCGCGCGGTTGCGTCCTGGTTCCCGCTGGTCGTGACCAGCGCGGTGCGGGACGGCGCGCTACGGCTGGCCGTGGCCGGCGGCGTCGGCGAAGACCGCCTGGACGCGCTCGCCGACGAGATCGTGGCCGCCTTCACCGAGCTGCCGTGATCGCGCTCGCCGCCTCGGCGTGGTACCTGCCGGAAATGTGCATCGCCGTGGCCGGGCTGCCCGAACTGGCCACGCTGTCCGAGACCGAACGCGCGACCTGCGCCGCACTCGGCATCGACCGGGTCCCGGCCGACGACACGCTGACCGCGGCCGAACTCGCCGCCCGCGCCGGCCGGCGCGCCCTGGCCACGGCCGGCCTCGACGCCCGGGACGTCGACGTCGTCCTGACCGTGGAGCCGCGGGCGCCGCAGACCCTGGTCAGCTCGGAAGCCACCCGGCTGCAGGCCATGCTCGGCGCCGGCCGGGCGATGGCGTTTTCGGTCGGCGGCCTCGGCTGCGCGTCGCTCACCCCGGCCCTGCTCGCCGCGGCCGGGCTGCTGCGCACCGACCCGGACCTGGCGAACGTGCTCGTCCTGCACGGGAGCAAGCCCGCGACTCCCGGGCGCTACCGCCACCCCGTCACGGTCAACGGCGACAGCGGCGGCGCGCTTCTGCTGCGGCGCCGGGGAGATCTCCGGATCCGGGACATCCTGCTGGAGACGAACGGCGCCTACGCGGACCTCTTCCGCGTCGAGTACCGCGACGAGGAGTTCGCGCGCTGGCGGGAGGAGTGCACCGACCCGGCGGCCTATTCGTTCCGGCTGGCGGTGGAGACCCGCAACCGGCTGCGCGACCTGCTCGCCCGGCTCCTCGGCCGCAACGGCCTGACCCCCGGCGACGTCCCGTGCTACCTCACCCAGAACCTGTCCACGGCCGCGTTCCGGAACTGGTCGGAAGCGATGGGCGTCCCGATCGCGAAGGCGTGCTTCGGCAACCTGGCCCGCTACGGCCACCTCGGGCCCAACGACGTCTTCTTCAACCTCGCGAGCGCCCGGGAAACCGGGGAGTTCGACGGCCGCGCGGTGCTGCTCAACATCAGCCCGGCCGCGGCCTGGAGCGCGCTGCTGGTCACCACCGAAGCCGCGACGGCCCACGAACTGTGAAGCCCGGGGCGGGCGAGGAGAGCCCGCCCCGGGTGGTGCACCGGATCAGGCCCGGCAGGGGTTGCCCGCCGGGTGCGCGGCGGTGCCGTGCACGTCGGCCTGGGACTTCGCCAGCACGATCTTCGCCAGCGGGGTTTCCAGCGTGACCGCCTGCTGCTTCACGACGCCGTTCGCGATGGTCTGGCCGTTCAGCTTCAGCGAGCCGATGACCAGCGCGATGGTCACCGGCGCCGAGCCGACCGTGACCGGGACGCCGTTGATCTTCAGCGAAGCGACGCTCGAGCTGCCGGTGAGCGCCGGGGCGAGCCCGCCGGAGGTCGGCTGGCAGGTCGCCGCCGCCTGCGACTGGATCACGCCCAGTTCGACGGTCAGCCCGACGGTGCTGATCACCGTCCGGTCGATCCGGGCCGCGGCCTGCGCGTGGTCACCGGCCGCCGGCGCCGCGGACTGGTCGTCCGGGCTCAGGTCGGTCGACGCGGTCAGCGCGTGGGTCTCCACCTTGATCAGGCCGGCGTTGAGCGTCGCGTCGAGGACGGACTTGCTGTCGTCGGCGCAGGGCAGGTTCGCCGGGTTCGCCACGGCCGCGGTGATGCCGATGACGTTCGCGGCGGTACCGGTGCAGGAGAACGTGCCGTCGCGGTCGTCGTCGACGATCGTGCCGACGCCGGTGGGGTCGACCAGGCCGGCGCCGACCGGGTTCGAGAGCGTCACGGTGAACGTCTCGTCCGGCTCGTCGACGGTGTCCGGGTTGACCAGCACGGTCACCGGCTTGGCCGTTTCGCCGGGCGCGAAGGTCACGTCACCGCCGGCGGCCTGGTAGTCGGCCGGTGCGGTGGCGGTGCCGTCGGCGGTGGCGTAGTGGACCGTCACCGGGGTCGGACCGGCGCCGCCGAGCAGCGACACGGTGAAGGTGGCCGGCACCGGCGCGCCGCCGGAGCCTTCGGCCACCGTGACGTCGTTGATGCTCAGCCCGAGCACGCGCACGGTCGTCGTCTCGACGTACCCGCGGGACACGCCGTCGACGAGGTAGTCGACCGTGCAGTGGTAGGTACCGGGCGCGGCGTCGGCCGCCGCGGCGACGGTCTCGGTGAACGTGGCGACTTCCCCGCTGGGCACCTTGACGCTCGCCGGGTCGTTGGTCAGCGTCAGCTGCGGGTCGCAGGTGGTGACCTTCGGCGCCACCGTGACCTCGATGGACTTGATGCCGTCGAGGATCGCCTGCGACACCTGGTTCGACGGCACGTTGTTCAGCAGCACGCCGCCGGTGGCCGTGGCGATGGCGCTCGCCTGGCCGTCGGCGTCCAGCGCACCGACGTTGACCGCGACGACGCGGATCTTCGCCGCCTTGAGGGCGTCGATGGTCTGGGCCAGGCTGTGCCCACCGCTGGGGTCGTGCGAGGGCGCGTCGCCGAACCAGGCGATGATGCGGGTGCCGTCCGGCCGGAAGGTGACGGCGCCGCTGGCCAGTTCGTAGAGGGCGTTGAGGTCGGCTTCGGGGAAATCGTCGCCGCCGGACGCGGCCCACTGGTTGATACCGGCCTGGACGGCGGCGGTGTCGCCGGTGATGCCCTGGTTGACCTTGAAGGGCACGGGGTCGGTGAAGTCCTTGTACTCGGCCACGCCGAACCGGGCGGTCGGCTGGGCGGCGAGCACGTCACCGGTGATGGCGTCGGCATTGTTCCGGACGTTGGTGATCGCGCCGCTCATGCTGCCGGTGGTGTCGGCGAGCAGGACGAGGTCGGGGTTCGGGGGGACGGCGGAGGTGGTGACGTGCTTGGTGACGGTGGTGCTCTGCCCGGCGGGGAGTGTGAGGTCGACGGTGGCCGGATCGACCCCGGGCGGCGCCGCGGCCGCGACCGCGGCCGGGGTGAGCAAAGCACTGACCGTGGTCAGCGCGACGAACAAGGATCTCCGCGACATGGACTTCCTTTCCGAAGGCCGGATTACTGCGGGTTGCCTCGGGAAGACGGAACAGCCGGGATTTCGTTAGCGGGTGCGGAAAACGTCACTCGGAGCGCCCTGTGTCAAGGCGCTCAACGGGGTACGGCGGGGTTTCCGGGCTACGCAGACCATGGCCGGACTGGGCCGGAACACCGACCACCGCCGGGCAAGGTTCACTCGATCCAGCGAGGAACCGGGGCCGGCTCGGCACGATCGGTTCCGGGTGTCCGGCCCCGGCGCGGGGTTTTCGCCCGGGCGGGAAGCGAATTTCCGCCCGGATGTCGTAACGCGGAAGGCGCTCAGCGCGGTGTCTTGCCGAGGTCGGCGAGGACCGCGCGAGCCGTTCGGGTGCCGGACGCCAGAGCCCCTTGCAGCGAGCTCGTGTCCCGGTGATCACCGCACACGTACCGGCCTTCGTCCAGCCGGACCTCGCGCCGGAGCTCGTGCGGCGGTGGCATGGCCGGCAGCCCGTGGGTGATCTCGTACCGGGCGACCAGCGGCCAGCGCGTGGCGTCCGTGCGGTACATCCGGCCCAGGTGACGGCGGACTTCCGCCTCCGGCAGCGCCGTCAACGCCGACGCGCTCACCAGCGCGGATCCGGGCGGGGCGTATGTCGGGCACACTTCGCTGACCACGCTCGTGTTGACGACCGGCCCGCCGCGCGCGTCGACCACGATGACCGGTTCGCGCAACGGGGACCGCGGCGGGGCGAAGTACCACGTCGTCCCGCTGTTCCACCGCGGCGCCGGGACACCGGCGAGCCGGGCGGCCGTGGACCCGTCGGTGGCGACGACGACCGCACGGGCGGTCCAGGTTTCGCCGCCCGCCGTGCGGACCTCGCCCGGGCGCACCCGGTCGACCGGCGTGTCCAGGAGGACGGCCGAAGTGGGCAGCGCGCGGGCGAGCTGCCGCGGCAGCTCGCCCATGCCCAGTGCCGGCAGGGAAGGTGCCGAGCGCAGGAAACTCCGCCACACCAGCTGGAAGAACCGGGCGGAGGTGGTCAGGTCGCGCTCCAGGAACACGCCGGAGAGGAACGGCCGCAGGACGGTTTCGATCGCCCGCGCGGACACGCCGGCGCGGTGCAGCTCGTCGGCGGTCGTGCGGTCGGGACGGTCGATGATCGCCTGCGCCGGCCCGGCCGCGGCCCGGGCCGACAGCGCGCCGAGCGCCGCCAGGTCCTTTGCCGACAGGTACCGCCGGGCCACGATGTCGCGCAGCGCTTTGGGCGTGTCGATCGGGTTCCCGAGCAGCGAAACGCGGTCATCGTCGACGACCCGGACCGCCCGCCAGTAGCGGCCCAGCTCCAAGGCCCCGACATCGACCAGGCGCCGGATGGCCGGGTAGGCGGGGTTGAGGATCTGGAACCCCCGATCGAGCCGGAAGCCGTCGACGACATCGGTGCGCACCCGCCCGCCGACGTCGTCCGCCGCCTCCAGCACGACGCACAGCACCCCGGCCCGGTGCAACGTGACAGCGGCGCCCAACCCGGCAAGCCCGGCACCGACGATGACGACTTCGTGATCCGGCATGGCGTTCACCCCCGGAAGTGGAGTGGGAAGAGAAGGTGGTCAGACAGCGCGGCGCAGCCACGGCGGGATGTCTTGCGCGGTGGGCGCCCGAGGTGCCTTTCGTGGTCCGGCTGCGTGCCCCGGCGCGGCTGGCGCGCGGGGTGCGTTCGGTGGCTCGCGAGCGCGGCCCGGTGAGGTGGGCGCCCGGGGTTCGTTTCGTGCTCCGGCAGCGCGGCCCGGCGCACCGAGCTCCAGCTTTGCCTTTCGTGGCCCGGCAGCGTGCCCCGGCGCGGCTGGCGCGCGGGGTGCATTTGGTGGCTCGCCAGCGCAGCCCGGCGAGGTGGGCGCCCGGGGTGCCTTTCGTGGCCCGGCTGCGCGCCCCGCCGCGGCCGCCGCCCGGCTTCCACCACACACTCCGCCATCCCGCTCACCCGCTGAAGTACTTCGTCGCGGCGAGCCGGTTCAACAGGCCGATCCGGCCGCGGTTCGGAACCGACCGCACCGGGTGCCCCGCCAAGCCCCACCCGGCCAGCAGCGTGTTCGCCGCCGCCCAGCCGGTCGTGGCCGCGCGCTCCATCAGCGCCACCGGGAGGTCGATCCGGATGCCGTCGCCGGCCAGTGCCAGTGCCGGGTCCGGGGTCACCACCGTCGGGCGGCGACTGAAGTCGCCCAGTCCGAACAGCGGGCAATCCTCGCGCCACAGCGAAATCGAGGCCGTGACCCGGGCGTCCAGCGTCTCCGGGTAGATCGCGTGCAGCCGGTCGTCCACCGCCTTGACCAGCGTCTCGCGGTCGTCGGTCGTGGCCGCGTACGCGTGCAGTTCGACGACCGTGCCGCCCGTGCGGGCCGCCCAGCGTCGTGCCTCGTCCTCGTAGCGGTCGAGCAGGCTGATGTTGTCCAGCGGCGGGACGCTTCCGGTGCCCAGGAACGGCGGCCGGGTGGCCTCGACCGGCCGGTCGAGCCAGAGCCGCCGGACCAGGAACGGCGGCGCCGTGCGCAGCCCGGCCACCGCCGCCCGCCACTCGGGCGTCCCGAGGCTCGGGGAGGCGTCGACGATCTCGCGCAGCCCCCGCACGTCGCACGCCAGCACGACGGTGTCGAACTGCGCGCTCCCGTCAGCCGTCGCGACGGCGAACCCGTCGGACGTCCGGTCGAGCGATGCCACCGGGGTGCCGGTCCGGAGCGTCACCCGGCGGTCGGCCAGGTAGCCGGCCAGCGGGTCCCACAGCGCCTGCGGGAACGGCTCGGTGGGCACGTCGAACACGAGTCCTTCGCTGGAACCCAGGAAGTACAGGTGGAACATGGTCGCCAGCTCCGCCGCGGACAGCTCGCGGGGATCGGCGAAGAAGCTGCGCGAGAACACCTCGAACGCCAGGTGCTTGGCCGCTTCGGGGAAGTTGATCGCGTCGAGGAAGCTCGCCGCGTCGGTTTCGTCGAGCCGGTGGTAGGTCTCCGGGACGCTGACCGTCGCCAGCGGCAGGGCCCCGCGGCCGTTGATGCGCACCAGGTCCCGCGGCGTGAACGTCGGGCTGCGCCAGGCGAACGCCAGCGCGTTCCACGGCGGCGTCCGGGGGAGACCCGCGAAGGTGTCCGTGCGGCCCTGGGCGTCCAGCAGCGGGTAGTCGGCCAGCGGCCTCAGCCGGTCGAGCCCGGGATCGGTGCGCATGAGCAGCGACCGGAGGTTGTAGTACTGGCGGAAGAAGGCGTGGAAACCCCGGCTCATCGTCACCGGCGTGCCGTCCGGCAGCCGGTCGGCCCAGCCGCCGACGCGCCCGCCGAGGTGGGCGTCCCGCTCGAACAGCGTCACCGTGACGCCGCGTTCGGCCAGCCCGGTGGCGGCAGTCAGACCCGCGATGCCGCCGCCGACGACCGCCGCGGTCGGACGCCGGCCGAGCAGCCCGGCGTCGGCCAGGCCGGGCGGGGCGGGCCGCGTCTCGATGCGGCGGTCGGTGCCGAGGGGCCGGGTCACGGGTGCTCCCGCGGGTTGGTGCCGAGGACGGTGTGGACGATGCCGTTCTGCCAGCCGGGCACGGTGGCGGTGCGGACGTCGGTGAAGCCGGCGTCGGAGAGCCGGTCGGCGAGCTCGGCGATCCCGTCGAATTCCAGGACGCTGCGGCGCAGGTGGCGGTAGAGGGTGCCGTCGCCGGTGGTGACCTTTCCGAGCGGGATGATCACGCCCGCGCAGACCGCGTTCCACACCCACCGGGCGCGCCGCGAATCCCGGACGGAGTACTCGTGGACGGCGATGCGGCCGCCGGGGCGCAGCAGCCCGCGCAGCCGCCGCAGCTGCCCGGTCGGGTCGGTCAGGTTGCGCAGCAGGTACGCGGCCAGGATCGCGTCGAACGGGCCCGAAATGCCGTCGAGGTCTTCGACCGGTGTGTGGACGAACGTGACGCCGTCCGGCCAGTCCTTCGCCCGTGCCTGCGCGAGCATCTCGCCGGAGGCGTCGAACGCGGTGACCTCGGCACCGGGCGCCACCGACACGAGCGCGGCCGTCGAAGCGCCCGTGCCGCAGCCGGCGTCCAGCAGCCGCAGGCCCGTCCCGTCCGGCGGCAGCTGCAGCCGCCGCGCCGAGAGCCGCAGGTGCTCGTGGTAGCCCGGGTTGGCGCCGACCAGCCGGTCGTACCACCGCGCCTCGGCGTCGAAGGCCGACGGCACCGCACCGCGGGGGAGACCGTCCTTCGCCATCGCGTTCATGCTCGCTCCTCACGCGGGCCGGTTCGTTCCCAGATGAGCAGCACCGCGGTCACGAGCGCGAAGCCGAAGAGGAAGTCCTCGACCGGGATGTCCCAGGGGAAGCGCCGGCCGGAGATGTGCTGCGGGGCGTAGCGCACGATCGGGTCGGACAGCTTGGTCAGCCAGCCGTCCACCGGGATCTGGAACGCCGTCACGATGGCGATCGTGATCCAGTAGGCGGGACGGCGGAAGAGCCCCGTGCGCAGCAGGAAGAGCTCCGCCAGCACGACCGCGGCGACGGCGGCGGCCGCGGGCACGGTGTAGCCCCACGGGATCACCGGTGGACCTCCTGCCGCTTGCCGAGCCGCCGGAGCACCGCGAGGGTGAGCTGGACGATCTCGTAGGTCAGCACCCCGCAGACGGGGATCACGACGAAGAACAGGATCTCCTCCAGCGGCACGGCGAAGGGCGCGCGAAGACCGGTGACGTGCTCGGGCGCGTAGTCCCACACCCCGGCGGCGATCGCCAGCGCGTCCCAGACGAGGAACACCAGCGCGACCGGCAGCACCGCCCGCGCCAGCCGCCGGGGCTGCCGGTAGACGCGCGCGCCGGCGATCTCCAGCGGCAGGGTCACGAGGACGCACGCGGCCAGCACGACGAGGTATTCGGCCTTGCCCACGTCAGCCCACCGCCAGCGGGAGCGCCGGGGCGCGGTGGCGCCGCCGGGCCCACTGCGTCCGCGCGACGGCCCCGCACGCCACCGCCAGCCGCTGCCCGCGGGAAACCGCCGCGCGCCCGGCGAAGACGTCGTGGTTCGCGGCTTCGATGCGGTCGAGGATGCCGCCGTACAAGGTCGCCGCCGTCGCCACGCACGGGCGCGAAACCGGGTGCAGCATGGCGATGCCGGGGCGGGCCTCGGCGTAGATGTCCCGGGTGACGGCGATCTGGTTGCGGATCGCGGCCCGGACCGGCTGATCGGCCCGGCCCCGCTGCGCGCACCACCCGAGCCGCTCGCGGTCGACGCCGTGCACGGCCAGTTCGTCGGCCGGCAGGTAGACGCGCCCGCGGGCCAGGTCCTCGGCCACGTCCCGCAGGAAGTTGGTGAGCTGGAAGGCCTTGCCGAGCGCGGCGGCCCGGGGCTCGGCCTCCGCGCGCGGGGCGACCGTGCCGAGCACCGGCAGCACCTGCAGCCCGATCACCTCGGCCGAACCGTGCACGTAGGTGTCGAGTTCTTCGCGGGTGGCGTAGCTGTCGACGCTGAGGTCCATCCGCATCGAGGTGAAGAACGCCTCGAAGTACGCCTTCGGCAGGGTGTACCGGGCCGCCGTGTCGATCACCGCGGTCAGCAGCGGGTCCTCGCTCGTGCCGGCGTCGAGGTCGTCGAGGAAGCGTTTCTCGACCTCGTGCAGGCGCAGGTCGAGCGTTTCGGGGGTGGCGTCGTCTTCCGGTTCGTCGACGATGTCGTCGAGCCAGCGGGCGAAGCCGTAGAGCGCGTGGATGGCCGGCCGCTGCGCCGGGGTCAGCATCCGCGTCGCGAGGAAGTAGGTGCGGCCGTGCCGGGCGTTGAGCTCGCGGCACCACGTGTACGCCGCGCGCAGCTGTGGCTCGCGGATGCCGGCGGCGTCGAGTTCACGTCGGGTCATCGCGTCCCTCCGGTGATCCGGTCGGCAGCCAGTCTGCCGGAGATGAGCACGGTCGGCACCCCCACGCCGGGGACCGTGGCCCCACCGGCCAGGACGACGTTGTCCGTCCCGCGGGGCAGGTTCCGCGGCCGGAACGGCCCGGTCTGGCCGAACGAATGGGCGTAGCTGAACGGCGTCCCGGCGACCAGGCCACGGGCCGCCCACTCGGCCGGGCCGATGACGTGGGTGAAGTCCGGCGCGAACCCGGGGAGGAGCCGGGCCCGGGCCACGTCGAGGACCTCTTCCGCGTAGGACTGCGTTTCGCCGGCCCAGTCCGCGGGGCCGCGGTCGAGGTTGGGCACCGGGGCGAGCACGGAGTACAGCTCGCGGCCGGGCGGGGCGAGCCCGGGATCGGACGCGGTCGGCCGGGTGATCAGCAGCGAGGGGTCGCTCATCCGCCGGCCCCGGGTGATGAGCTCGTCGAAGGTCGAGCGCCACCCGTGTCCGAAGGAGATGGTGTGGTGCGCGGCCTCGGGGTGCGTGGCGGGGCCACCGGCGTGCACGATCAGCGCGGACGGCGCGGCCCGCAGCGCGACGGGCCGCCGCGGCTGCCGGCCGAGCAGCCGGTAGCTCTCGGGCAGTTCGGTGGTGAGGACGACGGCGTCGCACCGGTGGCGCGCCCCGGCGGCGGTGCGGACCGCGGTGACCCGCGAACCGGCGCGTTCGAGTTCGGTGACGGCTTCGCCGTACCGGAACTTGACACCGGCGTCGGCCGCCACGCGGGCGAGCGCCTCCGGCAGCGCCGCGATGCCGCCGGCCGGGAAGTACACCCCGCCGACGGTGTCCATGTACGAGATCACCGCGTAGAGGGCCAGCGCCCGCATGGGGGATTCACCCGCGTAGAGCGCCTGGAAGGTGAAGACGCGCTTGAGCCGTTCGTCGGCGAGGAACCGGCCGACCTGGCCGTCGAGCCGGCGGAACCCGCCCAGTGCCACCAGCCGGGCCAGTTCCGGGCGGAGCATGCCGAGCGGGGAGTCGATGTTGCTGTCGATGAACCGGCTGAATTCGGCCCGGTAGAGCCGGGTCAGCCACTCGCGCAGGCGGGTGTAGCCCGCGGCCTCGGCCGGGCCGGCGAACTCGCGGACGGCGTCGGCCATCGCGGCCCCGTCGGTGTGCACGGGCAGCGTGCTGCCGTCGGCGAACTGGGCGACGTAGGCCGGATCGAGCCGGGCCATCGGGAGTTCGGTGGTGAGCTCGGTCCCGACGGCGGCGAAGGTGTCGCGCAGGATCGACGGCATGGTGAGCACGGTGGGGCCGGTGTCGAGCAGGTAGCCGTCCCGCTCGGCGCGCCCGGCGCGCCCGCCGGGGCCGGGATCCCGCTCGAGAACGGTGACCTCCCGCCCCCGCCCGGCCAGGTGCAGAGCGGCGGCGAGCCCGGACAGCCCGGCCCCCACGACGACGACGCGGTCCACCGGTCCCGGCACGGTTTTCATCGGTCGTGCTCCCAGGGGTCGGTGGTGCCGGTGGGGTTTCGACGCAGTTCACTTCCCGCGGAGCGAGACCCGTGGTGCTCCGGGCGAGTGAGTCGCCGGTTCGCCGTGGGGCCGCGAAGCAGCTCTTGAATCGGTTCGCCTCTCATCGGTCGCGTTCCGTGCAGCGGGCCGCGAGGGCGGTGAGCAGGTCGGCGGCGTGCCGCGGGACCAGCGCCGGGTCCAGGGCCGCCATGGCCTTGTCCGCCCGCTCGCGGATCAGCTCGCCCAGGCGCTCCCGCGCCCCGGTGGCTTCGATGAGCTCCCGCCAGCGCGTGACCGCCTCGTCGTCCACCGTGTCGAGCTCGATCAGCTCGGCGAAGTCGGCCTGCTGCCGCCGGTCGGCCATCGCCGCGGCGAGCACCACCACGCTGGAGGCCTTGCGCTCGCGCAGGTCCTGCCCGGCCGGCTTGCCCGTGACCGACGGGTCGCCGAACACGCCGAGCAGGTCGTCGCGGAGCTGGAACGCCTCACCGACCAGGCCGCCGAACTCGCCGAGACCGGCCGTCAGCTCCGGGCCGCAGCCGGCCAGGGCCGCACCGAACTCCAGCGGGCGCCGGACCGTGTAGTTGCCGGACTTGCGGCGCAGGACGTCGAGCAGCGTGTCCCAGCTCGGCAGGGCGCGCGCATCGTTCACCAGGTCGGCGAGCTGGCCGACGGCCAGCTCGGCCCGCATCGCGTCGTAGTGCGCCCAGCCGCGCGCCAGCTGCGCCGCCGTCAGCCCGCTTTCGCGCAGCATCTGCTCCGACCACACCAGGAACAGGTCGCCGAACAGGATCGCCGCGGACTCGCCGAACCGTGGCGCCGAGCCCGCCCAGCCCTGCTCCTCGTGCCACCGCGCGAACCGGACGTGCAGCGCGGTGCGGCCCCGGCGCAGCGCCGAGCCGTCCATCACGTCGTCCTGGACCAGGGCGAAGCAGTGCAGCAGTTCCAGTGCCGCGGCTGCGCGGATCGCGGCGTCGGATTCCGGTTGCCCGCACCGCCACCCCACGTATGCGAAAAGCGGACGGAGGCATTTTCCGCCCGCCACGAACTCCGGCACCGCGGTTTCCGCGAGGCCGCCTTCGCTGCGCCCGGAAAAGTGCTCCCGTGCCCGAGCGCTGACGAATCCGTGCGCCTCGGCGAGGCAGCGGCGGCCCAGCGCGTCCAGCCGCTCGGCGGGCGCGCCGTCCGCGGGTGTCACCCCCGTGGTCATCGTCGCGGTCATCCGGCGCCCTCCCACTGTCGGCACTGTCGGCACTGTTGACACTGTCGGCCTATTCGATTCGCAACCGTTTCACATGTGGTGTAGCTTGTCTACTTGAACCCGGTGAACACCGGGAAACTCCGGGTGAGCCGGGCGGGAGCCGAGCCCGGCGTGGCGGAGTGGATCGGTGCTGAATCGGAAGTGACCTTCCTGTGGACGGGACGGCGAAGCCACACGACGTCCCGGTGGGCCCGCCGTGCCACCCCCCTCGGCCGCGGGCCCCGCACCCGGCGGCGCCCGCCCACACCTGGGCGTCGCCGGGTGTTCGTCGTGGCGTATTTCCATTCTTCGGCGATTTATGCGTGGGTCGGGAAATCGAGGCCGAGGAAAGCGCGACCCGCGCGGCCGGTCTATTCTGCTCCCGTGATGGTTTCGCGGACAACCGCATTCACCCGTCTCCGCTTCGCACCGCCCGCACTGGCCGCCTGGCTCTGCGCCGCCGCGACGGTGCTCTGCCAGATCCTCTACTCGGTGACCGAGCCCGGTGGCCGCACCCCGCTGACCGTGCTCACCGTGCTGTGCTTCGCGGCGGCCTCGCTCGCCGACGCCTGGTCCCGCGCCGGTGTCCGGGCGGCGCTCACGCTGGCGGTGGTCGCGGGCGGCGGCGGGCTGCTGGCCGAGGTGGCGGGCCTGCACACCGGGTTCCCCTTCGGCCGCTACGAATACACCGGCCTGCTCGGCTGGCCCGTCGCCGGCGTGCCGGGCATCGTCCCGCTCGCGTGGCTGATGATGGCGTGGCCGGCGTTGCTCGCCGGGCGCGCACTGGCCGTGAAGCCGGCCGGAGTGGTCGCGGTGGCGGCGGGCGCGCTGGCGGCGTGGGACGTCTTCCTCGACCCCCAGATGGTGGACGAGGGGTACTGGAGCTGGGTCTCGCCCGAGCCGTCGCTGCCGCTGGTGCACGGCATCCCGGTCACGAACTTCGCGGGCTGGCTGCTGGTCGCCGTCCTCATCCAGGCCGCGCTGCACCACTGGGTGCCGCGGCCGCCGGACCCCATCCCCGGCCCGGCCGCCGGGCCGGCACCCGCGCTGTACCTGTGGACGTGGTTCTCGTCGGTGTGGGCGCACCTGGCGTTCTTCGGCCGGCCGTGGGTGGCCGTCGCCGGTGGCGTGCTCATGGGCGCGGTGGCCGTGCCGTTCGCGATCCGGCTGGGGAGGGGATTCCGATGGGCTCGCGTGTCCGCGTGACCGTGCGCGCCGCCGCCTTCGCCGCGCTCGCCGCGGCCGCGCACGCGGCGTACAACGCGCGGGTCGTCCGGACGCCGCGCGAGGGACCGGCCCGCTGCCGCGAAGCTGTGTCGATCCTGCTGCCGCTGCGCGACGAAGCCGACCGCGTCGCCCCGGCCCTGCGGTCCCTGCTGGCGCAACGCGGGCTCGACGACGCCGAAATCCTGGTGCTGGACGACTGTTCCACCGACGGGACGGCGGCGCTCGTCCGCCGGATCGCCGGGCCGCGGGTCACCTTGCTGACCGGCGTGGAGCCGCCGCCGGGGGTGCTGGGGAAGCCGCACGCGTGCCACGAGCTGGCCCAGCGGGCGCGGGGCAGCGTGCTGGTCTGCGTCGACGCGGACGTCGTACTGGCGCCCGGCGCCGTCGCGGCCGCGGTTTCCCTGCTGCGCGAAGCGGAACTCGACGCGGTGTCGCCGTTCCCGCGCGAGCGGGCCGAAGGGCTCGGGGCGCGGCTGGTGCAGCCGCTGCTGCAGTGGTCGTGGCTGGTGCTGCTGCCGTTGCGGCTCGCCGAGACGTCCCCGCGGCCGTCGCTGGCCGCCGCCAACGGCCAGTTCTTCGTGATCGACGCGGCGATGCTGCGCAAGTGCGGCGGGTTCGCCGCGGTCGGAGCCGAGGTGCTGGACGACATCGCGCTGATGCGCGCGGTCAAGCGCGCCGGAGGCCGCGGAGTGGTGGCCGACGGCAGCCGGATCGCGGAGTGCCACATGTATTCGACGTGGGCACAGTTGCGCGAGGGCTATACGAAGTCCCTGTGGTCGGCGACCGGTTCCGCACCCGCGGCGGCGGCGATCGCCGGGTTGTTCCTGGCGGTGTGGGTACTCCCGGCCGTGGCGGCGCTGGGTGGTTCGCGGGCCGGGCTGGTCGGGTACGCGGCAGGCGTGGCCGGCCGGGTGGTGGCGGCCCGGCGAACCGGGGGCCGGGTGTGGCCGGACAGCCTGGCGCACCCGGTGTCGGTCCTCGCGCTGGCCGGGCTGATCGGCCGGTCGTGGCGCGCCCGGGCGACGGGCCGGTTGGTGTGGAAAGGCCGTCGGTTGCCGGAGGGGGAACGCGGGTGAAGGTCGTGTGCTGCACGAGGTTGGTGGGAGCGGGCTCTCGGGGTTCGGATGGTTTCCGCCCGGGCGCTCCGGTGGCCGGCGGGTGGGGCGTCGGCGGGAAAGTCTCGGGTTCGCGCGGCGAGCCCGCGGCCGAGCGGGGGATCGGCATGAGCGCCGTGGTGGCCGGCGGGTGCTCGGCGTCCGCGGGCCGGGTGCCGGGGAATCGCGTGGGTGGACCGTGGGCGGGGGACGGCTTGGCTCGCACGGCGAACCCGCGGCCGACCCGGACATCGGCATGAGCGCCGTCGTGGTGGTCGGCGGCGGGATGGGCGGCCTGGCGTCCGCCGCCCGGCTCGCCGCCGCCGGGCACCGGGTGACCCTGCTCGAACGCTCGGCCACCTGCGGAGGCAAGCTCGGCGCCCGCAGCCGGGACGGCTTCACCTTCGACACCGGCCCGTCCCTGCTCACGCTGCCCTCGGTCTATCGCGAGCTCTTCGCGGCCACCGGCGCGGACCTTGACGAACTGGTCGACATCGTGCCGGTCGACCCGGCCTGCCGGTACCGGTTCGCCGACGGCACCGAGCTGGCCGTCCCGCACGAGCGCGCGGCCGTCCCCGACGCCCTCGAAGCGGCTTTCGGCGGCGGCGCCGGCGAAGAGTGGCGCGGCCTCATGCGCGACGCGGAGCGGCTCTGGGGCCTGGTCGGCGAGCCGGTGCTGCGCCGCCCGCTGCACGGCCCCCGCGACCTGCTCCGGCACGCCCGGGGCGTCCGGGACCTGCTGGCCATCGCGCCGTGGCGCACGTTGCGGGGGATCGGGCGCCGCCGGCTGAGCGATCCGCGCGCGCGGATGCTGCTGGACCGCTACGCGACCTACACCGGCTCCGACCCGCGGCGGTTGCCCGCCGTGCTGAGCGTCGTTCCGTTCGTCGAGCAGGAGTTCGGCGCGTGGCACGTCCGCGGCGGCCTGCGGCGGCTGGGGGACGCCCTCGTCGACCGGCTCCTCGCCATGGGCGTCGACGTCCGGACGGACGCGGAGGTCACGGCGATCGAGACGGGCCCGGCGGGCGTCTCCGGAGTCCGGCTGGCGGACGGCGAGCGGCTCGCCGCTTCGGCCGTCGTGGCCAACGCGGACGCCACGCACGTCTACGCCGACCTGCTCGACGACCCCCGTGCCCGCCGGCCGCGGCGGGCGCTCGGGCGGACGCAGCCGTCGCTGGCGGGGTTCGTGCTGCTGCTCGCCCTGCGGGGCAGGACACCGGATCCGAGCCACCACCGCGTGCTGTTCCCGGCCGGCTACGACGCCGAGTTCGACGCGATCTTCGGCCGGCACCCCCGCCTGGTTGACGACCCCACGATCTACGTCTGCGCCCCCGACGACCCGCAGCTGCACCCGCCGGGCTGCGAGGCGTGGTTCGTGCTGGTCAACGCCCCGCGCCACGACCCGGCGGCCGGCGTCGACTGGACGGCGCCGGGACGGGCGGAGCGGTACGCGGACCGGGTGCTCGACATCCTCGCCGCCCGCGGCCTGGACGTGCGCGACCGGGTCCGCTGGCGCGAGATCCGCACCCCGGCCGACCTCGAGCGCGACACGGGCGCGCCCGGCGGAGCGATCTACGGATCGTCGTCGAACGGCCCCCGCGCGGCCCTCCTGCGCCCGGCCAATGAGAGCCCGGTCCCGGGGCTGTACCTCGCGGGCGGCTCGGCCCACCCCGGCGGCGGCCTGCCGCTGGTGGCGATGTCGGCGGAGATCGTGGCGGGACTCGTCGGACCGGCCGGGCGCGCACGGGTCGCCGACCGGCGGGGCGGCCGGGGATGAGCGGCTCCGCGCGTCACCGACGCTTCCCATACCGCCCGAACGCCCGCGCGACACCGACCCCGAGATGGGCCAGCCCGATGACCGACAACCCGGTGCCCAGCACCGCGCACGTCGTTCCCCACGCCCACCCCGTCCACGGTGTCCCCGCCGGGACCACCGCGGCCCCGGTGACCGCGACCGCCGTCACCACCAATCGCGTCGGGCGCTCGGCCACCGTGATCGCCCCCGCGCCCGGCATGCCCGCCGCCTGGGCGCGGGCCCGGACGTACTCGTGCAGCAACAGGAGCACCGCCATCGCCGCGCACCACCCCGCGGGTGCGCCCAGCACCAGCAGGACCGCCACGAAACACAGCTCGGTCAGCCGGTCCGACGCCGCGTCGAGGACCGCGCCCAGCGGGCGGGCGCGGCCGGTGCGCAGCGCCACCGCGCCGTCCAGGCCGTCGAACACCCCCGTCGCCACGATCGCCGCCAGTGCCGGCCACAGCGCGGCGCCGCCCAGTGAGGCCAGCCAGACCGCGGCCACCGCGCTCAGCAGCCCGCAGCCGGTGAGCACGTCGGGCGGCACGCCGAGCACCGGGCGGGCCAGCAGGTGGATCGCCCGCAGCCAGCCGACCGCCAGGACGCTTCCCGAGACGTCGTGCTGGTGCGCCCGGGACCAGCCGGCCACCCCGTCGTCGTCCTCGAGCGCCGGGGGGCCGGCGTGAGGGCCCGGGAGGTGGCCCGGCGGACGGCCGTCGTCCTGCGGGACGCCGGCCGGGCGCTCCGGGGCCGCGACCTGTCCCTGTGGGCCGCCGGCGTCACGTTCTTCGCCGTGCTGGCCGTCGTCCCGCTGGCGCTGGTCGCCCTGCGGGGCGCCGCGGTCCTCGGGTCGCCGGGGTTCGTCCGCCACGGTGTCTCGCGCTGGGCCGACGCGCTGCCGCCCGGGCACGGACCGGGACCGGCGCTGCAGGCCCTGACCACCGCCGCGCTCGGCACGCCGTGGACCGCGCTGCTGGTCACCCTGCTGCCGGCCACCTTCTACGGCGAAGGCCTGCTGCGCGGGCTGGTCCAGGTCGCCGGGCAGCGCGCCGGCGCCCTCGTCGGCTGGCGCGGGCGGCTGATGTTCGTGCCCGTCCTGGTCCTCAGCCCGACCCTGGCGATCGCGCCACTGGCCACCGCCGACCCAGTGGCCGGCTTCTACGCGCGGGGCGGCTGGTCGACGTTCTGGGGCATCACGCTGTCGTTCCACATCGACTGGCTCATCATCGCGGTGGTGACCGCGATCGTGTTCGCCGGCAGTGCCCCGCGCGGCGTACACCGCGGACCGCTCGTGGCGGGCGCGTTCGCCGTGGCCGCCGTGCTCGCGGGGTTCTTCCACGGGTTCCTCCTGTTCCTGGCCATCCCCCTGGACTGGAGTGTGCCCTTCGGCGGCCTCGCGGCGGTCGGTGCGGTTTCGGCGCTGATCCTGTGGCTCTACCTGCTCCACGTGCTGCTCCTGCTCGGGTACCGGCTCGTCCTCAGCGCCGAGCGGACCCGGCTCGGAGCCCGGCTGATCGATGCGGAAGCGAGCGACACGTCCGAACACTCCCGCAAGTCCGGCCAAGCCGCTTGATGGAGCCACCCTAAAGCGTTGCACTATCGATTCGACTGGGTCATCATCGGCGTAACGCCGGTCGAAGCCGGCGAGTGCGTTTCGCGGCCGGGCGACCAGTGGCAGGGACGAGTGACGACGAGACTGCAAGTCGAAGCAGCCGACCGGGTTTCGTGGTGGACGACGGGTCAGATCGCCACCGCGCTCGACGTGTCGCCGGTGCTCCTGCGCGCGTGGGACAGCCGGTACGGCCTCGGACCGGCCCGCCGCGGCCCCGGGGGCCACCGGCTCTACGGCCCCCGCGAGCTGCAGCGCCTCCGCCGCATGCACGCGCTGGTCAACCAGGGGGTCCGGGCCGGCACGGCGGCCGAACTGGTGCTCGCCGAGGCCGTCACCCCGGCGCAATCACGCCTCTGGGCCGACGAGATCGACCAGGCCGCCGCGGCCATCGACCTGCCCGCACTGGCCGTCCTCCTCGACGACCTGCTGACCGGGCACGGCACCACCGCGGCCTGGGCCGACGTCCTCGCGCCGGTGTTGCGCCGGCAGGGGAAGCGGTGGCAGGCCGGGGAAAACGCCTTCGCCGCCGAATGGGCGCTCGCCGGCGCCATTTCCGTGGCGCTCGAGCGTCACTCGGCGCGCGTCTCGCCGCCGCCGCGGGAACGCCCGGTGCTGCTGGCCTGCTGCGCGACCGAGCGGCACCCGCTCCCGCTCCAGGTCCTCGCCGCGGTGCTGCGGGAGGCCCGGATCCCGGTGGTCTTCCTCGGCGAGATGGTGGCGCCGGGCGTCGTCGTGCGGACCGCCGTCCGGCTCGAGCCGGCGCTCGTGCTGCTCTGGTCGATGACGCCCTACAGCGCCGACGCCCCGCTGGTGGCCGAGCTGGCCCGCCGGGACCTGCCGGTGCGCGCGGCCGGGCCGGGTTGGTACCCGGTCGGGGGACGCATCGGACCCGTCCTCAACGGGCTGGGACCGGCTCTGCGGGCCGTTTCCGCACACACCGGGCGGACCTGGCCGTGACCGCGTCGGCGCCCGACCGCGGCGGAACCATCCGAGCGCCCGATAAACTGTGAATTGAGTCACAAACCTCCCATCGGCGGGTGCTTTTCGGGGCGCCGGGAGTGTCGGACGAGCCGCCGATGCCGTATCCGTTGATGCGGACACAGCCGGTCAACGGCTGCTCCGCCGGAGGTCACCGCGTGGTGACCGCACCGGCGGCCGTCCCTGGCGTGTGGGAACGTGGTGTTGATGGACGTCGACGCGGTGAGTGGCCGGGACGGGCCGCGGGCCGGCGGTTCGTGGACGCCCGGCAAGGTCGCCGAGCTGCTCGGCGTCTCGCCGGTGACGTTGCGGACCTGGGCGGCGCGTTACGGGGTCGGCCCGACGCTGCGGGACGACGGGCGGCACCGGCGCTACACCGACGCCGACGTCCGCCGGCTGCAGTACATGCAGCGGCTCATCGACCGCGGCATGCGGGCCAGGGAAGCGGCCGCGGCGGCGTTCTCCGGCGTCGACCAGCCGGTGCCGGAGCTCTCGGTGGAGCGGCACATCGAGGAACTCGAGCGCGCGGCGGACGGCCTCGAATTCGCGTCGCTGGCCGCGCTCCTGGACGAGACGCTGGACGCGCTCGGCCCGGCGGCGGCGTGGACCGAGGTGCTCGTCCCGGTGCTGCGCCACCTCGGCGGCCGCTGGCTGCGCGGCGACGTCTGCTTCGAGTCCGAATGGGCGCTGACCGGGGAGATCTCGCTCGCTCTGCAGCGCTACAGCGCCGGATTCGCGAACACCCCGCCCGGGCGGGTCGTGCTGCTGGCCTGCTGCCCGGAGGAACGGCACAGCCTCCCGATGGAGGTCCTGCGCGCCGCGATGGTGGAGGTCGGGATCCCGGCGGTCCACCTGGGCCAGATGGTGCCCGCCGAGACGACGGGCGCCATCGCGGCCAAGCTCGACCCGGTGGTGGTGTTCCTGTGGTCGATGTCGGCGAATACGGTCGACGACGTGCTGGTTCAGCGGTTGCGGCGGCGTGGTTTCGAGGTGGCGACGGCGGGGCCGGGTTGGGAGCACCTGGCTGACCGGGACGTGCCGTGGGTCAACGACCTGGCCGCCGCCCTGGAGCTGGCCACTGACCGCTTGAAGGCGTGAATCGGCTGGTCGGTGTCGGCCTTCATGGTCGGCGGCCGGCTGGTCCAGCGGCTGCGGCGGCGTGGTTCGAGGTCGCGGGGGCGGCGGGGCCGGGTTGGGAGCACCTTGCTGACCGTGAGGTGCTGTGGGTCAACGACCTGCCGGCCGCCCTGGAGTTGGCCACTGACCGCCTGAAGGCGTGAATCGGCTGGTCGGTGTCGGTCAACATGGTCGACGATGTGCTGGTCCAGCGGCTGCGGCGGCGTGGTTTCGACGTCGTGACGGCGGGGCCGGGTTGGGAGAGCCTCGCTGAGCGGGACGTGCCGTGGGTCAACAACTTGCCGGCCGCCCTGGAGTTGGCTACCGACCGCCTGAAGGCGTGAATCGGCGCCCGCGGGCCGGGGCAAAGCGTTGCGCAACCGCTCCACATGGCCCAGGATTACCCGCGTGCCGGTCGTTTCGCCCGGCCGTGGCAGGCGGGAGCGTTCCGGTGGACCTCAAGCGGCAGGTGATCGAGCGCTGGCCGGCCCGGTGGCCGGTGCAGCCGTTCCGCGAGCCGGCCTGGGCGCGCCAGGAGCCCACCTACGCCGACTGCAGCCCCGCGCTCATCGAGGCGGCGGTCAAGCGGGCCGGCGCCCGCCCGGCCGGCAACTGGTTCGTCTTCGCCGCCGCGCGGGAGATCCGCGCCGACCGGCCCTTCGGCGTGCGGGTGGGTGGCCGCGAGCTGGTCGCCTGGCGCGGGCCGGACGGTGCGCTGCTTGTCGGCCCGGGCGCCTGCCCCCACCTCGGCGCACCGCTGGCCGAGGCCCGCGTGCACTGCGGCGAGCTGGTCTGCCGCTGGCACGGCCTGCGCGTCGGCGCGAGCCGCCCGGGGTGGACGGCCCTGCCGTCCCACGACGACGGCGTCCTGGCGTGGGTCCGCCTCGACCGGATCGGCGGCGAGCAGCCCACGGACCGGCCGATCGTGCCGCCCCGCCCGGCCGGGACCACCGTCGACGCCGTGGCGACGCTGGCCGGGGTCTGCGAGCCCGAAGACGTCGTGGCCAATCGCCTCGACCCCTGGCACGGCGCGTGGTTCCACCCGTACTCCTTCGCGCGGCTGCGCGTGCTGTCGGCGCCGCAGGGGGTCGACGTCGCCGAGGCCGACGACCGGTTCGTCGTCGAGGTCACCTTCCGGCTCGCGGGCAAGATCGGTGTCCCGGTGGTCGCCGAGTTCACCTGCCCGGGCCCCCGGACGGTGCTGATGACCATTGTGGACGGTGAGGGTGCGGGCAGTGTCGTGGAAACGCACGCGACCCCGCTCGGCCCCGGCCCCGACGGCCGTCCCCGCACGGCGGTGATCGAGGCGACGATCGCCGCGTCCGATCGCCCGGGCTTCGCCAAGGCCGCCCGGATGGCCCCGGCGCTGCGGCCGCTCATGCGCCGCGCGGCGGCCCGGCTGTGGCGGGACGACCTGGCGTACGCCGAGCGGCGTTACGCGCTGCGCGGGGATCACCGCTAGCCCTCGGCCACCGCTCCGGGAGCTCCTCGCCGTGGCCGTTCCCGCGTTCTCAGGATCTTGCCAGCCGGATGCGGTTAGTTTGGCGCGACCGGGAACGGAACCGCCGTTCTCCCCGAACGGGACGGGATTCGCGCCATCGACGTCCAGGAAGCAGGCCGCCGTCCGCGCGGATCGCGGGCCGCCGCCGCGGGGGAGGCGCTGACCGGGTGGCTGACGCGGCCGCTCGCGTCGTTCCACCTCGTGCTGGCGCTGACCGGGATCCTCGTGCTGGTCGGGGTGGTGATGGTGCTGAGCGCGTCGTCGGTCTCCTCCTACGACCCGCGCACCGGCGGCGGGCAGTACGACCTGTTCGGCAAGCACATCACGTACCTGGTGCTGGGTGGCGTGGTGTTCTGGCTCGGCCTCCGCCTGCCGCTGCGCAGGATCCGGGCGATGGCGAGCAAGGCGATGGCGGTGGCGCTGGGGATGCTGGTCCTGGTCCTCACCCCGCTGGGCTCGGCCGGCGGCGGGGCGCAGCGCTGGTTCGTCGTCGCCGGGCAGTCGGTCCAGCCGATCGAGTTCGCCAAGCTGGCACTGGTGCTCTGGGGCGCGCACGTCCTGGTGGCCAAGGAGCACCTGCTGCACCGGTGGCGGCACCTGCTCGTCCCGGTCGTCCCGGTGACGCTGCTGATGTTCGCGCTGGTGATGGCCCAGCCCAACCTCAGCGGCACGATCACCCTCGGCGTCATCATGCTGGGCCTGCTGTGGTTCGCGGGCATCCCGGGCCGCCTGTTCGCGGCCCTGGTCTCCGGGGCGGCGGCGGGGTTCGCGGTGCTGGCCGTGACGACGGACTACCGCCTGGTCCGGGTCCTGACGTTCCTGTCGGACGCCTCGGGGTCCTACCAGTCGACCCAGGCGCTGTACGCCCTCGCCGACGGCGGGGTGTTCGGCCGCGGGCTCGGCCGCGGCAGCGCCAACTGGGGCTACCTGCCCGGCGTCGAGAACGACTTCATCTTCGCGCTGGTCGGCGAGGAACTCGGGTTCGTGGGCTGCGTGGCGGTGATCGCGCTGTACGCGGGCGTCGCGATCGTGGGCACCCGGATCGCCCGGCGCGCGCTCGACCCGTGGATCCGCCTGGTGGCCGGCACGCTCACGCTCCTGGTGGTCGTCCAGGCGGCGATCAACATCGGCTACGTCGTCGGCCTGCTCCCGGTGACGGGCGTGACCCTGCCCCTGATCTCCTACGGTGGTTCGTCGCTGCTCGTCACGCTGGCGATGTTCGGCATCCTCGCCAACTGCGCCCGCAACGAGCCGGAGGCGGTGGCGGCGTTGCGCCACCACGGTCCGGGCCGCTTCGGGTGGCTGCTGCGGCTGCCCGCCCCGCCGACGTACGCCCCGCGAGCGCGAGCGCCGATCGGTGAGCGGCGCCGGGTCGCCACCACCGCGCCGTCGTCGCCCCGCCGATGACGGCGGAGGGACCCGGTCAAGGCCGCTCCTCGACGGTTCGGATCAGGCGGTCGCGCGGATGATCAACGAAACCGGCAGCGAGATCCGGTCGGCGGTCTCGGCCAGCAGGGCCCGGACCAGGGCCTGGCCGTGGTCGTACTTGTCGATCCGGACGGTGGTGAGCGGCGGGTGGAGGTAGGCCGACATCTCGAGGTCGTCGAACCCGACCACGGCGCAGTCCTGCGGAACCGCACCCCCGCGCGCGAAGACGGCCTGCACCGCGCCGATGCCCATCAGGTCGTTGAAGGCGAAGATCCCGTTGACCTCCGGCCACGCCGAAAGCAGCTGCCCGGCCGCTTCCGTGCCGCCCGGGATGGTCGGCGGCCCCTGGACGATCCGCGCGGAGACGTCGCCGAACCCGTGCGCCGCGCAGGCGGCGACGAAGGCGAGCCGCCGTTCGTCGACCGAGACGCCGACCGAGCTGTCCAGCATGCCGAGGCAGGCGTCCGGCCGCCGGGCGAGCAGGGCGACGGCGGCCGCGGTCCCGGTCGCGAAGTCGTTGCTGACTGAAGCCGCCACCTCCGTCGGCAGCTCCCGGTCGGCGACCACCAGCGGAACCGACCGCGCGTAATCGGCGAGGACGTCGTCCGGGGTGCCGTAGAAGAACCCGACGATTCCGCGCGCGGAGCGGGCCAGCGCGTCCTCGATGGCGTCGCGTTCCCGGCCCGGGTCGGCGTCGGTGTTGTAGAGCACGACGCTGCACCCGGCCGCCTCGGCCGCGTCGTACACCCCGCGCGCCACGGCCGGGTAGAACGGGTTCGCGATGTCGGAGACGATCAGCGCGATGACGTCCGACCGCTGGGTGCGCATGCCCTTCGCCAGCGCGCTCGGCCGGTAGCCCAGCCGCGTTGCCGCGGCCAGCACGCGCTCGCGCGTGTCCGGGGCGATCTCCGGCAGGTCCCGCAGGGCGCGCGAAACCGTCTGCCGCCCCACGCCGGCCTCCCGGGCCACGTCCTCGATGGTCGCCCGCTTGATTCGCGGCAGGCGCCCGCGTTCGGGCACGCCGTCACCTCCCTCCGCGGTCAGACGACGAGCCTAAGGGGTCGGCGCCGCAGAGCACGGCACGAGCGAGCTGGCCAATCAACTTGTGGCTCGCCGTCCTGGCCACCGCCGACCACGTCGCCGGTACCGAAGCACAAAGCCGACGGCAAGCCGCCCGGGCGGGCGCCGGGGTCGCCGTGCTCGACGGCCTGGGCCACTGGTGGATGACCCACGAGCCGGTCCGCGCCGCGGCCGCGCTGACCGCGTTCCGGGCGACCGCCGGCGGCTGATCAGCGGGTGGCGCAGGCCAGCCCGGCCAGGGGCTGCGCCGCGCCGGTCACCACGGCGCCCCAGGTCGTCGCCGCCCCGGGCGCCAGCGTCCCGTTGTACGTCTGGTTGACCGCCTGCACCTGCTGGCCCGTCTGGGTCACCGCGGCGTTCCAGGAGTTGGTCACCTGCTGGGTGCCCGCGAAGGAGAACGCCGTGCTCCAGCCGGTGAGAGCGGCCGAGCCGGTGTTCTTCACGGTGAACTCCAGCTGGTGGCCGCCGGTCCACGAGGACGTCACCGCGGAGGTCGCGGTGCACGACGCCCCGGCCGGAGTGGTCGTCGTCGTGGTCGGAGTCGTGCTGGTCGGAGTCGTCGGTGTGGTCGTGACCGTGCCGGTCCCCGTCGTATAACTGATGCCGGTGTAGGCGGCCGCACAACCCGAAAGGCATTGGTCCGGCAACGTGAAGCGGTAGACGCGGCCGTCGTTGACGAGTGCGTCGCTGGAGTCCCGGACCCGGATCGCGTACGCGGTGCCCGCCGTGGCGGTCGGGCCGATGAGGAAGGCCTGGCCCAGGTCGCTGTCCGGCTGGGCCTGCTGCCAGCTGCCGTCCGGGCCGAGGAACTCCACGGCGTGGACGCCGTTGGGCAGGTGCGACACGGCGATCGCCGTCCAATACCGTTGCGCGCCCTGCAGGAACCCGAGTTTCAGGTCGCCGGTGTAGTTCGGCGCGGGCACGTACGACCACGAGATGTGCCGGTTGTTCCAGTGCGCGGGGTTCATGTCCCCGACCGGGACGCCGTTCTTGACGAACCGGTTCAGCGACGCCGTCGACAGGTCGAGGTGGCCGGGATCGTCGCGGCACCAGGCGTTCGCGTCGCCGCAGCTGTCGGCCACGACCATGGTCAGCTGGGCGCCGGCGTAGCCGTCGGTCACCCAGGAACCGTTGCGGCAGAACGGTTGTCCCGGTGCACCGTCGTTGACGCCGGTGCAGTAGTCGCCGATGGTGACCTGGACGAACCGCCCGCAGTTGCGGCCGTTGTCCCACAGGCCGATCTTGGCCGCCTGCGAAGGCGGGATCGGCCGCGGGTAGAAGCTGTAGTCGCCGGGGGTGTTGTAGACGTTGAGCGCGACGAAGTCCGGCGAATCCAGGACGTCCTGCGGCAGGCCGCAGCCGCCGTAGGGAGCACCGAGTGCGTCGAAGTGGGTGGCGTTGCCGGTGATCGGAGCCACCGGTGCGGCCCCCGAATTCCACGGCCACAGCACGGAAACGCCGAGGACGAGCCCGGCGATCACGGCGAGGACACCCGGGCGCGCGGCCAACCGGCGGGAGGCGGACCCCATGGATTCTCCTTCCGCCTGCTGCGGCCGCGGCAGGCGGAACGGGCCCCGGCGGCGTTGTCTGGAAGCGCTCCCAGAGTCCCGCGCGCACCGGCCGTTTGTCAATCGTCTCCTCGCCGGATCCCTAGGCCGGCCCGCGGGCCACGACCGTCAGCCGGTCCAGGGCCAGCCGGCCCGCGGTCAGCCGCACGCCGATCGCGGGGGACCAGCTCGGCGCGATCGCCGAGCCGCCCGGGATGGTGCGCAGCAGCTGCCACCGGCCCTGGTGGCCCAGCCAGCTCGTCAGCCCGCCCCGGTGGTCCGACACGACGGCGAACCGGTCGCCCGGTGACCACGTGACCGCGGCGCAGCAGCCGCCGGTCGCGTCGTCGCCGTAGTCGCGGCCGCCGGCCCGCACGTCCGCACCGGAGGTCCCGAAGTGGTGGTTGTACCAGGCCAGGGCCAGATCATCCGGTCCGGCGGCGCGGCCGAGGAGCACGCTGTCCTCCGGCGCGCTCCCGGCGAACGCGCGGGGTTCGAGGAGCACCGCGAAGTCACCGGCCGGAGCGGCCACCGGCGCCACGAGCACGGCGGCGGACTGCCGGCTCGCGGACGCGACCAGTGCACCGTCCGCCTGGCTCAGCTCGGGCACCGGTTCCCCGAAGCGTGCGCCGATCCGGTAGGGCTTCGGCTGTGCGCCGCCGAAGTCGTCGTCCCAGACCGGCGTGCCGAAGTCGGCGGGGTCGAACACGACCTGCGCCCGGACCACGTCGGCGGTGCTGCGCACCGGGCTGCCGCGGTCGAGCGTGGTGACCAGCAGCCGCACCGGCGCCCGGGTGCCGACCGGCGTGTCCGCGGGGGCGGTCACGCGCCACCGCAGCGACACGGGCCGTCCCGGCGTGAGCCGCAGATCGCCGCCCGGCCCGACCGGCTGGGCCGTCCAGCCGCGCGGCAGCGTGAGCGCGGGCCGGACGGTCACCGGCTGTGAACTGGCGACCGTGCCGCCGACCTCGGCCGTCTGCCCCGGCCGCAGCTGCGGCGGGCCGTCCTGGAGCCGGACGGTCAGCCGCTCGTCCTCGGCCCGCCACGCCTGCACCGCCGTGATCCCGGTCGCGCCACCGTCCACTCGGGACGGCAGGACGCGGAGCCCGTCGGTGCGGACGGGCGGCTGCACGACGACCCGGTTCGGCCTGCCCCGCACCGGTGTCGCCGGATCCCGTTGCTGCGCGGGCAGATCGGCCCACGTCCCGGCCGCGGTGCGGTACTGCACGGCGTAGGCGTCCGGCGTTCGGACCCCGCCACCGTCGTCGTAGAAGGAGATCCGGACGTCCGAGACGTCGGTGGCCGCACCGAGGTCGACGGCCAGCCAGTCGCTGCGGTTCGGGCTGCCGTAGCTGGTCCACCGCGTCGACGGGACGTCGAGGGCGAAGTCCTGGCCGTCGATCGCGTTCGCCGGGCTGTCCCCGCCCCAGGTGTAGGACGCCGACGCCGCCGGGTAGCCCGTGCGGTCGATGTTCGCCAGGTCGTCGACGACGGGGGCGGCGTCGGCGGCCCGGCCCGGCCGCACCGGCACGTCGACCGCCGTCAGGCCGGCCTGGCGGTGCACGAGCTTGCCGTCGAGCCAGACGCTCAACCCGGCGCCCTGTCCGTAGACGTACCCGTCGCGGTCCCAGGCCACGGTCAGGTTCCGGCCGTGGTAGGGCACGTTCTCCACGGCGAAGTGGTCCCAAGCGGACGGCACGAGCGGCGCCAGCCGCACGTGGTCGCCCTGCTGGGGCCGGATGCCGAGCAGGCCGGACAGCACGAGGTCGTCGAACGTCGAGTGGTTGTAGTCCTCGCTGTGCCCGGGGGAGTCGTACAGCCAGCGGTCCTCGTCCGGGTGGTGCGCTTCGGCGACGTACGGCCGGCCGTTCTTGCGCTGGGTGAGGGCGTAGCCGCGCAGCAGGCCGTAGTAGTCCTGCGCGGAAACGTAGAGCTGCGGCGGGTAGTCGGTGAGCAGGTTCGCCAGTGCGGTGAGGGTCTGGCTGGTCGCGTAGGGCCAGCTCGGGCCCGACCACCGGCAGCACCCGAGCTGGGCGTCGTGCATGAACCACGGGCTGCGCCGTTCGACCGTGGTCGGCCCGAAGGCGGCGGAGAAGCCCGCCGGGTCGGTCAGCTGGGCCCACGCGCCGGACGCGCCGGGCGGCGCCATGTGGAAGTACCAGGGCACGAAGCCCATTTCCTCCCGGTCCGCGATCTTCGCGTGCGCCGGGTTGCCGTCCCGCATCACGTGCTTGTAGAACTGGTCGCCGCTGTCCCACAGGACGCGGTCCTGGTTCGCCTGCAGGGCGCGGGCGTCCCGGTCGTACCGGTCGGCGAGCTGCCGGTCGCCCGGAGCGCCGCGGCGGCGCAGCAGGCTCGCGATGGCCAGCGCGTCGCCGTACTGGTAGGCGTTGAGCGTCGGGCGGAAGCCGGCGCCGCCGTGGTACGGGTCCGGGCTCTGGTAGGAGCTCGCGGTGTACTCCATCGCGTCCCACACCGGAACCTGCCAGTACAGGCCGAGCTGCGCGTCGAACTGGGGCGACCAGGCGGCCCACTGCCGTTGCAGGTCGGGGAGCCGGTCGACGGCGAACCCCCACCGGCCGTCGACCGAGGCCCGTGCGAGCACGGCGTCGGCGGCCCAGAACGAGTATTCGTGGGCCCAGTCGGTGGTGTTCTCGTTGAGGCCGTCGGTGGCGGGCTTGGCGCCCGCGCCGCTGCCCCGCAGCCAGTAGTCGACGTAGTCGTCGAGGTACCGGTGGTCCCGCAGCCACCGTCCTTCGTAGAGGTGGTGCCCGGCGGCGGCGTCGATCCCGCCACCGGGCGCGGAGTAGCCGACCGGGCCGAGGAACTCGGAGACGATCCACCCGTCCTTCGGCCCGGTGTACTTCAGCGCTTCCTCGTAGGTGCGCCACCGGTAGTAGTAGGTGTCTTCGATCGTCTTGTCCGGCAGGTCGACGAACGGGATGTTGGCTTCGTACCAACCGGGATCGACGAACCCGGCGAGCTTTGCGGCGTGGTCGAGCAGGTGCGTCCCGGGGCCCGGGTCCGGGTACCCCGGCGGCGGGGCGGGCGTGCCGTCCGCCGGCGTCACCGTGGCGGTGAGGACCGCGGTGGCGGACAGGACCGTGCACAGACGTCGAAGCGAGCGCATGCTGACGCTCCTCGTGATCCTCGGGGACCGGCCGGAGGAGACGCTAGCGCGTCGTTACAACGTTGTAAATAAGCTTTACAACGTTGTATCCCGGCTTCGGTGCGGCCGGACCGCACCGAAGCGCGGGGTGCTCAGGGACGCCAGGCCGGATCGCGGCCGAGGAAGCCCATCAGCCGGTCCTGGGCCGAGGCGTCGGCGGGGACCGGCACCGCCGGGCCGAACTGCCCGCTTTCGCGCAGCATCGCTTCCATCGGCTGCATCCCGGCCAGGGTGGCGGCGCAGCGCTCTTCGCCGAGGTCCGGCTCGCGCCCGAGCGCCTTGGCCAGATCCCAGGAGTGCATCCAGACGTCGTTGGTGTAGAACTGGTCGATCGCTTCGTCGACCGGCCGGTCACCGGTGTGCGGGTTGCTGAGCACGCGGCCGGCGGGGTCGTCGAGGATGGCTTGGATGTCGGCGACGTGCTGCTTCCAGGCGCCGGCCGGATCGGCGTCCACGGCCAGTGCCGGCAGCTCGATCCCGGCGCCCCGCAGGAACGCGCGCGGCCACTCGACCAGGTGCTTCACGACGTCGAGCGCGGTCCACTGCGCGACCGGGCTGGGGCGCGCCCAGTCGCCGGCCGAGGCCGACTCCGTCAGCTCCGTGAAGCGGGCCGCGTCCTGGGCGTGCCGTCGGGCGGGTCCGGATGAAGTCATTTCACGCCTCCTTGGCGAGCAGTGCGTCGAGCTTGGCGTAGCCCTCGTTGATCCCCGTGTCCATGCCGCTCGCCAGCATCCCGTCGCGGGTCGCGAAGTCCTTGACCACGCTCAGCACGTGCAGCCGGGTGCGGCCGCCCTCGAGTTCCTCGAGGGTCAGGGTTTCCAGGGCGACGCCGTCGGGCTCGCCGTCGTAGGTGAACGTCCACACGATCCGCTCGTTCGGCCGCACGTCGTGGAAGCTGCCGTGGAAGGCGGCGATCTCCTCGCCGCCGCGGTCGTTGGCGAACGCCCACTCACCGCCGGTGCGCGCGTCCCACCGCGTGATCCGGGTGGTGACCGAGTGCGGCCCGATCCACTGCGCGTAGAGGTCGGGGTCGATGTGCGCGCGGAACACCTGCTCGGGTGCGGCGTCGAAGTCCCGGACGATCCGGATGGTCGGGACCTTCTCGTCGGCCCGTATTTCGGTTCCGTGCTTCGTGCTGGTCATGATGCGTCCTCTTGGGGCCGGGTTCCGGCGCCGGTCATGCGGTCCAGCAGCGAGTCGAGGCGCCGGTAGCGCTCCTCGGCCTGCCGCCGGTACCGCTCGATCCACTTGGTCATCAGGTCGAACACCTCGGCGTCCAGGTGGACCGGACGGCGCTGGGCGACCTTGCTGCGCGTCACCAGGCCGGCCTCCTCGAGCACCTTCACGTGCTTGGAGACCGCTTGGAGGCTGATGTCGTACGGCTCGGCCAGCTCGCCGACGGTCGCGTCCGCGCCGGCCAGCCGCGCCACCAGGTCGCGCCGCGTCGGGTCGGCCAGTGCCGCGAACACCCGGTTGAGCCGCTCGCTGTCTTCGTCCACCGTTGTCCTCAACTGTTCGGTTGAACAAGAAGCTAGAACGCGGCGCCGCCGTTGTCAACCGAGAAGTTGAGAAAGGGTGGGGGTTCCGCGCGCGGAACCCCCACCCGGTGGATCAGAAGTGGTCGGGCGTGTTGATGCGGCTCCGGACCAGTGCGCCGGACGCGGTCAGCCGTCCGGTGCCGTAGTCGCTGCCCGCGCAGGTGCCGGGCTGCAGGGCGGCGCTGCTCTCGTCGGCGTCGGAGTACGTCCAGTTCGCGTAGCTGATCTGGAGCTGGTCTAGCAGGTCCAGCCAGGTCGTGGTGCTCGCCTGGTCCAGTGTCCCGCCGCCGGTGGCGGTCACCGTGCCGAATTCGGTGACGAACAACGGCAGCTTCGCGGCCGCCCGGCTCACCGTGGCGCGGTAGTTGTCCTTGTGGCTGGCGGCGTAGAAGTGGAACGTGTACATGATGTTCGTGGCGTTGACCGGGTTGTTGACGATCTCGGTTTCGTCGGAGCCGTCCGAGACGCCGAGCGACGACCAGCCGCGGGTGCCGACGATCACGACGGCGTCCGGGTCGGCGGCGCGGATCACCGGGATGACCTGTTCGGCGTAGGACTTGATGGCGCCCCAGCTGACGCCGTTGGGTTCGTTGGCGATCTCGTAGATGACGTTCTTCTTCGCCGCGTTGCGCGCGGCGACCGCCGCGAAGAAGGTCTTGGCGCGGTCGAGGTTGTAGTTGGGGTCACCCGGGGTGAGGGTGTGGAAGTCGATGATCGCGTACATGCCGCGCTTCTCGGCTTCGCCGACCAGGGTGTTGACCCGGTCGGTGAACCAGGCCGGGTTCGTTTCGTAGCCCTTTTCCTGCACGTACATGGCGATGCGCAGCACGTCGGCGTGCCAGTCGTAGGCGAGGGCGTCCAGGGAGGCGTTGTTGTAGCAGGAGTCGAACCACTGGAGGCCGTGCGTGCTCATGCCGCGCAGCTGGATCGCCCGGTTCGCCTCGTTGCACAGGTGGACGCCGCAGACGTGCAGCTGCCCGTTGGCGGCCAGCGGCGTGCTGCCGGGGGAGGGCGTGGTGGTCGTCGTCGTGGGGGTGGTGGTCGTGGTGGTGGGGGTGGTGGTGGTCGTCGTCGAGCCCGTGCAGGTGACGCCGTTGAGGGTGAAGGACGCCGGGATGGGGTTGGCGCCGGTGGTGGTACCGGTGAAGCCGAGGTCGGCGACGGCGCCGGTGCCGAGGGTCCGGTTCCAGTCGGCGTTGGCCGCGGTCGCCGTGGCGCCGGACTGCGACCACGTGGCGTTCCAGCCCTGGGCGACCTTCTGGCCGGCGTCGGGGAAGGTGAACTTGAGCGACCAGCCGGTGACGCTGTCGCCGAGGTTGGTGATCTTGACCCCGGCCTGGAACCCGCCCTGCCACTGGTTGGTGACGGTGTAGTCGACCCGGCAGCCCTGCGCGGCGGCCGAAGCCTCCGGCATGGCGAGCACGGCGGTGCCGCCGAGAACCGTCGCGCCGGCGGTGGCCAGCGCAGCGATGGAGCGCTTCATTGAACTCCCTTGTGATCCGGTGTTCGAATGCTTCGACAGGCTGGGAGCGCTCCCAGAGGAGAACACCCGATGCCGGGAGCCGTCAAGGGTGCGGGTCGTCCCGGGGTGAGCGGTGTCGGCCACTGCGCCTGACGCCGCAGGTCGCCGGACCTGCACCTTGCCTCGTTCGAAAGTGAATTACTACTCCGGCCGCAGCAAACTTTCTGCACCGGTCGGGCGCTGAATCGCGCTCCGGCCGAGGAGTTCGTAGGGTGTTCGCAGCCGCGTGGCGGATCGACGTTCGTGGGAAGCCGGGGAACATGCAGCCGGAGGACTTGGCGGATCTCGTCGGTGGCCTGCCCGTCGTCGTGTGGGAAGCCGATGCCCGCAGCGGCGCCTTTACCTTCGTCTCCGCCGCCTCGCACGCCCTGCTCGGCCACCCGCCCGAGGCGTGGCTGGCCGATCCGGCGTTCGCTCTCTCGGTCGTCCACCAGCAGGACCGCGACCACTGCGCGCGGGCGCGGGCGGCGGGCCGCGCTCAAGGCGGTTACGAAGTCACCTACCGCGCCTTGACCGGGGACGGCCGGGTGGTGTGGCTGCACGAACTGGGCCGGTACGCCCCCGGCGGCGCGACGATCGGCGGCGTGCTGCTGGACGCCTCCGGCCGGCAGTCCGAAGCGGAACGGCAGCGGTTCCTCGCCGCCTTCGAGCGGGGCCTGCAGGAGCTGGCCGACGCCGAGGACATCATGGTGTACGCGGCCCGCAGCCTCGGCGAACACCTGCGCGCCGACCGCTGCGCCTACGCCGAAGCGGAAGAGGACGAAGACCACTTCCTGATGAGCGGGGACCACGCCACCGGCCTCCCGCCGCTGCCCGGCCGCTTCGCCATGTCCGAGTTCGGGGACGGCTGCATGCGGGCGATGCGGGCCGGCCGTTCGTGGGTGGTCGCCGACAGCCGGCACGACGACCGCCTCGAGCCGGCGGACCTGAACGCCTACCGCGTGACCGGGATCCGCGCCGTCATCTGCGTGCCGCTGCTGCGCGGCGGCCGGTTCGTCGCGGCGATGGCCGTGCACCAGGCGACGGTCCGGCAGTGGACCGACGCGGAGATCGAGCTGGTCGAGCTCATCGTGAGCCGGTGCTGGGAGTCCATCCAGCGCACGCACGCCGGGCGCGCCCTGCGTGACAGCGAACAACGGCACCGGCTGCTGGTGGAACGCGCCACCGACGCGATCTGGGTGCTCGATCGCGACCTGCGGTTCGTCGAGATCAACCCCGCGGCTTGCGAGCTCCTCGGGTACGCGCGCGACGAGCTGGTCGGCACGCCGATCACCGACCTGCTCGACGACGCCGGCCGCGAACGGTGGCGGCAGCTGATCGCCGGGCCGGGCACCGTGCGCGAGACCCGCGAAGTCGACCACCTCCGCCGGGCCGACGGCACGGAAATGGCGCTGGAGCTGAGCATCCAGGCGACGCCCTCGGGCGTGCAGGCGATCGGCCGCGACGTCACCGAGCGGCGCCGGCGCGAAGCCGAGCGGGAGCTCCTGCTGCAGCGGGAGCACGAGATCGCCGAGACGCTGCAGCGCAGCCTGCTGCCGCGTGAGCTGCCCGCGCTGCCGCGGATCGCCGCCGCGGCCCGCTACCAGCCGGCCGCGGTGCACGCCCAGACGGGCGGCGACTGGTACGAGCTCGTCGCCGTGGGACCGACGCGCATCGCGTTGTCCGTCGGCGACGTCGTCGGCAAGGGACCGCAGGCCGCCGCGGTGATGGGGCAGCTGCGCAGCGCACTGGCCGGCAGCCTGCTCGACGGCCACGGCCCGGCCGCCGCCCTCGACCGCCTCGACGCCTTCGCCGCGCGCACCGCCGGGGCGGCCGGCACGACCTGCGCCTGCCTCACGCTCGACTGGGAAACCGGCGAGCTGCGCTGGGCCGTCGCCGGCCACCCGCCGCCCGTGGTGGTCGAGGACGCCGGCGCCCGGCTGCTGCCCGGCCGCGGTGCCGTGCTCGGCGGCCCGGACCGCACGCGCTACCGCGAGGACACCGCGACCCTGGCCCCCGGCGCCTCGGTGCTCCTGTACACCGACGGCCTCGTCGAGCGACGTGACGAGCCGATCGACGACGGACTGCGGCGGCTGTGCGAAGCGGCAGCCGCCGCGCACGCCTGCGCGCCGGAGGAGCTGGTCACCGCCATCGGCGCGGCCCTGCTCGACAGCGGGCAGGAGGACGACGTCGCCCTGCTGGCGATCCGGCTCGTGCCGCCACCGCTGCAGCGCCGCGCGCCCGCCGAGCCCGGTGTGCTGCAGCGTCTGCGCGACGACCTCGAGCGCTGGTCGGCGCTCGCGGGCGTGCCGGCGGAAGTGCACCAGGACCTCAGCCTCGCCCTCGGCGAGGCGGTGGCCAACTCCGTCGAGCACGCCTTCTCGCGGACGCCGGGCGAGGTCACGTACTCGGTGACCCGCACCGCGGACGGCCGCCTGGACGCCCTCGTCCGCGACGACGGCCGCTGGCGCCCGGAGCCGGCCGACAACAGCCACCGCGGCCGCGGCATCGGGATCATCCGGGCGCTCTCGGAGCAGTTCGACGTCGACCACGGCGACGACGGCACCGCCGTCCGGTTCCGCATCGCCGCGAGCCCGGAGCCGGACCCGGAGCCGCACCCGAGCCCGAATCCGGGCTCGAACCGGAACCGGGCGCCCGCCCGCGTCCCGGGAAGCCGGCCTGCGCCGCCCGTCCCCCCGAACGTCACGGTGGACGACAGCGAGCCGGAATCCCTGACGCTGAAGCTCACCGGAGACCTCGACCTGGCGACGATCGGCGAAGTCCGCCCGGCCGTGCTCGCCGCGGTCGAAGCGACGACCGCGGCGGCCGTGACCATCGACGTGACCGAACTCGGCTACTTGAGCAGTTGTGGCATCGCCCTCCTCTTGGACGTCGCAACGGTGACCGGGCGCCGCGGCTTGACCTTCAAGACGCGGGCGAAGGCGGCGACGGCACCGCTTCGCATCCTCGAGCTCGCCGGCCTGGCGGGACCGACGTCGGAGGCGCTGGCGGTCGAAACCTTCGCCGGGTGAGGCGGTCCGGCCCGAGGGTCTCTTGTGGACAGTGACCGCAGCGCGCGCGTTCGCGGCGGCGGGGTCTCCCCGCTTGCGACGCTGCCACGCAAGGTTCGGACGAACACGGTCTCGGTCATTGCCGCCTCCCAGTCGGTCGATCCGGGCCAGAGGCTACGGGAGGGGTCCGACAATTTCGGTCCACCCGCAGCTCCGGCCCGGTTTCTGGCACAGTGGTCACATGGGGGAGGACCTCGCCGCTGCCGTGGCCGCCGTCGTGCCGTCCGTCCGTGCCGTGATCCCGGCCGCGCCGGCTGCGGTGCTGGGCCGCCTGCGGTCCGAGCCGGAGCCGCGCCGGTTGCCGGACGAGTCCGCGGTCGTCCGGTCGCTGCGGACCCTGCCGTCGTGGGTCGTCGAGCGGGTGCACGGCGCGGTGGAGCTGACGCTGGCCGAGCTGGCGGTCCCGGCGCCTCCGGTGACGACCGCGCTGAAGCCGCCGCCCACGTCCGGGGCGTTCGCTTTCATCACTTCCGACAGCGAAGCGGAAGCGGTGCGGCAGACGCGTTTCCTGCACCAGACCCGGCCCGGCCTCCTCGAGCGGGTGGCGGACCTGACCGCCGGCCTGCTGGGTGACGACCGGCTGTTGCGCACGCCCGAAGGCGACGAAGCGGCGATCGCGGCGGCGCACGGAGCCGATCACCTGGCCATCGCGCTGGTGACGGCGACGATCGCCGCGCGGGAAGCGGGCAGCCCCGGCATCGCGGGCATCGTCGGCACCGCGCTCGGGGTCGCGGCGAACCTCCTCCGCTCGGCTCCGATGCCCACCGGGTACGCGGCGGCGCTGCGGGAGAAGGAGCGTGCCGAGTACCTGCTGCCGCAGTACGGGAGCGCGTCCGCGGAAGTCCGCGACCACGTCTTCGCCTTGACCGAAGGCGGTTTCCCCGCCTTCGGCAGCTTCGCGGACAACGGTCTCGCCGAGCCCGTCGACGGCGGTGTGGTCGTCCGCACCGGTACGGAAGCGGGCTGGGTCCAGGTCGGCGTCCGGGTGCTGGCCGAGCCGCCGGCCGAGGTGGAAACCCTGGGCTGGGACGAGGTCGTCGAGCTGAGCTGGCACGCTGAGCACGGCTCGGCCGGCGTGGGCGGGAAGACGAAGACGCCGCCGTGGCCCGGCGACTACCGCGTCCGCGTGCACGCCTACGCCGCGACGACCCGGAGACCGAGGGCTACAGCCTGTGGATCTGGGCGGCGCCGCCCGGGCCGCCGCTGGTGCACGCCCGCGCCGACCGCCTCGGCCACCGCCTCCGCGGCGAGCCGGAGCCGCCGCCGGAGGACCGGCCGGAGGTGCGCTACCGCTGGATCCGGCGGTCCCGGCTCACGGTGGCCGCGACGGTCACCGTCGTCACCGGTCTCGCCGCCGACGACGTCATCCGCGGGTTCGGCGCGGACCCGGCCGAGCCCGAGCCGCTGGAGGACCTGCGCGAGCAGTACCGCGACCAGTGGCTGACGGTCCTCGGCTTCGACGGCGGCGTGCTGGTGGTCGAGGAAAACGGCTTCACCGGCTCCCACCACCCGGTCCTCACGGCGGTGTCCCGGGCCGGCCGGGCGGCGAGCATGTTCTGGAACGTCAACGGCGTGAGACGGCTGTCCTTCGCCGTCGGCGGCGAAGTCCTGCTGTCGTTCCAGCCGGGGCTGGACGAGCCGTCCGGGACCGGAGACGTCACCGCGGCGCTGGCCGGCCTCGACCTGGCGAACTACCGCGACCGGGACGAGAAGGGCCTGGTCGCCGTCGAGCGGTTCACCGGCCGGGGCCTGTACCCGGAGGACCTCGAGGACATCGAGCGGCTCGGGGTGGGCTACCGGATCAGTGCTCGCGGTTGACCGCGCTGATTTCGTCCTGAAGCCGTTCCCGGACCGTCGTGCGCGAGTCCCGCTCCGCGGGCGACGGCGGCTGGGACGGCTCGCCCACCGGGCCCGCCACCGGGAAGACCTGGTGCTCGCCCGGCAGCGGGACGCCGGGGCAGATGGTCGCCGCCGGCCGCGCGCCGCCGAGGAAGAAGCCGTTCACCAGTTTGTCCACACAGGAGTTCCCGCTCACGGCGTACTGGCCGTGGAACGGCGATTCGGCCACCGAGATCATCGGGATCCCGGCCGCGCGCGCCGCCGCCTCCGCCTGTTCGTAGCCGGTCTGCGGGTCGAACTCGCCCTGGACGACGAGGATGTTCTTGGCCGCCTTCGGCGAGAGGTTCGGCAGTTCGTGCTGGGGCGGGTCGGACCAGAAGCCGCACGCCTCGCTGAGGCCGTACGCCCAGCCGAACAGCGGGTACGCCGGCCCCTGCAGGTCGCTGAGCAGCTTGTACCAGCTCGCTGTCCGCGTCGGCTGGTCGCCGCAGGCCACGGCGAGCCGCGTCCCCGGGACGTCCGCGTAGTCGGGCTCGGGCGGGTCAGCGGCCACGTCGGTCGCGGTCAGCTGGGCGGCCGGACGCCCGAAGACGGCCCGCGAGGCCCGGTCGAGGGCGTCCTTCAGCGCGGCGGGCGGCGTGGTCGTCTTGCCGTCGAGCGCTGCTGCGCCCTTGGTGAGGACGAGGGCGCCGGTCATCCACTGCCGGGTGCTGCCGTTGCCGACGAAGACCGAGTCGAAGACGTCGGGCGGCACCCCCTTGGTCTTGAAGAAGGCCCGCAGCCGCTCCCACTTGGCCCGGACCTCCGTGGCGGTCTTGCCGAGCTGGTCGGGGAACCGGCGGGCCAGCCACGGCGCGTAGACGCGGTCGAACTGGCGCTGGTCGATCTTCGGGAACGCTTCGAACGCGGCCTGGAGGCGGCCTTCGAAGTTCACGCTGGAGTCGAGGACCATCTTGCCGATGTGGTCGGGGAAGAGCGACGCGTACTTGGCGCCGAGCCACGTGCCGTAGGAAAAGCCCAGGTAGCTGAGCTTTTCGTCGCCCAGGAGCGCGCGGATCAGGTCCATGTCGTGCGCGGTCTGCCAGGTGGTGATGAACGGCGCCAGCGCGTCGCTCTGGCAGGCCTCGGCCAGCACGCGCGGCGTCCGCTGGTGCAGCGCGATGCTGGTCGCGGACCGGTCGCGGGCGTCGAGGTCGGCGTCGTCCGCGGGCAGGCGCCCCAGCGGCACCCGGCACACGTACCCCTCGTCCGCGCTGCCCTCCTGGCCGGTGCCGCGGGGATCCATGCCGATGACGTCGTAGTGCTCGTTCACCGTCGGCTCCAGGCCGGCCAGCGCGCCGGCCAGCGAGGTGCCCTGGCCACCGGGTCCGCCGGGGTTGATCAGGATCGCGCCCTGCCGGGTGCCGGTCGCCGCCGCGCGGCTGATCGCCACCTGCAGGTCGGTGCCGGCGGCCGGGGCCGCCCAGTCGCGCGGGACGGTGATCCGCGCGCACTGCGCCGGGTGCGGCTGGCTCCGCTGCTTGAACGGGCAGGCGCCCCAGGCGACCTCCTGGCTCCGGTACGGGGCGAGCGGGTCGGGCGTGGTCGCGGCCGCGGGCGCCGTGGCCGCGACCAGGACCGCAACCACCACCGCCAGCCCAGCTCGGGACGTTCGCACCGCAGTCTTCCTTCCTCGCGCACCGGCCGGGCAAGATCCAATCACGCCCGGTGGGCAGCGGCGCGCGAAAACCGCGCCTCGCCGGGAGAATTCCTTCGATCCGGTGAACCCCGCGGTGCAGGTCAGGTGCGGTACGGGCCGTGGTTGCCGAGATCGGGCGCCACGCGCGGGTGCGGGCCCTCCTGCCCCGGCACCGGGGTGACGGCCGGGCGCCACGCCGGGTCGGTCGCGGCCGGCTCGACGACCACCTCGGTGGCCGGCCGGACGTAGGTCTCGGTCATCGGCCGCTCGGTTTCGCGGTCCTGGAAGTGCTCTTCGACGATCCGGTCCTGACGGCGTCGCGAGAGCACGGCCAGCGTGAGCACGTGCGCCACGGCCATCAGCAGCAGGAAGACGCCGAGCCGGCCGACGAGCGCGGCCGTCGAGCCCGACCACTGCGGGCCGACCACCGAGAGCAGGGCGAGCACCCCGAACGACACGAGGTGGAAGACGGTCACCACCATCCAGGCCACCGAGCCGGTCCCCTCTTCGCCGTCCGGCCCGCTCAGGTACCGCCGGCCGCCGCGGTAGAGGACCTGTCCGTCCGCCACCACGAACACCAGTCCGATGATCAGGAACCCCGTGAGGTCGTTGTCCGGCATGCGTCTCCTCCTCCTTTCCGGTGGAGTACCCGGCCGGGCCCGGCGCGGACGCCGGTTCACCGGAACGAGCGACGGTCGGCCCCCTCACACCGGGGAATCAAATCCGGCCGCCGGACGTCTGAGGTGCTGTGAAGAAGATTGGCTTCCTGTCCTTCGGCCACTGGTCGGACAGCCCGCACTCCGAGACGCGCTCGGCCGCCGACTTCCTGCACCAGTCGATCGACCTGGCGGTGGCCGCCGAGGAGCTCGGCGTGGACGGTGCCTACTTCCGCGTGCACCACTTCGCGCGACAGGCGGCGAGCCCGTTCCCGCTGCTGGCGGCGATCGGCGCGCGGACGTCGAAGATCGAGATCGGCACCGGCGTCATCGACATGCGTTACGAGAACCCGTTGTACATGATCGAGGACGCGGGCGCGGCGGACCTCATTTCGAGCGGCCGGCTCCAGCTCGGCATCAGCCGGGGATCCCCCGAGCAGGTGATCGACGGCTGGCGGTACTTCGGCTACGCACCCGGCGAGGGCGAGACGGACGCCGACATGGCCCGGCAGCACACCGAGGTGTTCCTCAAGCTCCTGGACGGCGACGGCTTCGCGCAGCCGAACCCGCGGCCGATGTTCGCCAACCCGCCGGGCCTGCTGCGGCTCGAGCCGCACTCCGCGGGGCTGCGCGACCGCATCTGGTGGGGTTCCGGCTCGAACGCGACGAGCGTTTGGGCGGCGAAGCTGGGCATGAACCTGCAGAGCTCGACCCTCAAGGACGACGAGACGGGCGAGCCGCTACACGTCCAGCAGCGCAAGCAGATCGAGGCCTACCGCGAGGCGTGGACCGAAGCCGGCCACGAGCGCGAGCCGCGGGTTTCGGTCAGCCGCAGCATCTTCGCGCTGACGAACGACACCGACCGCGCGTACTTCGGCCGCGACCGCCACTCGCGCGACCAGGTCGGCATGATCGACGAGAACACCCGCGCGATCTTCGGCCGTTCCTACGCCGGCGAGCCCGACGAGCTCGTGCGGCAGCTCAAGGAGGACGAGGCCGTCCAGGCCGCGGACACCCTGCTGCTCACCATCCCGAACCAGCTCGGCGTCGACTACAACGTCCACGTGCTGGAGAACATCCTGGAGCACGTGGCCCCGGAGCTGGGCTGGCGCTGACGGGAGGAGCGGCCCGGTGGCGGCCGGGCCGCTCGCCGTCTCAGCTGTGGGACACGGTCAGGCCGTAGAACGCCACCCGCGCGCCCTTCGTCGTGCTGTCCGAAGAGGACTGGTTGTACGAACCGGCCTTGAAGTACTGCTTGTAGGCCTTGAACGACGACGGGATGCCGTAGTGCGTCGTCGTCCCGTTGACCGTCAGGTCGATGGTGTTGCCGCCGGAAATGCCGATCGTGTACGTCCACGTCTTGCCGACCGAGACGTGCCCGACGGTGTGGGACGTCTGCCCGCCGTCGGGGGAGTTCTCCGTGCCCAGCACGATGTCGCCACTGGCCCGGTAGTACAGCTCCAGCAGCGGTTTCGTCGACGAGCCGCCGGTGCCGAGGTGCACCTGGCCGACGCACACGTTCGACGTCACCGACACCACGCGCAGGGTCGCGTTCAGCTTGTGCGAGCCGCTCAGTGACCAGTTCGCCGACGACCCGTCGCGGTTCATCTCGCGCAGCTCCGAGCGCGCGTAGTTCGAATTCGGCGTCGTGACGCCCTTTTCCGGCGCCCAGAACGTCATCGCGCCGTCACGGGTGTCGGTGTAGAAGTAGCTGTCCTGGAAGCCGTTCGGCCCCTGCAGCCGGGACGACGAGATCGTCGTCGGGCTGCCCGGTGAGCCGACCGGCTCCTGCAGCTGCCAGACCGAGAGGTCGAAGTTGCCGCCGGGAGCGACCGACGGGTTCGCCGCCAGTGCGGGGGAGGCGGTCGCCGCGGCCAGGGCCGGGATCGCCAGGAGGGCGAGGAAAGCGCGCACGCGCATCGATGGGTGTCCTTTCGCGGTGGGGACACTGCACCATTTCGTTCACGGATGTGAAATAAATGGTCTGGACAACCCGGCGGCGTGGAACTCACGGTAGGTCGGCGCTCACCCCTTGTCAAGATCGGCGGAAACAAGAACGGGCCCGGCCGAAACCGGCCGGGCCCGTTCTGCGCTGGATCAGGCGAGGTCGAAGCGGTCGAGCTCCATGACCTTCGTCCACGCCGCCACGAAGTCGGCGACGAACTTCTCGCGGGCGTCGTCGCTGGCGTAGACCTCGGCCAGCGCCCGGAGCTGCGAGTTCGACCCGAAGACCAGGTCGACCGCGGTGGCGGTCCACTTGACCTCGTCGGTCGTCACGTCGCGGATCTCGTAGACGTTCTCGCTCGCCTCCGCCGCCTTCCACCGGGTGCCCGGCGCGAGCAGGTTGGCGAAGAAGTCGCCTGAGAGCACACCCGGCTTGTCGGTGAAGACGCCGTGCTTGGCCCCGCCGTGGTTGGTGCCGAGGGAGCGCAGGCCACCGACCAGGACGGTCATCTCGGGTGCGGAGAGGCCGAGCATGTAGGCGCGCTCGAGGAGCAGCGTCTCCGGCTGCAGCTTCTCGCCGGCCCGCAGGTAGTTGCGGAAGCCGTCGGCGCGCGGCTCCATCACCTTGAAGGAGTCGACGTCGGTCTGCTCCTGCGAGGCGTCGGTGCGGCCCGGGTGGAACGGCACGGTCGTCTCGACGCCGGCGTCGCGCGCCGCCTTCTCGACGGCGGCCGAGCCGGCCAGCACGATCAGGTCGGCGAGCGAGATCTGCGCGCCGCCGGCCTCGTTGAACTCGCGCTGGACGCCCTCGAGGACCTCGAGGACCTTGCCGAGCTGCTCGGGCTGGTTGACTTCCCAGTTGCGCTGCGGCTCCAGGCGGATCCGGGCACCGTTCGCGCCACCGCGCTTGTCGGTGGAGCGGAAGCTCGCGGCCGACGCCCACGCGGTGGAAACCAGCTCGGAAACCGAAAGGCCGGACTCGAGGACCTTCGCCTTGAGGGCGGCGATGTCGGCGTCGCCGACGAGTTCGCCCTCGACGGCCGGCACCGGGTCCTGCCACAGCTGCGGCTCGGCGACCCACGGGCCGAGGAAGCGGCTGACCGGGCCCATGTCGCGGTGCAGCAGCTTGTACCAGGCCTTGGCGAAGGCGAGCGCGAACTCGTCCGGGTTTTCCAGGAAGCGGCGCGAGATCGGGCCGTAGACCGGGTCGAAGCGCAGCGACAGGTCCGTCGTGAGCATCGTCGGCTTGTGCTTCTTGTTCGGGTCGTACGGGTCCGGGATGATCTCCGGCGCGTCCTTGGCGACGTACTGCTTGGCGCCGCCGGGGCTCGTGGTGAGCTCCCACTCGTAGCCGAACAGGATCTCGAAGAAGCGGTTGCTCCACTCGGTCGGCTTGTCGGTCCACGTCACCTCGAGGCCACTGGTGATCGTGTCCGGGCCCTTGCCGCTGCCGTGGGTGCTCAGCCAGCCGAGGCCCTGGGCCTCGATGTTCGCGCCCTCCGGCTCCGGGCCCACGTGGTCGTCGGCGATGCCGGCGCCGTGGGTCTTGCCGAAGGTGTGGCCGCCGGCGATGAGGGCGACGGTCTCCTCGTCGTTCATCGCCATCCGGCCGAAGGTCTCGCGGATGAAGTGGGCCGCGGCCTCGAAGTCCGCGCTGCCGCGGGGACCTTCGGGGTTGACGTAGATGAGGCCCATCTCGGTCGCGCCGACCTCGGGCGCCATCTCCGAGTCGCTGACGTAGCGCTCGTCACCCAGCCAGTCGTCCTCCGGGCCCCAGATGATCTCCTCGGGCTCCCAGACGTCGACGCGGCCGAAGCCGAAGCCGAAGGTCTTGAAGCCCATCGACTCCAGGGCGACGTTGCCGGCCAGCACGAGCAGGTCGGCCCACGAGATCTTCTGGCCGTACTTCTGCTTGACCGGCCACAGCAGGCGGCGCGCCTTGTCGAGGTTGGCGTTGTCGGGCCAGCTGTTGAGCGGGGCGAAGCGCTGGTTGCCGTCACCGGCGCCGCCGCGGCCGTCGTGGATGCGGTAGGTGCCCGCGGCGTGCCAGCTCATGCGGATCATCAGGCCGCCGTAGTGCCCGAAGTCGGCAGGCCACCAGTCCTGCGAGGTGGTGAGCACCTCGGTGATGTCCCGCTTGAGGGCCTCGACGTCGAGCTTCGCGAACTCCTTGGCGTAGCTGAAGTTCGCGCCGAGCGGGTTGCCCTTGGCGGAGTGGGCGTGCAGCACCGACAGGTCGAGCTGGTTGGGCCACCAGTCCTTGTTCGTGCGCGGCCGGCCACCCGTTTTCGGGGTCGGCGAGTCGATCGCCGGGTTCTCGCTCTCGCTGCCGTGCGAAGTCACCGAGTCGTGCGCGACCGGGCAACCGGCCGCCGCCTTCTTGTCCACGCCCTGCGCGCTGGACGGGGTGTCCTGGGTGGAGCTCATTTACTTCCTTCCGGGAGCGGCGAATCTTTTCGGGGACGGTCGGCCGCGCAGTCGGGGCAGGTGCCCCAGTAGACGACCTCCGCCTGGTCGATCACGAAACCGTGGTCGTCCGAAGCGGTGAGACAGGGGGTGTGGCCGACGGCGCAGTCGACGTCGGCTATCGCCCCGCACGAACGGCACACGACGTGGTGGTGGTTGTCACCCACCCGGGCCTCGTAGCGCGCGTTCGCGCCGGCCGGCTGGATGCGCCGGATCAGGCCGGTGTCGGTGAGCGCCCGCAGCACGTCGTAGATCGTCTGGTGCGAAACCGTCGGGTGGTCGGCCCGCACCAGGTCGATCACCGTCTCGGTGTCGACGTGCGGATGGTCGCGCAGCGCGGCCAGCACGGCCAGCCGGGGCCGGGTGACCCGCAGCGAGACCGCACGCAGCTGTGCTTCGAAGTCCGACATCACCACCGACCCTAGGACCTTTTCTGGAATGGGTCAAGTTTTGACTTCGTCCGAGTGGCGCAGCCGGGGTTCACGCTGAGTCAGCGGCATGGCTAGGCTCCGGGGCATGCCGGACACGCAGTACGAAGACCTCCTCCGCCACGTCCTCGACACGGGCACCCGCAAGGGCGACCGTACCGGCACGGGCACGAGGTCGATCTTCGGGCACCAGCTGCGGTACCGCCTGTCCGAGGGCTTTCCCCTGATCACCACGAAGAAAGTCCACTTTCGCTCGATAGCGTACGAATTGCTGTGGTTCCTGCGCGGCGACGCGAACGTCTCGTGGCTGCAGGAGCACGGCGTCACGATCTGGGACGAGTGGGCGGCCGCGGACGGCGACCTGGGCCCGGTGTACGGGGTGCAGTGGCGCTCGTGGCCGACCCCGGACGGCGGACACGTCGACCAGATCGCCGAGGTCCTGCGCACGCTGCGTGAGAACCCGGACTCCCGGCGGATCATCGTGTCGGCGTGGAACGTCGCCGACATCCCGCGCATGGCGCTGCCGCCGTGCCACGCGTTCTTCCAGTTCTACGTCGCCGGCGGCGAGCTCTCCTGCCAGCTGTACCAGCGCAGCGCGGACCTGTTCCTCGGCGTGCCGTTCAACATCGCCAGCTACGCGCTGCTCACGCACATGATCGCCGCGCAGGTCGGACTCGGGGTCGGCGACTTCATCTGGACCGGCGGCGACTGCCACGTCTACGACAACCACGTCGACCAGGTCCGCACGCAGCTGGCCCGCGACGCGCGGCCGTTCCCGGCGCTGGGCCTGAAGCCGGCCGACAGCCTGTTCGACTACACCTACGAGCACTTCTCGCTCGAGGGCTACGACCCGCACCCGGGCATCAAAGCGCCGGTGGCGGTGTGATCGGGCTGGTCTGGGCCCAGGCGGCGAACGGCGTCATCGGGCGGGACGGTGCCCTGCCGTGGCACCTGCCGGAGGACCTCAAGCACTTCCGCACGGTGACCTCGGGGGCGGCGGTCGTAATGGGCCGCCGGACGTGGGAGTCGCTGCCGCCGCGGTTCCGGCCGCTGCCGGGCCGGCGCAACCTGGTGTTGTCGTCGGCCCCGCAGGAGGGCGTCGAGACGTTCGTGGACCTGCCGTCGGCCCTGGCCGCGGTGTCCGGTGACCTGTGGGTGATAGGCGGGGCGGCGGTGTACCGGGCGGCGCTGCCGTTCGCGGACCGGATCGTCGTGACCGAGCTGCGGGAGTCCTTCGAGGGGGACACGTACGCGCCGGAGGTCGGGCGTCCGGCGGACTCCGTGGGGGAGTGGCTGGAGTCGACGACCGGCCTGCACTACCGCTTTCTGACCTGGGGCTGACGGCCCGGGCCGTTGCGCTTGCCGGGGTCGGCGCTATACGGTGGCTGGAACTAGAACACGTTCCAGTTCCAGCCGGTCGTAGCAAGGAGCGGGCATGGCGAAAAGGGCGGCGCGCGGCGACGAGGCCGACTACGTCGTCGTCGGGTCGGGCAGCTCCGGGGCGGCGATCGCGGGGCGGCTGGCGCAGGCTGGGGCCAGCGTGATCGTCCTGGAAGCCGGCAAGAGCGACGAGCAGCTGCTCGTCAAGAAACCCGGGCTCGTCGGGCCGATGCACGCCGTGCCGCAGCTCAAGAAGCCGCTCGACTGGGGCTACTACGGCGTGCCGCAGAAACACGTTCTCGATCGCCGGATGCCGGTGCCGCGCGGGCGGGTCGTCGGCGGGTCCAGCTCCATCAACGGCATGGTCTACGTCCGCGGCAACCGCGCCAACTTCGACTCCTGGGCCGCCGAGGGCAACACCGGCTGGGACGCCGACAGCGTCAACGCCGCCTACAAGCGCATGGAGGACTTCGAGGACGGCGAGAACGCCTTCCGCGGCGCGGGCGGCCCGATCCGGATCACCCGCGCGAAGAACCCGCAAGAGGGTTCGCTGCAGTTCGTCGAGGCCACCGCCGACGCGCTCGGCTGCAAGATCCTCGACGACTACAACGCCGAATCCCAAGAGGGCGTCAGCCGGATGCAGCAGAACGCCGCCGACGGCCTGCGCTACAGCGCCTCGCGCGGCTACATCCACCACCTCGCGCCCCCGACCCTGCAGCTGCAGTCCGGGGTGCTGGTCGAGAAGGTGCTCGTCGAAAACGGCCGCGCCGTCGGGGTCGAGGTCGTCGACGGCCGCCGCCGGCGGACCGTCCGGGCCGGCAAGGAGGTCATCCTCTCCGCCGGGGTCATCGGCTCGGCCCAGCTGCTCATGCTCTCCGGCATCGGCCACGCCGAGCACCTGAAGGAGCACGGCATCGACGTCGTCGCCGACCTGCCCGTCGGCGACAACCTGCACGACCACATGTTCCACGCGCTGACGTTCCACGTGTCGTCCAGCAAGAACAAGGGCACGGCGCCGTACTTCGCCCGCGGGCTGGCCCGGGAGCTGCTCCGCCCCGGCACCACGTTCCTGGCGAATTCGGTCTTCGAGGCGGTCGCGTTCCTGCGTACCTCGCAGGCGGGTGCGATCCCCGACCTGCAGCTGCACCTCCTGCCGTGGGCGTACGTGTCGCCCAACCAGGACGCGCCGATCCGGCACGACGTCGACAAGCGCGGCGCCCTGACCGTGCTGACGACGCTCATCTACCCGAAGAGCCGCGGCACGCTGCGGCTCGCCTCGGCCGATCCCACCGCCGCGCCGTTGATCGACTTCCAGTACCTGTCCGACCCGGCCGACCTCGAGCTGCTCGGCGAGGGCTCGGAAATGGCGCGCGAGATCTTCGCGTCCAAGGCGTTCAAGGGCTCGGTGAAGGAAGAGATCCACCCGGGCCAGGACCTCAAGGGCCAGGCGTTGCGCGACGCGATCCTCAACCGCGCGACGTCGGTCTACCACGGTGTCGGCACCTGCCGGATGGGCGTCGACGAGCTCGCCGTCGTCGGCCCGGACCTGCGGGTCCGCGGCGTGGAGCGGCTGCGGGTCTGCGACGCCTCGATCATGCCGTCGATCACCGGCGGCAACACCAACGCGCCCTGCATCATGATCGGGGAAATGGGCGCCCAGCTGGTCCTCGGGAGCCGGTCATGACCCTCACGCCGCTCGGACTCACCCGCCCGGCGTCGGTCACCGACGCGTTCCTGCGGCAGCTCGTCGCCCGGGTGCCGGGCTCGTCCGGCGCGACCTGGCCGCTGACCGAGGTGTACACCGGCGACGTTCTCGTCGAGCTGCCGCAGTCGACACCCGAGGACATCGAGCGGGCGTTCGCGGTCGCGCGCGAAGCCCAGCGCGAGTGGGCGGCCACCCCGCTCAAGCAGCGGCTGGCGGTGTTCAAGCGGGCGCACGCGCTGTTCGTCGAGCAGGCGCGGACGATCGCCGACCTCATCCAGGTGGAGAGCGGCAAGAACCGGCGGATGGCGATCGAGGAGACCTGCGACCCGCCGATGGTGATGAGCCACTACCTGAAGCGGGCCGCGCGCCTGCTCGCGCCGACGAAGCGCGGCGGGCCGGTCCCGCTGCTCACGACGTCGACCGAAGTCCGGCTGCCCAAGGGGGTCGTGGGCATCATCGCGCCGTGGAACTTCCCGTTCGCCACCGGCGTTTCCGACGCGGTGCCGGCGCTGATGGCGGGCAACGCGGTGGTGCTGAAGCCGGACAACAAGACGGCGCTCTCGCCGCTCTACGGCGTCCGGTTGCTCGAGCAGGCGGGTCTGCCGGAAGGCCTGTTCCAGGTGGTGTGCGGCGAGGGTCCCGACGTCGGCCCCACGCTGATCGACCACGCCGACTACGTGATGTTCACCGGCTCGACGGCGACCGGCCGGGTGATCGGCGAACGCGCGGGCCGCAACCTCATCGGCTGCTGCCTCGAACTCGGCGGCAAGAACCCGATGATCGTGCTGGAGGACGCTGACCTTTCGGAGGCCGTGCCGGGCGCCATCTTCGGGGCGTTCGGCAACACGGGCCAGATCTGCATGCACATCGAGCGGATCTACCTGCCGGAGTCCCGCTACGAGGAGTTCAAGACGGCGTTCGTGGCGGCGGCCTCGGCCCTCGACGTCCGCGCGGCCTACGACTTCGGCCCCGACATGGGCTCGCTGGTCTCGGTCGACCACCTGCGCCGCGTCAAGTCCCACGTGGACGACGCGGTCGCCAAGGGCGCGACCCTGCTCTGCGGCGGCAAGCCCCGCCCCGACCTCGGCCCGGCGTTCTTCGAGCCGACGATCTTGGAGGGCGTCACCACGGACATGCTCTGCGGCGTGACCGAGACGTTCGGCCCGGTGGTGGCGCTGCACAAGTACCGCACGGTCGACGAAGCGGTGGCACTGGCCAACGACACGGACTACGGCCTGAACGCCTCGGTCTGGAGCACGGACATCGCGGCGGCCCGCGCGGTGGCGGCCCGCATCGAGTCGGGCAACGTGAACGTCAACGACGTCCTGGCGACCGCGTACGCGGCCAAGGGAACGCCGTCCGGCGGGGTGAAGAACTCCGGCGTCGGGGCCCGCCACGGTGATCAGGGGCTGCTCAAGTACACGGACGTGCAGAACTTGGCCGTGCTGAAGAAGCAGGTCATGGGGCCGCGGCCGGGGCAGGGGTACGAGAAGTACGTCGAAAGCATGCTCTCCGGGTTGAAGCTGATGCGGAAGCTGCGGATCCGCTAGGCGCGCGCCGGTACGCTTACCGGAAATGGCAGAGTTCGACGTCACCTACGACGAAGTCGCCGACGCGGCGTACATCCGGCTCCTCGAGCCCGGAATCCCGCTGGTCGCCGCGCGCACGTACGCCTGTCATCCCGTGCGGGTCGACGGGATGATCAACCTCGACCTGGACGAGCACGGCCGGCTGGTGGGCATCGAAGTGCTCGCGGCGCGGGCCAAGCTGCCACCGGCCGTGCTCGACGCGGCGAGGCGGATCGGGCTCGAGTGACGAACCGGTCCGGGCTGAAGCTGATGCGCAAGCTGCGGATCCGGTAGCACTCACGCCCGGCTGTCGAGACGCGCGCGCAGTGCCTGGCGGAACCAGGTGAACACCGGGTGCAGGTCCGGGAGCGGAGGCCAGCCGTTGATGCCGGCCACCAGCTGCCAGTACCGCGTGACGCGGGCATCGTCGGCGATGTCGAGCCGGTCGACGATCCAGCTCTTCAAGCGCTCGTCGTCGGCCTTGCCGAACGTCTCGGCGTAGCGCGCGGTGAGCGTGGCGACGATGGCGCCGGCCTCTTCCGAGTCCGGGGCGATTCCTGTCGCGAGCGCTCGGCCGACGTCCTCGCACACGGTTTCGGTCAGGTCGTGGTGCAGGCCGGTGGTGTCGCCGTCGGCGCGCTGGGCCGCCTGGTACTCGGCCATCCGGCGCACCGCGGCCCGGAATTCGCTGTCCTGGACCAGTTCGACGAGCTCCATCCACGCCTCGACCTGTTCGGGGCCGGCGTCTTCGGGGAGTTCGGGCATGCTCGACCGCAGCAGTTCCACCATGGCCGGGTTGGCGTCGACACCGCCGAAGGTGTCGTCGATGAAATCGTGGACGAAGCGGCGCCGTTCGGCGTCGGACAGGCTCACGAGCTTGTGCATCAGTTCCATCTCCCGAGGGGTCGATTGCCGGTTCGCGACCGCGGCCAGCACGGCACGCCGCAGCCGCAGGGCCCGGATCTGCGTGCCGAGGGCCGCCGCGTGGGCCGCGGCGACCTCGGCCAGCGAAGTCTCCGCGGCCAGGACGCGCCGGACGGTGGGCAGATCGATGTCCAGCGCACGCAGCGTGCGGACGAGTTCCAGCCGGGCCAGGGCGGCGACGTCGTACAGGCGGTAGCCGGCCGGGCTGTGGCAGGTCGCCGGAACGATCCCCCGGTCGGAATAGAACCGGATGGTCTTGACGGACAGCCCGGTCCGCGCGGCCAGCGCCCCGATCGTGAGGAGGTTCTCGTCGTCCATGCCCACAGCCTGCCGCCTCCCCTCGGGGGAGACTCAACGCGAAAACCGCGGCGGGCTCAGCCGTCCACCAGCAACCCCCGCAGCGGGCCCTGCAGCCGGGCCGCGCGGCGGGAGGTGCCCGGCAGCAGGACCAGGCGGTGGGTGCGCTGCTCGCCCCGGCGTTCCCGCTCGGCCTGCTCCGCCGCCAGTGGCCGCCACAGGTTGTCGACGATGTCCGCCGGGGTGCGGTTCTCCAGCTCCGCTACCGGGTGGCCGAGGTGCTCGGCCCACAGCCGCAGCCGCGTCGTGCGGGCCACCTCCGGGTCGTCGGTCACGAGGTTGACTTCGGTGTCGTTGAACAGCGAGTGCTCGTTGAGGTTCGCCGAGCCGATCGTCAGCCACTCGTCGTCCACGATGCCGAGCTTCGCGTGCACGTACACCGGGGCTGACTCGTCGCCGTCGTGCGCGCTGACCGTGGCGGCCAGCAGGCGGTGGTGGCCGTCGTCGGCGTCCAGCAGGCGGCCCAGCTGGCCGCGCGTGGTGTCCGAGCCGTTGCTCGGCTTGCGCGGCAGCAGCAGGACCACGCGGAAGTCGTCGGCCGGCGGGTTCCGCAGCTTGTCCAGCAGGACCTCGGCGATCTCCGGCGACCACAGGAACTGGTTCTCCAGGTACACCAGCCGCCGCGCCGACCGCAGCGCGCGCAGGTAGCCGTCGAGGATGGTGAACTCACCCTTGGGCAGGAAGTCGTAGGTGTTGTTCGGGACGGTCTTCTGCAGCTGGACGCGGCTGGTGCCGGCCGGCTCCGGGACCGCCGGTTCGGGCAGCGCCTCGCCCGCCACCTCCGTCCAGCGCCGCCGGAAGTGGACGGCGACATCGGCGACGGCGGGCCCTTCGACCCGCGCCATCAGGTCGTGCCACCCGATCGGCCGCGGCGGGTGCTCCGGGCTGTCGTGCCGGTCGCCCTCCAGCGCGGTGAAATCGACCCCGCCGACGAACGCGACGGCGTCGTCCACGACCACGATCTTCTCGTGGTGGCAGTGCAGGGTCCGCTCGCGGGCGTCCAGCACGCAGCGCACGTCCGTGCCCTCGGTGAACTTCCGCTGTTCGGACCGGGCCAGCTTCCGCGACGGCTGGAACGCCGGGAACGGCGGCCCGGCCCACAGCAGGACCCGGACCTCGACGCCGCGCCCGGCGGCCTCGGCGAGCAGCTCACGCAGGGTGGGCGACCCGGGTTCGCGCGTCAGCCGGAAGTCGGCGCTGGCGTGCCAGTTGGCCAGGTGCACGTGGGATTTCGCCTGCCGGATGGCCGCTTCGACGGCGGGCAGCGACTCCTCGCCGTCGATCAGCACCTCGACCCGGTTGCCCTCGCGCACCGGCGCCCGGCCGCCGAGCCGGTCCTGCGCACCGCCGGCGAGCACGTCACCCCAGCCGAGCCGCTGCAGCCGCCGCTGGTGGTGGGCGCACAGGACACGCTCGAGCCCGTCGCCGAGCCGCTCGTCCACCTTGTCCACGAAGGAGTCAAACGTCGTCACGGCTCCCATACCACTACAGATCGGGCCGGTTCGCCGTGCAGTAACAGCGGGTGACGCAACTGCGACTCGATGGCCATGGAGCCCTTGGTGATGAAGGTGGGGACCACAGTCGTGAGCTCCGCCGTGAAGTCGTGGCTCACCAGCCGCAACAGCGCGCTCGAGCGGGAGAGCTCGCTGTCGGAGCTGGTGCAGGCGCGCATCGGGAGCGGCTTTCCCCGCCGACGCTTCGACCGGGAAGTAGACGCGCTGGTCGACGTCGTATCCGAGCGCCTGCTGCTGTTGTGCCGACAGGAAGTCCCGGATCTCGACGACGGCGAGCGGTCGGCGGCGTTGGCGGAGGTGGCGGCCGCCTTCGAACGGGCCGATCTGGCCGATGCCGACTTGTTCGAGGTCGACGTCGACCCGGCCCAGCTCGCCCGCCGCCTTCGCGCCACCATGCCGGACGCCGCGCAACGCGCGGGTCTCAGCGAGGCCGCGACGTGGTTCCACCGCCGGGTCCTCGACGAGTGCTGCGCCTGTTACGTCCGCCTCGTCGTGCACTTGACCCCGTTCGCGGCCAGGGCCGGCGCGGAGCTGCTCGGCCGGGTCTCGGGCTTGGCCGAGCAGCTCGAACGGGTCCTCAACCGGCTACCGGCGCCCTCCCTGATGGCGCCCGGCGGCACCGCGTCGGACACGGCGTTCCGCTCCCGGTACCTGCGGCAGATCAGCGAAACCTTGGACGACCTCGAGCTGTTCGGGGTGGATACCCGCAGCTACCGCCCCCGGACGACGCTGAGCGTCGCGTACGTGAGCCTGACCGTCCGCGGCACCGGTGTCGGTTCCCGCGGACCTGCCCACGAGATGCTCTCGTGGCGGGCCGATCCGGGGCGCGGCGAGGACGGTTCCGTCCGGGCCGAGCAAGCGTTGGCGACGGCTGGCCGCATCCTGATCCGCGGCGAAGCCGGCTCGGGCAAGTCGACGCTCCTGCGCTGGCTCGCGGTCAACGCCGCGCGCGGAACTTTTCGCGACGAGCTGGCCGGCCTCAACGGGTACGTCCCGTTCCTGGTCAAGTTGCGCGGCTACTCCGGTCGGAGGCTTCCCTCGCCCGAGGAGTTCCTCGACGGGACGGCGCAAGCCCTGACCGCGCTGATGCCGTCGGCCTACGTCCATCGCCAGCTCGCCTCGGGACGTGCCCTCGTTCTCGTCGACGGCGTCGACGAACTCGCCGCCGACGAGCGAGCAACGGTCCGAGCGTGGCTCCAGGACCTGTGTCAGGCATTTCCCGAGACCAGGCTCGTTCTCACGTCACGGCCGGCCGCGGCGGCCGAGAAGTGGCTGAGTGCGGAAGGGTTCAGTTCCGCCTGGATCGAGCACATGAGCCAGGCCGATGTACGCGCTCTTGTCCGCCACTGGCACAAGGCCGTGCGCGACGCCGGAAGCATGCCGTGTGCCGAGGAGGACCTTCCACGGTACGAGGGTGTCCTGCTCAGCCGCCTGGACGGCAACGCCCACTTGAGAGCTCTCGCGACGACACCGCTGCTGTGCGCGATGTTGTGTGCGCTGAACCTGGACCATGCCTCGTTCCTCCCGCGCAACCGGCTTGAGCTCTACGTCACCGCGTTGTCGATGCTGTTGGAACGCCGTGACGTCGAGAGGCGAATCCCCGCCTCGCTGAAGATCGGCAACCGGGAAAGCCGCCAGCTGCTTCGGCACCTGGCTTGGCGGCTGTCGGTGAACGGCCGGTCCGAGCTGAGCAGGGAGGAGGCACGCAGGCGTCTCGCCGAACGGCTCGCGACCATGCCGAAAGTCGACTACGACGCGGAGGTCCTGCTGGAGCACCTGGTACAGCGGAGCGGGATCGTCCGTGAGCCGACGCCGGGCAGGATCGACTTCGTGCACCGCACGTTCCAGGAGTTCCTGACCGCGGAGGAGGCCGCGGATCAGGGAGATGTCGGCTTGCTGGTGCAGAACGCACACCTGGACCAGTGGCGGGACATCGTCGTGATGGCCTCCGGCCTGGCCAATGCACCGGTGCGCGAACAGCTGTTCAAGGGTCTGTTCGACCGGGCCGACGCCGAACCGCGAAGCCGGCGGAAGCTCCGCCTCCTCGCCTCGGCGGCGACGGAGTCCGCGCCGGCTCTGACAGTCGAGCTCGCCGAACGCATGGAGAGTTCCCTGGCCGCGCTGATTCCGCCGCGGGGAACAGCCGAAGCCCGGTCCTTGGCCGCCGGTGGAGAAGTCCTGCTGCCGCGGCTGCTCGACACACCGGCCGATCTTTCGGAAGCCGCGGCCGCAGCCACCGTCCGGACCGCGGCGTTGATCAACGGCCCGGAAGCGTGGCCGGTGCTGGAGAAGTTCAGCCGCGATCCGAGGCCGGGCGTGCAGAAGGAACTGATCGCGGCATGGCGTTACTTCGATCCGGACGAGTACGCCGCACGCATCCTCGCCGACGCGCCGTTGCCGGACGGGCATCTGTCGATCGACGATCAGGCGCTCCTCCCCGCAGTCCCCAGAATTCGCCACCTGCGCGATCTGAGTATCAAACTTCGCGATTTCACGGACCTGGAAGCGCTGGCACGGTTGCCGTGCCTGCGCCATGCCTCGCTAGTCGGCGATTTCGAAGATCTTGCTCCGCTGAAGCGGTGCGCCGACATCGAATCGTTGTTGCTGGAGCCTCGCGGTGCGGTCGATCCCCGTCCCCTCCTCGGTATCCCGAGTTTGCGGCATTTGTGCTTCTACCCCAAAGTCGCGTCACTGACCGATCTTGAGCTCTTTCGTTCGATGACGAGCCTGGTCTCATTGGGCTTCGAACGGCTCGAGGAGGTCGAGGACTTCTCCGCGCTCGGTGAGCTGCGAGCCTTGAGCAAGTTGTACCTCTACGGCTATCCGAACGGGGCGGACTTCAGCTTCCTCCGCAAGTTGACCGCTCTTCGGTCATTGGATGTCGGGCGTACCTCCGAAGGAGCCGGCCTGGACATCCGAGGTGGATTGCGTCAACTCACGATGGACGTTCCCGGAATCAATTCGCTGGGCTTCCTCCAGGTTCGCCCGTTGGAGGGACTCGGCGAGCTCGCCCGCTTCGCTGCCTTGGACAGGTTGTCCATCCGTCATTGTCAGGTCAGCGACCTCACTCCGCTCACGACCGTGGAAAGCTTGCGGACCCTTCGGATGGTCACCCCGGTCGACTCGGATCAGCTGACACAGATCGCCGGGATGACCCAGTTGACCACACTGGACATTCTGTCGAAGCCCATGGAGCGGGGGGATATCGATCTTTCCGGACTGGGCGATGCCCGGCTGACTGTCCGGGCCTACCCCGACCGGCACCGGATTCTCGGCGCAGGCCCTGGAATCAAGGTGAAGTGGCTCTGAGGCGTCAGAGGTCGAGCACCAGCCGGGGCGAACAGGCGCGCGACACGCAGAGCATCATCACCTCGTTCTCCTGCCGTTCCGCCGCGGTCAGCACCGAGTCCCGGTGGTCCGGCGTCCCGCCCAGCACCCCGGTTTCGCAGGTGCCGCACGTGCCTTCCCGGCACGACGACAACACCGTGATCCCGGCTTCCTCGACCACCTCCAGGATCGACCGGTCCGCCGGCACCGGCAGCACCCGGCCCGACCCGGCCAGCTCGACCTCGAACGCCGTCCGCTCGCCGTCGTCCGCCGCTGCGGTGAAGCGCTCGACGTGCAGGTCCGCCGGGCCGAGCGCTTCCACCGCCGCCAGCAGCGGTTCCGGGCCGCAGCAGTAGACCGCCGTGCCCGGCCGGGTCGCGGCCAGCAGCGTCGGGAGGTCCAGCAAGCCGTGCTCGTCCTGGGGGCGGAACGAAACCCGGTCGCCGTGGTGGGCGAGCTCGGCCGTGAACGCCATCGAAGCCCGCGTCCGGCCGCCGTAGACCAGCTGCCAGTCGCGGCCGGACGCGGTGGCGGCGTCGAGCATCGGCAGGATCGGCGTGATGCCGATGCCGCCGGCGACGAACAGGTACCGCTCGGCCTCGACCAGCGCGAAGTGGTTGCGCGGGCCGTCCACCTCGACGCGATCCCCGGCCGACAGCGCATCGTGCACGTACGCCGAGCCGCCGCGACCGCCGGGTTCGCGCAGCACGGCCACCTGGTACGCCGACGTTTCCGCGGGGTCGCCGCACAGGGAGTACTGCCGGACGAAGCCGGGCAGGACCAGGTCGATGTGCGCGCCCGGCTCCCACGGCGGCAGCGAGCCGCCGTCAGGGTCGCGCAGGGTCAGCCGGACCACGCCGTCGGCCAGCTCTTCCTTGCGGTCCACCAGGAGTTCGCGGGTCATCGGTGTCCTTCGGGGTGGGCGAGCAGCCAGTCCCACAGCTGCACGGGGTCGTCGAACTCGCGCTCGGCGCCGCAGTGGCAGACCGCGCGCAGCCGGTCGGTGCCGAGCACCCAGTGGATCCGGTTGACGCGGTCGCCGGTCAGCATCGGGCGGTTCACGACGCAACCAGCCGCTGCAGCATCCGGCGGGCCGCCAGGCCGCCGGTGTCGATGTTGACCGAGAGCTCCTGGTAGCCCGCCGGTTCGGTGGCGATCACCCGCTCCAGGACGTCGAGGGCTTCGACGTCCTGCAGCACCACGGTCCGGTTGTTCTCGGCGAGGAACGCCGACACGCCTTCGTCGTCGAGCGCGAAGTCCCGGGCCACCGCCCAGAAGTCGTGCGTCGAGTGCTCGGTCTCGGGCGTGATGGCGTAGACGACCTCGACGTGGAAGGCGTCCGGATCGGTGCCGTCGGGGTTCGGCACGGACCCGACCGGTGCGATGCGGCTGTGCAGCTTGTACAGGCACGGCGGCGTGTACTCGATGTCCTGCCAGCGCGTGATGCGGCCCTCCAGGCCGGTCGACTTGGCGTAGAAGGGCGGGCACGCGGCGTCGGCCATGTGCCGCGAGACGTAGACGATCCCGGCCTCTTCGTCCACTTCGGTCGTGATCGGCGTCTCGGCGACCTCCGGCGTGCCGATGTAGCCGCCGTGCAGGTAGGTCTCGTGGGACAGGTCCAGCAGGTTGTCCACCAGCAACGAGTACCGCGCCTTCAGCGGTTCCATCCCGCGGACGGTGGTGTAACCCGGCGAGTCGAGCCAGGGCGCCCGCGGGATCCGCGCCGGATCGGCCTTCGCGGGGTCGCCGATGAAGATCCAGACGAAGGAGTCCTGCTCCACCAGCGGGTAGCGTGCCAGCCGCGCGGTCCGCGGCACCCGGGTCTGGCCCGGCACGGCCACGCACTTGCCGTCCACGCCGTAGGTGAACCCGTGGTAGCCGCACACGACCTGGTCGTCGACGAGCCGCGAAGGCGCCTGCGACAACGGGAAGCGCCGGTGCACGCACCGGTCGGCCATCGCGGTGACGCTGCCGTCGCGGGTCCGCCAGAACAGGACCGGCTCGCCGCAGATGGTCCGGCTGAACAGCTCGGCCCCGATCTCGGAGCCGTAGGCGGCGACGTACCACTGGTCGCGGGGGATGGCGCTCATCGAGGTCGTCCTTTCGTGGTGGGCCGGGTCACAGCCTGGGGGAGCGGCCCGGGTGCCACGAAGGGCTATTTCATAAGACGGAAAGCGCGCGCGAGATCGCCCGCGCGCTCGTCATCACCAGCGGGGCGAGCGCGTGCGGCGCCGCGCTCCCGCAGCGCACCACGAGCGACATCGCCGCGACGACCTGGCCCCGCCCGTCGTGGATCGGCGCGCCGACCGACAGTGCGTCCAGGGTCACCTGCCGCTCGCTGATGGAAAAGCCGTGCGTGCGCACGTCGGCCAGCAGGTGCCGCAGCCGGTCCGGGTCGGTCACCGTCTCGCTGGTGTACCGCTCGATCGGGCGGCCGAGGACGTCCTCTTGCACGTCGGCGGGCGCGTGGGCGAGCAGGACGAGCCCGACGCCGGTGGCGGTCAGCGCGAACCGCCCGCCGACCCGGGTCAGCACCGGAACGGCCCCGGACCCGGCGATCCGCTCGATGTACACGACTTCGGTGCCTTCGCGGACAGCGAGCTGGACGTTCTCCCGCGTGATCTGCGAGAGGTCCTCCAGGAACGGCAGGGCGAGTTCCCGCAGGCCCAGCCCCCGCGGCGCGAGCGAGCCCAGTTCCCACAGCCGCAGCCCGACCCGGTAGACGCCGGTCTCGTCGCGCTCCAGCGCGCCCCATTCGCAGAACTCCCGCAGGAGCCGGTGCGCGGTCGCGGCCGGCAGCCCGCTCCGGCGCGCGACCTCGCTCAGCCGCAGCGTCGGCCGCTCCGGCGAGAACGCTTCGAGCACCCGCAGCGCGCGGCCCAGCACCGGCCCGGTGGCGCCGGGAACGCGACCTCGGTGCGGCACGGCGACCTCCGGCGGGCCGGGACTGCTCAGGCGTCCACTATGCCCCGCTCCGCCCGGCGCGCGGCCGCGGCGTCCCGGCGTTCCTCGAACCGGGACGCCTGGGTGTCGAGGCCCTTGAGGAAGGTGGCCAGCTCCTCCCGCGCGGCTTCGCCGACCGCGCCCAGGCCGGTCAGGTCGAACACCTTCCAGTACCGCAGCAGCGGCTGGACGACGTCGTCGTGGTGGATGCGCAGGTCGTAGATGCCGGCCTTGGCCATCAGCGCCGCCTTGCGCTGGAAGCTCGGGATCACCGCGCCCGGCATCGCGAAGTTCAGCACCTCGTCGGTGATCGCGCGCACCATCGCGTCCGGGGAGATCTCCAGCGCCGCCTTGACGAGGTTGCGGTAGAAGACCATGTGCAGGTTCTCGTCCGTGGACACCCGGGCCAGGAGCTTCTCGGCCAGCGGGTCCTGGGTGTAGCGGCCGGTGTTGCGGTGCGAGAGCCGGGTCGCGAGCTCCTGGAACGAGACGTACGCGCAGACGTTGAGCAGCGGCTTGTCGCCGGTGTCGTAGCCGGCCTGCATCGTCTCCATCCGCATTCGCTCCAGCTCGACGGGGTCGACGGCGCGGGTGACCAGCAGGTAGTCGCGGATGCAGATGCCGTGGCGGCCCTCTTCGGCCGTCCACCGGTGCACCCACGTCCCCCACGCACCGTCGCGGCCGAACGCGCGCTCGATCTCGCGGTGGTAGCTGGGCAGGTTGTCCTCGGTCAGCAGGTTGACTTCCAGCGCCGTGCGCGCGATCGGGCTCACCCGGGACTGCTCCGGGTCCCACGCCTCGCCGCCCAGTTCGGCGAAGTCGCGGCCCTGGCTCCACGGCACGTACTCGTGCGGCATCCACTCCTGGGCGGCGGCGAGGTGCCGGTTGAGGTTCTCTTCGACCGTGCCTTCCAGTTCGTGCAGCAGGCGGGTGGTTTCGGGGACCGGCATGCGGGACGTCCTTCCTTACCTACGCGACCGTAACTTACGGTGCCGTAGGCAACGACAACGGACGCGGCTGCCGGAGGGTTCCCCTCAACGCGTGAACTCGAACACGTAATCCTTCAGAAGGGGCCCGAAGAAGCTCTTCCCGGTGACCCGCACGACGGCCCGCCCGGGCACGCCACCGGCCTGGGAAAGGATCTCGCACCGCACGGCGGGGTCGGCCGGGATGACCCTGGTGATCGTCGGGGGAGTCCCGGCCGTCAGCGGGACGGTGCTGGCCGCGGCACCGGCGTCGAAGCCGCCGATGGTCCGGCCGCCGACGACGAGCTTGATCGAGAGGGGCCCGTCGGTCGGGATCGCCCGGCCGCTGAACTGCTGCCAATAGCCCACGCAGGTGTCGCGCCAGGTGCCGGCGTCGGCCTCGTGGGCCGCGAGCTTCGCCTTCACTTCGGCGAAGCGGCGGGCGTCGACGTGCGGTTCGAGCGCGTCCCAGGCCCGCCGCATCCAGGAGACGTACTGGACGCCCGTCTGGTAGCGGAGCACCAGCTCGTCCCAGAAGATCCGGCCGCTGCGCATCCGCCGGTCCCACGGAACGTGGTGGAACCACATCAGCAGGTTCTCGGGGGTGGTGTCGATGTCGGCGTACCGGGCCGCGAGCACCGGGAAGTACTGCGCGGTGAACCCGCTGCCGGTGGGCGAGCGGTCGTAGCCGAGCCCGGCGGTGTCGGCTTTGTTGTAGTACACCGGGCTCCAGTCGTCGCGCGCGAGCCGTTCGGCGGGGTTGGGGCCGTAGTGGTCGCTGGAGCGGAACTGGTGCGCGACGCCGAGCGGGGTCTGGTAGGCGGCCAGCGCCTCCCGGGAGCCCATCATCATCGCCACGATGGTCCGGACGGCTAAGTCGCGGTTGCCCCACGTCAGCCGGACCCAGTCCTCGGCGATGCCGCGGGCGTCCAGCGTCCAGTCCCAGGCCAGCCTGCCGAAGGCGTACAGGTTCGCCTGCGCGAAGTGGTGCCCGGTCAGGTCGTCGGTGTTGCCGAAGTTGGCCACCCCGACGATGGCGCTGTCCGGGTGGCCCTGCGCCGTGCCGTCCACCACGTGACCCACCAGGCGGTGCGGCAGCAGCCGGCCGTCCGGGCCGGTGGCGAACGTGTCGGACTTCAGCACCTCTTCCCACAGCGGGCCGAGGTAGCACAGCATCGTGTTCTGCCCGGTGTACTCCTGGGTCACCTGCAGCTCGATGGCCTGGTTGGTGTGCGCCAGCCGGCCGAACAGCGGGTTGGCCGGTTCCCGGGCCTGGTAGTCGAGCGGGCCGTTCTTGGTCTGCAGGAACACGTTCTTCGCGAACCGGCCGGTCGTGCCGTCGGGCTGGCGTTCGGCGTCGATGGGGCCGAACTCGAGGTACGCGCGCTTCAGCCGGTCCGCGTCGACGTCGGCGTTGTAGACGAAGGTCCGCCAGAAGATCCGCATCCCGAGCGGCGCCACCGCCGCCGCGATGCCGTTGGCGCCGTCCCCGTGGTCGTAGCCGAGGTCCTGGGGACCCGGCTGGCCCTCGGAGTTCGCCTTGACCGTGAAGCCCAGGAAGTCGGGGATCGCCGCCTGCAGCTGCCGGGCCCGGCGGGTCCACCAGTCCCGGAACTGCGCGCTGTAGGGGTCCAGCTGTTCGCGCGTCAGGGTGTCGGGCGCGAACCGGGCGTCCGTCGGGGCCGCGTAGTTGATGGAGACCGCCAGCCGGATCCCGTACGGGCGCAGTGCGTCCGCCAGTGCGGCTTCCTGCTCGATGGCGGCCGGGGTGAGGTAGAAGCTGTTGGCGTTGACGTTGTTGATCGTGATGCCGTTGATGCCGACGGAGGCCATCGCCCGTGCCGCCACGAGGTACCGGTCGAGGATCACCGGCAGGTTCAGCGCGGTGGACGCGCCGGTGGCGGTGAAATCGAAGATCGCCCCGTTTTCGCCGTTCAACCCGCCGGTACCCGCCGGGTTGTTCCCGGCGTAAAGACGCTCGGTTTCCCAGTAGTTGAGGTATCGGTGGTTGATGCGGGGAACCGATGAAAGTTTCAGGTCGGTGAGAGGCTGTTCCGCCTGCAGCCGCCGGAGGAAGGCGAACGTCCCGTACAGCGCGGCGACGTCGGTGTTGCCGGCGATCACGATCGACCGGTGGCCGTCCCGGCACAGCGAGCGGATGAGGTAGCCGTCGCTGCCCAGCGGGGCCAGGTCGCGTGCGGGCACGAGCCGGCGCACCAGCGGTGAGCTGTCGGGGGTGCCCACCACCACCGCGCGGTCGGGAAAGCCGTCCCGCACCGGCACGGACCGCCCGAGCAGGCCGCGCAGACCCCGGACGAGCTCGTCCCGCGCGGCGGCCAAAGTGCTCTCCACCAGGTGTTCCGTGGCGCCGGGGGCCATGCTCAGGTTCGCCGTGTGGCGGTGCACCTTCGTCCGGTCCGCGTTCTCCACGACGATCGCGCCGAGCGTGGTCCGGTACCGGGCGAGGAGGCCGGGATCGGCGACCGGCTCGTAGCGCAGCCACAGGTCCGAGCCGTCGTAGTCGTCCGGGAAACCCGGCGGACTCGCCTGGGCCGCGGAGGCACCGAACACCGAGGTGGTCAGGACGGCTCCGCTGCCGATCAGGAAGGAGCGCCGCCGCAGCCCGTTCTCGTCGTTGAGAGACAACGTTCCCCCACGTGATCGCCGGGTATTGAGTTCGGTTCCCGCACTATTGCGGGCGCGGGTCGGCACTGTCAAGAATTGGCGATATACCGGGAAATCCCGAAAGTTTCGGCGTGTCGGGGACGGTGTGCCCGGCCCGGCCGGAGCACCGTGTCAGACTTCGCGGCGATGCTCACCCCAGCCGATCTCGCCGACCTGCTCGACTGCGAACACCGCAGCGTCCTCCTCCAGGCGCGGGCCGCGGGACTGCCGGGAGCGCCGCGGCCCGAGTCCGGCAGCCACGAGACCACCGACGCTGAAGACCTCGCCCTCGCCGCGAAGGCGACGGAGGAGGCGTTGCGCTCCGGGGCGCCGGTCATCCACCGGGCCGTCTTCCTCGACGGCGAGTTCTCGGCTCAAGCGGATTCGCTGGTCCAGGACGGCGAGGGCCGCTACGAAGTGCACGACGCCACACCGGTCCGGCAGGCGACGCCCGCGGCGGTGATCCGGCTGACCGCGTGCGCCGACGCACTGGCGCGCGCCGGTTGGCCGGCCGGGCCGCGGCTGCACCTCCGGCTGACCGACGGCGGCACCCGGACGCTGAGCGTCGAGGACTTCCGGCCGCTGGTGGACCGGCTGCGGGCCCGGCTGGCCGGGCGCCCGCCGCGGCTGCCGGTGCCGCTGTGGGCCGACGAACGCCCGGCCTGCGCCGGGTGCGGGTTCGCGCAGCACTGCGCGTCGGCCCGCGAAGCCGACCGTGACCTCTCGCTGGTGGCCGGGATGCGCGGTGACCAGCGGCGCAAGCTCGTCGCCGCCGGGCTCGGCTCGATCGACGCGCTGGCCGCCGCGAGCCCGGACGACCGGCCGCGGGACCTGTCCGCGACGGCGTTCGCGACCCTGCGCGCCCAGGCCGTGCTGCAGGTCCGGCAGGACACCACCGGCGAGGTCGCCTACGAGGTCGTCGACCCGGACGAGCTGGCCGCCCTGCCCGCGCCGGCGCCGGGGGACGTGTTCGTCGACCTGGCCGGCGATCCGCACGCCCTGGCCGGCGAAGGCCTGGAATACCTCTTCGGTGCCTTCGGCGACCGGCAGTTCACGCCGTTCTGGGCGCACAGCCGCGCGCAGGAGCGGCGGGCGTTCGAGGAGTTCGTCGACTTCGCCGCGGCGCGCGTGGCCGAGCACCCGGGCTCGCACGTCTACCACTACGCGCCCTACGAAGTCACCGCGATCAAGCGGCTCGCGGCGGTGCACGGCACCCGCGAGGAGACCGTCGACCACCTGCTCCGCAGCGGCGCGGTCGTCGACCTGCACGCGGTCGTGCGCAAGGCGCTGCGCGTGTCGCAGCGGTCGTACTCGATCCGCCACCTCGAACCGCTCTACCAGCCCGGCGCCCGCGCGAAGACCGCCGTGTCCGACGTCGACGCGTACGAGGAGTACCTGGCGCTCGCGCAGTCCGGGGAGCCCGAACGCGCCGACGAGGTCCTGCGCCGCATCGGCGAGAACACCGAGGACGACTGCGTCTCCGCCCAGCGGCTGTTCGGCTTCCTGCACCGCGTCCGGGCCGACGCGGGGATCGCCGTCCCGGAGCCGGCCGAGGAGTCCGCCGAAGACGCGCTGCTGCGCGCGGCCGAGGAGGACGTCGCCGCCGAGCGGCGCGCCGAACGGGCCGCGCAGCTGGCCGCGCTGGTCGACCCGCTGCTCGACGGGCTGCCCGATGACCCGGGGCAGTTCACCGCCGACGAGCGGGCCCGCGCGCTGCTGGCCGCGTCCGTCGGCTACCACCGCCGCGAGACCAACCCGGCGTGGTGGGAGTACTTCCGCCAGCTCGCCGCTCCGCTCGGCGACCTCGAAGTGGACACCGCCTGTGCCGTGCCGGTCTCGCTGGAAGCCGGCGAGTGGGTGCCGCCGGCCGGGCGGGCGCGCACCGCGAAGCGGACGCTCCAGCTGGCGTGCGACCCCGACCGGCCGCACCCGTTCGCGCCCGGCGACGACGTGCGGCTGCGTTACGGCGACACCGCCCGCGACGCGAAGGTCGTCGCCGCCTCGGCCGTCGAGCTGACCCTGGAAGAGAGCTGCCCGCCGGACGCCACGACGAACGACCGGCCGAGCGCGGTGCTGCCGGGCAGCCCGGTGCGGCCGTCGCCCAAGGACGAGGCGGTCGCCGACCTCGCGCGCCTGGTCGTCGACGCGCTCCCGCAGCTGCCGCGCCACCCCGGCGTCGACCTGCTCCGGCGGACGCCGCCGCGGCTGCGCGGCGGCGCGGCGCTGCCCGAGCCGGGGGAGGACCTGGTCGCCACGGTGATCGAGGCGGTCGAGGCGCTCGACGGGTCGGCGCTGGCCGTGCAGGGCCCGCCGGGCGCGGGCAAGACCTACCTCGCCGGCCGGCTGATCGCGCGGCTGGTCCGGGCGGGCCGGACGGTCGCGGTCACCTCGACCAGCCACAAGGCCGTGGAGAACGTGCTGAGCGCGGCCAAGAAGAGCGCGCCGGAGCTGCCGTGCGCCAAGCGCGCGAAGAAGACGCCGGACCCGGCCGCGCCCTGGGACCAGCCGAAGAGCAACCCCGCGCTGGTGAAGTGGCGCGAGGAGCACGACACCGGGCACCTCGTCGGCGGCACGGCGTGGACGTTCGCCAACGCGGCGGTCCGCGAGGAGCCGTTCGACCTGCTGATCATCGACGAGGCCGGCCAGTTCGCCCTGGCCGACGCGCTCGCGGTGTCGATGTGCGCGCGCAACGTCGTGCTGCTGGGCGACCCGCAGCAACTGCCCCAGGTGGTGCAGGGGACGCACCCGGCGGGCGCCGAGGCGTCGGCGCTGGGGCACCTGATCGGTGAGGCCGACATCATGCCGGCGGCGCTGGGCTACTTCCTCGACGAGACGCGGCGCATGCACCCGGCGGTGTGCGAACCGGTGTCGCACCTGTCCTACGCCGGGCGGCTGCACGCCCACCCGTCGGCGGCGGACCGCGCGCTGGACGGCGTCGCCGCGGGCCTGTACGTGTCCGAAGTGGACCACCAGGGCAACACGACCCGGTCGGTGGAGGAAGCCGCCGAGGTCGTCCGGCTGGTGTCCGAAGTGCACGGTCGCGTGTGGACGGACCACGGGGTGGCGCGGCCGCTGGGCGACCACGACATCCTGGTGGTGGCGCCGTACAACCTCCAGGCCCGCACGGTCACCCGCGCGCTGGAGCAGGCCGGCTTCCCCGGGGTCAGGGTGGGCACGGTCGACCGGTTCCAGGGCCAGGAGGCACCGGTGGTGATCACGACGATGACGTCGTCATCGGCGGTCGACCTGCCGCGTGGCCTGGATTTCCTGCTGTCCCGCAACCGGCTGAACGTGGCGCTGTCGCGGGCGCAGGCACTAGCGGTGCTGGTGTGCTCGCCACGGCTCGTCGAGGCCGACATCCGGACGGTGGACCAGATGCGCCTGGTCGCGGGCATGATCGGCCTGATGACGGCGGCCCGCCCCTGGCCGGCGGCTCAGCCGGGCGGTTCGGTGGTGCCGGCGTCGTCGTCGACGTCCTGAGAGCCGGGTTCCGTCCGGTCGGCCTCGGGCACCTCGACGTCGAGGTCGAGCTCGGGGGTACCGGGCGGCGCGGGCGCGTCGGGGGTCAGGGGGCGGTTCTCGGATTCGCTCATGGAGGGCGGTTACCCCGCTCACCGCTGATCAAGCCTAGGCTTGGCATCCGACCGTCCAGGTACGCGAGCCGACGGTTCCGGTACGCAGGCCGACCGTCGGGGTACGCCAGCCGACTGTTGCGGTACGCAGGCCGACGGTCGGGGTATGGCAGCCGACTGTTGCGGTACGCAGGCCGACCCTGGGGTACGCAAGCCGACCGTCCAGGTACGCAAGCCGACTGATCCGGTACGTTGGCCGACCCTTTAGGTACGCGAGCCGACTGTTCCGGAACGCGGGCCGACCCTCTGGGTGCGGGAGCCGACTGTTGCGGTGCGCAGGCCGACCCTTGGGGTACGCGAGCCGACCGTTCCGGTACGCAGACCGACCGTCGGGGTGCCGGGCCCCGCTGGCCACAAGCGGCGAACTGGTGTCGGGCCCGGGTGGACACGAGCGGGCGGGCGGGCGTCAAGCAGGGTTGCGGGGCGCGGCCGGGTCATCTCCGGCGAGCTCGGCCGGAGCCAGGTCGTCCAGGGGCTGCCAGCGGAACACCCCGGCACCCTGGGCGTAGGCCAGGTGCCCGCCGAGGGCACCGCCCATGCTGGTCGCCGTCAGGCCCAGGGCCGCGAGGACCCGTCCGGTGCCGCCGCGGCGGCGGGCCACGTAGGACGCTCCGAACAGCGCCGCCGCCGTCGCGTTGGCCGCCGCGTGGACCAAGGCGACCCGGCGTTGCCGCACGTCCAGGCCCGTGTAGTCGGCCAGGCCGAGCACCATCGCCGCCGGGGCCGTCAGCAACCCCGTCGCGACCAGGCGGCGCGCGGTGTCCTTCCCGTCCGGGAGGAGGTCGAACAGCGCCGAACACAGCCAGGCGCCGATGGGGAGCGTCACCGCGAGCGGGTGCAGCGGGTGCCCGAGGCTGTGGCCGCGCAGTTGCCGCAGCACGCCGGTCCCGTCCGCGGCGCCGAGCACCTTCGTCAGTGCGGTCGCCGGCCCATCGAGCGCCTCGGCGTCTTCCGCTTTCCCCAGCACCCGGTGCGCCCAGGCGGGCTTCGACCGGGCGTGACCGTCGCGCGTCGGATCCATACCGCTGCGGCTACCCCGTCGTCCGCGGGTCAATCCTCACGTCGTGCGGTGACGCCGTGACACCAGCGCCGTGAGCAGGTCACCCGGCCGGGGGAGTGTCCCGACCAACCGGGTGAACGCGCTGCGCTGCACCACCTTCCCGGGGTGACGGCCGTGCACGCGGCCCGGTTCGTCCACAGTGGAGTCGACGTTGTCGGTCCCGTTGTCCGGCAGCGTGTTGCGGAAACTGCCCGAGCCGATCCGGCGCAACGACAGCAGCGCGTCGGACAGCCCGGGGGAGAGCCGCTGCCCGAGGAAGAAACCGGCCGTGGCGCCGCCGACCGGGATCTCGCGACGGGGGTGCGTCGCGGCGAACACGATCGTGTCGGCGACCGCTTCCGGCGCGTACACCGGCGGCGGGGGCTTCGGCAGCGCACCGAGCTTGCTGCGCGCGTGCTCGAAGAACGGCGTGTCGATGGCCCCGGGCAGGATGGTCGTGACGGCGATCGGGGCGCCCTCCTGCGCGAGTTCGATGCGGAGGCAGTCGTAGAAGCCACGCAGCGCGAACTTGCTGGCGGTGTAGGGCGCGTGCAGCGGCACCGCCCGCACGCCCTCGGCCGACGCCACGCCGATGACCGAGCCACCACCCGCGCGGCGCAACGCGGGCAGCGCCGCGCGCACGCCGTGGACGTGGCCGAGGAAGTTCACCCGCAGGACGCGTTCGAATTCCTCGTCGGTGATGTCCTCGACGCGCCCGAAGACGGACACGCCGGCGACGTTCACCCAGGTGTCGATCCGCCCGAACTCCGCTTCGGCGGCCCGCACCAGCGCGCGGACGGCATCCGGATCGGTGATGTCGGTGGGCACGGCCAGCGCGGTCCCGCCGGCGCTGGTGATTTCGCCGACGAGGGTGTCGAGGGCCCGCGCGGTGCGCCCGGCGCACACGACACGCGCCCCGCGGGCGGCGAAGGCGAGCGCCGAGGCCCGCCCGATCCCGCTCGACGCGCCCATGAGCACGACCACCTGGTCGGACACCGGTCGGGGCATGACGCCTCCTCCTGATCGGGGATCCCGGGCCACGCGGATACCGCAGGTGTGGCCGCACAAACGCCGCGGGCGCGGGTGATGGCTGTGACAGTGGGGTGGCTGTGGTGTTTCGGTGCGGTGACGTCGGCCCGTGCTGCGGAAGGCTTGATGGCGCCTGACGCCGCGGCTGTTGAACAACTCGACGCAGTCGCGCGCTGCCGCGGAGCTGGGCGGGCTTGGCCACCGCCGCTGCCGGGCCACGGCTGTTCGTGGCGGTCGCCCGGTCATCCCGGCGCTGTCGTGCGATGCCGCGGCTCGGGTGGCTCGGCCACCGCCACTGCCGGTCGCCGCCTTCCTGGTCATCCCGGCGATGCCGCAGCTCGCCCATCCTGGCGCACCAGCATCGAGTCCGCGCCGAAACCGCCACCGCCCTCGTGCGAACGCTGCGGCATGAGCGGCGCCGAGCCCGGGTACTCCTGCCGCGTGCCTCTCCCCGCCGGAATCGCCGCCTTCGTGCCCGGGACCTCGGTCGCCGCGGGTGCGGCCGTCCTGTTCGCCGTCGGTTCGGTGCTGCAGCACGAGGCCGCCGTGAGCACTGCGGATGCTCGCGGTGTCGAACTGCGCCGGCTCGTCACGCGTCCCAAGTGGATGGCCGGGCAGAGCGCCACCGTGCTCGGGACCCTGCTGCAGGTCGTCGCGCTGGCTCTTGCGCCGGTGGCGATCGTGCAGCCGGTGCTGGCCGGGGGGCTGGTGATCGCGCTGGCGATCCGGTCGGTGCGCGATCGGTGCCTGCCGTCGCGGCTCGATGGGATCGGGGGCCGTCCTCACCTGCGGTGGCCTGGCCGTTTTCCTGGTCGCTGCGCGCCCGGCCGCCGGTACCGGTGATCACCTGCCGCCGTGGTTCGCCGTCGTTGCCGCGGTGGTCCTGGCCGGGGGTGTCGTCGCCGGGGCGAGCCGGATCGGGCGTGGGCCGTGGGGCGCGCTGGTGTGCGGTGCGGCCGCCGGGATCGCCGCCGGGGTGGCGGCGGTGCTCATTTCCGCGGCGGTCAAGACCTTTGGCGAACGCGGGCTGCTGCCGACGCTCGGCGGTACCGCGCTGTGGGCCGCGCTCGCCGTCGCCGTCGTCGCGCAGCTGGGCAGCCAGCAGGCGTACGCGCGGGGTGCGCTGTCGTGGTCGATGCCGGCGCTGGTGCTGCTCGACCCGCTCGCCGCCGTGCCCGCCGCCCGGTTCCTGACGGGGGAGCGCCTCGAACCGGGTCACGCTTTCGTGTGGGTCCCGGCGGCGGCCGTCGCCGTCGTGGGCGTGGTCCTGCTGGCCCGGACCGGGGAAAGCTGCCGCCGGCCGGTGTTTCGCCGTCGCGTCAGCGGGAAGCCCGGGGAACATGACCGAACCGGACCACAGCTATGACCCGCCGCAGGACACGGGCCAACCCGACGCCGTCGAGACGGACCCGGCCGCGCTGAACAGCGCCGAGGACCTCGACGAGGACCGGATCCGCGCCGACCCGCTCGAGGAGGGCATGGATCCGCCGGAGCACTGGTCGGGCGTGACGAAGTACGGCATGACGCCGTGGGAGCAGGCCCACCCCCGCGGACTCGGCGACCGGATCGACGAGGAACTTCCGGACCCGACGGCGCAGGTCCCGCCGGCCGGCCTCGAGGCGGACCCGGGCGAGCAAGCCGACGCGGACCCGGACACGGGCGCGACGCCGGACGAGCCGATGCAGCTCGAACCGGTGGAGGGCGACGGCTTCCCGTTCGACTCGGAGCCCGACGAGGTGGGCGTGGAAGCGGGCTCGGCGGTGACCGCGGGGCCCGAGCAGGCCGCGCTGCACATCGAGGGGGAGAACGGGCGAGCGTGAGCCGCTGGGGGCGCTCGGCACGCGGTGGAGCCGGCTGACGCCTTGCCCCGCGTTGAGTCGCCTCGGACTGGCGCCTGACGGCGGTTTGCCGTCAGGCGCGCCGGGGTCGAGCGTGGTAGCGGGTTGCGGTTTTGCCGATCGTGTGGCTGGCCGCGGACTGGACCTGGCCACCAACCCGAGCCCGCCCGCCGGGCCGGCCGGCGTTCCCGGCTGGCCCGGGCGATTACGTGCGGCCGCAAGCCGGTGTCTGTCCCGCGATGCCGTGGCGCAGCTCCGGCTCCTCGAGGGACCGGATGCGGTGCCGCAGCGAGCCGAGCGGGAGCTGGTCGTAGTCGGGTACGGGCAGTGGGCCCGGCATGGCGATCTTCCTCCCTCGCCCGCCGCCCACCCGGTGCCCGGCCCGGCAAACGAGCACGCGTGTCCCGTACCCGGGCGGGTAGCCGGGGGCCGGAGGTGATGGGCATGCGGACAGCCCGATCGGCGTGGGCCGGGGTGCTCGCCGGAGTCGGCGTCGCCGCGTTCGTCGACGAGACCGTTTCCACCAGTTGCTGCACTGGCACCACTTCTACGACCGCTCGACCACCGAGGCCGGGCTCGTCTCCGACGGCCTCTTCCACGCCTTCGGCTTCTTCGCCGTCGTGTTCGGGCTGGTGCTCGTCGCCGACCTGCGCCGAGGTGACCGGCTCTCCGGCCGCGCCCTCGCCGGCGGGCTCCTGACCGGCGCCGGCACCTTCCAGCTCTACGACGGCACCATCCAGCACAAACTCCTCGGCCTGCACCAGATCCGCTACGCCGTGGACCTCATGCCGTACGACTGGACGTGGAACGTCGTCGCGGTCCTGCTCGTCGCCGGTGGTGTCCTCCTGCTGCGCCGCGCGCGGGCGACGGCGTGAGCACTCACGCCCTCCACCACGTCCCGGCGCTGCTGGCGATCATGGCCTACGAAACCGGCGCGTGGCGGCTGCGGCAACGCGGCGACCGGTGGCCGCCCGGCCGGGACGTCGTCTTCGGCGCGGGTGTCGCCGTGGCGCTGGTGCCCGGGACGTCCTCGTTCACCGGGCACGTGCTGCACCACGTCCTGCTCGGCATGCTGGCACCCGTCCTGCTGGTCCTCGCCCGGCCGATGACCCTTCTGCTGCGCGCGGTCCCCACGACGACGCGCCGCCGCTTGAAGCAGGTGCTGGGCTCATGGCCCGCCGGTGTGCTGGTCTTCCCGCCGGTCGCGGCCGTGCTGGAGGTGGGCAGCCTCTGGCTGCTCCACCGGACCCACCTGTACGCGGCCATCGGTGACGAGCCGTGGCTGCACCTGCACGTCTTCCTCACCGGGCTGTTGTTCACCACGGCGATCTGCCGCCTCGACCCGCTGCGCCACCGGGCCGGGCTCGGCGTCCGGGCGGGCGCACTGATCGGTGCGGCCGCCGCGCACGCCGTGCTGGCCAAGACGTTGTACGTCAGCGCGCCGCCCGGCGTGGTGCTCGCCGTCGCGGACCGGCAGGCCGGGGCCGAACTCATGTACTACGGCGGTGACGTCGTCGAGCTCGGGCTCGCGCTCGTCGTCGCGCTGCAGTGGTACGCCGCCCGCGGGCGGGCCGAAGCCCGGAGCAGCCGCCGAACGGGGGTGCCCCGGCGCGCGTGATCCTGATAAGCCTCTGCGCGTGACCATGGACACGATCGACCTGCACAGCATCAACCCGTGGGAGGTGTCCTTCCTGCGCGAGGAGGTGGGTGCCTACTTCGCCCACGGCGTCGAACTCGCTCCCGGTGCGACCGTCCTCGACGTCGGCGCCAACATCGGCGTCTTCTCCGCGGCCGTCTACGAGCGGCTGGACGGCGACGTGCGGATCTACGCGTTCGAGCCGCTGCCGCCGCTGCACGCGACGCTGGAGCGCAACGGCCGCGACTTTTTCGACGGCCGGTTGAAAGCGCTGCCTTACGGGCTGGCGGCCGCCGAAGACGACCTCGACTTCAGCTACTTCCCGGCAGCCACAATCTTCTCCTCATCGTGGCGGGACGCGGCGAACGTCGACGCCGAGCGACGGCGGGTCACCGCCAGCGTCGTCGAGATGATCCGCCGCGGCGGCCTGGGTGCCGGGCTGCGCCGCGTGCCGGCGCCGATCCTGCGGGGGATCGTCGGGCGCAAGCTGCGGGTGATGCGCGAGCTCGAAACCCACCGCGTCCGCGTCCGGCCGCTGTCGGCGGTGCTCGACGAGCAGGGCATCGACCGCGTCGACCTGCTGAAGGTCGACGTCGAGGGCGCCGAGCTCGACGTGCTGCGAGGGCTCGAAGACCGGCACTGGCCGCTGGTCCGGCAGGCCGTCGTCGAGGTCGAAGGATGGCGCCGCAACCGTGACACCGTCCGCGAGGTCTTCGCCGGGCGTGGCTTCACGGTCGAGGCCGTGCAGGACCCCGTCCAGGAGGCCGCCGACATCGGGATGGTGTTCGCCCGGCGCTAATGCCGGTATTCGAGCCAGTCGAGGTTGATCGCGCCGGTGTCGGCCGGGCCGTAGGAGAGCGTCACCACCGGGTCCCGGCCGGTGAGCGGGACGTCGGCGAAGGTCGTGGTGCCCCAGGCGTCCCAGCTGTCGGACACCTTCGGGAAGCCGACCTGCCGCACCGGCCGGCCGTCCACCGACAGCGTCATGGTCCGGGTGTCGCTGTTGGCGTTGGCGTACCGGACGGTGATCGCCGCGCGTTCCGGCGCCGTCGTGGTCCGGTGCACGGTGAAGGACGTCGACGCGCCCTGCGCCCACAGGCCGTCGAGGAACGCGCGGCCCGAATACCCCGAGTGGTTCACGTTCGTCTTCACCCCGCCGGCGTTGAGCGCGTCCTCGGCTTCGAGGTGGGCCGGGTCGGGGCAGCCGGCCAAGGCGGCGGTGCCCGCGGTGTCGGCGCACCGGTCCTGGGCGTCGGCGACGCCGTCGCCGTCCCGGTCACCGGCGGGCGCTCCGGTGAGGGTGATGTCGATCGTGTGGTCGCCGGTGAGCGTGTCCGGGACCGAGGCCGGGCCGGCCTGGCCGTCGAGGGTGAAGGTGCGGATCGAGGCGCCGGCGCCGTGCAGGGCGATGGTGAGGTTGGTGTCGCGGTAGCGCAGGTTCCGCAGCGTGACGTCACCCCAGCCGGCCGGCAGCAGCGGCGCGAAGGACATCCCGCGGTCGGTGAACGTCAGCCCGAACAGGCCCGTGTGGACCATGTCGAGGAACGCCGTGGCCGACCACGTCTGGTCGGGCTCGGAACCCCAGTGGAACTTCACGGTGTCGCCCAGCCGCTGCCAGCCGCCGTCGACGACCCCGGTGGTGCCGTTGTGGATCTCCCAGAAGCCGCTGTTGTTGCCCGCCAGCTTGGCCAGGCGGGCCGTTTCGGACGCGAACGCGCTCTGCTCGCGTTGCCCGGCCAGCGCCTTGGCCCAGAGTCCCTGGACGAGCGGCCAGACGATGGCGTTGTGGCGCCCGGGCTGCGCGTCGCTGTAGCGCGCCCAGTTCGGGAAGGTGTCGGGCATGCCCCAGGGCAGCTCACGGGCGTGCGCGGCGATCGAGCGCGCCTGCGCCGGGTTCGCGACGCCGAAGATCAGGGCGAACGCCAGCCCGGTGCCCTCCTGGAAGGCACCGCGGGAGCCGTCGGCGAGGAGCTGGTAGTCGTACAGGCCGGTGGCGGGGTTCCAGAAGCGCTGGTTGATCGCGGTCCGGAGCGCGGCGGCCTTGGCCCGGTGGCCGGCGATCTCCGCCGCCGGGCGGCCCAGCTTCGCGGCCATGTTCGCGGCGTTGACGTAGGCGGCGTAGTAGAGCTCGTTGGTGCTCAGGTACATCCCGCTCGCCACCCCGGGCCACGGCATGCTCCCGGTGCTGACCGACTCGGTCGCGTCGGCGGGCGGCGCGGGGTAGCCGGCGATGCCGTCGTTGAAGAAGGAAGCGCCGGTGAACAGGCCGTAGGTCGCGTTGAAGCCGGCCGTGGTGGCGTGTTCGCGGGTGGTCAGGGTGGTGGTGGCGGCGCCGTAGGCGTTCTGGAGGAAGCCGCGGTCGCCGGTGACGAGGTAGTGGTTCCAGGCGGCGGTGACCCAGACCACCTGGTCCCACTGCTGGTCGTCCTGCTGCACGCGCAGGGCGCCGCTCGCGTCCTTGTCGACGACGGCCAGGAGCGTGTTCTTCGCGACGGCCGGGGCGAGCAGGCTGGCGGCGTTCCAGCTGTTGATCGACGCGTCGCGCGTCCACGGCTGGTTGTAGCCGCCGCCCGCGCGGACGATGCCGGTCGCGGGATCGAGCAGCCCGCTGCGGTCGTAGCGCGCGTCGTAGCCGATCACGTTGGTGTGCAGCAGGTTCTGCAGAGCGGCGGTGTACGCGCCGCCGAACAGGGCCTGGCTGTCCGGGTTCGCGAACTCCAGTGCAGGAGGCGCCGGGGCGGCGGTGGCCGGAGTGGCGGCGGCGAGCGTGCCGCTCGCCGTCAGCAGGGCCAGGAGTGCGTAACCGATGCGCTGCGGGAAGCTGTTCCTCATCCGCGTACCCCTTTCGGCTTTCGGCGCCGGCCATTGCACCACGGAACGACGGTCTCTCTCCGGATACGCCCGGATCCTGTCCGTTCCTGTCCACCACGGCGGCGATGCGTGGGGTCACCGTGCGTGGTCGTGGCTGGCTCCGGTACGCCGTCCAGGTGGCAGGGCCGGGCCCCGCCGATGCATACTGCTGGAATGGCGCGCAGGAACCCGGAGGCCGCACGGTGAGTCCCCGCGAAGGGACGTCTCGCCGGAAATTCGGCCGGATCGACCCGTTCTGCCTGATGGCGGTGCTGCCGGTGCTGCTGGTGGCCGGCATCCTCGGCGCGCTGGTCCACATCGGCCTCGGCATCGGCTTCGCGGTGTTCGCGGGGCTGATCCTGTTGTTCGACTCCTGGGTCAACCGGCCCCGCCCGGTCCCGCAGTCCGAGCGTCGGCCCCAGGCGCCCCGCCAGGCGGCGCCTCGCGGCCCGGCGCGGGCGCCCGGCCGGGCACCCGTCCGCGCACCCCGCCCGCAGGACGCCCGCGGTCCCGCCCGGGCCCCGGCTCGTGCGCCGGTCCGGCGGGGCGGGCCGCCTTCGGCAGGTCGGTAGCCGCGCCGCCGTTCGCGGCGCGGCAACGGCCGGGAGCGGGGGTCAGCCGCCCACGTGGATGGCCGGGCGGCGGGCCGGGTCCTTCTCGCTGCTGCGGATGATCTCGCGGACCACCGGCGCGGTGTCGCCGCGGCCCAGGAGCAGGTAGCGGAACAGGTGCCCGAGCGGGTTGCCCTCGGACCAGTCGAAGTAGCAGCGGGGCCGGACGCCGGTCACGTCGCGCAGGGTCAGCAGGATCGCCGCGATCGCGTTGGGCGCCGCGGGACTGTTCGCGCGCAGGATCCGGTAGCCGTCGATCTCCACGCCGCGCACCTGCAGCACGTTGCTGAACTCCGACGGGTCCACGACGTCGATCTCCAGGAACAGGATGTCCGCGGAGCCGGGCACCGGGTTGACCCCGCGCTGCTCGGCTTCCTTCGCGGAGTACTCGGCTTCGTCGCCGCCCTGGCGCTTGTTGGCGACGATGTTCAACGCGCCGTCGTGGGCCAGGGAGTCGGCGATGAACCGGCGGGCGTCGTCGTCGAACTCGATGCGGTCGGCGCGCAGCTCCGTCGTCCGCGAAACGCGGGACACCAGCGAGACGACGATGATCCCGAGGATGAACAGGGCCGAAATCGCGATCCCGTCGGGTTTCTCGATGACGTTCTCGACGAGCGCGTACAGCAGGACGAGCGTCAGGACGACGAAGCCGACGGCGGCCCCGCGGTGCCGTCGCCGGATCGCCGAGATGCTCACCGCGACCGCGCCGGAGACCATCATCGCCAGGATGCCGGTCGCGTAGGCGCCGGCCTGGGCGTTGACGTCGGCGCCGAAGGCGATGGTGATGAGGATGCTGATCGCGGTGTAGACCAGCACGACCGGCCGGACCGCGCGGCCCCATTCCGGCGCCATGCCGTAGGAGGGCAGGTAGCGCGGGACGATGTTGATCAGCCCGGCCATCGCCGAGGCGCCGGCGAACCAGAGGATCAGCACGCTGCTGACGTCGTAGCCGGTCCCGAAGAGCTCGCCGAGCTCGTGGTGGGCGAGGTAGGCCATGGCGCGGCCGTTGGCTTCGCCGCCCTCCTTGAAGGCGTCGGCCGGGATCAGCACGGTGGTCACGAAGCTCGTCGCGATCAGGAAAACCGACATGATGAGCGCGGCGGCGGTCAGCAGCTTCCGCGTGTTGCGGATGCGGGAGGCCAGCTTCTCCTCGGCGTTCTTCCCCTCGGCCGCGACCAGCGGCATCATGCTGACGCCCGTCTCGAACCCGGACAGCCCCAGCACCAGCATCGGGAACGCGATGACGGCCGGCCCGATGACGCCGGTGAACCCGCCGCCGCCGGCGGTGAGCGCGTCGGTCCAGTGGGACAGCGCCGCGGAGTTCCCGAGCAGGTCGATCACCCCGGCGACCGTCACCACGGCGTTGAGCAGCAGGAAGACCGCGACGAGCGGGATGGCGACCCCGACGGCCTCGCTGAAGCCGAGCAGGAACACGCCGCCGAGGATGAGCAGCAGCACGACGGTGATCAGCACCGCGTGGCCGTGCAGGAAGCCCGGCAGGTACGGGTTCTCCAGCATGTGCACGGTGGCGTCCGCCGAGGACAGCGTGATCGTGATGATCCACGACGTGGCCACGAACCCGAGCAGCGTGAGCACGAAGAGCTTGCCCCGCCAGAACGGCAGCAGCGTCTCCAGCATCGCCACCGAGCCCTGTCCGTGCGGGCTTTCGTGGGCGACCCGGCGGTACATCGGCAGCATGCCGAGCAGGGTCAGCGCGACGATCAGCAGCGTCGCCAGCGGCGAGAGCGCTCCGGCGGCGAGAGCGGCGATGCCGGGCAGGTAGGAGAGGGTGGAGAAGTAGTCGACGCCGGTCAGGCACATGACCTTCCACCACGCCTGCGGCGTGCCGTGGTCCTCGCCGCCGGCGCGTCCGACCGGGGCGACGCGGTGCTCCAGCAGCCACCGGGCCACGGCCGAGGAAGGCGGTTGTGGCGGCGCCGGGCTGTCCACGCTCGCCGGTATGGTCAAATCGGGTGAAGCACCCATTTCGCCCTCGCGTCCCCTCGGCCTCGGAATCCAGTGGGCACCAGCATGCCCGACCCCGCGGGGAGGCCGCACGGGAGGCTCTCGGTCCTCTTCGGACGGTGGACCCTTCCGGCATCGGTACCGAGTCGGCCTGCGTGCCCAGAGGGTCGGCTTGCGTGCCTGGAGGGTCGGCCTGCGTACCCGGAGGGTCGGTTCGCGTACTTGGAGGGTCGGTTCGGGTCTCTCGCGCGATGGGACGGGCATCACGCGTGATTGGACGGGCATCACGTGTGTTCGGAGGGGCATCTCGCGTGGTGGGGTGGGGAGAGGCGTTTCGGGGGGCTGGTTGGCGGGTAGCCAGGGCGACATGCCCGGACGCGAAGACTTGCCCAGCACGCTGCTGCGGTCGCCGCGGAAGGCCCAGGACACGTGGGTCGCCGCGCACGACTCCGCCCTCGGCACCTACGGTCCCGGACGGCGGGCGCAACAGACCGCCTACGCCGCCTTGAAGCACACCTTCGAGAAGGTCGGCGACCACTGGGAGCCGAAACCCGAACGCGGCCCCTCCGACGAGCAGGCCGCCGGGGGAGCGGGGCAGCCCGAGAAGCCGACCCACGGCGGCGTCAACGCCACCGCGAGCCGGCAGCACCTCTACGAGCGCGCCAAGCAGCTCGGTGTCCCCGGCCGGTCGCGGATGTCCAAGGAGGAGCTCGTCACCGCGCTGGAGAAGGAGAACCGGCGCCGGACCGACCGGGCTCGCCGGGCGAAGTGAACCCGGGGGTCAGAACTCGTCGGCGCCGGTGAGTTCGTGCTCGAACGCGTCCGCGCGGGCGACGACCGCCTTGAGCGGGCGCTCGAACTCCTCCTGGATGCTGAGGTCCTCCAGCGGCACGGTGTGCTTGAGCAGCGCGACGCCGTCGACCACCGCCGCGCCGCCGACCGCCGACGCGCCGGCCAGCTCGAGCAGCCGCCGCAGGTCGAGCCGGTCCGCCCAGCCGACCGGCGAGGAGATCTCGATCCAGGAGCCGCCGTCGAGCTCGGCGAGGTGGTGCACCGTCACCTGCTGCGTCCGGTCTCGCGGGCCCTCCAGCCGGAACCGCAGCCAGCCCTCCGATTCCTCGAGGACCTCGTACCGCGTCCGGACAAAGTTGATCACGTCGATCCAGGTGGTCACCCGCTACGCCTCCCGCCTTCGGCCTGCCTGCGCGCACGAGCATCTCACGTCCCGGGCGACGGCGGTCCGGTGGTCGGCGGGCCGGATCCGGCGCGGTTCCCGGTCGTCCCGCCGGTCGCCCTGACCAGCGAGAGCACTGACGGGCTTCGGCGGCACCGGTTCACCCAGGACGAAGCGATGGCCGGCGCCGTTCTCGGGCACGTCTCCGACACGACAGTGGGGAATCCGGCGTTTAACTCTTCCGGGTGCGGCTACCCGGAGTAGTGCACGATCTCCACTACCGTGAGGTACAGAGTGAGGAGGTGGGCGCGGTGTCGCCCTTCCGGCGAGACCTCGTGGTCGTCGGCGCTTCGGCCGGCGGTGTCGAGGCGCTGCGGACGGTCGTGTCCGCGCTGCCGCCGGACTTCCCCGCCGCGGTGCTGGTCACCATGCACCTCTCCGCCGGGACGCAGAGCGCGCTGGCCCAGATCCTGGACCGCACCGGCTCGCTGCCGGCCAGGCCCGCGCGGCACGGCGAGCCGATCGAGCCGGGCACCGTGTACGTGGCCACCCCCGACCGGCACCTGCTCACCGGAGATGGCGTGCTGGTCCTGACCCAGGGGCCGACCGAGAGCGGGCACCGGCCGGCGATCAACGCGACCTTCCGCTCGGCCGCGGTGACCCACGGGCCGAAGGTCGTCGGAGTCGTGCTCTCCGGCGTGCTGGACGACGGGGCGGCCGGGCTGCGCGCGATCGTGGACCGCGGCGGCGTCGCCGTCGTCCAGGACCCGGCGGACGCGCTCTACAGCGGCATGCCGCAGAGCGCACTGGCCTCCGTGGACACCGAGCACGTGGTCCGGGCCGGTGAGATCGGTGCCCTGCTCGACAAGCTGGTCCGGATGCCGGTGGAACCGGCCGAGCTCCCGCCGCCGTCGGACACGCTCCTGCTGGAGGACGAAATCGCCCGCGATTCGGTGCGGGCCGGCGCGTTCCCGCCGTCGGACCAGCTCGCCGGATCGGGCTACACCTGCCCCGACTGCCAGGGCGCGCTCACCGAGGTCGATCCCGCGGGCCAGTACCGCTGCCGGATCGGGCACGCCTGGTCGGCGGAGGCCCTGCTTTCGGCCCACGACGGGGAGTTCCGGTTCGCGCTGCAGAAGGCGCTGCGCGCGCTCGACGAGAAGGCCGGGCTGGCCCGCAAGCTGGCCACGCAGCTGTCCGGTAGGCAGGCCGGCGGGCTGTCGGAACGCTACACCGCCTCCGCGAGAGAAGCCGCCGAAGCCGCGGAGACGCTGCGCCGGTTTCTGGTCGGTCAGGGCGAGTGGGCCGGGGACGAGGCGACGACACCATGATCGGCACCCCGGTCCGCCTGGCCATAGACCGGCGCGCGGAAGCGACCGTCGTCCGGGTCACCGGTGAGCTGAACCTCGGCTCCTACCCGACGTTGCGCGACAGCCTGCTCAAGATCGCGACCGACGCGCCGGAGGGGCTGGTGGCCGACATCAGCGACCTGGTCATCGGCGACACGTCCCTGGTGAGTGTCTTCTCACTGATCGCCATGCGGGTCGGCGACTGGCCGGGCATCCCGTTCACCGTGGTCGCCGGGGACGGCCACCGGACCCTGCTGAGCCGGCACGTGGTCGACCGCTACCTCCCGGTCCGCGCCGACCTGGCGGCGGCGACGGCCGCGCTGGACCACCCGGTCCGCCGCCGCTGCGAGCGCGTGTTCCCGTGCGCCGAGGGCACCTCGGCGCGGATCCGCGAGTTCGTCACGGCGAAGCTGGCCGAGTGGGACGTCCCCGAACTCGCCGAGGACGCCCGCCTGATCGCGACCGAACTGGCGGAGAACGTGCTCCGGCACACCGCCTCCGAGCCGAAGCTGCGGCTGGACCTGCGTGGCGGGGTCTGCACGGTCGCCGTGGCCGACCAGGACACGCGGCCGGCCATGCTGCTCGAACGGCTGTCCCCGTTCGAGCCGGGGATGGGGCTGAAACTGGTCGCCCAGATCGCCCGCACGTGGGGTTGCAGCCGGTCGTGGGCCGGGGGGAAGGTCGTGTGGGCCGTCCTGCTTTCGCATCCCCGCACCGCCGGTTACCCTTCGGCCGGGTAGCGTGTCGGACCGTGACCGAGCCCCAGGCACCCAACGGCGAGTTCGAGTCGGTGCTGACCTACCTCAAGGAGTCACGGGGCTTCGACTTCACCGGGTACAAGCGGAGCAGCCTGATGCGCCGCGTCCGCCGCCGGATGGCCCAGGTCGAGATCGACAGCTACGCGGACTACATCGACCAGCTGCAGGTCAACGCCGACGAGTTCGTCGCGCTGTTCAACACCATCCTGATCAACGTGACCGGGTTCTTCCGCGACCCCGACGCGTGGGAGCACCTGCGGGAGCACTTGCTGCCCGCGCTGCTGGCCGAGCGCAGTCCCGAAGAGCCGATCCGCGTGTGGAGCGCCGGGTGCTCGGCCGGCCAGGAGGCCTACAGCCTCGCGATGCTGTTCGCCGACGCGCTCGGGGTGGAGGCGTTCCGGCAGCGGGTGAAGATCTACGCCACCGACGTCGACGAAGAGGCGCTGGCGCAGGCCCGCCACGCGGCCTACACCCCGGCGGAGGTCGACGGGCTCACCGAGGCGCAGCTGGAGCAGTACTTCGAGCTCCAGGGCAGCCGTTACTGCTTCCGCAAGGACCTGCGCCGCTCGGTCATCTTCGGGCGCAACGACCTGGTGCAGGACGCGCCCATCTCGCGGATCGACCTGCTGGTCTGCCGCAACACGCTGATGTACTTCAACGCCGACACACAGACCAAGATCCTCGAGCGGTTCCACTTCGCCCTCGCCCCCCGCGGGGTGCTGTTCCTCGGCAAGGCCGAGATGCTGTTGTCCCACGCCAGGATCTTCGAGCCGATCGACCTGAAGCGGCGGGTCTTCCGCAAGGCGGTCAACGCCCCGGTGAGCTACAACCACTTCGTGTCCCACAGCATCCCGCAGCGGCGCACCCAGGACATCTCCGGCCTCGAAGAACTGCGTGAGCACGCCTTTTCGGCGAGCCCGGTCGCGCAGATCGTCTTCACCGAGGGGGAGACGACGGCGCTGGTCAACGCCCAGGCGGAAATCGCGTTCGGACTGTCCGAACGCGACATCGGGCGGCCGCTGCGCGATCTCGACGTCTCCTACCGCCCGGTGGCGCTGCGCGCGTACGTCGAGCAGGCGCGGCTGGAACGCCGGTCGCTGCGGATCAAGGACGTCGAATGGCGCCGCGCGGGCGAGACCGTCTGGTACGAGGTGCACGTCAACCCGCTGGTCAACAAGGACAAGTCGCTGCTCGGCGTTTCCGTGGTGTTCCACGACGTGAGCGGGACGCGCCAGCTGCTCACCGAGCTGGAGCACACGAACCGGCAGCTGGAGTCGGCGTACGAGGAGCTCCAGTCCACGAACGAGGAGCTCGAAACCACCAACGAGGAACTCCAGTCCACAGTGGAGGAACTGGAGACGACCAACGAGGAGCTCCAGTCCACCAACGAGGAACTGGAGACGATGAACGAGGAGCTGCAGTCCACCAACGACGAGCTCCAGACGATCAACGACGCGCTGCGCGAACGCAGCCTCGACCTCGACGAGGTGAACGAGTTCCTCGAGTCGGTGCTCACCTCGATCCGGGCCGGGATCGTCGTGATCGACGCCGAGATGCGGATCAAGGCGTGGAACCGCGGCGCCGAGGACCTCTGGGGCGTGCGGCGCGAGGAAGCCGAAGGCACCCACCTGCTGAACCTGGACATCGGCCTGCCGGTCGCCGACATCCGCCCGATGGTCCGCGAAGCCCTGTCGGAACCGGCCTACCACGGCGAGCTGGCGCTGAACGCGATCAACCGGCGCGGCCGCGCGGCGCTGGTCCGGCTGCTGTGCAGCTCGTTGCGCGGGCCGAACGGCGACAGCCACGGCGCGCTGCTGATGATGGAGGAGACCAAGAGCGAACCGGCCGAGTGAGCCGCCGGGGGATTGCGGGCCGGGCGCCGGCCTGTTAAGCGTTGATCCATGGGGTTGACCAAGGTGTGGATCGCGACGCTCAGCGACGGCCTCCTCCGAGCCGACCAGGTCGTCGGCCTGACGGCACACGCGACACCGGCGCTGACCGGGAAACCGCCGCGCTGGCTGTTCGACGCGACGGTCCGGGCGCCGGCCGGCAGCGGCAGCGCGGACGGCTGGGACGTCGGCATTCTCCACCGCACGCTGATCCAGACTCCGGCCGAGCCGATCGGGGCGCCGGAGGCCCTGGCGCGCCTGCTGGCCCGGCTGGACGGCGAGGACGCGGCCGGTGTGATCACGGCCGTGCCCGATGGCGCGGGCGCGGGACGGCCGGTGAGCGTGGTGCGGTTCGCTTTTCAGCCGTTCGAGGAGGCCGAGAGTTCGGGCGCGTGAGGCGCCCCGCGTGATGGCCGCGGCGGCGGGTGATCACCTCACCCGCGCGAAGGCTCCGGCGCCTGAAGCGACCGGAGCCCCCGCGGGTGCTACTTGGTGAGCGCGGCGATCCGGCCGAGGACTTCCTCCTGGCCGAGCGCCTGCGTGATCGCGTGCAGGTCGGGGCTGCGCGTCGAGCCGGTCAGCGCGATGCGGATGATCTGGGACGCCTCGCGGATGGAGCCGGGGAAGCCCTCGGGGTTCTTCTTGAACTCCTTGGCGTTGCGGGCGAACCCGTGCTTGGCCGCGACCGCGCGGATCTGGTCGAACCACTCCTGGCCGTCGTCGAGCTGGCGGTAGTCCGCGGCGAAGTCACGGGCGACGGCCCGGACGACCGCCGGGTCCACGCCGAGCGCCGCGATGCGCTCGTCCTCGGGCCCGGTGACGGCCGCGTGGAGCTGCGGGAAGAAGAAGCCGTAGACCGCGCGGAACTCGCTCCACTTCTTCAGGTCCTTGCGCGGGTTCTCGGCCCCTTCGCGCTCGACCGCCAGCGCCCGCAGCGCCAGGTCGGGCTCCTCGTCGAGGACGCGCCGCAGTTCGGGGTCGAACCGCTCGGCCCACGTGCGGACCGCCTCGAGGATCGTGGCGCCGGAGAGGGTGGCGATGTGGTCGGCGGCGATGTCGTCGAGCTTGACCAGGTCCACCAGCGGGCCGGCGACGCCGCACTCGTCGAGGTTGATCGGTTCGGTCAGCGCCTGCTCCAGCGGCATTTCCGCGAGCCGGCCGTTGACCAGGCCGCGCAGGTAGTACAGGACCGCTTCGGCGGGGTAGCCGGCCTCGATGAAGAAGTCGACCGACGCCTCGGGGTCCTTGCGCTTGGACAGCTTGCGCTTGCTGCCGCCCTCCTGCTTCATCAGCGGCGCGATGTGGGCGTAGGTGACCGGCTCGAAGCCGAGCGCTTCGAACAGCTGCTGGTGCACCGGGACCGACGAGATCCACTCGTCGCCGCGGATCACCAGGTTCACCCGCATGAGGTGGTCGTCGACGGCGTGGGCGAAGTGGTACGTCGGCAGCCGGGGGCTCTGGTCGGAGCTCTTGAGGATGACGACGTCGTTGCGGTTGGCCTCGGCCTCCAGCGGCCCGCGGATGGCGTCGGTGAACCGGGCCCGCGCGCCGGTGTCGTCCGGGGCGCGGAACCGCACGACGTACGGCGCTCCCGCGTCCAGCTTGGCCTGGACGTCGGCCGGGTCGGCGTTGCGCCAGATCGCCCAGCTGCCGTAGTAGCCGGTGGGCAGCTTGGTCGCCTGCTGCCGCTGGGTGATGGCCGCCAGCTCCTCCTTGGTGGCGAAGTCCAGGTAGGCCTTGTCCTGGCGGAGGAGGTCGCGCACGTAGGTGAGGTAGATGCGCTCGCGGGCCGACTGCTGGTACGGGCCGTAGTCGCCGCCGCGGTGGATGTCCTCGTCGGCGGCCAGGTGGAAGTAGGAGAAGCCGCGGTCGAACTGCTCGAGCGCGCCTTCGACCTCGCGCGACTGGTCGGTGTCCTCGACGCGGACGAGGTACCGGCCACCGGACCGGCGGGCGACGTCCTGGTCGATGAGGCCGACGTAGATGCCGCCCAGGTGCACGAACCCGGTGGGGGAGGGGCCCAGGCGCGTGACCAGCGCGCCCTCGGGCAAGGGCCGGGCGGGGTACTGCTGCTCCCAGTGCGCGGGTTCGGGCAGGTCGGCAGGGAAAAGGGCGTCGATGACCGCTCGGTCCAGCATTGGGTGTTCTCCCCGCGTCGTGGTGCACTTGCCTCGGCGAAAGTGGTCGTTTTCGCCGTCGAAGAGCCTAGCCGTGCGGGCCGCCGGCCCGTCCGGGTAGGTGGTGCTCGGCGGGCCGCGGTGCTAACTTGCCGGGAATGCGCGGTCGTTTTCCTTTCGCCAGAACGCTTTCCGCCCTGACGACCCTCCTGGTGTTCCCGCTCACCGGGACGGCGCCGGCCTCCGCGTCACCCGGGCGTGAATGCGCGACACCGTCGGTCGACCGGCTGCAGCAGTGGCTGGCCAGCGGCGAAGGGACGACCGTCCCGGCCACCGGGAGCCTGCTCGTGCCCGAGGGGCACCGGTACGCGGCGAAGGTGACGTTCCTGAACGCCGAGTGGCACGTGGCCGTGGTGTGGCTCGGGAACCGCTTCGAGGCGCAGGCCGACCTCTCCCGGTCGGCGGGGTTCCTGCTGACCTACCGCGCGACCGACGACCTCTACGTCCAGCTGCGCCCGGCGTCCCACTGGAGCGGCGGCGACAAGTGGCTGACGCTGGTGCCCTCGACGGGCGGCCGGCTGGTGACGAGGTTCTTCGGCTTCTCGCCGCGCCGGTGGACGTGGCTGCCGGAGCTGGGCCAGCCGTCGTACTCGTTCGCTTCGGCGCTGGCGGAGGCGCGGGGCCTGGTGTTCGTCGGGAAGACGCCGAACGAGCTGGAGTTCCGCGGCCTGCGCATCGACGGCTACCGGCCGCCCTGCCTCTGACGAAAATTGTCGGTGCCCCGTGTGACACTGCGGGCGTGATCATCGTCTTCGAGGCCGAGCTGTGGGAATGGGACGCCCGGCGCACCGACAGCTGGGTCTTCGTCAGCCTGCCCGCCGACGCGTCGGAGGACATCCGCGAGCTCGCCGCCGAGCCGCGGCGCGGCTTCGGCTCGGTGCGTGTTCGGGTGACGATCGGCGCCACGAGCTGGAAGACCTCGATCTTCCCGGACGGTTCGCGCGAGGCGTACGTCCTGCCCCTCAAACGGGCCGTCCGGGAAGCCGAAGGCGTCGGCGTGGGGGACACCTGCACCGTCACCGTGGAGCTCGTCGACTTCTGATCGCGCGATCGGTGCGAAACGCGATCGGCCGCGGACCCGATCTGCCATGATGCGGACACAGGGCCCCGAACCGCACAAAGGGAGACACGATGTCCGCCCAGATGGACGAGCTGATCGCCCAGTTCCAGAACTTCCAGAGCAAGGTGCGCCAAGCCGAGGCCCGCTTCGCCGGTGTCGGTGACATGCAGGAGCGCATCGCCCGGCTGGAGGCCACCGCCACCTCGCCCGACGGCACCGTGACCGTCACCGCCGGGGCCGGTGGCACCATCACCGGCCTGCGGCTCACCGCCGGGGCCACCCGCGTCGAGGCCGGGCAGCTGGCGGCGACGATCATGGACACCATCCGCCGGGCGGTGGCCGGGGCCGCGCAGCAGCAGGCCGGGATCGTGGACGAGACCTTCGGCGACGCGTTCGGCGTGGACGTCTCGGCGCAGGTGCGCGAAGCCCAGGCGGCGGCGTTCGGAACCGCGGCGGCCGAGCCCGCGTCGGAACCACAGCCGCGGCAGCCGTCGCGGCCCGCTCGACGGCCCGCCGCCGAGGACGACGACGACTTCGGCCAGGGCCCCATCCTCCGCCGATCCTAGGGAAGCGCGATGCCAGAAGGAATCCAGACGAACATCGGCGCGATCTCCGCCTACGCCCGGCAGCTGCCGTTCTACGAGCAGGAAGCGGACAAGTTCGGCGCCAAGATCGACGCCGCCGACGTGACGAACGAGGCCTGGGGCCTCGTCGGCCTCTTCGCCAAGCAGGGCTACACCGAGCGCCTCGCCGAGCTGCGCTCGCTGCTGAGCGACCTCAAGGACGGCGTGGACGGGTTCACCACGAAGCTCACCAAGGCCGCGGAGATGTACCAGGGGATGGAAGACGCCGGGAAGGTCACCTTCGGGCGGTACGAAGCGGAAATCGACGCGATCGGGCAGGACCGATGACCGAGCCGAAGAAGAGCATCGCCGACGCGCTGGACGTCGAGCCCTACGACGAGAGCCTGGGCGCCAACCTCGACCGCGCCGCCGGGTACGTGCCGGTGGCCGGCACCGCCTACAAGGCGGGCAAGAAGATCGGCGAGCACGCCCGGCAGGCCGCGGAGGCCGACAACCCGGGTGAGCTGGCGTCCGCGGGGGCGGCGCTGGTGGGTGACGGCGCGGCGTTCGTCGGCGCGGCCGCCGGCGACATGGTCACCTTCGCCATGGACCCGATCGGGTGGCTGGTCAGCCACGGCCTCAACATGCTGCTCGAGCTCGTCCAGCCGCTGCAGGACGCGCTGCACCAGGTCACCGGCGACGGCCCGGCCATCGGGCACGCGTCCGAAAACTTGGTCACGATCGCGCAGGGTTTCGTCGCGCTGGCCGACGACTTCGAGCGCACCGGTGACACCGCGCTGGCCGAGTGGGTGGACGACGCCGGCAACGCGGCGAAGGAAGCGCTCGGCGACTTCTCCTCGGGGATCCGCGGCATCGGCTCGGCCGCCGGTTCGGTGGCCGAGGTGCTGCAGATGTGGTCGATGGTCATGGTGGTCATCGAAGAGGTGATCAAGGGGATCATCACCGAGCTCGTGTCCTGGCTGATCACGCTGTGGCTGCCCGCGCTGGCGGCGTCGGTGATCAGCTTCGGCGGCTCGGTCGCGGCCGCGATGACCGCGTCCATCGCCAAGGCGGCCAGCGTGCTGCAGAAGGTGACGCGCTACCTCGGCAAGTTCGGCAAGCTGCTGGACTCGTTCATGGAGTTCCTGGTCAAGTACTCCGGGAAGCTCGAAGTCTTCACCCGCAAGCTGCGCGTCGGCGTGATGCCGGGCGAGACGAAGTTCGGCTTCGGCGCGGCCGCCCAGGGCTGGCAGCCGAGCAACCGGGCGCTCACGACGATGTTCGGCACGTCGGCCGGCGTCAAGCCGTTCCTCGCCGGAGCGGGCGTGAAGGCCGGCATCGGGGCGGCCAAGGGCGCGTTCGCCGAGGGCAAGGAAGCCGTCACACCCGAGGGGGATGAACCGTGGTTCGACAAGAGCGAGATCGGCGGGGACCGCAGCCCGGAGGAGACGCGCCGGGACCTCGACATCTGAGTGAGCACGTCGAACGCTGGTCGGCCGAGGCCCAGGTCCGCCCCGGGTTCCGCGAAGGCGTCGAAGCACTGATGCGCGACCGGTGGCGCGAACCGGTCATCGTGCTGCGCCTGGGGGACACCGACGTGGGCTTCGCCGTGCCCGGCCGTCGCCGCGACGGCACGGCCGAGGGGAAGCGGCTGGTCCGGCAGTTCTTCTTGACGGTCCTGCGCGGGATCGGCACGGCGGTGTTCTCCGTCTTCGCCCTGGTGAACGGCGGCGCGCCGGGACGCCCGTTCCAGCGGGAGGTCCGGGTGTCCGGCCCGCAGAACGCGATGGTGCTCGACCTCGCCGACCGGCTGCGGGCGGTGAAGGGACCGTGGCTGGTGTGCTCGCCGTCGTGCGTGGCGCTGGTGGACACCGGAACGACCTTCACCGACCCGGCCGACGCGCCCCCGCCGCGGATCGTCTGGGAAGCGCGGCGGCCGCAGGCGCCGGTGCTCGACTTCGCCCGGCGCACGCTGACCTGGCCGGACGGCTCGGTGTTCCGGTTCCCGCTGCACGGCCGGGCCGAGGAGCAGCACCTGCGGCGGTACTTCGAGCCGCCGGCCACGATCCACTGGAGCGGCCGCTAGCCCACGCGCCGCAGGTTCGTATGACAGCGGCCCGGCTCAAGCGCCACAAGGCGGCCTTGGTTGCGTTGAATCAGCACTGCGGCGCGAAGCGCCTCCGTTGAGGGTGGTGGCGGGGGCATGGATGGAGCACCGAAGGCCACATTGGGGCGCTCGGACCCGCACCCGCGCCCGCTCGGTGAGCGTCGACGAACCTGCGACGGGCGACGCTAGCCCTCGCAGGCGAGGCGGGCCCAGACGATCTTGCCGTCGTCGTGGTGGCTGACGCCCCAGGCGAGGCAGAGTTCGTCGACCAGCAGCAGGCCCCGGCCGCCGGTGCGGCCGGGCACCCGCAGCCGGGGTTCGCCCGGGCCGGTGTCGGCCACGGCCACGGTGATCACGCACGGGTCTTGGGCGAGGTGCAGCCGCAGCTGGTGGGGGCCGGTGGCGTGGACGTAGGCGTTCTCGAGCAGTTCCCCGATGACGATGACGGCGTCGACCCGGTCCGCTTCGGTGAGCGAAGCCAGCTTGCCCTCGGCCCACCGGCGCGCGGAGGCCAGACCCGCGGGGCCGGCTCCGGCCACGTCCAGCACCTGCCAACCCGGCTCGTGTGCCGTGCCCCAGTTCACTTGCACCGTGCGGCTCCTCCTTCCGCACCGGGCTACCCGCGGGAGGAGCTTTTACTCGGAGAGATGGCTAGGGCAGTCCGATGCGCCAGAGGAACGCCGCGCGCAGGGCTTCGATGAGGGCTTCGTCGTCGACTTCGCTGGGGCGCTCGCCCATCGGGAGCCAGATCTTCTCGTCCGGGGTGCCGGCGAGCACGCGGGTGAGCGTGACACCCGGGTACGTGAGCGTCTCGCGGCTGCCGTCCGCGTCGGAAACGGTGACGTGGCGGGACTCCGCCCGGACGAGCACCTGCCGCTGGTCGTTCATGTCGCGCGTCTTCCCGGAACCGAAATCCTCAACGCGGTCCAGCATAGTCAGGCGAAGCGCCGAACACCTTCGGACGAACAGCGGATTTTCCTTCACGTCAGCTGAAATTGCACTTTGGGGCAACACCTCCGCTGGCGGCCGGCCGCGCTGACTGGTTTCTCTGCGCAAACCGCGGGTGGGGCGAATTGCCCGGTACCTATCTTTTGTCCCGTCCGACGAAAGTCGGTACCGCCTCCCGCGGCCGCGGATCACCCTCGACGCACCGGAATCACCGGTGCCGGCCCCCAAGCGCCGGCTCGTCCGGCGCCGCCACCCCGTGCGCCGGCTTACCGCGAAAGTGAGTTACCGGCATGCGCACAACGTCCCCGGGACGCCACCTCCTCGCCCGCTCCGCCACCACCCTCGTGGCCGCCGCCGCGGCCATCGGCTTCTTCGCCCCCGTCTCCGCCACCGCCACCACCATCGACGGCTACTCCGCCACCGTGCAGCAGGAGGCCGTCGCTTCCCTCGCCGCGGACGCGGGGATCAGCGAATCCGCCGCCGTCGCCCTGCTGCGCACGCAGGCGGCGAGTGCCGACACCCTGCACCGGGTCACCGCCTCGCTCGGGGCCCGCGCCGCCGACGGCTACCTCGACGCCGCCGCCAAGCCCGTCGTCAACGTGCTGGACCAGGCCGCCGCCGGCCAAGCCGAGCGGGCCGGTGCGCAGGCCCGGCTCGTCAAGCACTCCACTGCCGCACTGGCGAGCGCGCAGGACGCCCTCCAGTCGCTGCCCGCGGTGGCGCACACCTCGATCGGGCTCGACCCGAAGGCCAACCAGGTCGTGCTGACCGTGGCCGACGCCGCCAAGGGCACCGACGCCCTGCTGAAGGCGGCCGCGGCGCTGGGCGACCGGGTCCGCGTGGACCGGGTCGCCGGCGAGATGCACACCGCGATCTACAACGGCGAGGCCATCACCGGCGGCGGGGTGCGCTGCTCGGTCGGCTTCAACACCAACCGCGGCGGCCAGAACTACATCATCGACGCCGGGCACTGCACCCGTGCGGTGTCGCAGTGGAACGTCGGCCCGTCGCAGGGTTCGAGCTTCCCGACCAACGACTACGGGCTCATCCGCAACACCACCGGCAGTGCGCCCGGCGCGGTCACCCTCTGGAACGGCTCCACCCAGCGGATCAGCTCCGCCGGCACCGCGACCGTCGGGCAGCGGATCAGCAAGAGCGGCAGCACCACACAGCTCACTTCGGGTTCGGTGCAGGCGACGAACGTGACGGTGAACTACGCCGAAGGCTCGGTGTACCAGCTGATCCAGACCAGCGCGCTGGTCAACCCCGGCGACTCGGGCGGCTGCCTGTTCGCCGGCAGCGTCGGCCTCGGCATCACGTCCGGCAAGGGCAGCAGCAGCTCCTACTACCAGCCGGTGGGCGAGGCGCTCAGCGCGTACGGCGTCACCCTGAACTGAACCGCGGCCGGCCGGGGGCGGGTGCCGCCGGCCGGCTCCCGGTCAGTCCCGGCGGTGGAAGATGAGCCGGTAGCCGGCCAGGATGATCAGGGCGCCCAGGATCGCCAGGCCCCAGGTGCGCAGGTCGAAGAACGTGCCCAGCTGGGTGTGGAACAGCGTCTTGCCCACCCAGCCGCCGACGAACGCGCCCGCGATGCCCAGCAGGATCGTGATGATGCAGCCGCCCGGGTCCTTGCCCGGCATGAGGGCTTTCGCGATCACCCCGGCGATGAGACCCAGCACGATCCACGCGATGATGCCCACGGGGTTGTCCTCTCGTCCGCTAGCTCTTGACGGCACAGGATGGCAGGCACCGGCCCGGGGAGCGCGCCGAGCCACGCCGACGTGATCCGGATCTCACCGGATCTGTCGGCGCGTCGGTGTGTCCGCCAGGCTCAGCCGCCGCCGTAGGTGGCCTGGGTGACCGCGAAGACGTTGCGGTTGCCCGCCCCTTCCTGCAGCGACCACAGCAGGTCGGCGCTCGTGTCGTCCTCCCAGTACGAGAGGCTCTCGCCGCTGCCCACCCACGCGAAGGTCTGCGCGGCGGCCGACGGCTTCCAGTAGTAGAGCTGCTTCGAGCCGGAGGAGTTGAACCACCAGCGGCCGTTGTGCGAAGCCACGCCGTTGAGCTTGTACCAGGGCAGCTGCAGGGCCTGGCTCGCCGTGGTCGTCGCGGCGAAGGTGCCCGTCGAAGCGAACGGGTAGCGGATCGCCCGCGGCGCCCGGTTCGGGTAGTCCGTGCAGCCGGACGCGCACGTGTACTCGGTCATCACGATCGACTTGCTGACGCGGTCGAGGGAGATCGACGACCACGAGAGGTTCGTGCCCGACGTCGTCTTCGAGGTGATCGTGCCGACCTGCGGTAGGACGTAGGCGTAGTTGTGGGCGTAGTACGTGCTGCCGCTCTGGTGGCCGATCTGGTCGGCGGTGCCGCCGCTGTCGGTCTTGAGGATCTTGCGCATGTCGAACACGCGCATGCCCTTGCCGGTGTCGGCGACGTAGAGGTAGTCGCCGTACCAGGACATGCCGCCGGCGTGGATCGGGATGTCCTTGAAGTCCGGCGCGTCCGCGGTCCCGGTCGGCTCGACCAGCAGGATCTTGCGGTAGGCGTTGGGGTAGTCGGCGTCCCAGTCGACGAGGGTGATCCGGCTGCGCTGCTGGGCGCCGTCGCAGCCGTCCTTGGTGTACCAGCTGACGGCGACGAGCTGGTGGCCGTCGTAGTTGCCGCCGTTCGCCGTCCCCACGGCGTCGCGGCTGGTGGTGATGCCCTGCGGGTAGCTGGCGCAGTCGGAGTTGTCGCCGCTGTCGAACCGGAACCCGGTCGAGAGCCCGGCGACGGAGAACGACGACGGCAGCGCGGTGCGGTCGTGGTTGGCGTTCGCCATCACGGTGTGGACGGCCGCGGTGCCCAGCGTGGACACCAAGGCGTTGTTCACCGCGTCGAACTGGTTGTAGCCGGCGGCGAGGGTGTACTGGCCCGCGGCCAGGGTGGACGGCCCGGCCGCGGCGGCCGCCGGGGTGGCGAACGTGCCCACGGCCACCCCCGCGGCGAGCGCGGCGTAGGTGAAGCGTCGGTGCAATGACATGGGAGCATCGTCGGCCCGGGTCGTACAAGAGCCGTACAACCGGCATCGAGCCTCAGTGCGCCCGGCGGTCCAGCACCTTGAGCGCGTGCTCGCACCACCGCAGGTTCTCCCGCTCGAACGACAACCCCCGCATCAGCGTCAGGTACGGCCCGACCCGGTCGGCTTCGGCGAGGTAGTCGTCTTCGAAGCGGCCGTCCAGCAGGCGCGCGCGGAGCCGTTCGTAGCCGGCGATCTTGGCCTCCGCACGCGCCATCCGCTCGGCCAGCGCCCGCCGGACCGCCGTCCCGTCGCCGACGTCCACGGCCTGCACCTGCACCAGCAGCTCGTCGCGGATCACGCCGGGCCGCGGCGGGGCGGCGGTGAACGCGTGCAGCGCCCGGCGGCCGGCGTCGGTCAGCGAGAACAGCCGTTTGTCCGGGCGCCGCTCCTGGTGGACCACCCGCGCCTGCACCAGACCGTCGGTGGCCATGCGGTCGAGCTCGCGGTAGAGCTGCTGCGGGGTGGCCGCCCAGAAGTTCGCCACCGAGGCGTCGAACCCCTTCGCCAGGTCGTAGCCCGACGCCTCGCCTTCGAGCAGCGCCGCCATCAGCGCGTGTCGCAGTGTCATGCTCAACTAGTTGAGTGCTTCGCGTTGGATTCGGTCGAACTGCGCCGCCATCGCCTCCGCCAGCGCCTGCGCCGCCGAAAGCGGCCGGACCATCACCGTGAACTCGTCGATCAGGCCGTCGTCGTCCAAGTGCAGGAAGTCGCAGCCTTCGACCCGCACGTCGCCGATCCGGGCCTCGAAGACGAGCGCGTGGTCCCGGCCTTCGCCGCCGGTCAGCTCGCGCACGTAGCGAAAATCCTCGAACACGCGCAGCACGCCGCGCAGGATCGCGGCGGTGATCGCCTTGCCGGGGTACGGCTTGAAGGCGACCGGGCTGCGGAACACGACGTTTTCCGCGAGCGTCGCCGCCATGGCGTCCGGATCGCGTGCCTCGACGGCCTTGCGGAAGCTGCTCATGCCCACCTGCCTACTCAATTTGTTGACTATCGAGGTGAGCTTACCCCGCCGCATCGGTGAGCCACCGGGCGAGCGTGGTTGCCGCCGTATAACGTCCTACACAGCGGCGCGATGGCGCTCGTAGCGGGCCCGTAGAGCCTTCTTGTCCGGCTTGCCCAGCCCCGTCATCGGCAGGGACTCCGCCACGATCACCTGCTTGGGCACGTGCACCGGGCCCTTGCGCTCGCGCACCGACGCCTGGATCTCGGCGGTGAGGCGCTCGAGGTCGCTGTCCGCGTCCTTCCGCAGGACCACCACCGCCGTCACCGCTTCGCCCCACTTCTCGTCCGGGGTGCCGATCACGCCGACCTGCGCGACCGCCGGGTGCTCGGCCACCACGTCCTCCACCTCGCGGGGGAACACGTTGAACCCGCCCGTGACGATCATGTCCTTGACCCGGTCGACGATGAACCAGAAGCCGTCCTCGTCTTCGCGGGCGACGTCGCCGGTGTGGAGCCAGCCGTCGCGGAACGTCTCGGCCGTCACCTCCGGCAGGTTCCAGTAGCCGCCGGCGAGCAGCGGGCCCGCCACGCAGATTTCGCCGGGCTCCCCGGGGGGCACGGGGTTGCCGTCGGCGTCGAGCAGGGCGGTGCGCAGGAAGGCCGACGGACGGCCGCAGGAGGCCAGCCGCGCGTCGTCGTGGTCGTCCTTGGCGAGGTAGCTGATCGCCATCGGGGCCTCGGACTGGCCGTAGTACTGCGCGAAGATCGGCCCGAAGCGGTCGATCGCCTCGCGCAGGCGCACCGGGTTGATCGACGCGGCCCCGTAGTACACCGTCTGCAGCGAAGACAGGTCGCGCGTGCGGGAGTCGGGGTGGTCCATCAACGCGTAGAGCATCGTGGGCACGAGCATGGTCGCGGTGATCCGCTGCTCTTCGATGATGCGCAGGGTGTCGGCGGGGTCGAACTTCGGCACGACGACCAGGGAGCCGCCCTTGAGCAGCGTCGGGGCGAAGAACGCCGCGCCGGCGTGCGAAAGCGGGGTGCAGATCAGGAACTTCGGCGCGTCGGGCCATTCCCATTCGGCGAGCTGGATCTGCGTCATCGTGGTCATCGCCTGCGCGGTGCCCATGACACCCTTGGGCTTGCCGGTCGTCCCGCCGGTGTAGGTGATGGAGACGACCTGGTCCGGCGGCAGCACGGCGGGCTCGAGCGGTCGCGGCTCGAAGGTCGCGGCGGTCGCGGTCAGGTCCTTGCCGACGGGGGCCAGCGGCTCCGGCACCGGGCCGATGGTGAGCACCTGGGTGAGGCCGGGGACCTTCTCGAGCAGGCCGAGCGCCCGGTCGACGAAGGCGGGCACGGGGTCGATGATCAGGGTGGTGATGCCGGCGTCGGCGAGGATGTAGGCGTGGTCGTCGAGCGACCCGAGCGGGTGCAGCGCCGTGCGCCGCGAACCCTGCAGCTGACCGGCGGCGATGATGAGCAGCACTTCCGGCCGGTTCAGCGACAGCAGCGCGACCGGCGCGCCGGTGCCCGCCCCGAGCGCCTCGAAGGCCTGGGCGTACTGGCTGACCTGCTCGGCGGTCCGGCCCCCGGTCATCGTGGTCTCGCCCAGCACCATGACCGGCTTGTCCCGGTGCCGCTTCAGGGCGGAGACGACCAGGTGGCCGAGGTGGTTCGGATACCGCATCGCCTGCTCGTCCATCCCGGTCCCTCCACGGCGCCAGACTAGAACACGTTACTGTTTACGACACGATACGGTGATCGGGGCGCGTTTGTCAGCTTGGCGATCCGGTGGAACAGGTTTCAACGGACGCCCGGGGGACGCGCCGGGTTCGCGGCGCGTCCCCCGGGGCCGCCTCAGCCGGGCAGGCGGCCGGCGTAACCGCGGTTGACGGCCACCGCCGAAATGCTCACGTACCCGTCGAACAGGGCCTTCGTGTCGCTGTCGGGCTCGAACTCCGGCGCCGGGGTCACCGGGTTGTACGACAGCTGGTACGTGCCGTCGCCCGCCGGTGCGTACGTCACCCAGCCCTGGGCCACCCGGCCGACCTTCGTCCAGCGCACCGGGGACGGCCCCGCACCCGGCGTGACGTCCGGCTGGTTCACGTTCACCAGCACCAGGTCGCGCGCGAACCTCCACACGCGGGGCGACGCGAGCAGGCGGACCACGACGTCGGCCGCCGCCGTGTACGTCTCCGTCGACGGCGGGGGCGCCACGCGCGTGCCCGCGCTGACCGCCACCGTGGGCACGCCCCGCTCGACCGCCGCCGTGGCGGCGCCGACCGTGCCGGACAGGTTGACCGAGACGTCCGTGTTCGGTCCCGCGTTGACCCCGGACACCACCAGGTCCGGGCCCTTCGTCCAGCCGAGCCGCTGGGGCAGGACGCCGGTCAGGGCGAGCTCGACCACGTCCGCCGGGGTGATCGACGGGCTGCCGGGACCGCAGGGGACGCTGCCCTGGCAGGCGCCCAGCACCAGCCCGTGCCCCGGCGCGTCCGCGCAGTCCGCGGCGAACTCGGCCGGCACGGCCAGTGGCGGGGCCACGGACGCCGCCGGGGACCCAGCCGTGGAGCGGCTCTTCGCTCCCTGGGACGCCCACGGGCCGACGATCGCCACGTCGGCTCCGGCCCGGCACAGCGCCCGCCGGAGCACGTAGATGCCACGCCCGTCGGATCCGTCGGGCTTCGCCGCCTGCACCGAGTCGTCGTTGACCAGCAGAACCTTCTTGCCCCCCAGCGAAACCGGTTGATCGGGCCGCGGGTCGGCTTGGGCGGGCACGGCCAGCGACAGCGCCACCGCCGCCGCGACCGCGACGCGCAAAGCCTTGTACCGCATCGCCACCTCCTCATTCGTTCGGAATCGGAGGGCCAGGCTAGCGGGAACGGTGGCGGCGAGGGGGTGTTTCGCTCGATCCGACGGCGAACCCGCCCCGGATCCGGGACGGGTTCGCCGCGATCATCCTTTGTGGACGGTTACGGCACCGGTGCCGCCTGCGCCCGGGCCACCGCCTCGTCCCGGTCGGGTTGCAGCAGGTAGCCCGCCCGCAGGGCCCGGTCCGCCGCCGCGGTGAACTTGGCGACGTACGCGGCGTGGTCCGGGTACAGCTGCCGGATGCGCTCCGGTGACAACGGTGTCGTCGTGCCCAGCAGGAGGCACGCGCCCGGCACGTTGCCGCCGCTGTTGTTGGGGGAGTAGGCCGCCACCGGGACGTCGAGGTCGGGCAGCCGGACGCCGCCGAGGGCGTTCTGGTCGCCGTCGCGCAGGACGACGAGGTTGAGCAGCATGGCGATCGGCGCCGCCAGGGGCGGGGCCGCGCCGCCGCGGGCCCAGCGGTCCAGGTAGCGGAACGCCGCGTTTTCCGCGTAGCGGAAGGTCATGCTGTTGACCGGTTTGTCGCACGTGGTCGGCGCGCCGTCGTTGATCGAGCGGTCCCGGGCGTTGGCCGCGTTGTAGAGGTTCAGGCCGTACTGGTCGGCGTGTGCGGTGCCGGCGACCTCCCAGGTGCGCACCAGTGCGGTGTCCTGACGGACCGAGGCCGACGCGACGACGTCGGTCTCCGACTGCAGGACGAAGACCGGGACGCCGAGGTCGGTGCGGATCCGGGCCGACAGCGGGCCGACGACGCCGTCGCCGATCGGTGCCGCGAGCGCGGCCCGGCCGTGGATCATCAGGCCGTCGTAGCTGCGGCGCACCGGCTGGACCGCGTTCGCGTACGTGGTCAGCCGCAGCGCGGACTGCGAGTGCCCGGTGGCCAGCACGACCGACGGCGTCCGGCCGCCCAGCAGCTGCGGGTTCGTCCGGACGGCCTGCGCGGCCTGGGAAAAGACGTCGTAGGAAAGCGCGTCCCCGCTCAGGTCCACGGCGGCGTACCGCGCCGGGTCGAGGCTCTTGAGCTTGTCGGCACCCGCTTTCTGGGCCGTCACGCCGACGTAGGCGTAGCCTTCGCGGACGAAGTGTTCATAGGACTGCGAGAAGTCGACGGGGATGTCGACGCCGAAGCTGACGTTGAGCCATTCGACCACGACCGTGCCGTTGAACCGCGCGGCGTCACGGGGCCGCACGACGACCAGCCGGGTCGTGTAGGGGTTGCCGGTACTGGCCACGCGGGTGGCCCAGCGGCCGTCTTCGGTCCACAGGCCGACCTGGTCGAACGTGTCCGCCTGGCCGGACAGCAGGTATTCCTCTTCGACGTACCCGCGGGCGGCGAGGTCGAGGACGCCTTGGGCGCCGCTGACCGGCCAGCCCCGCCCGGCGTTCGCGGGCACCGCCGAAACGGTGGGTGCGGGGGACGGCCCGGCGTGGGCGGTCCCGGTGAGCAGGACGGACGGCAGGAGCACGGTCAGCAGCACGAGCAGGGCTCTGCGCATGGGGGGACCCTTCGGTTGGTCGGGCGGTGCGAAAGCGGCTCCCGGCTTCCGTTCCGTCCACTTCGGACAGTGCCCGGTGACCGGTGCGGCCACCGGCTTTGTCTTTTACCCGCTGGTAATCACGGGGGCAACGCAGCGTGCGCGAACCGGGGGTAAGCCACCCGCGATCGCTCAGGGATGTGACAAGTCCACGCGCCCGTCACTCGTCTGCCGCAAAACTTCGGAAAGTGCTTTCGCGGCCGCAACCTTGCGCAGGTGTCACTCGTTGCGCGACTATCTCGGGACGTTCTGCACGTGCACGTGCACGGCAAGGGGGTGTGGTGACCGAAGTGGCGCCGGCGGTGGCCGGGACGACGGACGTCCCGGGCGACGCGGCCTTGATAGCGGCGGTCCGAGGTGGCGACATCGCGGCGTACGGCGAGCTCTACGACCGGCACCTCGCCGCCGCCCGCCGGGTGGCGGCCGCGATCGCGGCCGACCGGGCGGAGCGGGACGACCTCATCGCCGAGGGGTTCACCCGGGTGCTGCGGATTCTGCGCTCCGGCGAAGGCCCGGACGAGGATTTCCGGCCGTACCTGCTGACGACCATCCGGAACACCATGATCAGCTGGCGCCGGCGCGACGCGGCCGTCTCGGTGGTGGCCGAGGTGCCGGACGTCCTGCCGGGCGAGGGCAGTGACGAGCCGGTCGGCAACCGGCTGCACGCCACGGTCGCCGCGGACGCGTTCGCGAGCCTGCCCGAGCGGTGGCGGGCGGTGCTGTGGCGCACCGAGATCGACGGCGAGTCGCCCGCGCGGATCGCCGAGGACCTCGGGATGACGCCGAACGGCGTGGCCGCGCTGGCCTACCGCGCCCGCGAAGGCCTGCGCCAGGCCTACCTGGACCAGCACGTTCCCGAGGCACGGCGGCGCAACTGCAAGAACGTCTCCGGCCAGCTGGCCCGGTGGGTGCGCGACGGCATCTCCGACCACAAGGCCCACCGGATCGCCGCCCACCTGGACCGCTGCCCGGATTGCCGGGAGCTGGCCGCCGGGCTCCGCCGGCTCAACGAGGAACTGCCCGTCACGGTCGCCCCGCTCATCCTGGGCGTCCCGATCGTCTCGCAGTGGCTGTCCACCACGGGCTCCCTCGCCGGCTCCGGTGCCACCGCGACCGCCACCGGTACGGGGGCGTCCGCCCTGTCCTGGGCCACGGCGGCGAAGGTGGCCGCCGCGGGCGCGGCCCTGGTCACGACCGTGACGATCGGCGCGAGCACGTCCGCCGACGCTCCGCCGCCGCTGCCGGGCAGCGAGGGCACGACGACCCAGCCCGTGCGGACCGGGCCGCAGGCCGGCTCGCGTCCAGGAGGGCCGGCGGACGGCGTCGCGCCGACGGACGCGGCGGGGACGACCGGGCCCGGCGCCTCCGGTGTGGCGACGACCGGGGCGCAGCCCGCCGGGGAGCCGGCCGGGACCGAGGCCGCGGATCCCGCCGACCCGGCGGCGGGCAACGGCAACAACGGCAACGGCAACAGCGGCAACAACGGCAATGGGAACAACGGGAACGGCAACAACGGCAACGGCAACAACGGGAACGGCCTCGGGAACGACCCGGCCGCGAAGGAGTCCAAGCAGGCCGCCAAGTCGTCGTCGAAGGCGGCCAAGGAATCCGCGAAAGAGTCGAAGAAGGCCGAAAAGACCAAGAACCCCGGGGAGTGACCCGGCGCCGCGCGGCGCCGGGTCAGTCCGCTCAGCAGGGCTGCAGCAGCCAGCAGAGCCGGTAGTTCGCCTGGTAGGTCGCACCCGTCGCCGGTGCGACGACGTTCTGCGTCCGCGCCCCGCCGTGCGCCCAGCTGCTGAAGGCGTACTTCAGGTTCAGCGGCGGCAGGTTCTGCGGGCTGTCGGCGCTGATCGAGTTGGCCGACCCGGCGATCACCGTCCGGGAGAACGGCGTGCGCTGCTGGGTCCCGCCGACGGTGAGCGTGGCCTGGCTGGGGTTCGAGGTGAAGTTCAGCGTCACCGTCTTCGGCTGCAGGTCGATCGTCTTCGAGCCGGTCCGGCCGGTCGAGTCCGTCGCGGTCAGCGTCAGCTGCAGGTAGGACGGGTATTCGTGGTCGGGGGCGACGAACGAGCCCGCGGCGACGCCGGGGAAGTCCTGGACGTTGTGGGTGTGGCAGGTGCCGTTGGCCGCGCAGTGCCGGATGGCGAGCCGCCAGGTCAGCGCCGCGGGCGGCAGCTCGCCGTCCTGGGCGTCGACGGCGCGGCCGGAGAACGCCACGGTCTGCCCGACCGACCAGGTCAGCGTGGCCGCCGGGCTGTCGATGACCGGCACCGGGTCGAGCCCGGCCGGGGTCCCGGCGGTCACCCGGACCGTCGTGGTCGCCGACGCGCCGTGGGAGTCGGTGACCCGCAACCCGGCGTCGACCGTGGCGGCGGTGGCGTAGGTCCAGGTGGGCCTCGGGTCCGCGGAGTCGTCGTAGGCGCCGTCCGCGTCGAGGTCCCAGGCGTAGGAGAGCGTGTCGCCGGCGTCCGGGTCGGTGGAGCCGGTGCCGTCGAACTGCACGGTGAGCGGCGCCGGCCCGCTGGACGGCGTCGCGGTGGCCGCGGCGACCGGCGGCCGGTTGGTGCCGCCGGCGTAGCTCACCCGGCGCAGTTCGCCGCTGCCCAGCGCGACGTAGAACAGGTCGCCGCCAGGACCGGTGAGCAGCTGCACCGGCGTGTTGACGCCAGTCACGAAGGGCACCAGCTTGCTCGGGCTGGGCTGGCCGGCGACGGTCTGCATCGCCCAGATGCAGCCGCGGGAGGAATCGGCGAAGAACAGCGCGCCGGCGTACTCGGCGGGGTAGGTGCTGCCCGATTCGAAGGCGATCCCGCTGATCGACGAGCCACCGGTGGGACACGGGTCCGTCGCCACGACCTTGGCGCTGTGGTTGTAGGTGTAGTACGGCGCGGTCTGGCCGCCCGCCGAGTACAGCGATTCGCACCGGTCGAGGTTCGCGCCGTCGTAGCCGGCCTGGCGGGCGGCGCCTTCGAAGCAGGGCCAGCCGAAGTTCTCCGCCACGGCGTCGCCGGCGTCCGCGACGCGGTTGATCTCTTCCCACGTGTTCCAGCCGACGTCGCCGGCCCACAGTTCGCTCGTCCCGGGCCGGAAGCCGAACCGGAACTGGTTGCGCGAGCCGTAGGCGATGACGCGCCGGGCGTTGGCGTCGGCGCTGCTCGCGAAGGGGTTGCCGGGCAGGCCGTCGCCGGTGTCGGGGTCGATGCGCAGGAGCGCGCCGTTGAGCAGCACCGGCTGCCCGGCGGCGCGGCGCGGGGACTGCGACCGCAGCGCGCCGCCGTCGGCCGTCGGCGGGGTGAGGTTCGTACCGGCGGGCGAAGGCGGGTCCGCGCAGGGGTTGCCGACCTGGCCGTAGTCGGCGAAGTTGAAGCTCGCACCGTCGCCGCCGCCGGCGTACAGGGCCCCGTCCGGGCCGAAGGCCAGCGCGCCGATCGAATGGCTCGGGAACTGCTGGCACCAGCCGGTGACCAGGGGTTTCTCGCTGACGGCCGTGCCGTCCGGGCCCATGGTCAGCCGGGAGACGCGGCCGGTCACGACGCAGCCGGAGTCGGTCGCGCCCGGCGGCGTCGGGCAGGTGTCGCCCCACTTCGGCGCGGTTCCGCCGGGAAGTGCGTCGAGGGTGTAGGAGACGTAGACGTACGGCCGCGCGGGGAAGGCCGGGTCGACCGCCAGCCCGAGCAGGCCGCGGTCCCAGAAGTCCTGGGTGGGCGTGCGCAGGTCGGCGAACACCGTCGCCGTCGGGTCGGCGAGGGAGTCGAACACCTTGACCAGGCCGCTCTTCTCGGCGACGAACACCCGGCCGTCGGGTGCGAAGGCGGCGGCGGTCGGCGAGCTGAGGCCGCCGATGGCGACCGTGTCGGTGAAGCCGGCGGGCACGGCGGCAGCCGGGGCTGCGACGGCCACGGCGAGCGCACCGGCGAGGGACACGACCACCCCCGCCGTCAGCGTGCGTCTTGATCTTCGCGGAACGGGGGAACGACGAAAACCCATCACGAACTCCTCGGGCGGCGGGGACCGGACTGGCGCGGACGCCGTCCCGTATGGCGCCGGAAGTCCGAAAGGTGTTACACCCCGGCCGAGAATGTGCACGAATCGCGTAATGCCCGTGGCGGGGAAATAACCCACCGGTATCCGCGTCCGATCCACAATGGACGATCACGCCGGCGACCGGTACAACCGGCGTACAAGGCCGGTGTACGGATTTTGGACCGCCGGCTGAGGTACTGCCGTCATGAGAATTCCGAAGGTGATCCTGCTCGGGCTGGCCGTGGCGGCCGGCGCGCTGGCGCTGCCCGGGACGGCCAGCGCCGCCTACAGCGACCCGCTGACGACGACGGCCAAGCAGAGCCTCGTGTGGCACGCCACCCCGGCCGCCGCGCTGACCGCGCTGGACGACGCGCTGCCGAACGTCAGCATGAACACCGTCGTCAACGACACCAGCTACGACATGACCGGCTGTACCGCCGCGGAAAAGGCCGCGCTGCCCAAGGCGCCGGTGGCCACGAAGTCGATGTGCTGGGACGCCGACCGCGCCGGGACGACGACCTGGAGCCCCCAGGGCATCACGACCTCCGGTGACGCCGACGACGACGGCAAGTGGGGCGCGGACAAGATCATCCTTTCCGGCTGGCACGGCACCGACGCGCTCGGCCGCTACAACGACGCCCGGATCCAGGCGATCAACTACGACAACCCGGCTTCGCCGTCCTACCGGATGCTCTACCTGGCCGTGCCGAACAGCACCGGCTCCAGCTTCTCCGCGGCGCAGGCCCACATGGGCGGGATGGCCTGGTACGGCGACAAGATCTACGTGACGGCCGAAGGCAGCACCTCGACCGCCATCCGCGTGTTCAGCACCAAGCACATCCTGCAGCTGACCGACACGACGTCGAACTCGATCGGCAAGACCTCCGGCGGGTACGCCGCCTACACCTACAAGTACGCGATGATGCAGGTCGGCTACTACACCTACGCCGGGGGCACCTGCAGCATGGCGTCCGACACGGGCGTGCCGTGCTTCTCGTCGATGTCACTGGACCGCAGCACCAGCCCGGCCAGCGTCGTGACGACGGAGTACTTCTCCGACCAGAGCCTCCACGGCCGTCTCTACCGCTACCCGATGGGCACGGACTACCTGCTGGCGGCGTCGTCGGGCACGGTGGCCGCCACTGAGGCGCTGCGCAGCTCGGTCGGCAACATGCAGGGCGTGCTGTCCAACAACGGCAAGTGGTACGTCGCCCACAGCTCGGCGACGATCAACGGCCAGCTCTGGAGCCAGACGACGGCGAACAGCACGTCGGCGACCTGCGGTTCCGGGACGGCGGCCTGCTGGGCGGTCCACCCGGAGGCGCTGACCTACGACTGGTCGACGGGCCTGGTGTGGTCGCAGTCCGAGTGGTCGACGGCCGACTGCGCGGCGAAGAGCCAGACCTGCGGCCGGGCGGTCTTCGCGGTGCCGCTGTCCTCGCTGCCCGCCTGAACCGGGGCACCGCCCCTGCCCGGGGCGGTGCGTTCCGGCCGTCAGGCGCCGGGGTGGCCGCAGGCGTAGACGTTCGCCGAAGCCAGCGCCACGCAGGCGGGGCAGGAGTTGGCCGGCCGGTCGCGGCGGCCGAAGTACGGGTGGCGGGCACCGCACAGCGCCTGGATCACGTCCCCGGGGCGCGGGTCCGGGTGGCACCGGGGGCAGTAGGCGTGCGCGGCGCGTTCGACTTCGGCGCTCATGTCACCCGGGTACCCCCGGCGGGGCCGCGTCAACCCGCCGCCGCGGCCGGACCGACCGGCCGCCGCCGAAGCACCAGATCGCGATGACCGGGTCGCAGATCGCGCAGCCGAACGACGAGCCGTGGGCGAACGGCAGGATCGGCTGGCCCTTGAGGTGGTGGACGACGTCCCAGGCGGTGTGCAGCAGCCAGCCGATGCCGATGAACGTCCACGAGTCGAGCCCGCGGAACGCGACGTAGGTCAGCACGGCGCAGAACACGAGTTCCCACGGCCCCAGCGCGCCGCCGGAGAGGTAGGCCGCACCCGCGCCGCCGACCATCACGGCGTTGAAGCGCTGCCGGTGCCGGTCCGGGATGAGCGAGTTGAGCAGGACGTAGACGAGGCCGATGACGATCGGCGCGAAGATTTCGAGCACGGGTCCGACGGTAGGAAGCGGGCGTCCGGACGGACAGGGGCTCGGCGGTCAGGGGGCGCCGGGATCTCGCCAGCTGGTGGCTCAAGCTCGCGTACCCGGACGGTCGGTTCGCGTACCTGGGGAGTCGGCTTGCGTACCTGGGCGGTCGGCTTGCGTACCTGGGCGGTCGGACTGCGTATCTGGACGGTCGGTTGGGGGGACTTCGTCCGGGCGGATCAAACTCGCCGTTGCGATTCGTCGTCGCGCACGAACGGCGGTGCCGGAAATCCTCCTAACGTCACCTCGATCGGACGGTGACGAGGAGGCGGCGGGTGCGGACACTTCTGCGGGGCGGGCGGGTCGTCGATCCGGGGAGCGGGTTCGACGGCGTGGCCGACGTGCTCCTCTCCGAGGCCGGGGTCGAGGCCGTCGGTGCCGGGCTCGACGCGCCCGGGGCCACCGAGGTCGACGTCACCGGGCTCGTCGTCGGGCCCGGGTTCGTCGACCTGCACAGCCACGTGCACTCCGTCGCCGGGCAGCGGCTGCAGGCGATGGACGGGGTCACCACCGCCCTGGACCTCGAAGCCGGCCTGATGCCCGTCGAGCGGGCCTACGCCGAAGCCGCCGCGGCCGGGCGGCCGCTGCACTACGGCTTCTCCGCCTCCTGGGGTGCGGCCCGGGCGCAGGTGCTGGCCGGGATCGAGCCGGACGCGAACATCGACAGCGGCCTGGCCGTCCTGGGGAACCCGGCGTGGCAACGGTCTTCGTCGTCGCCGGAGCTGGCCGCCTGGCTGTCCCTCCTGGACGGCGAGCTCGCGGCCGGTGCCCTCGGGATCGGCGTCCTCATGGGGTACGCGCCGCAGACCGCGCCCGGCGAGTTCCTCGCCCTCGCCCACCTGGCCGCGACGGCCGGTGTCCCCACCTACACCCACGTGCGCGAGCTGGTCGAGGTCGATCCCGCGATCCCGGTCGACGGCTCGGCCGAGATCGCCGCGGCCGCGGGGGAGACGGGCGCCGCGATGCACCACTGCCACGTCAACAGCACCTCGGGCCACCACATCGACCGCGTCCTCGCCACCCTCGACGACGCCCGCCGCGCCGGCTCGCGCGTCACCGTCGAGGCCTACCCCTACGGCGCGGGCAGCACGGCGGTCGGTGCCGCGTTCATCGAGCCGGACCGCCTGCGGCTCAAGGGACTCCGTCCGTCCAGTGTGGTCATCCTCGAAACCGGGGAACGCGTGCGCGACGAAGCGCGCCTGCGCCAGCTGCGCCGGGACGACCCGGGTGCGCCGTGCCTGCTGGAGTTCCTCGACGAGGACAACCCCCGCGAACGCGCGCTGCTGCACCGGGCCCTGGCCTTCCCGGACGCCGTCGTCGCCAGCGACGCGATGCCCGTGTCCTGGCCGGACGGCCGCTCCGAAAGCACCGAGTGGCCGCTGCCACCGGGTGGGCGGACGCACCCGCGCACGGCGGGCACCTTCGCCAAGACCCTGCGGCTGATGGTCCGCGAGACGGGGGCCTGGACCTGGCTCGAGGCGTTCCGGCGCTGCTCCTACCTGCCTTCGCGGCTCCTCGACGACGTGGCGCCCGCTACGCGTCGCAAGGGCCACCTGACCGCCGGCGCCGACGCCGACGTCGTCGTCCTGGACCCCGGGCGGATCACCGACACGGCCACCTACGCCGATCCGACGCGGCCTTCGCTGGGTGTCCGGCACCTCTACGTCGCCGGGGTTGCGGTGGTCGCCGACGGCGCACTCGACACCGCTGCCCTGCCGGGCCGGCCGCTGCGGGGTGAGCCCCGGTGAGCGAGCTGATCGCCGACATCGAAACGCTCGTCCGCTGCGAGTCGCCGTCGTCGGACCTCGAGGCCGTCGCGCGCAGCGCCGAAGCCGTCGCCGTCGTCGGTCGCCGCCTCCTCGGCGCCGAGCCGGAACGCCTGGTCACCGACGGGTGCACGCACCTGCGGTGGCGGTTCGGCGACGGCCCGCCGCGCGTGCTGCTGCTCGGCCACCACGACACCGTGTGGCCGCTCGGCTCGCTGCGGACCCACCCCTTCACCGTCGAGGACGGCATCCTGCGCGGCCCGGGGTGTTTCGACATGAAGGCCGGCGTCGTCATGGCCCTGCACGCGGCCGCGGGCCTGCCGGACCGCGACGGCCTGGCCATCCTCGTCACCGGCGACGAAGAAATCGGGTCGCCGCTGTCCCGCGCGCTCATCGAGGAGGAGGCCCGAAGCTGCGACGCGGTGTTCGTGCTCGAAGCCTCGGCCGACGGCGGGGCGCTGAAGACCCGCCGCAAAGGCGTTTCCCAGTACTGGATCGAGGTCGACGGCCGGGCCGCGCACGCCGGGCTCGAACCCGAGAAGGGCGTCAACGCCGGGATCGAGGTGGCGCACCAGATCCTCGCGGTCGCCGCGCTCGCCGACCCCGGCCGCGGGACCACCGTCGTGCCGACCGCGCTGCGCGCCGGGACCACGACCAACACCGTGCCGGCGGCGGCGAGCGTCGCCGTCGACGCGCGCGTGTGGGACATGGCCGAACAGAACCGCGTCGACGAGGCTGTGCGGAGCTTGAGGCCGGTGCTCGCGGACGCGCGGATCCGCATCGCGGGCGGCATCAACCGGCCGCCGCTGGAAGCCGCCGCATCGGCGAAGCTGTACGAACTCGCGGACACCCTCGCGGCCGGACTGGGCATCGGACCGCTCACCCAGGCGGCGGTCGGCGGTGCGTCGGACGGCAATTTCACGGCGGGACTGGGCGTTCCGACGCTCGACGGGCTCGGCGCGGTCGGCGGGGGAGCGCACGCCGACGACGAACACGTCGTCGTCGCGGAGCTGCCCCGGCGGACCGCGCTGCTCGCCGCGCTCACCGAAACCGTGCTGGCGCACCGGACTTCGTCCCCGGCGACGAACCCACACCGAGAATCCCGTACGGGACAACGGTGACCGGCGACGACCGTCCGGAAAGGATGGTGGGCGTGACAGAAGTCGTGACGAACACAGCCCCGCCGCTGCGGGACGAGGCCACCGCCGCGGCGGCCGGTGCCGCCCTCGCCTCGGGCGTGCGGATCCGGACCCTGGCCGAGGTCGCCGAGCTGGCCGCGGTGTCCCGGCTCTTCGAGTCGATCTGGCGGCCCGCCCCGGGCAACCCGCTCGTGACGGCCGAACTGCTGCGGGCCATGGTCTCGGCGGGCAACTACGTCGCCGGGGCCTTCGACGGGCCCGAACTGCTCGGCGCCTGCTTCGGGTTCTTCGGCGAACCCGCGAAGGGAGGACTGCACAGCCACATCGCCGGCGTCGCCACGAGCGGGCACGGCCGCGGCATCGGCTTCGCGCTCAAGCAGCACCAGCGCGCGTGGGCGCTGCGGCAGGGGGTCGCGCTGATCTCCTGGACGTTCGACCCGCTGGTGCGCCGCAACGCCCACTTCAACCTGACCAAGCTGGCCGCCCGGCCGGCGCACTACCTGCCGGACTTCTACGGCCCGATGCAGGACGGCATCAACGGGACGGGCGACACCGACCGCCTGATGGTCGCCTGGGACCTGACGAGCCCGGCCGTGCGGGCGGCCGCCGCCGGACGGCCGGACCGGGTGGACGCGGCGGGGCTGCGGGCCGCCGGAGCCGCGGTCGCGCTGGCGGCGGGCCCGGACGGCGCACCGGTCACCGGCTCCGCGGACGCGCCGGTGGTGCTGGTCGCCGTTCCGGCGGACATCGAGGCGCTCCGGCGCACCGACCCGGACCGCGGCCGGGCGTGGCGGGTCGCGCTGCGGGAGGTGCTGGGCGGCCTGCTCGCCGAGGGCGCCTCGGTCACCGGATTCGATCGTGCCGGCTGGTACGTGCTGAGCAAGGAGCCTTCGTCGTGAAACTCACCGGTGTGGAACTGCTCCGCGTGCGGATGCCGCTGGTCGCCCCGTTCCGGACGTCGTTCGGGACGCAGTCCGCCCGGGAGCTGCTGCTCCTGCGTGCGGTGACGTCCGACGGCGAGGGCTGGGGCGAGTGCGGGGCGATGGCGGACCCGCTCTACTCCTCCGAGTACATCGACGGGGTCGTGCACGTGCTGCGGACCTTCCTCGTGCCGGCGCTGCTCGCGGTCGGCGACCTTTCGGCGCACCGCGTCGCGCCGCTGCTGGCGAAGTTCAAGGGCCACCGGATGGCCAAGGCCGCGCTCGAGATGGCCGTCCTCGACGCCGAACTGCGCGCGCACGGCATGTCGTTCGGCACCGCGCTCGGGTCCACATCGGACACCGTGGCGTGCGGGGTGTCCGTCGGCATCATGGATTCGATCCCGCAGCTGCTGGACGTGGTCGGCGGTTACCTCGACGCCGGTTACCTCCGCATCAAGCTCAAGATCGAACCGGGCTGGGACGTCGAGCCGGTGCGCGCGGTCCGCGAGCGCTTCGGCGACGACATCCTGCTGCAGGTCGACGCGAACACCGCGTACACGCTCTCGGACGTCCCGCAGCTGCAACGGCTCGACCCGTTCGGGCTGCTGCTGATCGAGCAGCCGCTGGAGGAAGAAGACGTGCTGGGCCACGCCGAACTGGCCCGGCAGCTGCGGACGCCGATCTGCCTCGACGAGACCGTCGTTTCGGCGGCTTCGGCCGCCGCCGCGATCCGGCTCGGCGCCTGCGCGATCGTCAACATCAAGCCGAGCCGCGTCGGCGGCTACCTGGAGGCGCGGCGGGTGCACGACGTCTGCGCCGCGCACGGCGTCCCGGTGTGGTGCGGCGGGATGCTCGAAACCGGGCTGGGCCGGGCGGCCAACGTCGCCCTCGCGTCGCTGCCCGGGTTCACCCTGCCCGGCGACACCTCGGCGTCGGACCGCTTCTACCGCACCGACATCACCGAGCCGTTCGTGCTCGACGCCGGCCGGCTGCCGGTGCCGTCCGGACCCGGCCTCGGCGTCACCCCGATCCCCGAGCGGCTGGCCGAAGTGACCACCGCGAAGTCCTGGCTCGCCTAGCGAAAACGAGAGGTCCCCATGTCGAAACTCCCCGAACTCTCCGCCTGGCTGGAATCCCGCCTCCCCGCCCTGCTGGCCGAGCACCACGTGCCGGGTGCGGCCGTCGCCGTCTACGCCGGCGGCGAGGTCGCCGACCACGCCGCCGGGGTGCTCAACCGGGGCACCGGCGTCGAAGCGGACACCGATTCGCTGTTCCAGATCGGCTCGATCACCAAGGTCTGGACGACCACGCTGGCCATGCAGCTCGTCGACGACGGCGTCCTCGACCTCGACCGGCCGGTCCGGGAGTACCTGCCGGAGTTCGTGCTCGGCGACGACGACGCGGCCGCGCGGATCACCGTCCGGCAGCTGATGTGCCACACCGCGGGCTTCGAAGGGGACATCTTCACCGACACCGGCCGCGGCGCCGACTGCATCGAGAAGTACGTCGCCACCCTCGGCGACGTGCCCCAGCTGTTCGCACCCGGCGAGATGTTCTCCTACAACAACGCGGCCTTCTGCGTGCTCGGCCGGCTCGTGGAGGTGCTGCGCGGCAAGACCTACGACGAATGCCTGCAGGACCACCTGTTCACGCCGCTCGGCCTGACGCACGCGGCGCCGAGCCCGTACGAGGCGATCCGGTTCCGCGCCGCGCTCGGGCACCTGACGGCCGAGCCGGGCGCCGACCCCGAACCGGCGGGCACCTGGGCGCTGGCGCCGTCCAACGCCCCGGCCGGTTCGATGCTCGCGATGCGCGCCCGGGACCTGGTGCAGTTCGCGGCCATGCACCTGCGTGACGGCGAAGGCCCCGACGGCACGCGCGTGCTGAGCGCCGAAAGCGCCCGAGCCATGCGGGAACGCCTGGTCGAACTGCCCGAACTGGGCATCTTCGGCGACGCCTGGGGGCTCGGCTGGTCGCTGTTCGACGCGCCCGGCGGACCGGTGGTCGGCCACGACGGCGGCACGATCGGCCAGTCCGCGTTCCTCCGGCTGGCTCCCGGACACGACGTCGCGGTGGCCCTGCTGACCAACGGCGGCGACACGATCGCCGTCTACACCGAGGTGGTCGGGCACCTCCTGCGCGAGCTGACCGGGATCGAGCTGCGGGTGCCGCCGGTGCCCGACCCGGCCGCGCCGCGCATCGACGCCACGCGGTACGTGGGCGAGTACGCGTCTTCGGTGGCGGACATCGTGGTCAGCCAGGACGACGACGGCCGGGTCTGGGTCGAGCGCGTCCCCAAGGGCATCTTCGCCGAGCTCGCCAAGCCGGAGAAGATCGAGCTGGTCGCGCTCAACGGCGACACGCTCATCCTGGCCGAGCCGATGCAGGGCATGTACATCCCGCACGCCTTCGTCGGGGACGACGGCACCGGCCGCGCGCTGTACCTGCACACCGGACGCGCCGATCGGCGGGTGACGGCGTGAGCGACGTCGAGGCGGAGATCGCCGCCGTCTTCGCCGAAGCGGGGGCCCGCGGGTTCCTGCACGCGCGGGAAGTCGGCGGCGGCCCGGAGGTGGCCGTCGGCGCGGACGACCCGGTGGTGCTCGCGTCGGTGTTCAAGATCCCGGTCGCCGTCGCCTACGCGCGGGAAGTGGCCGCGGGGCGGCTCGACGAGACCGCCCGGACCCGCGTCGGCCCGCGCTACCGGATCGGCGGCATCGGCACCGCGGGCTGCGCCGACGACGTCGAAATGAGCTGGCGCGACCTCGCGCTGTTCATGCTGACGATGAGCGACAACGCCGCCACCGACGTCGTCTACCACCGGATCGGCGCGGCCGCCGTCGACCGCGTGCTGACCGACCTCGGCCTGCGGCGCACGCGGCTGATCGGCTGCTGCGAGGACCTCTTCGCCTCGGTGCTCGCCGACCTGGGCGCGCCCGAAGACGCCGACCTCGACGCCGTCTTCGCGGGCGCGGCCCCGGAACAGACGTGGAAGCTCGCGGTGCTGGACCCCGAACGCACGACGTCGTCCACGCCGCGGGAGATCACCGAGCTGCTCGACGCGGTGTGGACCGGCCGCGCCGGCGAACCGGCGGCGTGCGAGCGGGTCCGCTCGATGCTGGCCCGGCAGATCTGGCCGCACCGCCTCTCGTCGGGCTTCCCCTCGGACGTCACGATCGCGGCCAAGACCGGCACCCTGCCTGCCGTCCGCAACGAGGCCGGTGTCGTGTCCTACCCGGACGGCCGCCGCTTCGCCGTCGCGGTCTTCACCCGTGCGGACTCCCTGGCCGAGCGCCGGCCCGCCATCGATGCGGCGATCGGCCGGGCCGGCCGGCTCGCCGTGGACCACCTGCGGAAGGAAACTCCATGACCCACACACGGACGGCGGTGGTCCTGCTCGGCGCGCTCGCCCTCGCGGCCACCGCCTGCGGGGGACCGGGCGGCGCCGGCGCGGCCGGCGGCGCACTGGCCGACGGCAAGACGTTCAACCTCGGCATCGCCTCCGACCCCGGCAACCTCGACCCGCACATGTCGGTGCTCTCGGTCACCGGCCAGGTCGACCGGTTCCTCTACGACCCGCTGCTCGACCTCGCTCCCGACGGCAAGCCCGTCCCGCTGCTCGCCGAGAAGTGGGACGCCACGACGACCACGGCGTCCTTCACCCTGCGCAAGGGCATCACGTGCGCCGACGGCGCCCCGCTGACCGCCGCCGACGTCGCCGCGAACATCGTGTTCGTCGGCGACCCGGCGAACAAGTCGCCCTACGCCGGGCTGACCATCGCGCCGGGCACGAAGGCCACCGCCGACGAAGCCACCCGGACGATCACCGTCACCAGCGGCGCGCCCGACGCGTTCCTGCTCCGCAACGTCGGCAGCCTCCCGATCGTCTGCGCCAAGGGGCTGGCCGACCGGAAGCTGCTGGCCAAGGGCGGCAGCGGCACCGGCATGTTCGCCGTCTCCGAGGTCGTCCCGAACGACCACTACACGTTCACCCGCCGCAAGGACTACACGTGGGGACCGGGGGACTGGAAGGCGCAGCAGGCCGGCCTGCCGGACAAGGTCGTCGCCCGGGTCATCCCGAACACCGCGACTGCGACGAACCTGCTGCTGTCCGGCGAGCTGAACGCGAGCCAGATCAACGGCCCGGACCGCCAGCGGCTCGAAGCCCGGAAGCTCTTCCACGCCGACTTCCTCGCGCCGCTCGGCGAGATCTTCTACAACCAGGCGCCCGGACGCCCCGGCCACGACGAAGCCGTGCGCCGCGCGCTGACCCAGGCGCTCGACCTGGCCCAGCTCGGCAAGGTGCTGACCAACGGCACCGGCAAGCCGTCACAGGGCCTGGTCACCGCCGACCCGAAGGCGTGCCCGGGCGACACCGTCTCCGGCCACCTGCCGAACCACGACCCGGCCGCCGCGGCGGCCGCGTTGGACGCGGCGGGCTGGAAGGCGGGCCCGGACGGCGTGCGCGCCAAGGGCGGCCAGCGCCTGGCCCTCACCGTCCTCTACGGCACCCAGCTCGGCCCGACGATGGCCCCCACCGCCGAACTGGTCCAGCAGACCTGGAAGACCCTCGGCGCCGAGGTCACGCTCAAGGCCGTCGACAGCCCCGGCCTGTCCCAGGTGCTCTTCGGCACCGGCGAGTGGGAGGTCTCGCTCGGCCCGCTCGGGCTCACCCTGCCCAGCCAGCTGGTGCCGTTCGTGTCCGGCCCGGCCGCGCCGGACGGGACCAACTTCGGCCACATCGCCAACCCGGAGTACGACCAGGCCGTGAAGCAGGCGGCCGCGATGGCCGGAACCGCCAGCTGCCCGTCCTGGCAGGCCGCCGAGACCGCGCTGGTCAAGCGCGTCGACGTGGTGCCCTACATCGACTCGGTGGTGCCGAACTACGCGAGCGGTTCGCGCTTCGAGGTCGGCCAGGGCAGCATCACGCCGTCGTCGATCCGGATGTACGCGCGATGACCACGGCGGCGGCACCCGCGCGCCTGCGTGGCGGCGGATGGCCGGCGTTCGCCGCGCGGCGGCTGACCCGGCTCGCCGTCTCGCTGTGGGCGCTGGTCACCGCGGCCTTCCTGATGATCCACCTGGTGCCCGGCGACCCCGTCCGGGCCGCGCTCGGCATGACCGCCCCGGCCGACCTGGTGCGGGCGAAACGGCTGGAGCTCGGCCTGGACGACCCGCTCTGGGTGCAGTACGGGCACTACCTGCGCGGGCTCTTCACCGGGGACCTCGGAACGTCGATGGCGAGCGGCCAGGCGGTCACGCAGGTGATCGGCGACCGGCTGCCCGCGACCCTGCAGCTGGCGTTCCCGGCGTTCGCGGTCGTGATCGCGGTGGCGGTACCGGTCGGCGTCACCTTCGCGGTGCTGACCCGCGGCGGCCGCCGCCGGGGCGCGGAGCTGGGGTTCACGTCGGTGAGCGTGCTGCTCGGCGCCATCCCCGAATTCCTGATCGCGGTCGCGCTTGTGGCGCTGCTCGCCGTCGGGCTCGGCTGGTTCCCGGTGGCGGGCAGCGACGACGTGAGCGCCTACGTGCTGCCGGTGGCGGCGCTGGCGGCCGGGCCGGCCGCGGTGCTCGCGCGGATGCTCCGCGTCGAACTGCTCGCGGTGCTGGGCGCCGACTTCGTCCGCACCGCGCGGGCGAAGCGGCTGCCCGCGCGGCTGGTCTACGTCCGGCACGCGCTGCCGAACGCCCTGACCGCGACGCTGACGCTGGGCGGGCTGATGCTGACCGGGATGGTCGCGGGCACGGTGCTGGTGGAGAACGTGTTCGCCTGGCCCGGCCTCGGCTCGACGATCGTGCAGTCGATCCTCCAGAAGGACTACCCGCTGGTGCAGGGGATCGTGCTCGTCTACGGCGTCGGCGTGCTGCTGGTGAACCTGCTGGTCGACGTCGTGCTCGGGCTGCTCGACCCGCGCTCGGCCATTCGGGAGGCGTGAAAATGGTTCGACGCGGATCGTGGACGGCGGCCGTGCGCACGCCGGTGGGCGCGTGTTCGGCGGCGCTGCTGGCGCTGGTCGTCGTCGTGGCGGCGCTGGCCCCGCTGCTGTGGGGTGACGGCGCGGGCGCGATCGACACCGACGCGATCGGGCAGGGGCCGTCCGGTGCGCACCCCTTCGGCACCGACTCGCTCGGCCGCGACCTGCTGCTGCGCACCCTGGTCGCGACCCGGCTCTCGGTCGGGCTGGCGGTGCTCGCCACCGCGATCGGCGCCGGCACCGGCGTCGTGCTCGGGACGCTGCCGTCCGTGCTGCCCCGCCGGGCCGGGCGGCTGCTCACGGCGGTCGTCGACATCGCCGTCGCGTTCCCCGGCCTGCTGCTGGCGCTGTTCCTCGCGGTGATCTTCGGCGTCGGGACGCAGGGCGCGGTGCTGGCGATCGGGTTCGCGATGGCGCCGGCGTTCGCCCGGCTCGTCCAGACGCTCTCGGCGTCGGTCTCCGGACGCGATTTCGTCGCGGCGGCCCGGATCGCCGGTGTCGGCCGGGCCCGGCTGCTGGCCCGGCACGTGGTGCCCAACATCGGCGAGCCGCTCGTCGTGAACGCGACCATCGGCGCGGGCTCGGCGCTGCTGGCGTTCGCCGGGCTGTCGTTCCTCGGGATCGGCGTCCAGGCACCGGACTACGACTGGGGACGGCTGCTGCGCGAAGGCCTCGACGGCATCTACGTCAACCCCGCGGCCGCGCTCGGCCCCGCCGCGGCGGTCGTGCTCGCCGGGCTGGCGTTCAACCTTGTCGGCGAAACGGTCGCGGCGGTGGTCGGGGTCCGCACGCGGGTGACGCGGCGCGGGGCACCCCCGGTGCCGGCGGCCCGGCCCGCGGCCGTGGAGCAGCCCGCGGACGCGGTGCTCGTGGTGGAGAACCTCCGGGTGGCGTTCCCCGGCCCGGACGGGTGGACCGTCCCGGTACGCGGGGTCAGCTTCAGCGTCCGCGCCGGCGAAGCGATCGGCGTCGTCGGCGAGTCCGGTTCCGGCAAGAGCCTGACCGCGCTGGCCGTGTCCCGCCTGGTCGAAGCCCCCGGCGTGGTCACCGCCGACCGGCTCGAGTTCGCCGGGAAACCCCTCGCCACCGCGTCGGACCGGGAGCTCGGCCCGGCACTGGCCATGGTGTTCCAGGACCCGATGACGTCGTTCAACCCGGCCCGCCGGGTCGGCGGGCAGCTGGCCGAGGTGTCCGAGCAGCACCACGGCCTGTCCCGGCGCCAGGCGTTCGCCCGCGCGGTGGACCGGCTGGCCGCGGTCCGCGTCCCGGCGGCCGAGCGGCGAGCGCGGCAGTACCCGCACGAGTTCTCCGGCGGGATGCGGCAGCGCGCGATGATCGGGATGGGCCTGATGGGCCGTCCGAAGCTGATCGTCGCCGACGAGCCGACGACCGCGCTGGACGTCACCGTGCAGCGGCAGGTGCTGCGCCTGCTGGCCCGCACGCGCGAAGCCGAAGGTGCGGCGATCCTGCTCATCAGCCACGACATCGCGGTGGTTTCCCAGACCTGCGAACGGATGCTGGTGATGTACGCCGGCCGGATCGTCGAGGACCTGCCGGCCGGGACCCCGGCCCGGCACCCGTACACGCGGGCGCTGCTGGCCACGACCGTCGACCTCGAGACCGACCGCGACCAGCCCCTGGAAGTGATTCCCGGCCGCCCGCCCGAACCCGACCGCGTGCCCGACGGCTGCGCGTTCGCGGCCCGGTGCCCGCTGGCCACGGAGCGCTGCCGGACCGAAGACCCGGTGCTCGAGGCGGCGGGCGACGGCCACCGGGTCGCCTGCTGGCACCCGCAGGTGACCGTCCTTTCCGGACCGAAGCACGAGGAAGGTGCCGCATGAGCGCGCTCGAGTTCGACGCGGTGAGCGTCCGCTACGGCAAGCTCACCGCCGTCGACGGCGTCAGCCTGACCGTCCCTTCCGGACAGGTCGTCGGCCTGGTCGGCGAATCCGGCTCCGGCAAGTCGACGCTGGCCAGGGCGGCCACGGGGCTCGCGCCGGTCAGCGCGGGCCGCGTGCTGCTCGACGGCGTCGACGTGCGGCGGCTGCCGCGGCGGCGGCCGCTGCAGATGGTGTTCCAGGACCCGTACTCGTCACTGGACCCGCGGATGGCGATCGGCGAGTCGATCACCGAGGCGATGCCGCCCGGGACGTCCCGCGCCGAGCGGCGGGCCGAGGTCGCCCGGCTGCTCGAACTGGTGAACCTCGACCCGGACCGCGCGGCGGCGCTGCCCGGCCGGCTCTCCGGCGGGCAACGCCAGCGCGTCGCGCTCGCCCGCGCGCTGGCGGGGCGGCCGAAGGTGCTGGTCGCCGACGAGATCACCTCGGCACTCGACGTCTCCGTGCAGGGCGCCGTGCTCAACCTCGTCCGGGAGGTGCAGCGGCGGCTTTCGCTGTCGATGCTGTTCATCTCGCACAACCTCGCCGTGGTGCGCTACGTGAGCGACGTCGTCGCGGTGATGTACCTCGGCCGGATCGTCGAGGCCGGGCCGGCCGAGCAGGTCCTCACCGATCCGAAGCACCCCTACACGCGGGACCTGCTGGCCGCGGCGCCGTCGGCCCGCCGGAACCTGCTCGACGACGCCGGCGACGACGTGCTGGCCGACACCGAACCGGCCGACCCGCACCACCCGCCGTCCGGGTGCCGCTACCACCCGCGCTGCCCGATCGGGCCGCTCGTGCACACCGGCCGCACCGTCTGCGTCACCGCCGACCCGGCGGGCGACGCCGTCGGCCGGCCCCACCACGCCGCCTGCCACTTCGCCGCGTGAGACCGCTATCCCACAAGGAGATCCGCATGACCCGACGTCCGGGCCCCGACGACCTGCACGCCTTCGAATTCCCCGAGCAGCCGGCGATTTCGCCCGACGGCAGCCGGATCGCGTACGTGCTGCGCACCGCCGACCGCGATCGCGACGAAGACGCCCGTTCCCTCTGGCTGGTCCCGACCGGGACCGGCGAGGCGCGCCGGCTCACCCGCGGCCCGGCCGACCTGGCCCCGTCGTGGTCACCGGACGGCACCCGGCTGGCGTTCCTGCGCGCCCAGGACGGCCCGGCGCAGCTGTGGCTGCTGCCGGCGGACGGTGGTGAACCCGAGCAGGTCACCAGCCTTCCGCTCGGCGCGGGCACCCCGGTCTGGCGCCCGGACGGCGCCGAGATCGCCTTCGCCGCCCCGGTCGACCTCGATGCGGACGAGGGCGAGGACGCCGCCGCCCGCGGCCGCCGCGCGGGCGCCCCGGTGGTCGCCGACCGCGTCGACTTCAAGGCCGACGGCGCCGGGCTGCTGCGGACGCTGCGCAAGCACGTCCACGTCCTCGACGTCGCCACCGGCGAGGTCCGGCAGGTGACGGCGGGGGACTGGCACGCGGGCGACCCCGCGTGGTCACCGGACGGCCGGTCGCTCGCCTTCCCGGCGGGGCCCGAGGCCGACGCCGACCTGACCTTCCGCTCCGGCGCGTACGTCCTCGAGCCCGGTGACCGCGCGAGCGAGCCGCGGCCGGTCGGGTCCGGCGACGGCATGGTCGGGGCGGTCACCTGGACCGCCGACGGCCGCGCGCTGCTGGCCGTCGGCCGCCGCGACACCGCACCCGGCCACCTCGGGCTGCTGCGGATCCCCCTCGACGGCGGGGAAGCGGCCGACCTGGCCGCGCCGCTGGACCGGAACGTCATGCCGGGCGCCCCGGGCTACCCGGGCGCGCTCCCGCAGCTGTCCGGGGCCACGGTGCTGTTCTGCGCCCGCGATCGCGGCTACACGCACCTGTACGCGGTCGACCCCGACGGTGGCGAGCCACGGCTCGTCTTCGGCAGCACCGGCAACGCCGTGGCCGCGATGTCCGTCGCCGGGAACACGGCGGCGATCGTGCTCGCCACCGCGTCCTCCTACGGGGAGATCGCGACGGTCGACGTCGCCGCGGGGACGGTGGAAGTGCGCACCGCGCACGCGCCGGCCGAGCTCGAGCCGTTCACCCACGAGGAGCGCGAGTTCACGATCTCCGACGGCACGGTCGTGTCCGGGTGGCTGCTGCGCGACCCCGCCGGCACCGGCCCGCGGCCGCTGCTGCTGGACATCCACGGCGGCCCGCACAACGCCTGGAACGGCACCGCCGACGCGGTCCACCTCTACCACCAGGAGCTCGTCGCCCGCGGCTGGGCGGTGCTGCTGCTGAACCCGCGCGGCAGCGACGGCTACGGCGAAGCGTTCTACACCGCGGCGGTGGGCGCCTGGGGCGTCGCCGACGCCAACGACTTCCTCGAGCCGCTGGACACCCTGGTCGCCGAGGGCGTGGCCGACGCGCGCCGGCTCGCCGTGACCGGTTACAGCTACGGCGGCTTCATGACCTGCTACCTGACCAGCCGCGACGACCGCTTCGCCGCGGCGGTCGCCGGCGGGGTCGTCAGCGACGTCGTCAGCATGGCCGGCACGTCCGACAGCGGCCACTACCTCGGCGTCGCCGAACTCGGCGCGCTCCCGTCGGAGAACCCGGCGCACTACGCGGCCCTTTCCCCGTTGGCCCAGGTGGAAAAGGTGCGCACGCCGACCCTGGTGGTGCACGGTGGCGCCGACGACCGGTGCCCCGCCGGGCAGGCCGAGCAGTGGTTCACCGCGCTGCGCGGCCAGGGCGTGCCGGCGCGCCTGGTGCTCTACCCCGGCGCGTCGCACCTGTTCATCCTCGACGGGAAACCGTCGCACCGGCGGGACTTCAACCGGCGGATCGTCGACTGGGTCACGCAGTACGCGGGCGAGCCGGGGAAGCCGGCGCAGGTGCCCCTCGACGCCGCGCACTGGCGGCGGCGCCTGGCCGCGCTCGCGCGCAAGCACCGCGTTCCCGGTGCGTCGCTGGGCATCCTGCGCGGCGACGACCAGGTGGTGGCGAGCCACGGAGTGCTGAACACCGCCACCGGGGTCGAGGTCACCGACGACTCGGTGTTCCAGATCGGCTCGATCACCAAGGTGTGGACGGCGACGGTGGTGATGCAGCTGGTCGACGAGGGCCGGGTGAGCCTGGACGCGCCGGTCGCCGACGTCCTGCCCGAACTGCGGCTGGCCGACCCCGACGTCACCAAGCAGGTGACCCTGCGACACCTGCTCACCCACACGAGTGGCATCGACGGCGACGTTTTCACCGACACCGGCCGCGGCGACGACTGCCTGGAGAAGTTCGTCGGCCTGCTGGACGAAGTCGCGCAGAACCACCCGCTGGGCGCGACGCTGTCCTACTGCAACTCCGGGTTCGTCCTGGCGGGCCGGGTGATCGAGAAGCTCACCGGCCAGACGTGGGACGCGGCCCTGCGCGACCGCCTGTTCACCCCACTGGGTCTCACCCACACGGGGACGTTGCCGGAGGAGGCCCTGCTGCACCGAGCGGCGATGGGCCACGTCGCGGCGGCCGACGGCGAGCAGCAGCCGGCCCCCGCCTGGGGCCTGCCGCGGTCGGCGGGCCCGGCGGGCCTGATCACGGCGTCGGCGGCGGACGTCCTGGCGTTCGCCCGCATGCACCTGGCCGGCGGCCGCGGCGTGCTGTCCGAGGCCTCGGCGGCGGCGATGACGGAGTGGCAGGCGGACATGCCGGACAAGCACACCCTCGGCGACTCGTGGGGCCTCGGCTGGATCCGGTTCGAGTGGGACGGCCACCGGGTGATCGGCCACGACGGCAACACGATCGGGCAGTCGGCGTTCCTCCGGCTGCTGCCCTCGCACGGACTGGCGGTCACGCTGCTCACCAACGGCGGCAACACGCGCGACCTGTACGAGGAGCTGTACCGGGAGATCTTCGCCGAGCTGGCCGGGGTGGCGCTCCCGCCCCCGGCCGCACCCGCGGCCGAGCCGCCGTCGGTGGAAGCCGCCGACTTCACCGGGGTCTACGAGCGGGCGTCGATGCGGATCGAGGTGTTCGAAGGGGAGACGGGCCTGCGGATGCGCCAGACGGTCACCGGCCCGATCGCGGCACTGGTCCCGGAACCGACCACGGAACACGACCTGATCCCGATGGGCGGCTCGCGGTTCGTCTTCCGCGAGCCGGGAGCCCGCTCGTGGATCTCGGCCACGTTCTATTCGCTGCCGACGGGGGAGCGCTACCTGCACAGCGGCGTCCGGGCGACCCCGAAGGTAACGGCATGAGCCGGGTCACGTCGGGGAACACCGGCTGACCCAGGGCGTTGTAAGGGGTGTCGGTACGGCGGAGTCCCCGGGCCTCACCCCTTGCCTTCACGGAATACCAGTCAGGCTGGAGCCGTGTCGAGCCATCCGCCGCGAGGCGACCCCCGTACCGGCCTCGAACTCCCGCTTCCGCTCGCAGGTCTCCCCCCGGCCTTCGCCGAGCGGAAGCGGGACTTTTGGCCGGTGCTCGGAAGTCCGCTCCCGCTCGTGGCTTCTCACGGTGGCCGAACCGTCCGGCACCTGCTGCCTGGCGAATCTGCGGCGCACGGCGCACAGCCGGTTTGCCGCGGGGCGCGACTTTCTCCAGGCGTTGCGGTGGCGCGAGCACCCTGTGCCGCCGATGCGAGTCTTAAGGGCGCCAGAACCGTCCGGCACCTGCTGCTCGTCGAGCTCTCCCTTGAGTGGGAGCCAAGTCGAGCGATGCGCCCGCGCACTTGCTCGTCCGCGCCCGCGGAGGCAGCAGCCCCGGGGGGAAGTGCAAGTTTCTCCAGGCCTTGCGCCGGCGGAGGCGCCCGCCTTCCGCGGTACCGCTGCAAGCAGCGGTACCGCGGAAGGCAACAAGCACTTCGCTCAGTGCGCCGAACCGGACGGTGACACCGGCCCCCGCCGGATCAGCCAGCTGCCCGCGAACGCCACCAGCCCGATGATCCCCGCCACGACGAACGCCGCCCGCAGGCCCGAGGCGTCCGGGCTGCCCGCCGTCGCGTTTTGGCTGCCCACCGTCGCCACGCTCACGAACACCGCCGTGCCGAGGGCGCCCGCCACCTGCTGGAGCGTCGAGAGGATCGCGCTGCCGTGGGAATACAGGTGGTCCGGCAGCACGCCGAGCGACTCGGTGAACAGCGGCGTCATCATCAGCCCCAGCCCGGCCATCATCAGGACGTGGATCCCGATCACCGCGATCAGCGGCGAGTCCGGCCCCAGGACCGCGAACAGCCACAGCGAAGCCGCCATCGCCGCCGCGCCGGGGATGACCAGCGGGCGGCCGCCGACCTTGTCGAACAGGGCGCCGACCGGGCGGCCCAGCAGGCCCAGCACCAGCCCGCCGGGCAGCATCGCCAGGCCGCTGACGAACGTGCTCGCGTGCAGCACCGTCTGCAGGTACAGCGGCAGCAGGATCGCCGCGGCGCCGATCAGGCACACGAACAGCAGCGCCGTCAGCACCAGCGCGACCACGAAGCTGCGGTGGGTGAACGGCCGCAGGTCGAGCAGGGCCCGGTCCCGGCGCTGCAGCCGCAGCTGCCGCCAGGTGAAGGCCGCCAGCGCGGCGATCCCCACGACGATCGGGACCCAGCCCGGCACCAGCGGCGCGGCCCCGCCCTCACCGCTCGAGGAGAGGCCGTACAGCACTCCGCCGAAGCCGAGCGCCGACAGCAGCACGGACGGCAGGTCCAGCGGCACCCGGCGGCGTTCGCCGTCCAGGCGCAGCAGCAGCGCGCCGGCCACCAGCGCGGCGAGCGCCAGCGGCAGCACGATCCAGAACATCCACCGCCAGCCCAGCGACGACAGCACGGCCCCGCCGATCGTCGGCCCGATGGCCGGCGCCACCGCGATGACGATCGTGATCGTGCCCATCGTCGCGCCGCGCCGCTCCGGCGGCACCAGCCGCATCACGGTGGTCATCAGCAGCGGCAGCATCACCGCCGTGCCGCACGCCTGCACCACGCGCCCGGTCATCAGCAGCCCGAACCCGGGCGCGAGCGCGCACAGCAGCGTGCCCAGGCTGAACGCCGACAGCGAGAACAGGAACACCTGCCGCGGCGAGAACCGCTCCAGCAGGAACCCGGTGGTCGGGATGACGACCGCCATGGTCAGCAGGAAGCCGCTGGTGAGCCACTGCACGGTGGTGGTCGGCACGTGGAGGTCGACGGTCAGGTCCCGCAACGCGACGCTCAGGATCGTCTCGTTCAGGATCATCACGAACGCCGAGAGCACGAGAACCCCGATGAGGAGTCCCGAGCGCGCCGGGGCGCGGTTCACGTCGGCGGGCGGGCTGGACACGGTGTCGGTCATCGGGGTGGGACTCTCCTGGTCGGCCGGGACGGCCGCGGTGCGCACGGGACGTCCTTCGCAGTGTGCCCGTTTCCGGCGCCTCCTGTCAGGCGGTTTTCCGGATGGCAGACCCCCTGCGAAGCCGCCTCGGGCGTCCGATATGCTTCCGCCAGTACGAAGTTCCGCAGCGCGCGATTAGCTCAGCGGGAGAGCGCTTCCCTGACACGGAAGAGGTCACTGGTTCAATCCCAGTATCGCGCACCACGAGTCCACCCCCGGATTTCGTGGAAGTTCGTACGACGGGCGATTAGCTCAGGGGGAGAGCGCTTCGTTCACACCGAAGAGGTCACTGGTTCGATCCCAGTATCGCCCACCCGATCGACGAAGGCCCTGTCCACCGACAGGGCCTTCTTCGTGTCCGGTCCACTTTGGACGGTCCGGTCACAGCAGGCGGCGTTGCAGCACGTCGGCCAGCACGGTGTGGACGGTTTTCACCAGTTCCCCGTTGTCGGGCAGGGTTCCCCGGCGGCGGCCCGCGAAGAACAGGTGGGCCGCGCCGATCAACGACAGGGCCAGGGAATCCACTTCGGCGTCCACCGCGATGCGGCCCTGTTCGCGCTCCGCGGATAGATAACCCGAAAGCATGACGCGGGCCTCCGTCAGGATCGGGAGGCCGTGTTGCTTGCGGAGGCGGGCGCGGAGTTCGTCGCGGAAGAAAAGCAGGCTCGTCAAGGCCACAGTCACCGGGTCGAACAGCTCGATCAGGGCGTCGACGACGTTTCCGGCGACGGTCCGGGTGCCGGCTGCCGCCCGGAGGAGCGCGGCCTGGTCGGCCAACCGGGTGATGCGCTCGCGCACGAACTCGGCCAGAAAGTCGTCGAAGTCGGCGAAGTGGCGGTGCAGCACGCCTTTGGCGACATCCGCCTCGGTGGTCACCGCGCGGCTGGTCAGCGCGCCGGGGCCGTCGCGGAGCAGGACCCGCTCGGCCGCGTCGAACAGCTGCTTGCGCACGTCGCGCAGGTGGACCCCGGTCGGCATGGTGGTCATTCTCCGGTACGCCCGCCGGTTGTCCTAGTGGGCAAGCGCCCATTAAAGTGGGCACATGCCCACTCAACCGCATGAAGCACGCTCGATGGCCGAATCCTTCGGAACCGACGCCGAACGCTACGACCGGGCGCGGCCGGAGTACCCGCGCGAGCTGGTGGACCGCATCGTCGCCGCGAGTCCCGGCCCCGACTTCCTGGACGTCGGCTGCGGAACGGGCATCGAGGCGCGCCAGTTCCGCGCGGCGGGCTGCCGCGTGCTCGGCATCGACCCCGACGCGCGCATGGCCGCCTTCGCCCGCCGGAGCGGGATCGACGTCGAGGTGGCGAAGTTCGAGGACTGGGAGCCGGCCGGACGCACGTTCGACGCCGTGGTCGCCGGCCAGGCGTGGCACTGGGTGGACCCGATCGCGGGCCCGCGTCAGGCGGCGCGGGTCCTGCGGCCCGGCGGGCTGCTCGCCGTGTTCGCCCACGTCTTCCGGCCGCCGCCGGAGGTCGCGGAGGCGTTCGCCGCGGCGTGTCGTCGCGTACTGCCGGACCTGCCGTTCGCCGGGGAGTCCCGCACGGCGGCGGAGATCTACGAGGTGATGTTCACCGGCTTCGCCGAAGCGATCGCCAAGGGCTTCGGCGTCCCGGAGCGCTGGAGCTTCGAATGGGAGCGCACGTACACGCGCGACGAGTGGCTGGACTTCCTCCCGACCACGGGCGGCCTGACGCGGCTGCCCCCGGCGCAACTGGCGGAGGTCCTCGCCGAGGTCGGCACGGCGATCGACGACCTCGGTGGCACGTTCGTGCTGCCGTTCACGACCCTCGCGGTGGTGGCGCACCAGGCTTGACAAAAAAAGTTGTCGGTGAGACTTTGGTGGCAGCACGAAGAACGCCGACTCCGTTCGGCCACGACTGGGGAGCAACGATGTCTTTTCAGGCTTACCTGGACAACGCGGAGAAGCAGACGGGCATCACCCCGCGAGCCTTCCTCGAGCAAGCCGCGGCCAAGAACCTCACGAAGACGGCAGAAATCGTGACGTGGCTGAAGACCGAACACGGCCTCGGCCACGGTCACGCCACGGCAATAGCCCGCTTGGTGACGAAGGGCCCGGAGTTCGTCGCAGCGAACCACGCCGGGGGAGTGCTCCACCTGGACGGCCTGGCCGCCAGGGCCTGAACGAGACGGCCGGCCACACCTCTCCGCCGACCCGATACCCAGCCGCTGAACAACCACGCGTCCGGATCGGCGGAAGAGGCGAAACGGGAGATCCGGTCACCTGGTGAGCCGGGTCAGACGCTGCGCAGCACCGAAACCACCGCGCCGAGGATCACCGCGCGGTCGCCGTCGATGACGTCGTGCGCCGGGTTGCGGGGCTCGAGGTACACGTGGCCGTCCCGGCGGCGGTAGACCTTGACCGTCGCCTCCTCGTCGATCATCGCCGCGACGATCTGGCCCGAGTGGGCCTCCGACTGCTGCTTGACCACGACGATGTCGCCGTCGCAGATGGCTGCGTCGATCATCGAGTCGCCGCGGACGCGCAGGCCGAACACCGTGCCGCGGCCGGTGAGGTCGCGCGGGAGCTTGAGGACGTCGTCGGTGTGCTCGACCGCCGAGATCGGTGTGCCCGCCGCGATGTCGCCGACCACCGGGACCGGCACCGAATCGCCGTCCCCGGCCGACGCCGAGCCGGTCAGGAACGCGCGGACGTCGATCGGGCGCGACACCGTGGCTCCGCGGCGTAGGAAACCCTTGTCTTCCAGGCTCGCCAGGTGCTTCGACACCGACGACGTCGACTGCAGGCCGACCGCCTCGCCGATTTCGCGCGTGCTGGGGGAGTAGCCGTGCTGGACCACCCAGTCCCGGATCGCCGCCAGGATCCGCTGCTGCCGCTCCGGCAGGGCCGTCGTGTCGAGGTGCTCGAACGTGTCGTCGTAGGTGGTCACCGGCGTGATCCTAGAGGCACGGCCGCCGCGTCCCGCCGCCGGTCCGCACCGCCCGGTCCCGCTCACCGGAACAGCGGGTCACAGTTGGCGTCTAACCAACATTGACCTAAGCTTTGCCAGCCGTTGACCTGGGTAACGATCCGACGTATGGTCTAGACCATCAATTTTCCTTCGCTCGCAACCCTTCCGTCTCGGCGTGCCCCGGGACGGGGAAGCGAGCCTGTCCCCGAAGGAGCTGGTATGAACCGCAAACTGGTCGCGGCCGCCGTGGGCGCTCTCCTCGCCCCGGTGCTGGTGGTGCTCAACCCCGCCGGGATCGCGAGCGCGCACGGCTACGTCAGCTCGCCGGCCAGCCGGCAGGCGCAGTGCGCCCAGCACACCGTGTCGTGCGGGCAGATCCAGTACGAACCCCAGAGCGTCGAGGGGCCCAAGGGCCTGCACTCCTGCAACGGCGGCCAGTCCCAGTTCGCCGAGCTCAACGACAACAGCAAGGGCTGGCGAGCGGCCCCGGTCGGCCGCACGGTGACCTTCACCTGGACCTTCACCGCCCGCCACCGCACGTCGAACTACCAGTACTTCATCGGCAGCCAGAAGATCGCGGAGGTGAGCGGCAACAACCAGCAGCCGCCGGCGACCGTCGCGCACCAGGTGAACCTGGGCAGCCACACCGGCCGCCAGACGGTGCTCGCGGTGTGGAACATCGCCGACACGGCGAACGCGTTCTACGCCTGCATCGACCTGCAGGTCAGCTGACGCCGCCGGAGTCCACAGTGGCCGGACGGGCCGTGTCACCCCCTCGGTGACACGGTCCGCCCGGCCTGCTTGGCGGTGACGAACCGCTTGCGCAGCTCGACCACTTCCGTCAACGCGGCCAGCGCTTCGCTCCGGCGTCCCACGGCGCACAGCAGCACCGCGTGGTTCTCGAGGCCGGCGACGAGCATCCTCAGCAGGCCTCCCGTCGGCGCCCACCGCTGTCCGGGATCGTCGTCGGAGGGACGGCGGAGTTCGACGGCCTCCGCGCTCGCCTTGACGGCTTCGGCGGCGAAGCCGAGGTCGAGCAGCTGCAGGGACTTGTTCATCAGGCAGTCGGCCAGCGGCCCGGCCCGGTAGAACCCGGGGGTCTGCCGGTCGAGCTGCCGGTAGACGGCTTCGGCGTCGGTGATCGCCGAAAGCGCGTCGTCCGGCCGGCCGGCCTCGTTGAGGTGGTGCGCCTGGGTCAGCAGGCCGGAACCCAGCTCCATCAGCTCGACGTCCGGGTGGTACTCGCCCAGGACGGCGGCGAGGCCGGACGTCCGGTCGTGGGACGCCGGGGACGCGGCCGTGAGCTCGCGGAGTTCTTCGGTCAGTTCCCGCAGGCCGAGCTCGGGCCGCGCGGCCGCCCGCGCGGCCACGGCCGCGAGCACCAGTGGCTGCCCGCCGCAGAAGGCGAGGAGCTCGCCCGACCCCTCTCCGGCCGCACGCCGCGTCCCGATGGACGTGGCCAGGATCCGCCGGGCGTCGCTGTCGGGCAGAGGGGCGAGCGCCATGCTCTCCGCGCCCGACCCGACGGCCACACCGCTGAGCCGGTGCCGGCTGGTGATCAGGACGGCGCCGGCCGGGTTCGCCGGGAGCAGGGGCTGGACCTGGTTGGAGTCGCGGGCGTTGTCGAGGACGACGAGCAGGCGCTTGCCGGCCACGACCCGCCGGTAGAGCGCGGCCCGTTCGTCGATGCCGCCCGGGATCTCCCCGGGCGCGACGCCCAGCGCGAGCAGGAAGTCGTACAGCACGTCGGACGGCGCTTGCGCCCCGGCGTTCGTGCCGAACCCCCGCAGGTCGGCGAGCAGCTGCCCGTCGGGGAACCGGGCGCTGTGCCCGGCGGCCCAGCGCCACGCCAGGAAGGTCTTGCCGATGCCGCGGGGACCGTGCACCACGACGATGTGCCGCCCGCGGGCGCCGGTCAGATCGGCCGTCAGCCGGCCGAGCTCCGCCACCCGGCCGACGAACGACCCGAAGTCGACGGGCCGCAGCCGGGGCGGCGAAGCGGTCCGGCGCTGCGCCCGGACGGGATCGGCGGCCATCGCGAGCAACTGCTCACCCTCGCCGGCGGTCAAGTCCAGCGTCTGCACCACCCGCCGCACGGACGGCCCGTGCGGCTGCCCGCGGCCGCCGGTCTCCCACCGCCGGATGGTCCGGATCGACACCCCGGCCGCTTCGGCCAGACGTTCCTGCGTGAACCCCGCCCGGATCCGGTGCCGGCGGAGCAGCGCACCCCATCGTGCCGTCACTCGTCCTCCCCGTTCGCCGGCGGTTCCCCCTGCGCCGGCGTCGTTCCATGATGCCGGGCCGGGGCCGCCGGACACCAGGTCGTGAACCGGCCAGGCGTGACCGGGTGCTCGTCACCGTTCGGACACGGAGAGTCACGGCCGTATTGCGCTTCGGCCCGCGCCGGTCCGACCGGCCGCCGCACCAGAGTTGTCCGAAGAGGACTGTTCACGCGAGAGGGCGGCACCTCCCGGTGGGAAGTGCCGCCCTCTCGCGGAAAACTACTTCTTCAGGCCGTGTTCGATCGCCTCGATGATCCGCGGCCGCAGCTCGGCCGCCGAGATGATCGCGTCGACCGAGCCGACCTCGACCGCGCGCTGGATGCTGTGCACCCGGTCGAACTCCGCGGCCACCTCGCTCACCTTCTCCGCGCGGACCGCCGACTGGACCTCCGCCAGCTGGGCGCTCAGCGCCGCGCGGGCCGCGCCGCCGGCCGCCGCCAACCGGGCCTGCAGCTCCGTCACGCGCGGGTCGTTCGCCGTGCGGTTGTTGACCTCGCCGGCGAACACCACGGCCGCCGCCGGGGCGCCGCCGAGCACCGAAGCGAACGAGCCCTCCAGCGCCAGCACCGTCATGTTCGGGTTCAGCGCCTTGGAGAACACCACGAACGCGCCGCCGTGGTACCGCGAGATCACGGTGAACACGATCGGACCCTCGAAGTTGACGATCGCCCGGCCGATCTCCGCGCCGTACTCCAGCTGCAGCTTCCGCAGCGACTCCGGCGAGCCGTCGAAGCCCGACAGGTTGGCCAGCACCACCAGCGGGCGGTTGCCCGACGCCGCGTTGATCGCCCGAGCCGTCTTCTTCGACGACCGCGGGAACAGGGTGCCCGCCGTGTAGGTGTCCGGCCCGTCGGTGGGCGGGAACCCGCGGCGGGGGACCGACCGCGACTCGATGCCGACCAGGCAGACCGGGCGGCCGCCGATGTGCACGTCCTGCACCGCCGCGGTGTCCGCGTCCGCCATGCCCGCCCAGCGCTCCAGCACCGGGTGGTCCTGGTCCGACAGCGCGCGCATCACCGTGCGGATGTCGAACGGCTTCTTGCGGTCCGGGTTGTGCTCGGCCGAGAAGATTTCACCCACCGTGGTGAAGTCGCTGCCCACGATCGCGTGCGGGTACGACGAGACGTCCCGGTCGAGCGGGTCGCTCGTGCCCGCCTTCCGCGGCCCGGCCTCACCCGGCACGACGTACGTGTGGTCGTAGTGCGCCATCAGGACTTGCCGCGCGGCCGGCAGGTTCGGCGCCCAGTACTGCGCCTGGCCGTTCGGGCCCATGACGCGGTCGTAGCCGCCGATGCCGAAGTTGTCCTCGGCCGACACACCACCGGAGAAGTCGAGCGCCTGCTTGCCGGTGAGCACCATCGCCGAGTCCGGCGTCATGATCAGCACACCCTTGGTGTGCATGAGCATCGTCGCTTCGGCGTTCCAGTACGGCTGGGCGCCGACGTTGATGCCGTTGACCACGATGTTGATCTCGCCGCCGTCCTGGGTGAACGTGACGATCCGCTTGAGCGCCGCGGCGACCCAGTCCATGTTCTCGGTGCCCGAGGACATCGAGATCCGCGCGCCCGAGGACAGCGCGAACCACTCGAGCGGCACCTGCATCCGCTCGGCCAGGTCGAGGGCCGCGATGACGCGCGAGCACTCCGGCTCCGACAGCGCGCCGAGCGACTTCGTCGGGTCGCCGAGCAGCACGACCCGGGTGACGCCCTCCGGGTGCCGCCGGGTCGGGGTCGTGACGACACCGGCGACGATGGCCGCGGTGTTCTTGCCCTTCGGCCGGTCCACCGGGACCAGCACGCCCGAGGAATCCAGGTCGTGTTCGGTGAAGGTGCCTTCGGCGCCGGCCAGCAGGTCGGTGAGCTCGTAGGGGTAGACGTTCCCGCGCCGGGCCGCGCGCAGCACCTTCAGGCGGTAGTCGTCGAGCGGCTTCACCGGCTCGGTCGACGGCGCTTCGACGTGCAGCCGCGCGCCGCTGCCGGCGTCCAGGGCGATCCGGACGGCGAGCTCGGTCAGCTTGCCCGCCTCGGTGCGCCGCCGCGCGAGGAACTGGACCTCCTCCAGCCCGGCGCCCACCGACGTCGGCAGGATGCGCTGGACCAGCGTGTTCAGCTCTTCGGTGGTCAGGTCGGTCGGCGGCCAGACGTACATCATGATCCGGTTCGTGTCGAACCGCTTGTTCTGCGGCCGCTGCGCCTGGATGTTGCGGATCGCGTCGAGGCAGGCGGTGACGGCGTCCTCGAGCGCCGGCAGGGCGACCAGCCGCCCGTCGGCTTCGCGCAGCGGCGTCAGGTCGCGGACCTGGCCCATCGCGATCAGCCGCTCGTCGGCCGGGTTCGTCTTCGCCACGGCCTTGAAGAGGTAGATCTCCTCGTCCGCCGACGGCAGCCGGGTGAGGTCGAACTCGCGCAGCCGCTGCAGCTGCAGGCGCTGGGCGATCTGCGGGTGCAGGCCGCGGATCAGCCTGTCCTCGGTGAAGCCGTCACCTTCGGGCTCGAAGGTGAAGTGGTGGTGCATCACCGCGCCGCCGGTGCCGGCCACGGTGACCACGACCCGGCGGACCCCGGCGGGCAGCGGGTTCCCGGCCAGCTGCGCGCCGAGCTGCTCGGCGGTCGCGTCGACGTCCGGCTGGTCCTCCCAACGCAGGTACAGGTCGGCGACCACACCGTCGGTGGCGACCTCGCCGAGCGCGCGGAGGGCACCGGGCAGCTCGGCGATGTCGACGGCGGTGGTGACCAGCGGCAGCACGCCGTCGGGGGCGTTCAGCTCGGCGGTCAGCCAGCGGTGGCCGCCGGCTTCCCGCACGGTGACCCCGGACAGCCGCCGGTTGCCGTAGTAGCGGCGGGTCAGCACCTCCAGCAGCGGGGCGTGGTCGCGGCCGGGCCGCCCGATCCGCTGCCCGATCAGCCGGACCAGCGGCTGCGAGCCGGTGATCATGGCCTGGATGCGCTCGGCGCGGTCCGGCGCGTCCGGGTGCTGGTCGAGGTAGGTCAGCTCGGTGCGGACGGCAGCGTAGACGCGGGCGCGGTTGCGGCGCAGCAGCGGCTGGGCGAACCAGCGGAACACCACGCCGCGGGCCAGGTCGGACACCGCCGGGAAGCGCACCTGCGTGGCCTCGACGAGGTGTTCCAGGGTGAGCCCGGCGCGTTCGCTCAGCGCCTCGGACGGCGGCGCCCCGGTCAGCCACTGCCGCAGCAGCTCCGAAACGACCGCGACGTCGGCGGCCGTCCGCTGCTGGGCCAGGAAGATGCGGAAGACCGCGGCCTCCAGCTCCGGCGTGCGCTCCAGCTCGGTGACGCCGTAGTGCGCGAGGACGCGCTTCAGCTTCGCCTGGAAGCCTTCGGTGACACCGGCGCGTTCGACGTCGAGGCTTTGCAGGTAGCTGTGGAAGAACTCGCGCGGGCTGTGCACCGCGCCGTTCGGCACGGTGTCCTCGCCGCCCGGGGTGTTGCGGCTGATCTCGGACAGGTCGGCGAAGACGGTGAGCAGCTCGAGCTCGCCTTCGACCGGCCGGTTGCCCAGCTCGGCGCGGGCTTCCACGTAGGCGGCGACGAGCCGCTTGCGCTCGGCCGGGTCGACGTCGAAGCCCAGCAGCAGGCTGCGCAGGTCCTGCAGGCCGCGTTCGACGCGCTCGGCCGCGGACACGCCGTCGGGCACCGACGGCAGCTCGATCTCGACGGTCTCGCCGGTGTCGGCGGCTTCCTCGGCGGCGTCGTCGGCGAGGGGCTCCAGCCGCATCAGCGGGGCGCCCGTCTCGACCTGGCTGCCGACGGACACCGGGCATTCGCGCACGCGGGCGCGGAACGGCGCGCGCAGCACCGTCTCCATCTTCATGCTTTCCAGCACGAGGATCGGCGCGTTCGCCTCGACCTCGTCGCCGACGGCCAGCGGCGTGGCGACGACGAGCGCCGGCGCGGGGGAGCGGACGACGCCGCCTTCGTCGCGGCTGATGCGGTGGGTGACGCCGTCGACCTCGACGAGGTGGATCGGGCCGTGGGTGGCCGAAATCAGCCGGAAGCGCCGTCCGTTGACCAGGATCTGGCCGCTGTGGGCGTCGAAGCGGTCGATCTCGATCTCGGCGTGGTGGACGTCGGAAGCGCCGGCCGAGATGCCGACGCGGAAGCGGCTGCGCCCGGCCCGCGCGACGGAGACGCGGTAACCGACGCCGCGGAGCTTGAGGTCGAGCGGGCGGCCGCTGTCGTGCTGCACCTGCGGGCGGCCGCCGTGCGCGGTGGACAGCAGGCGCTGGACGGAGACCTCTTCCTCGTCCTGGTAGGCCTCGATGGCGGCCGCGGCGAGCGCGATCGCGGAGTGCCGGTGGGTGACCAGGCGGCCCTCGGCGCGGACGCGGTCGATCCAGCCGGTGTCGGCGCTGGCGTCGACGACCTCGGGCTGGTCGAGCAGGTCGAGCACGAAGCTCTTGTTGGTCGCGCCGCCCTCGATGATCACGGTGGTCTCGGCCATCGCGCGGCGCAGGCGCCCGAGTGCTTCGTCGCGATCGCGGCCGTAGGCGATGATCTTGGCGATCATCGAGTCGAAGTCGGCCGGGATCGTGTCGCCCTCGCTGACACCGGTGTCGACGCGGATGCCGGGGCCGGCGGGCAGGGCCAGCCGCGCGATGCGGCCGGGCGAGGGGGCGAAGTCGCGGTCGGGGTCCTCGGCGTTCAGGCGCGCCTCGACGGCGTGGCCGCTCTCGGCGGGCTGCTCGCCTTCGAGCTTGCCGCCGCCTGCCACGTGCAGCTGGAGCTTCACCAGGTCGGTGCCGGTGGTGATCTCCGTGATCGGGTGCTCGACCTGCAGCCGCGTGTTGACTTCGAGGAAGGCGAACAGCTTCTCGCCCGGGTGGTACAGGAACTCGACGGTGCACGCGCCGCGGTAGCCCACGGCCACCGCCAGCCGCTCGGCCGAGGCCTTCAGCTCGGCGGCCTGCGCCGGCGCGAGGACCGGCGACGCCGACTCTTCGATGATCTTCTGGTTGCGCCGCTGCACCGAGCAGTCGCGGACGCCGAGCGCCCACGCCGTCGCGCCGTCGGAGATGACCTGGACCTCGACGTGCCGGGCGCCGGTGACCAGGCGCTCGAGGAAGACGACGCCGGAGCCGAAGGCGCGCAGGGCCTCCTGGCTGGTGCGCTCGTAGGCGTCGGCGAGATCCTCGCCGGAGGCGACCATGCGGATGCCGCGCCCGCCGCCGCCCGCGGTCGCCTTGAGCATCAGCGGGTAGCCGATCTGCTCACCGGCCTTCAGCGCGTCTTCGAGGGTGGCGACCTCGCCGCGGCTCCACGGCGCGACCGGTACGCCGACCTCCTCGGCGATCAGCTTGGCGCCGATCTTGTCGCCGAGCTTGCGCATCGCGTCGGCGCTCGGGCCGACGAAGGTGATGCCGACCTTCTCGCACAGTTCGGCGAACGCCGGGTCCTCGGCCACGAAACCCCAGCCGACCCAGGCGGCGTCGGCCTTCGTCTCGACCAGCGCCTGCTCGAGCTTGGCCAGGTCGAGGTAGGGGCGGGCCGAAGCGGGGCCCAGGTCGTAGGCCAGGTCGGCCTCGCGGACGAACGTGGCGGTGCGATCGGCGTCGGTGTAGAGGGCGACCGTCTCGATCCGCGTCCCGGTTTCCGCCGACAGGTCCCGGACGGCGTGGATGAGCCGCATTGCGGCCTCTCCGCGGTTGACGATGGCGACACGACTGAACACCGGCTGAGCCTCCCAAGTACGCACGCGCAGAAGGCGACGTACCTGTCCTGGAACGTCGCCCGCACCTGTTTACACCCTGGTGGATGACGCCGGGTCGGACCAATGTCCGCGATGGCGCATGCCGGAGCGGCTGCGTTGTGGGAACCCCACAAAAAGCGACCCGCACCACACCGCCCGGACGGCCTTTCGCGCGAGGTTGGCGACAAACCACACTACGTGCGCGCGAACGGCGGGTGACGCGGCGGAGATCAGGAGGCGAGCAGGACGTCGGAGTCGAGGACCTGGCCGAGCTCGCGGCGTTCGGCCTCCGAGAGCGGCACGGCGGCGACGTCGCACCGGCCGTCCGGCCCGGGCGCGGTGGTCACGGCCAGCACCGGACGCCCGTCGATCTCACGCAGCGTCACCCGGCCCCCGCAGGACAGGTCGACGGTGATGCCGGGGCGGTCGCGATGCCTGCCCAGCCAGCGGCTGACGAAATCGAAGGTCATCGCGGTCTCCCCTCGGTACGGCGCACTCCCACGGAGCACAGGTGTCGCCCACTGATGCCCCGGATACCGGGGCCTTACACCCGATCGGCGGAAATTTCGCCGGGGTGAGCGGGGGTGCGCCCCTCGATGGAGTGGCGGCCAGGCCGATCGGCGGCGGGTCATCGCCGACGCCGGAGGTCCCGCCCGGTGCCGAACGGAGCAGGATCGCGGAAGTTCCGCGCGGCGCGACCGGTCTTGCCGCCATGATGGCGGGATGGAGCTGGGGCAGATGGTGTCGGCCGCGCGGGAGGTCTTCTCGGCCCGGTTGGTCTACGGGGATCCGGTGGAACGCGGCGGCACCGTCGTGATCCCGGCCGCGACCGTGTTCGGCGGCGGCGGGGGCGGTGACGCCGAGGTGCTGCCCGTCCGCCAAGGCGCCGGGTTCGGGGTCTTCGCCCGGCCCGCCGGGGCTTTCGTCGTCCGGGACGGTGGGGTCACCTGGGTACCCGCCGTCGACGTCACGCGGCTCGGGCTCGTCGCCGCCGTGGCCGTCGTCGCGCTCGCGAGGATCCTGGCGAAGCGCAGCTGACGCTGCCGAAAGTTCACCGCCGGTTCTCGTCCGCGTTCGCGTTGCCCACCTAGCGTCGGATCGGGAGGTACGCATGAACACTGGGGACTTCAGCCGGCGGACGCTGCTGGCCGGTGGGGTGGCGGCCGCCGCCGCGGGCGTGCTGCCCGGTGTGGCGTTCGCCGGCCAGCCGGGCGGGACCAGCCGGACCCGGACCGTCACCGGCACGCTGCAACCGGACGTGCCGGACTGGTACTACCTGCCCGTCGACGTCCCGCGCGGCGTCCGGCAGATCGACGTCGGCTACTCCTACGACCGGCCGGCCGTGCCCGCCGGCACCCGCGGGAACGCCTGCGACATCGGCATCTTCGGCCCCGAAGGCCACGAACTCGGCGCTGCCCGCGGCTTCCGCGGCTGGTCCGGCGGCTTCCGCGACCGGTTCTCGATCAGCGCCTCCGAGGCCACGCCCGGCTACCTCGCCGGGCCGATCGAACCCGGCCGGTGGCACGTCATCCTGGGCCCGTACACCGTCGCGCCGCAGGGCTTGGCCTACCGCGTCGACATCACCCTGACCTTCGGCCCCGACGGGCCGCTCTTCGAACCGAACCCGGCTCCGGAGTCCGCACCGGCCCGCGACCGCGGCCGCGCCTGGTACCGCGGCGACAGCCACCTGCACACCGTCCACTCCGACGGCCGCCGGACCCCCGGCCAGCTCGTCGCCGACGCCCGGGCCGCCGGCCTCGACTTCATCGTCTCCACCGACCACAACACCTCCAGCTCCCAGCTGGTCTGGGGCGACTACGCGCGCGACGACCTGCTGATCCTCAACGGCGAAGAGGTGACGACCCGGTCCGGGCACTGGCCCGCGATCGGCCTGCCCGCCGGCACCTGGATCGACTGGCGCTACCGCGCGGCCGACCCGCGGGACTTCCGGCGCTTCACCGAGCAGGTGCACCGCGCCGGCGGCCTGGTGACCGCGGCGCACCCGTTCGCCAACTGCTTCGGCTGCACCTACGAATTCGCCTACGAGCTCGCCGACCTGGTCGAGATCTGGAACGGCCCGTGGACGCAGGACGACGAGGCGAGCGTCATCCACTGGGACGGCCTGCTGCGCGGCGGCCGTTTCATCCCGGCGATCGGCGACTCCGACGCGCACAACCCGGACCAGCGCGTGGCCCTGCCGCACACCGTCGTGCTGGCCGACCGGCTCCGCCGGCCGGAGCTGCTGGCCGGGCTCAAGGCGGGGCGCTCGTGGCTGGCGGAGTCGGCGTCGGTCCAGCTGGACTTCACGGTCTCCGGCGGCGGCGCCACCGCGGGCATCGGCGAGCGGCTCGCCGCGGGCACCGGGACACCGGTGACGGTCAAGGCGGTGGTCGCCGGCGTGCCGGGCACGACGGTGACGTTCCTCGACCAGCTCGGCCCGGAACACACCGAGCCGATCGGCGACTCCGGCGCGGCCACGGTCACCTGGACGACCTACCCCCGCTACAGCCGCTGGGTGCGCGTCGAGGTCCGGCGCCCGTCCGGTGGCCCGAACACGACGGTGCCGAACGCCATGGTCGCGATGTCCAACCCGATCTTCCTCGGCCCGGCCCACTGAACCCGGCCCACTGAACCCCGCCCGGTGCACCGCGTCCTCCTATTGGGCAGACTGGTGCGAACGGGTGACGGGGAGGCAGGGTGCGCGGTTGTGGCCTGAAGCTGGCCATGGTCCTGGGGGCGGTCGTCGTGCTGGTCGCGGGGATCGTCGTGGTGGTGGCGCTGACGCGCGGCTCGGTGAAGACGCCGGGGTGCACGGTGACGCCGCCGGGTGAGAACGCGTCCGCCTACACGTTCACCCCGGAGCAGATGAACAACGCCGCGACGATCTCTGCCGTCGGCACCAAGCTGGGGCTGCCCGCCCACGCGGCGACGGTCGCGCTCGCGACGGCGTTGCAGGAGTCGAAGCTGCGCAACCTCGAGGGCGGTGACCGCGACTCGGTCGGGCTGTTCCAGCAGCGGCCCAGCCAGGGCTGGGGCACGATCGCCCAGCTGCGCGACCCGGTCTACGCGGCGACGGAGTTCTACGAGAAGCTCGAGAAGCTACCGAACTGGGACACGCTGCCGATCACCGAGGCGGCGCAGGCGGTCCAGCGCTCCGGCGTCCCGGACGCGTACGCGCAGTGGGAGCCGCAGTCCCGCGCCATGGCGGCGGCGTTCAACGGCCAGTTCCCGGCCGCGCTGACCTGCCGCAACCTGACCCTGGCGGCCCCCGCCGACCTCGCCGCGACGGCCACGGCGGAGCTGGGCACGTCCCGCGTGAGCGGCCCCCACCCGGCGGCGCAGGGCTGGACGTACGCAACCTGGCTGGTCGCCCGCGCGGCGGCCCTCGGCGTGGACAAGGTGAGCTTCGCCGGCCGGACGTGGACGGCGGAGTCGGGTGCGTGGGCCGACGATTCCGCCGCCGGCCAGGACCTTTCGCTGCACCAGACCGCCGCGGCCCAGCCCAGCGAATAGCCCCGCCACCCGCGGGGGTCAGCGGGTGGCGACGGCCCAGCGGACCGCCGGGCCCATCGCCCAGCCCGCGGCCACGAACACCGCGCCCAGCAGGAGCCAGCCCGGGAAGCCCCAGCCGACGACCACCGTGCTCAGCAGCACCGGGCCGACCGCGCGGGCCACCGACGTGCCGCTGCCGAAGAAGCCCTGGTACTCGCCCTGCTTGTCCGCCGGGGCCAGTGCGAAGCCGATCTCCCACGAGCCCGCCGACTGCAGCAGCTCGCCGAGCACCTGCACCAGCGCCCCGGCCACGAGCACCGCGAACGCCACCGCCGGTGCCGTCCCCAGCGCCGACAGCGCGAACGCCACGCAGGACGTCAGGAGCAGCACGCCCGAGCGGCGCACCATCCGCGCCGCCGAGCCGAGCGACGTCAGCCTTCCCGCGACGCGGACCTGCAGGACCACCACGACGACCGTGTTCAGCACGAACAACGCCGACACCGTCCAACCCGGCGCCGCGGTGCGCTCGACGATCCACAGCGGGATCGCGACGCTCAGCAGCGGCATGCGCAGCAGCAGGATCGCGTTCAACAGCGTCACCAGCGCGTACGGCCGGTCGCGCAGCACAGCGGACTTCGGGGCGCCCGGGCGCGGTGTCGCTGCCGGTGGCACCGCCGGGAGCGCGTGCAGCAGCGCCGCCGTCACCACGAAAGCCGCCGCGTCGAGGACGAAGACCGTCAGGTACGCCGAGGCCGTGCCGGCCGAAAGCGCCAGGCCGCCCAGCCCGGCCCCGATCGCGAGCCCGGCGTTGCCCGCGGACTGCAGGTGCGCGCGCAGGCGCGTCCGCCGCTCCGGCTCGGCGAGCGCGGCCAGCAGCGCCTGGCGGACGGCCGCCAGCCCGGTCTGGCAGCTGCCGTAGAGACACGCGGCCAGCGTGAACGCGATCGGCGAGCGCACCAGCAGGAACGCGAGGACCGACGTGCCCGTCGCCAGGGCCAGCAGCACCGCCGTGCCGCGGGCGCCGTGGCGGTCGGCGAGGTGCCCGAGCGGCACCCCGGCGACCGAACCCACCGCCCAGCCGAGCGTGAGCCCGAGCCCCACCTGCGCCGGGGTGAGCCCGGCGATCCGCGTGAAGAACAGCACCGAGCAGGTCAGGAACGCGCCGTCGCCGAGCGAGCCGGCCAGCTGGGCCGCCGCGAGCAGACGACCGGGCCGCCGGGTCCTCGGTTGGTCGAGCAGCACTGTCATGGGTAGCACGTTAAAGGCGACTTTGGCCCGATCCCAGATCCAATTTCGACATTCATAACTGGGCCAATGTACCGTCGCCGGATGGATTTCCACGTCAGCCTGGCCGGTCGCGGCGACCTCAGCGTCCGGATCTACCGGCAGCTGCGGGACGCCGTGCTGGACGGCAGGCTGCGCGCGGGGGAGCGGCTGCCGCCGACGCGCGAGCTGGCCCGGCGCCTGTCCGTCTCGCGCAACACCGTCGCCGTCGCCTACGACCGCCTCACCGCCGATGGCTTCCTCACCGGCCGCGTCGGCGCGGGCACGTTCGTCTCCGCGGAACTCCCGGCACCGAAGCCGCGCGAAGCCCCTTCGGCCCGGGGCCCGCAGCCGACGGCGGTCTGGCGATCGCTGCCGTCCCCGGCCGTCGAGGGCGCGGAACCCGTGTTCGACTTCCGCGTCGGCATCCCCGACGTCACGCTGTTCCCGCTGGACACGTGGCGGCGCCTGCTCGCCAGGGAGCTCCGCGACGCCGCCGAGTTCGCGCACTACGCCGAGCCCGGCGGCCACCCCGGCCTGCGCGCCGCGATCGCCCGGCACGTCGGCGTCTCGCGTTCGGTGCGGGCCGGCGCCGACGACGTGCTCGTCACCCAGGGCGCCCAGCAGGCCCTGGACCTGCTGTGCCGGGTGCTGCTCGAACCCGGCGACCGCGTCGCCGTCGAGGAGCCGGGCTACCGGATGGCCCGGCTGCTGTTCGCCTCCCACGGCGCCGAAGTCGTCGGAGTGCCCGTGGACGGCGAAGGTCTCGACGTCGCCGCGCTGCCCGACCGCGCGAAACTGGTGTACGTCACGCCGTCGCACCAGTTCCCGCTCGGCACGCCGATGTCCCTCGCCCGCCGCACGGCGCTGCTGGCCTGGGCCGACCGCGCCGGCGCGGTCGTCGTCGAGGACGACTACGACAGCGAATTCCGGTTCTCCGACCGTCCCCTCGAACCGCTGCAGAGCCTGGACCGCGACGGCCGGGTCGCCTACGTCGGATCGTTCTCGAAGACGCTGCTTCCCATGCTGCGCCTGGGTTTCCTGATCGCCCCGGCGTCACTGCGCGGCGCGCTGCACCACGCGCGGCAGCTGGCGGGCTGGCACGGCGACCTGCCCGCGCAGGCGGCACTGGCGGGGTTCGTCGACGAAGGCCTGTTCGCCCGCCACCTCCGCCGCGCGACGAAGGTGTACGCGGACCGCCACGAGCGCATCACGACGACGCTGGCCAGGGTGTTCGCGGGCCGCCTGACCCCGGTGCCGTCGGCGGCCGGCCTGCACCTGTGCGCCCTGGCCGGCGACGGCACGGACCTGGCGCCGATCGTCGCCCGCGCGGCGGCGGCCGGGGCGGCGGTCCAGACGCTGTCCGATCTCTGCGGTGGGTTCCCGCGCCAGGGCGTGGTCCTCGGCTACGGCTCGATTCCGGTGGGCAGCATCGACGCCGGGCTGGCGGTGCTGGACGAGGCTTGGGGCTCGACGTAGTGGTCCGTCCGCCGCCGCCAGGCGATCAGGAGCCCGCCCGCGCCGGTCAGCACCGCCGTGCTCAGCACCAGCAGCCAGCCGTGGCGGAAGTCCGCGAGGTCCGGTGTGCCCGCGAAGACCGCCACCAGGACCGCCGTGCCCAGCACGGTGCCGATCTGCCGGGCCGTGTTCACCATCGACGAGCCCGCGCCCCAGCGCGCCGGCGGCAGGACCGTGCCCACCACGCCCGACAGGCTCGGCAGGATCAGCCCGACGCCGAGGCCGGTCAGCAGCTGGCCGGGCAGCATCGAAGCCGCGTAGTCGGGCGTCGATCCCAGGCGCAGCAGCCAGATCGCCGCTCCCGCCCCGAACGCGACGCCGCCGAGGGCGACCACCGGGCCGGGGCCGGTGCGGTGCACGAACCGGCCGCCGAGGATCGACACCGGGACCACCACCAGCGGCCCCGGCGCCAGCGACAGCCCGGCCACCAGGATCGAGTCGTGCCAGACCGACGTCAGGAACAGCACGTTGCCGAACAGCATCGCGGCGAACCCGGCGGCGAACACCCCGGTCGTCAGGCAGGCCAGCCACAACGTCGGGACGCGCAGCGCCGGCAGGTCCAGCACCGGCACCGGGTGGCGCGCCGAGCGCAGCGGGACCCAGGCCAGCGCGACGGCGGCCACCGCGAACGCCAGCAGGACCGGCCGCGCGCCCCAGCCGCGGTCGGGTGCTTCGACCAGCGCGTACGCCAGCGCGCCGACGCCCACCAGCAACCCGGCGGCGCCGAGGACGTCCGGGACGCCGGTCGAGGTGTCCCGCGACTCGCGCAGCACCCGTGGCCCGGCGAGCAGCGTCACCGCGCAGATCGGCAGGTTCACCAGGAACACCCAGCGCCAGGACGCCTCGACGAGCAGGCCGCCGACCGGCGGGCCGAGGGCCGCGGCCGCCGCGCCCACCGACGCCCAGACCCCGACCGCCGCCGGCCGCCGGTGCGGCGGGAACGCCGTCAGCAGCAGCGCGAGTGACGTCGGCATGACGAGCGCGGCGCCGACCGCCTGCACCGCGCGGAAGGCGACCAGCACCGGAATCGACGGCGCGGCCGCGCAGGCGGCGGACGCGGCCGTGAACAGGGCCACCCCGGCGAGGAACAGCCGCCGCCGTCCGTAGCGGTCGGCCAGCCGCCCGGCGGGGGCGAGGCAGGCGGCGAACAGCACCGTGTAGCCGTTGAGCACCCACGACAGCGTCGCGAGGTCGTCGCCGGGGAACGCGGCCCGGATGCCGGGGAAGGCGATCGTCACGATGAACGTGTCGAGGCTGGCGAGGAAGGCGGCCGTCGAGACGACCAGCAGCACGAGGCCGGGCTTCGGCGCGCTGTCGGACATGATCCTCCTAGGTTCGAAAAAGCAACCTAGCTGGAAGACCATAGTTTTATCAAGAGACTGACTCCGCGCGGGCCTTCAGCGCCGCCAGGGTGTGCTCGATCGAAGAGACGTTGTAGCCGGGCCGGTCGGCGCGGCCGGTGACGCGCGGCCCCATGAACTTGCGCACCACCCAGCTGCCGATCCGGTACCAGTTCTCGGTGACCAGGCAGCCGCCCGCGGCCGGCGCCAGCACGTACTCCCACCGCGACACCCGCGAGCCGAGTGGCGTGCGCACGTCGAAGGCGAACCGGCGGCCCGGCTCGAACGCGACCACCCGCACCCGCGTCCACCACTGCAGCTCGCCGTTGCGGTTGCGGCCACGGAACCGCGCGCCGAGGGCCGGGCCGGCACCGTCCAGCCAGCGGCCGCCGGCGTTCTCCGGGCTCAGCTCGCCCATCCGCGGCAGGTCGGTGACCCACGACCACACCGCGTCGGGGCCGGCCGGGACGGTGACACTGCGCGATATCGTCGGTTCCACGTCCCGACGGTGACAGCGGCCGCGGCCGCCGGGCAAGGCGACCGGGCGGACTCCGCAGCCGAGAAGAGCCGGTCTGCGGGAAGCGAAGCCGTCCAGCCGGGTTGTGAGCCCGCGGTTGTGGGTATTACGCGCGCGGTGGAGCCTCACGAACACGGAGGGTGCGGTGGTCGGCGTGATCCAGATCGAAGTGGTGGGCATGGCCGTTCCGGTCCCCGGAGAGGCGCCCCTGATGCTGCTGCGCGAGCCGGAGGGCGCGCGGCGCTGGCTGGCGATCATGATCGGCTACGGCGAAGCCGAGGCGCTGGTGCGGGCGCGCGAACAGATCGAGCAGCCGCGGCCGGGCACGATCGAGCTGCTCGGCGACGTGCTCGCGGCGTTCGGCCAGGGCCTGGCCGCGGTCGAGCTGACCGAGGTCCGGGACGGGATCTTCTACGCCGACCTCGTCCTCGCCTCGGGCACCCGGGTCTCGGCCCGGCCGAGCGACGCGGTCGCGCTCGGCCTGCGCCAGGGCGCACCCATCAGAGTCGCCGAAGAGGTGCTGGACGTCGCCTCCGTGCAGCTCGAGGTCGAGCAGGAGACCGAAGGGCCGGCGGCCGACGTCCTTGACGCCGAGGCCGAGGTCGCCCGGTTCCGCGCCGAGCTCGACGGCCTGCGGCCCGAGGACTTCGACGACCTGTAGAGAATTTTCTCCCGCCGCCGATGATTTCGGGTGGCGGTGCCGGTACACCCACCGACGCCGCCGGCGGAATCCATCGACAACGGGAGCAGGATGCAGGACTTCGCGACGCGCACCGAACCGCACCGGCGCGAGCTGCTGGCGCACTGCTACCGCATGCTCGGATCGGTCCACGAGGCCGAGGACCTGGTGCAGGACACGCTGGTCCGCGCCTGGAAGGCCTGGCCGGGGTACGACCCGGCCCGCGCGTCGGTGCGCACGTGGCTCTACCGGATCGCCACCAACGCCTGCCTCACCGCACTGGAAGGGCGCGCCCGGCGGCCGCTGCCGTCCGGGCTCGGCGGGCCGAGCGAGGACCCGAACGCCCCGCTGACGCCGTCGTTCGAGATCCCCTGGCTGCAGCCGTTCCCGGACGCCCGTCTCGACGACCCGGGCCGCCGCCTGGCCCGCCGCGGCACGCTGCGGCTGGCGTTGCTGGCGGCGATGCAGACCCTGCCGCCGAAGCAGCGCGCGGTGCTGATCCTGCGGGACGTCCTGGACTTCAGCGCGGCCGAAGTGGCCGGGTTCCTGGACACGACCCCGGCGGCGGTCAACAGCGCCCTGCAGCGTGCCCGCGCCGGCCTCGGCGGGCTGTCGGCGGACGAGGTGCTCGAGCCGGCCGACACCGCGGTGGAAGCGGTGCTGGACCGCTACGTGCGGGCGTTCGAACGCGCCGACGTCGCCGGGCTGGTCGCCCTGCTCACCGACGACGTCATGATGGAGATGCCGCCGGTGCCGCTGTGGTTCCGCGGCCCCGGCGACTACGGCCGGTTCATGACGCGGCTGTTCGCGATGCGCGGCCCGGAGTGGCGGATGACCCGGACCGCCGCCAACGGGATGCCCGCGCTGGTGGCCTACTGCCGCGACGACGCCGGGGTGTTCCGGTTGCACACCCTGCAGGTGTTCACCGTGCGCGGCGGGCGGGTCGCGCACAACGTCGTGTTCGCCGACCCGGGCGTCCTCGCGCTGTTCGACCTGCCCGCGACTCAGCCGGCGGCGCGGGCCTCCGACGGGCGGCCGTAGGCGCCGCCGTCGTTGCTGCGCTGCAGCAGGCCCTCGTCGATCAGGTAGCGCCGCAGCGTCGCGTGGTCGTCGTGGACCATCGAGAGCTTCTCGCGGACGTCCTGCTCGGTGTAGAGCCGGCCGGGTTCGAAGCGGTCGGCGAGGTGGGTGAGCAGCAGGTGCCGCGCCTTGCCCGAGTGCGGGATCGAGACCAGCCTGCCGTGCCGGAAGAGCCCGTCCAGCGGGTCGGCGGGCCCTTTGACGAGGGCTTCGCGGAACACGCCCGGCACCGCCCGGTAGCGGCCCCCGGTCTCGGCGACGAGCCCGGCGTCGATCAGGCGCTTCACGTGCTTGGCCGTGGCCGCTGCGGCCTCGAGCCCGTCGGGGGCGGTGCAGATGCGGGCGAAGAGCTGGAGCCGGTCGGGGTCCGCGAGGGCGGAGACCAGCGCTTCCGGGACGGCCATGGTCTGCGACCGTACCCGCGCCCCGCCCCGGCGGTGAATCGGGTTCGCGCGGGCCGGTAGGTTGCCACCGTGCCCCGTCCGACCGCGCCGGCGACCGTGCCCGCGGCCGTGTTGCGCACGTCGATCGTCGAGCGGCTGTTCGCCCGCGCGGACGACGACCGGCCGCTGTTCACCCACCAGGACCATGCCCGCGGCGCCGAGCACACGTGGACGTGGGCGGAGTTCGCCGCCCGGGTCCGCGTGGTCGCGGGCGAGCTGCGCGCCGTGGCCGAGCCGGGGGAGCGCGTCGCGATCCTCGCGGGCCAGGAACTGGCCTACCCGCTGGCGTTCTTCGGCGCGCTGGCCGCCGGGCTGGTGGCCGTCCCGCTGATGGCGCCGTCGAGCGCCGCGCAGGCCGGCCGGCTCGACGGCGTCCTGGCCGACTCGGGCGCGCGGATCTGGCTGACGTCGGCGGCCGCCGCGGCGAAACTGCCCGCGCACGAGCCGGTCGTGGTGGTCGACGAACTGACCGGGCCCGGCGCCGATCCGGTGCCCGTGACGCCGGACACCCCGGCCTACCTGCAGTACACCTCCGGCTCGACGCGCGAGCCGGCCGGCGCGGTGATCCCGCACCGCGCGATCGTCGCCGCGTGCTGGCAGGGCAGTCTCGCCTACGCCGTCGACGAGGGCACCACCTGCGCCGGGTGGATCCCGTTCTTCCACGACATGGGCCTCATCCAGCTGCTGTGCCTGCCGGTCCACGCCGGCGGCCGGTCGGTGTTCATGGCCCCGGCCGAGTTCGTGCACCGGCCGGTGCGGTGGCTGCGGCAGCTGGCGGCCTACCCCGCGGTGTTCACCGCGGCGCCGAACTTCGCCTACGACCTCGCGGCCGACGCCGACACCGGCGAGGACTTCGACCTGTCGGACGTGCGGGTCGCGCTCAACGGCAGCGAACCGGTCCGGCCGGGCACGATCGAGCGCTTCCACGAGGTCTTCGGGCCCCGCGGCTTCCGGCGGTCGGCGCACCGGCCGTCGTACGGGCTCGCCGAAGCCACCGTCTACGTCGCGAGCGCGGGCGAGGACGGGCCGCGCAGCGCGGTGTTCGACCGCGAGCTCCTCGCGCAGGGCCGGGCCGTCGAGACCGACGGCGGGCAGGAGCTCGTGTCGGTCGGCCGTCCCGTCGGGCAGCTCGTCCGGATCGTCGAAGACGGCCGGGAGCAGCCCGAGGGCCTGGTCGGCGAAATCTGGGTGCACGGCCCCAACGTCGCGGACGGCTACTGGGGCCGCGGCGACGCCACCGCGTTCGGTGCGCACCTCGACGGCCTCGACGGCTGGCTGCGCACCGGCGACCTCGGCGTCGTGCACCGCGGTGACCTGTACGTCACCGGACGGCTCAAGGACCTCATCGTCATCGACGGCCGCAACTTCCACCCGCAGGACATCGAGGCGGCGGCCGCGGAAGCCCACCCCGCGGTCCGCCGCGACCGCGTCGCCGCGTTCGGCGTGTCCGACACCGGCGGCGAGGGCGCGGTGGTGGTGGCCGAGCGGGTGCGCGGGGCCGACGCCGACGACCGGGAGGTGACCCGCGCGGTGCTGCGGGCGGTGTCGCGCGAACACGGGCTCACCCTGCGGGCGGTACGTCTGGTCCCTTCCGGTGGCCTCCCGCGCACATCGAGCGGCAAGGTCGCCCGGTCGGCCGCCAAAGCACGTTATGGTGACTCCCGTGGGTGATCACCGCGCCGAGGTCACGAAGGTCGTCTGCGACACCTTCCGGCTCGACCCGGCTCTCGTCGAGCCCGACGCACCCCTGGAGGAGCTGGGCATCGACTCGAAAGGCCGCATCAAGCTGCTGGCGGCGCTGGAGATCTACTACGGCGTGACGATCGACCTGGACCGGCTCGACCGGTTCACCGACGTGGGGTCCGTGGCCGACGTGCTGGCGGAAGCCATGGGGACTCGCGGATCTTCAGGAGAGGCGCGGAAATGAGCGGCGGGGGCTACACCGCGACGACCGAGGCGTTGTCGGCGGCGGCCAAGACCATCGGCGACCTGGCGGAGCACCTGCTGGACGACAACCCGGACCTGCAGGCACCGCAGGTGACGGCGGAGAAGTTCGGCCGGGCGCACGGCACGCACGCCACCAAGTACATCGCGGGCGCGCAGGCGTTGTGGGCCGCGGTCTCCGGCTACAGCAGCACCCTCGGCTCGTTCGGCACGAACCTCGGCACGGCGGGCTCGAGCTACGCCACCAACGAGGGCAACCAGGCCGGCGCGATCACGAACGCCGGAGGCTCGCTCTGATGGCGGACAAGAAGAAGTGGTCCGACGTCAAGGCGATCCTGGACGACCCGAGCGTCCCGCCGGCGCAGAAGAGCGCGCTGATCAGCAGCTGGCTGCGCGAGAACCCGCCACCGCCGCCGTTCCTGGCCGACCAGGAACCGGACGAGATCAAGCAGAAGCGGCAGGAAGCCGAGAAGTACGCCAACGCCTACAACGCGAACCCGCTGTTCGCCGGCCAGTCGGTCGACGAGGCCTACGACAAGGCCAAGGCGAGCGGCGACCAGAACAGCTACAACGAGGACCAGGAGAAGAAGGCCGTCGACGACGGCAAGAAAAAGCTCGACGACACCCAGCCGCCCGCGGCCGACAGCAGTGCCGGGACCAAGACCTCCGACGAGATCTTCGACGCCGCCGCGCCCGCGCTGAAGGTGTTCGAGACGTTCGGTTCGCTGCTGGCGAAGATCCCGGACGACTGCCGCGGCAACACGCGCGCGCTCGACCTCGACAAGGACATCCGCACCCCGTTCGACGAGCAGCGCGGCATCAGCTTCGCGGACTTCGTCGCCGACGCCGGGCACTTCAAGCGCGGCGCGGAAACGGTCGACCGGACGCTGCAGGACACCGGCTCCCAGCTGGGGACCCTGTACCAGAGCTGGAGCGGCGCGGGTGCCGATGCGGCGTCGGACACCTACAACGACAAGATCCAGCCCAAGGCGGCCAAGCTCGCCCAGACGCTCGGCAACGCGAGCGAGGCGACGCTGAACACCGCGACGACGGTGTTCCAGCTGTGCAAGGGCAAGGCCGACGCCGTCATCGGCATGTACACCGACCTGGTCGGCAAGGCCGACTACACGATGGCGCAGAAGGTCGTCGCGGTCGCCAACGGCGAACACGGCAACGAGCAGGACCTGGCCCAGATCGCGGGCTGGATGGACCTCAACTTCGGCACGAACCTGGTCAAGACGCTCAACGACCAGGGCTGCTGCGACGGCGACGAGATCAAGAAGCACGGCCAGGACCTGGCCAAGCAGTGGATCCAGAACCAGTTCAACCCCGACATGTGGGACCGGCTGTACCAGGGGTTCGCGAAGACCTGCAAGGACACGAAGGACCTGGTCGACCAGGCGTACGACGCGCTCGACAAGGTCATGGGCGGGATCCGGAACGAGTTCGAGGGCGCTTCGACGCCCGGGGGGTCCGGTTCCGGCGGTTCCGGTGGTTCCGGTACGGCCGGTGGGTCCGGTGGCGGTCCCGGGGGTTCGGGCACGGCGGGTGGCTCGGGCGGCGGTTCGGGTGGGTCCGGCTCGGGTGGTTCGGGCGGCGGCTCCGGGTCGGGCGGCGGCTCGGGTTCGGGCGGCTCCGGCTCGGGCGGTTCGGGCTCGGGGTCGGGTGGTTCTGGTTCGGGTGGCTCCGGGTCCGGCGGTTCGGGGTCCGGCGGGGGTGGCGGCTCGGTGCCGCCGATTCCCGAGACGACTGCGGGGGCCGGCGTGCCGGGCGGTGGCTCCGGCGGTGGCTCGGGGTCCGGGGGTGGCTCGGGAACCGACCTGCCGAGCGACGCCGGCTCCGGAGGCGGCTCGGGCTCTGGCACGGGCGGCGGCGGTGGCTCGGTGCCGCCCATCCCGGACACGAGCGGTGGTTCCGGTGGTGGCTCCGCGGGCGGCGGCTCCGGCTCGTCGGGCGGCCAGGACGATCAGGCGGCCGCTGCCGAGGCCGCCAAGCAGCAGGCGGCCCAACAGGCCGAGGCGGCGAAGCAGAAGGCCGCGGACGCCCTCAAGCAGTTCAGCGGCCCGGGTATCCAGACGGATTCGGGCGCCGGAGCGGGCCTCGGTTCGGGCGGCGGCTCGGGCTCGGGTTCCGGTGGCGGCTCGGGTTCCGGGGGCGGCTCGGGCCCGGAGGGGACGTCACCGTCTTCGATGCCGCCGCCGTCCGACAGCGGGCAGGACGCGGCCGCCGCGGCCGCCGAAGCGGCCAAGAAGAAGGCTGCGGACGCGCTGAAGGAGTTCAGCGGCCCGGGTATCCAGACGGATTCCGGTGGCGGCGCGGGCGGTCTGGGCGGCGGCTCCGGCTCGGGCGGCGACCCGGGCTCGGGCACCGGTGACGACGGCAAGGCGGCGGCCGAGCAGGCCGCGGAGGAAGCGAAGAAGAAGGCTTCGGATGCGCTTAAGGAGTTCGGCGGCCCGGGTATCCAGACGGATTCCGGGGCCGGCGCGGGCGGCCTCGGCGGCGACGCCGACCACGACGGCAAGCCCGACGGCCTGCTCGGCGACCACGGCCACGGCGACGACGACCCGGACGTCCTCAAGGTCAAGCAGGGCGACAAGACCTTCGAGATGACCGAGCCGGACCACGACGGCAAGATGGACATCAAGGTCGGCGAGGGAGCGGGCGAACCGAAGGACTTCAAGCTCGACTGGTCCGGCGGCGACAAGCCCGTCGATGCTCCACAAGGGACGGACGACACGTACCGCCCCGGCCCGGACGGCAAGATCCACATCGAGGACGGCGACCTCCGGATCACCGCCGAGCGGCCGGACGGCCCGGACGGCCCGACGGTGGTGACCGTCGACGACGGCAAGGGCACCCCGACGACCTACACCCTCGGCGAGGACGACAAGCCCGCCGGCGCGCTCGGCGACACCCCCGCCAAACCGGTCGACGACCTGCCGACCCACCGCGGCACGCTCGGCGACCTCCAGCACGACGGCACCGCAGCTTCCCACGGCGGCTCGGGCCACGATGGTGCGACGGGCTCCCACGGCGGCTCGGGTCACGACGGTGCGGCCGGTTCGCACCACGGCGGCTCGGGTCACGACGCTGCGGCGGGTTCACACGGCGGCGGCTCCGGCCACGACGGTGCGGCGGGCGCACACCACGGCGGCTCGGGTCACGACGGTCCGGCGGGTTCACACGGCGGCGGCTCTGGCCACGACGCTGCGGCGGCTTCGCACGGTGGCTCCGGCCACGACGCCGCGGCCGAAACGCATGGCGGCAGTGGTGGATCGCACGCCGGCGGCAACGGCTCCCATCCCGGCGGCAGCGGCTCGCACCCCGGCGGCACCGACGGCAGCGGCGGTTCCCACCACGGCGGCGGCCCCGGCGGCGGCGCCCACTCCATCCCCTCGGCGGCCGGCTTCGGCGGCGGCTCGCACGGCGGCTTCTCCTCGGGAGACCCGGCCGCGCTGGGGGAAACACCCGTGTCCGGCGGTGCCCACACCGGCGCCGGTCCCGCGCAGCCGCAGCCCGCGGCCGCGTTCGCCGCTGCGCCCGGCGCGGCCGGTTCCGCCGGCTCGTCGGCGTCCGGGATGCCCGGCATGGGGGCGATGGGCGGCGCCCACGGCGGCGGCGGTGGCGGCGACACCGAGCGCCGCTCCTCGGCCTACCGGATCGAAGGCGCCGTCTTCGACAACCTCGGTGAGCCCGGCCGCCGGATCATCGGCTCCCTCGACGACGAAGACCCGCCGTCCACCCGGACCTGGTAGGAGGACGCATGACCGACATCGCCGGGATGAAGGCCGAGCTCGACGGTCTCGTCCGCGAACAGGCCGATCGCCGTGCCCTGCGGGAACAGCAGGGCGAGGAGATCAAGGCCCGGTCCCACGAGTACATGACCAAGCAGGTCCAGGCGGCCGAGCGGTATGTCCAGCACGTCCGCGAAATGGCCCAGCGCAAGACGAAGTCCGGCTGGAGCACCGACCGGTCGCAATCCGAACCGGCGTCGGCCTTCGCCGCGGAGGAGTACACCGCCGGCTTCGAGCCGGCGCCGCGGCCCGTGCGGGACGAACCGCGGCCCGCCCGGCGGCCGCGTGCGGCGGTTGAGGAGGACGAGGACTTCAACAACCCCTGGTGAACCACAGGTCGACGGTGATGCCGGGCAGCCGGGCCGTGAACGTCTCCGCCGGGGCCAGCCGTCGCCGCAGCTCCGCCTCGAACTCGCCGCGCCGCTCGCCGAGCCGGCGTCGGCCTTCGCCGCGGAGGACGAGGACTTCAACAACCCTTGGTGACCCACAGGTCGACGGCGATGCCGGGCAGCTGGGCCGTGAACGTCTCCGCCGGCGCCAGCCGTCGCCGCAGTTCCGCCTCGAACTCGGCCCGCCGCTCGCCGAACAGGTGCGGCGCCGAGCTCGACAGTGAGAACACCCCCGCGACCACCTCGTCGACCGTGCGGGACACGTCCCGGCCCGGTACCTCGAACCGCCGCGGGCCGTGGAAGCCCGCCGCCCGGTAGATCGCGGCCTCGCCACCCACCGTGCCGCCCGGCAGCGTGCCTCGGCCCGCGCGGCGCACCGGGCCGAGGTACTCCTGCACCAGCTCGGTGATCGCCGGGTGCACGAGTTCGTGCGTCGAGGCGTGGACGTGGGCGCAGACCCCGCCGGTCGCCAGCATGCCGCGCGCTGCGGCCGCGACGCGGGGGCGGTCGAACCAGTGGAACGACTGCGCGAAGGTGATCAGCCGGAACCGCCCCAGTCCGGCGGGCAGGTCCTCCGCACGCCGGTGCACCCACCGGCAGTTCCCGGTGCCGGCTTCCGCCGCGAGCCGGGCGGCCTCGGCGAGCATGTCGCCGTCGGCGTCGAGCCCGATCGCCTCCTCGAACCGCCCGGCCAGCAGCAGCGTCAGCGATCCCGGTCCGCAGCCGACGTCGAGCAGCCGTCCCGTTCCGTCCAGACCCAGCTCGGCGGCGAAGGCCGTGGCGAGCTCCGGCGGATAGGCCGCGCGCCCCCGTGCGTAGTACCGCGCACTGCCCGAATAGAGGGACGGATCCCATTCCCACGCGTCGGTCACGGTCCCAGCCTAGATACTCGAAAGCATGGAGGACTGGTGGCGCGACGCCGTGGTTTACGAGGTCTACGTCCGCAGCTTCGCCGACTCCGACGGCGACGGCACCGGGGACCTCGCCGGGCTCCGCGCCCGCCTCGGCCACCTCGCCGAACTCGGGGTCGACGCCGTGTGGACCACGCCGTGGTACCGCTCGCCGATGGTCGACGGCGGGTACGACGTCGAGGACCACCGGTCCGTGGACCCGCTGTTCGGCACCGACGCCGACGCCGTCGCGCTGGTCGCCGAGGCGCACCGGCTCGGGCTGCGCGTCGTGATCGACGTCGTCCCCAACCACACCTCCGACCGGCACCGCTGGTTCCGGGCGGCGCTCGCCGCCGGCCCGGGCTCGCCGGAACGCGCGCGCTACCACTTCCGGCCCGGCCGCGGCGACCGGCCGCCGAACGACTGGCGCAGCGTCTTCGGTGGCCCGGCTTGGACGCGGGTGCCGGACGGCGAGTGGTACCTGCACCTGTTCGCCCCCGAACAGCCGGACCTGAACTGGACGCACCCCGAGGTCCGGGCCGACTTCGAGGACGTGCTGCGGTTCTGGTTCGCCCGCGGGGTCGACGGCGTCCGCATCGACGTCGCCCACGGCCTGCTCAAGGACCCGGCGTTCCCCGACCTCGGCGCCGACGACGAGGAGATCGTGCGGCCGCCCGACCGCAGCCGCCACCCGCACTGGGACCGCGACGGCGTGCACGAGGTCTACCGGTCGTGGCGGCGGGTCGCGGCGGAGTTCGGGCCGGACCGGGTGTTCGTCGCCGAAGCGTGGGTCGACCGCCCCGACCGGCTCGCGCGGTACGTCCGCCCGGACGAGCTGCACACGGCGTTCAACTTCGACTTCCTGCGCTGCGCCTGGGACGCCGCCGCCCTGCGCGAGGTGATCGACCGGACCATCGAGGCGCTCCACGCGGTCGGCGCGCCGGCGACGTGGGTGCTGTCCAACCACGACGTGGTCCGGCACGTGACCCGCTTCGGCGGCGGCTCGCTCGGGACGCGGCGCGCCCGGGCGGCGGTGCTGCTGATGCTCGCGCTGCCCGGGGGCGCGTACCTGTACCAGGGCGAAGAACTGGGCTTGGCGGAGGTCGAGGACCTGCCGGAGGAGGTGCTGGCGGACCCGACGTGGGAGCGTTCCGGCCACACCCGCCGCGGCCGCGACGGCTGCCGGGTGCCGCTGCCGTGGTCGGGCACGCAACCCCCGTTCGGGTTCACCGCCGAAGGAACGCCGACGTGGCTGCCGCAGCCCGCGGAGTGGCGAACGCTGACGGCTGCGGCGCAGGCGGACGACCCGGGGTCGATGCTCGCCCTGTACCGGGCGGCACTCGCGGTGCGGCGGCAGCACCCGGCGCTCGGCGACGGGACGATGACGTGGTCACCCGCGCCGGGAGGAGTGCTGTCGTTCACGCGCCCGCCGGGGTTCGGCTGCGTGGTGAACGTGGCGGGGGAGCCGTGCGACCTGCCTGCCGGGACGCGGGTGCTGCTGGCGAGCGGCCCGCTCGACGACGGCCGCGTGCCGCCGGACACCGCGGTGTGGCTCGCCACGGAGTGAGCGGGAGTTGAGCGCTGACCGGGGATGTCGCTGTCGTGTGGGCGCGCGGCGGGTTGAAGGCGTGGCATGCCGTCGCGGGTCAAGAAATCCGTGCGGGCGCTCCGCGCCCGTCGCTGCGGGAGGACTCGCGGGAAGCCGAGCGACCCGCCGGGGTGCCGACCGCGTGCGCGGCGGGGGCGGTGCCCGAACAAGAAGGCTCGTCGGGAGTTGAACCCGTGTCACTCCACCGGGTTCGGTAGGGGGTGTGAAACGCGGTGCGGCGGGGTATCCGGTCGCGTTCGTTTCGCCGCCGTCCCGCCCCGGAGGTCTTCCGATGCCCGTGCGCACCGCCACCCCGCCCGCCACCGATGTCGTCGGCCTCGCCATGGAAGTCCTTGCCGCGCAGGGACTCAGCCGGTCCGCCGCGCAGGCCGCCCTGGTCTCCATGGCCAAGGACAGAGGGGTGACCGTGGCGCGCTGCGCCGCGCTCGTCGTGGCCGCCGTCGACGGGAGGATGGGCTGATGGCGATCACCGCGGGGGCCGGCGACCAGGACACCGCCTCGATCGGCGGGGGTGTGCTGCTCGCCGTCGGGCTGGTCGTCGCCTTCTTCGGCTGGTGGTCCTGGTGGACCGTCGCCGGGCTGGCCGTCGCCGCCGCGGGCGCGCTCTGGCTCACAGTCGGGCGTCGCGACGAGTAACCCGTCCGCGACGGGGAACGCCGCTTCCGACCGGAGGACCAGACCGAGGAGGAAGCCGTCCATGGCGGAGAACGAAGAGGACGTCATCGAGTTGCTGGAGCGCCAGCACCGCGAGATCCGCGAGCTGTTCGCCGAGCTGGAGACCGCGGAAAGCGACCGGCGGCCGGAGCTGTTCCACGACCTCGTGCGGCTGCTGGCCGTGCACGAGACGGCCGAGGAACTGGTCGTGCACCCGGAGATCCGCGACCTCGAGCCCGCGGCGAAGCCGGTCGTCGAGGCGCGGCTGGGCGAGGAGCACCGGGCGAAGGAACTGCTGACCACCCTGCAGAAGATGGGCCCGGAGGCCGACGGGTTCGACACGCTGCTCGTCCAGCTGCGCGAAGACGTGCTCGCCCACGCCGAACACGAAGAGCGCGAGGAGTTCCCGCTGCTGCGGGCGCACCGGCCGCCGGAGCGGCTGCGCGCGATGGCCGCGACCGCCAAGGTGGCCGAAGCCGTCGGGCCGACGCGTCCGCACCCGGGGGTGGAGAGCGCGAAGGCGAACCTGCTGCTGGGCGCGCCGGCGGCGATCATGGACCGGGCGCGCGACCTCATCCGCGGCGCGCTGGGAGGCTGACCGTGACCGAACCCGACGACGACGTCACGGACCCGGAGGAGTTCGCCGAGGAGGCGGGCACCGACCCGACCCCGCAGGAAGTCGCCGAATACCAGGAGCTCGCGCGGAAGAACCCGCCCTGGTCGTCGCCGGACTGAGTGGGTACTCCACCGGCATGGCAGCAGACCCGGCCCGCAAACTGCGGCGTTACCAGGAGATGCGCGACTTCGGCCGCACCGCCGAGCCGGCCGGCGGGGCGGCGGCGGACGCGGACGGGCACCGGTACGTGGTGCAGCGGCACCGCGCGCGGCGGCTGCACTACGACTTCCGCCTCGAGCTGGACGGCGTGCTGGTCAGCTGGGCGGTGCCCAAGGGACCCACGCTGGACCCGAAGGCCCGCCGGCTGGCCGTGCACGTCGAAGATCACCCCATCGAGTACGCCGGCTTCGAGGGCGTGATCCCGCGCGGCGAGTACGGCGGCGGGGACGTCATCGTCTGGGACCGCGGCGTGTGGCGGCCGGTCGAGCCCGATCCGGCCCGCGCGATCGAGGCCGGGACGCTGCACTTCGACCTCGAAGGTGAGAAGCTGGCCGGGCGGTTCGTGCTGGTCCGGACCAAGCGCGGCGAGAAGGACCAGTGGTTCCTCCTGCACAAGCAGGACGAGCACGCGCAGGCCGGCTGGGACGCCGAAGACCACCCGCGCTCGGTGAAGAGCGGCCGCACCAACGACGAGGTCGCCGCCGCCCCCGACGCCCTCTGGCACGGCGACCGGCCCGCCGCCGAAGCGGAGGAGCCCGTCGGCGGGTGGCAGGCCCCGACCGAGGACGAGCTCGCGGCCCTCGACGACCTGGGCGTCAAGGGCCGCTGGTCGGTGGCCGGCCGCGAACTGGCCCTGACCAACCTGGACAAGGTGCTCTTCCCGGCCGTCGAAGGCGGCGAGCCGGTCACGAAACGGGACCTCATCCGGTACTACGTCACCGCGGGCCCGGTCATGCTGCCGTACCTGGCCGGCCGCCCGCTCAACACCCACCGGTTCCCGCAGGGCGTCACCGAGCCGGGCTTCTGGCAGAAGGAGGTCCCGCAGCACGCACCGGATTGGCTGACCACCTGGCGCAACGAACGCGCCGAGCCGGGGGAGAGCCAGCGGTACGTCGTGGCCGACAGCGTCGCCACGCTGGCCTGGCTGGCCAACTACGGCGCGCTGGAGCTGCACGCCTGGACCTCCCGCGCCGCCGACGTCGACCACCCGACGTGGGTGCTGTTCGACATCGACCCGGGCCCGCAGACGACGTTCGAAGAGGTCCTCGACCTCGCGCGGCTGCACCGCACCGCGCTGGAGCACCTCGGCCTGACCGGGCGGCCCAAGGTCACCGGGCAGCGCGGGATCCAGGTGTGGGTGCCGATCGCCCCGCGCTGCACCTTCGAGCAGACCCGCACCTGGGCGGAGACGGTGTCCAAGACGATCGGGCGGGTGCTGCCCGACCTCGTCAGCTGGGCCTGGACGAAGGACAAGCGCCGCGGCCGGGCCCGGCTGGACTACACGCAGAACGTGCTGAACAAGACCCTGGTCGCGCCCTACAGCGTCCGCCCGCGCCCCGGCGCCCCGGTCTCGGTGCCGCTGGAGTGGGACGAGCTCGAGGACCCGGGCCTGGCGCCGGACCGGTGGACGATCCGCGACGTCCCGGCCCGCCTGGCCGACCGCGGCGATCCGTTCTCGGTGCTGCTGGGGCTCGAGCAGAAGCTGCCGGGCCTGTAGGCCTCAGGCCTCGACGGTCTCCAGCTCCCGCGGTTGCAGCCGGTCGAGTTCGGCGCGGGACAGGTTCGGGCGCCCGCCCGCGTGCTCGGTGGTCGCCGCGGCGGCCGCCACGGCCAGGCTCGCCGCCATCTCCAGCGGGCGGCGGCGGGTCAGCGCCGCGGTCAGGGTGGCGACGAGCGCGTCACCGGCGCCGGTGGGGTCGACGACCTCGGTCGGGACGTCCGGCACGAACCAGGTGCCCTCCGGCCCGGCGAACAGGTTGCCCTGCCCGGACACCTCCAGCACGACCAGGGACGGCCCGCGCTGCCGCAGGTCCGCCGCGGCGCGGGCGGCGGAGGCGACGTCGTCGACCGGCTGCCCGGTGAGGAGCTCGGCTTCGTGGCCGTCGGCGCGCACGACGTCGGCGAGGGCGAGCAGGTCCGCCGTCAGCGTGTCGGACTCCGGTGCGCCGTCCAGCACGACCCGGGTGCCCGCCGTGTGCGCCAGCCGTGCCGCCAGCAACGCCACCGGAGCGGGCTGCTGGAGCTGCACGATCAGCGAGGCCGCGGCCGAGATCGGTGCCGACGCGGCGAAGACGTCGTTCTCGGTGAGCAGCGTGCCCTCCGGGACGTGCTCGAGGTAGCGGCGGCGGCCGTCGTCGTCGACGACGTCCACGAGCAGCGCCGTCTCGGTGCCCGGCCGCCGGATGACGTGCGAGGTGCCGATCCGGTCGGCCCGGGCCTGGGCGAGGAGCGCGTCTCCGCTGCGGTCGCGGCCGACCACGCCGACCAGCGACACCGACACGCCGAGCTGGCTCAGCGCCACGGCCTGGTTCGCGCCCTTGCCGCCGAGCAGCTCTTGCCGGTGCTTCACCGGCGCCGACGAGTCGGCACCGGGCGCGTCCGGGACCTCGATCACCAGGTCGCGGGCGATTTGCCCGGCGACGACGACTTCGCTGAACATCATGGGGACCACCGGTGGGTCATGGCGCCTCCTCGGCTCACCGAGCGGCTACCCGGGGCTCGCCGAGGGGTAAACCGCTCGTTCGGGTCCTGTGGTTCGCCTGAAGCGGGCGCGTCAAGGGTTCCCACGCGGCCCCCGAAGGGGCCGGGAGCACCTCGAACGCGGCCGGGGCCGACCGGGTGATCGGGCTCGCCCGGACGGCGGTGTCCGTCGGGTCTTCCGCGTGTCCGGTCCCACAAACCGGGGCTCCGTCGGAGGCGGAGTCCGGCGGCTTGCGGTAAATCAAGGGGACCAAGACCGGTGGAGGTTCGGTGACCGAGACACTCATGAACGCGGCGGATCGCTGGAGACCGCTGGCCGAATTGCTGGAGGCGCTGCTCGAGCGCGTCGCCGGCGAGCTGCCCGGCTGCCTCGGCGCGGGCCTGACGGTCAGCCGCGGTGACCGGCCGCTGCGGGTGCTCGCCGCCGCCGGCGTCGCCGAGCAGCTGATCCCCGCCCAGCTCGCGCACGGCGGGCCGGTCATCGTCGCGGACGCCACCGGCGAGCCGGTCACCACGGACCGCCTCTTCGGCGACGCGCGCTGGCCGGACCTGACCCGCGAGACCGTGTTCGACGGCGGGGCGGCGACCGAGGCGATCCGCGGCGCCGTGGCGCTGCCCGGGTTCTGGGACGAGGACGGGGCGTTCGTGCTGTCGGTCAGCCTCGACCGGGCGCCGGACGGCGAAACCCTCGACGTCCTGCGGCGGTACGCGAAACTCACCGAGATGACGCTGGTCGTCGCCGAAACCGCCACCGCGGGCGACCCGGACCAGATGCTGGACCTGCTGGCTTCCCGCGCCGCCATCGAGCAGGCCAAGGGCGCGATCATGGCGGTCCGGCGGTGCCCGCCGGAGGAGGCCTGGCAGACCCTGCGCCGCGCCAGCCAGGAGTTCAACGTCAAGGTCCGCGAGCTGGCGGTCGCCCTCGTCGAGTACCTCGGCGGCCAGGCGGCGATCCCGCAGGACGGCCGGCGCGAGATCCGGCCGGGTGCGCCGGCGCACCACGCCGCGGAACGGCTCTGGTCGGCCTTCTCGAGCGCCTCGCCCTGAAGGAGGGCGTTTCCGGACGGGGCGTTTGGGTATCAAGACCCCGTCCTTGATCACGTGACTGCGTCGCCGGCCCGGCCGGCGCGGAAGGCCAACCGAACCCGTGTCCCCCACCTTTCCGGTCCCCACCCGGTCCGCGCCGCTGATCGCGCGCCGGACGGAGTACCGCCCCGGTTTCCTCGTGCTGAAGTTCACCGGCGAAATCGACGCGCTCACCCTGCCGATCCTCGAGCGCGAGCTGGGCGCGGCTCCACCCGGGACGACGGTGGTCGACCTGACCCAGGTGGCCTTCGTCGGCTTGGCGGGCGCGCGGGCACTGGCCGCGGCGGCCGAACGGGCCGGCGCCGCGGGACGGCGGTTCGGGGTGGTGGCGAACAGCCGGACCCTGGCGCGGTTGTTCCGGATCACGGGGCTGGCGGCGGTGGTGCCGATGTTCGCGTCGTTGTCGGACGCGCTGCGCGAGCTGCTGGCGGCCGAGGTGCACGACACCGCGTGTTGAGCGCGGTCGGCACGTGTGTGGCTGCGGCGGCGCAGCCACGACACCCTATGCCGTGGCCGACCGGCGACCCGCGCGGGAATCTTCCCTCAGCGTGAGATCCAGCGGGCGATCAGCACCCCGGCGTCCTGCCGGAACTCGCCGCCGCCGTGGGCCAGGACCGCGTGGGTGAGCCGGCGGGCGATCTCCGGCGGCAGGTCGCCCGCGTCCCGGCTCAGGTGGCCGGTCATCCGCGCCCGGCCGAACGGCTTCCCGGTGCCGTCCGTGGTTTCGGTGATCCCGCGTGAGCACAGGACCAGCAGGTCGCCCGATTCGAGCCGGACCTCCGTGACCGGTGGCGGTCCGTCCGCCGCGGCGAACCGCGGGGCGGTGGCCCCGGTGACCGGCAACGCTTCGCCGCGGCACACCACCTGCGTCGTGGGCTGCCCGGCGGCCAGCAGCCGGAGCGAACCCGTGCGCAGGTCCAGTTCGGCGACCACGCCGCCGACGGCCGGACGGCCGTCGAGCTCGGCGCCGACGGCGGCGAACTGCTCGCCGAGGGAGGCTCCGCCGTGGCGGGCGGCGCGGTAGGCGGCCAGGGCGCTCACGACGGCCGTGTTCGCGCCGCGGGTGCGCTCGCCCGCGTCGAACATCGCCAGCTGCGCCCGCTCCTCCGAGAGGGCGTAGTCGAACACCGTGCCGCAGAGCTCGTACGCCGGCTGGACGCTGAGGCCCACGACGACGCTCTCGGTGGCCGCGGTCATCGGCGGCAGGCTCTGCCACAGCAGTTCGGCGGGGGAGCCGCGGCGGCGGGTCCGGCGACGGCGGTCGAGGCCGTCGCCGTACTGGGTGGTGATGGTGACCAGGTGCCCGAGCAGCGCGGACAGCCAGCGGCACTGCTCGCGCAACGCCGGGTCGTCCGGGTCGGCGTCGCCGTCCGGGACGATCTCGAGCACCCCGAGCCGTTCGACGCCGTCGACCAGCACCGTCCACAATGTACCGTCGCGGGTCACGGTCGCCGCGTGGCGGTAAACGTCGCCGCCGAGGGTGGTGTCGATGTCGAGCGACGGCGCGCCGGCCCGCAGCGGCACGAGCGTGCGCTGGTCGTAGTCGGCCAGGTAGACGCCGATGTCCAGGTCGAGCGCGCGGCCCGCGTCGGCGACGATGGCCGGGAGCCGCTCCGGCGGGGCGCGGTGGGCCCCTTCGAGCAGGTCGACCAGGGCTTTCAGCGGTCCGTGCAACGGCTTTGCGTCGCTGACCGAGTGGCTGTAGGGCGCCCGGGACGGCCCGGCGACCTCGTCGAGCCGCTCGTTGACGGCGTGGGCGAGCATGTCCCGGTCGACGCGCGGGAGCGGGACCAGCCCGTTCAGGTAGGCGTCCAGCTCCAGCAGGCTGAGGCTGCCGCCGAGGGCGAAGTACCGCATCCACAGCTGTTCCAGCGACAGGTCGCTCCGGCCGAAGCAGGCGGCGATCATCCGCCGCTGTTCGTCCTCGGGCAGGAAACGCATGCGCTCAGCCTTCCCGCGGCACGGACTCGACGAGCCGCGTGGCGGTCTCGGCCGGGCTGGTGCCGCCGTCGCGGGCGAGCGAGAGCAGGCGCTCGAATGCGGCCTCCTCGCCGAGGCCGTCGCGGCCCATGAGGAAGCCCTTCGCCATGGCGATCCGGTCCCGCTCGCGGAGCGTTTCCTTGAACTGCTCGCTCAGCCGGCCGGCCCGTTCGTACGCGCGGGCGTTGGCGACGAGGACCGCGGCGCGGTCGGCGAACGTCACCAGCGCCCGCTCGTCGACGGGCCCGAACGCCGCGGGTGCCGTCGCGTAGACCTTGATGGCGCCCTGGCAGCCGTCGTCGGTGACCATCGGCGCGGTGACGACCGAGCGCAGGCCCGAGCCGGCGACCGCCGCGCACCACCGGGTCCAGCGCCGTTCGGTGGTGACGTCGTCGATCCGCTGCGGCGAACACCCGGCCAGTGCCGCCATGCAGGGGCCTTCGCCGAGCTCGTACTGCAGTTCGTCGGCCTCGCGCACGAGCGGGCCCGACGCGGTCGTCGTGACGAACCCGCCGTCGGCGTCGACCAGGGTCACCCCCACGCCCGCCGCCGCGGTGATCGTCGCGTTCGCCAGCGAAACGATCAGCTCGAGCACCGACTCCACGGTTTCGCGCGACAGCAGCAGCCCGGACATCCGGGCGGCGACCCCGGCGAGCTCACCGTCCAGCGGCAGCTCGCGCGGCGCGGCCTCTTCCGACGACATGGCCGCTGATTACCAACTCGCGGTCACCGGCAAACGTCGGCGGACATGGAACGGGCGGGGAGTGGGTACCCGGGGGCCCGTCGCGCCCGAGCGGGAGGAGCACCCATGGAACGGCCGGACCCCACCGCGCCGGCGTTGCCGCTGTTCGACGAGGTCACCCGGGCGCTGGAAGCCCTCAACGCGGTCCTGCGCGAGGAGGACGACGTCCGGAGTCTGCTGCAGCACGTGTGCCTGCAGGTGCGCCGCGCCGTCCCCGGCGTCGACGAGGCGTCGGTCACCCTGGTGACCGGGGAGGTCCCGCACACGGCAACCGCCACCGGTGCCGTGGTGGCGGGGCTCGACGACGTGCAGTACCGGATCGGCGCAGGACCGTGCCTGGACGCGATCCGGAGCGGCGAGATCGTCCGCACCACGGTGACCGGAGCGTTCGAGAACTGGCCCGGGTTCGCCGGAGCGGCGCGGCAAGCGGGCTTCGGGAGCTTCCTCGCCGCCCCCTTGGTGGCCGACGAGCAGTTCTCCGCCGCGATCAACTGCTACGGACGGCAGGACGACGGGTTCGAGGAGGTCGACGCGCAGCTGCTGGAGCTCTACACGGCCGCGGTGGAGACGATCCTGCGCGTCCACCACCGCTACCTGCGGGCTCGCGAGAAGGCCGAGCACCTCCGGACGGCGCTGACCTCCCGCGCGGTCATCGACCAGGCCAAGGGCATGCTGATGGCGATCCGCCAGGTCGGCGCGGACGACGCCTTCGCCATCCTGGTGGAGCAGTCGCAGCGGGAGAACACGAAACTGCGCGACCTCGCCGGGCGGTTCGTCGAGCGGGTCGTCTCGGGGCACGTCCCGCCGCGGTAACGTGGGACCGTGGCGGGGAGCCGGATCACGGTGCAGGTCGGCGAACGGCAGCTGACGCTCTCGAACCTCGAAAAGGTGCTCTACCCCCGGCCCGGCGTCACCAAGGGCGAGGTGCTCGACTACTACACGCGGATCGCGCCGGTGCTGCTGCCGCACGTCCGCGACCGGGCGATGACGTTCGTGCGGTTCCCCGAGGGGGTCACCGGGAACTCGTTCTTCGAGAAGGACGTCTCCCGCCACGCCCCGGACTGGGTCCGCACCGCGCGCCTGGCCGTCGGCGGCCGCGGCAAGGAGCCCGAGATCGTCGCGTACCCGCTGATCAACGACCTGCCCGAGCTCGTCTGGGCGGCCAACCTCGCCGCGCTCGAACTGCACGTCCACCAGTGGACGGTCGGGCCCGGCGACGAGCGCGGCACCCCGGACCGGCTCGTGTTCGACCTCGACCCGGGGCCCGGCGCGACGGTGGTCGACTGCTGCCGCGTCGCCGAGCGGCTGTACGACGTCCTCGTCGAGGACGGCTTCACCCCGGTGGCGAAGACGAGCGGCTCGAAGGGCATGCAGTTGTACGCGGGCGTGCGGACCACCGACGCCGGTGCGCCGTCGCGGTACGCGAAAGCGCTGGCCGGCCGGCTCGCCGCCCAGACGCCGGACCTCGTCGTGGCGCGGATGACGAAGAACCTGCGGCCGGGCAAGGTGTTCATCGACTGGAGCCAGAACAACCCGTTCAAGACCACGGTGGCGCCGTACTCGCTGCGCGGGCGCGACGAGCCGACGGTGTCCACTCCGGTCACGTGGGACGAGGTCCGCGCCTGCCGGCATATCACGCACCTGAGGTTCACCGCGGACCAGGTGCTGACGCGCGTCGAGGAGTCCGGCGACCTTTTCGCGGATCTGGAACGCACCCGGGTGCCCATTCCTGCGTTCGGCTGAACTTCGGCCACCCCGTTTTCGCCGGGGATTCCGGCGAATTGCGCGAAAACGTCTTCACCTGCGGATTTGATCGTCCACAGTGGATTATTGCACGTGCAGACGAGCGTGTCCCTGCACGGTCCGCGGCGGCGGATGTCCGGTGGTGGGCCGAAGTCCGGGAAGTCGGTACGGTTTACGCACGAAGCGCGACAGCCGTCGCGGTGGCGAAAGACAATGACGTGGCGGCCGATGCCGGTCTTGTCGAACATAGCGAAGGGAAACGGGTGTCCGGCCTGATCGACGCCGATCTCGAATTCTGGTTCCAGCGCGGGCTGCGCGCGTATCTGGGCGAGGTGGCGCGCGCACTCGGCTTCGGCCTGGAATCGTGCACCGTGGACGTCGACGTCCCGGTTTCGGCGTACCTGGCGGTCGACTGGCGGCTGCGCCGGTTCCCCGAGCGCGACGTGGCGCTGCTCTGGGACGAGGTGCACGGCTGGGCGGCCGCGGTGGAGGCGGCGTGCGGCGAGGACATGATCGTGCTGTCCTACCTCGGCGGCGAGGACGTCCTGCCGCCGCCGGACGAGGTCGTGCGCTTCCTGACGGCCCTGCGGGCCGGAGCCGGCGAGCCGGACTGCCCCGGCTCGCCGGTGCTGCGGCGCGCCGGGCGTCACCAGGAGCTGCTGGCGATGCTGCCGGTGGGCTGACCGTCCACAGTGGAGTCTCGGGAGGCGCCGTCCCGGCAAGCGGTCTACGACGGTGTTCCCGGCGGACTCGCCGCCCACGCACGTCAGGCGGGCGAGCGCGGCCGGTGGGTGCGCTACGGCGAAGCGGCGGCCGAGCACGCGATCGACGACGTGCCGGGTGCGGTGACGATGCTGTGCGCCCTCATCGGCCACACCACGCTGGTGGACGTCCCGCGCGCTGCCCGAGGACCGCCGCTTCCCCCGGGACCTGCGGGGCGAGCTGCGGCCTGCTCCGCCCTGGGGTCGCGAAGGCAATCGGCCGGCGCTGACCGAGACCATCCGCGGGACTTCGGGCTGCCGTGACAGCCGTCACACCCAGGGTTGTCACATCGGCCCCGGCCCGGGAGTCGTGCGGGTGACGGACCCCCAGCCCGGGGGCCGCGGATCCCGGGGAGCCCCGATGCACACCGCCCACCTGATCGTCACCATCGCCGCCGCGGCCTGGGTCGGCTTCTCGGCCGTCTCGATGTTCGCCCGCGCGAAGTGGGTCGTCGAGCCGATCACCGAGTACGGCGTGCCCCGGTCGTGGTGGAACCTGCTCGGCACGGCCAAGGCGGCCGGCGCGGCCGGCCTGGTCGCCGGGCTCTTCTGGACCCCGATCGGGATCGCCGCGGCGATCGGCCTCGTCCTGTACTTCACCGGCGCGCTCGTCACCGTGGCCCGGGCCCGGTCGTACGGGCACCTGGTCTTCCCGCTGCTCTACCTGGCGCCGGTGGTCGCTTCGCTGGCCCTCCTGCCTTGAGCGGCGAGCCAGGTGAGCGCGTCGGCGGCGTGGTCCAGCACGGACAGGTGGCCCGCGCCGGGTACCGGCCGGTACTCGGCTCGTGGGCACTGTCCGGCGAGCCACGCGCTGTGCGCGGCGGGGACCATCCGGTCCTGTTCGCCGTGGACGAGCAGGACGGGCGCGGTGATCCGCGCGGGGTCGGCGCCCCACGGCGTGACGTAGGCGAGGTCGTCGTCGATCAGCCCGCCGGGCCCGTGCGCGAGCGCCGCGCGGACGACCTCGTCCAGCCACGACCACGAAGCGGTGAGCGCGGCCATGTCGGCGGCGGTGAAGACGTCGGGGTCGAACTCGGCGGCGGCTTCGTGCTTTTCCTTGGCCGCGCGCCCTTCGGTGGCGGCCCGCAGCGAGGCGGCACTCGCGGCGGCCATGCCCCCGAACCAGTCGAGCCCGGCGGCGTCGAACGGCGCGACGGCGGCCAGGCTCGCGACGGCGAGGACCCGCTCCGGCAGCAGGGCGGCGCAGGCCAGGGCGTGCGAGCTGCCGCCCGAGTGCCCCATCAGCGCGAACTCGCCGATCCCCAGCGCATCGGCGACGGCGGCGACGCATTCGGCGGCGTTCCCGACGGTCCGCCCCGGTACCGGGGTCGAGGTGCGGTAGCCGGGCCGGTCGAAGGACACGAACCGCACCCCGAGCTCCGCGGCGAGCGGCAGCAGCGGGCGAGGCGGCGCCCCGGTGTTGGGGGTCCCGTGGTGCCAGAAGACGGGGAGCCCGGCGCCGGTGTCGTAAACGTGCAGCGTGCGCCCGCCGGGCAGCGCCAGTTCGGTTTCGGTGACCATCAACGGGCCAGCCGCTGCGCGAGCCAGGCCAGCGAAAGCGGGTACCGGTACTCGATGGCGCCGTGGCCGGCGTCGAACAGCTCGAAGTGGACGCGCTCGTCCGGCAGGCCGGCCCGGGCCACCTCGGCCCGGAACGCCTCCGCGCCGATGTCGAGGAAGTACTCGTCGCTCGTGCCCGCGTCGATCCAGACCGCGCGCAGCGACCGGACCGCCTCCGCGTGGCCCGCCACCATCCGGACCGGGTCCCAGTCCAGCCAGCGCTGCCACTGCTCCGGCCGCAGCGTCCCGGTCAGCGGGTCGAACGGCAGCTCCGGCGTCCCGTCCGCCCGGGGCGAGAAGCACGCCGAGACGCCGAGCACCGTCAGCAGTATCGCGTCTTCGGGCTTGGTGAACGCCGTCCGGCTCCGGAAGTCCGCCCACCACGCCTGGATGTCCTGGTCGTACGCCCGCAGCGCGCGGACCGCCTTGCCGAAGTCGGGCACGTAGGACAGCTCGTACTGCGCGTCACCCGCGTGGGTCGCGAGCGCGCCGAACAGGTCCGGCCGCAGCATCGGCGTGATCATCGCGCCGAACCCGCCCGACGACTTGCCCGCGATCGCGCGGGAGTTGCGGTCGGGCAGCGTCCGGTAGTGCTCGTCGACCCACGGCACGACTTCGTCGCACAGGTACGAGTGGTAGCGGCCGGTGCCCGGCGAATCGACGAACTGGGAACCGCCGTAGGCGGTCCACGCGTCGACGTAGACCACGACGCACCCCGGCGCACCGCCGGCGAAGACGGCGTCGGCCGTCTCCACGAACGGCTGCCGGAACGGGGTCCGGTTGGCCCACATCGTGAGGTGCCCGGTGTACCCCTGGATCACGTACACCGCCGGGTAGCGCCGGTCGCCGTCGTCGTAGCCGGGCGGGACGTACACCCACAGCGGGCGTTCGTGCGGATCACCGAGCGGATTGCCGCGCAGCAGCGCCGAAGTCAGGGTGTGCCGGTCGAGTCGTCCGGCGAGGTCGCCGTCCCAGGGCAGCATGGGCCCAGTCAACCACGGCGGTCACCGCCGCGGCCGGGAATCCGATCGCCCGCGCCCGGCGCGCTCTGGCACGATCGGTGTGTGCGCCCGGTCGAGATCGCCTGCGACGAGTCGGGCTCGGAGGGCGAGAACCTCATCGGCGGCGAGACGGACGTCTTCGCCCACGCCGGCGTGCGGATGTCCGAAGCCGAGGCGGCCGCGTGCGTGCGGGAGATCCGCGCCCGCATCGGCTCGCCCGCCGAGGAGTACAAAGCCAACCACCTGCTGCGCGCCAAGCACCGCGCGGTGCTCGAACGGCTGCTCGTCCCGGACGGCCCGCTGGCCGGCCGCGGCCACGTGCACCTGACCGGCAAGACGTTCTTCGCCGTGCGCGCCGCGGTCACCCTGCTGGCCGAGCCCGGCACGGAGGCGATGGCCCGCACGCTCCACCGCGACGGCCCGGCGGCGTTCGGCGCGGCGCGCTGGGCGTTCTTCCTGACCGCGTTCACCAGCGTGGTGCGGCTGCGGCCCCGCCGCGGCGTCACGACGTCGCCGCCGGAGTTCTTCGCCATGGTCGAGGACCTCGCCCGGGTTCCCGGCGAAGCCGGCGAGATCGTGGGCCGCTTCCGCGGCGGCGTCGAGCGGGTGGCCGCCTACCGGGCCCGCCTGGCGGGCGATCCGGGGCTGGTACCGGTGCTGGACCCGCTGGTGCCCGCGGTGCTCCACACCGTCCGGCACTTCAGCGACGGCGGCACCCCGGTCGCCCTGGTGCACGACGAGCAGCTGGCCCTGACACCCGAGCGCGTGCTGCAGCTCAAGGCCACCCTCGGCCCCCGCCTGGCGGACGTGCGCTTCGTCGACTCCCGGGCCGACGCGCGGGTCCAGATCGCCGACTTCCTGGCCGGCGTGGCCCGCCGGATCGCCTCCGACGACCTCAACGGCCGCGGCGACCCGCGGCTGACGTCGCTGCTGAGGTCGTTCGTGGACGCCGGCTCGGTGTGGGACGGGACGGGTTCGCTGCTGCCCGGCCCCGAGCGGGACGGCGGCTGACGGCTCCGGCCACGTACGCTGGCCTGGTGCGGACCCGGCCCACCCTGTCCTGGACTTCGGCGGACGCGCCGCTGCCGCGGACGTCCAGCCTCGACGAGCTGACCGACGTCGTCGCGCGCGGCCGCGTGGCCGTGCTCAGCGGGGCCGGGCTGTCCACCGAATCCGGGATCCCCGACTACCGCGGGGAAACCGGCAGCCTGCGCCGGCACACGCCGATGACCTACGACGAGTTCGTGACCAGCGCGCAGGGGCGGCAGCGGTACTGGGCGCGCAGCCACCTGGGCTGGCGCACGATCGCGCGTGCCGATCCCAACGACGGCCACCGCGCGGTGGCCGCCCTGCGCGAGGCCGGGTACGTCTCCGGCGTCATCACGCAGAACGTCGACGGCCTGCACCAGGCGGCAGGCACCGCGGACGCCGTCGAGCTGCACGGCAGCCTAAACCGCGTCATCTGCCTGGACTGCCGCCGCACGAGCCCGCGCGCGGAGCTCGACCGGCGGCTGCGGGCGGCGAACCCCGGTTTCGCGGGCGCGGCCACGCGCATCAACCCCGACGGCGACGTCGAGCTGCCCGAGGACGTCGTGCGCCGGTTCCGGCCGGTGGCGTGCCCGGCGTGCGCGGGCGTCCTCAAGCCGGACGTCGTGTTCTTCGGGGAGAACGTCCCACGGCCCCGGGTCGAGCAGTGCTACGGCCTGGTCGACGCCGCGGCGGCGCTGCTGGTGCTCGGCTCGTCCCTGACGGTGATGTCGGGCTTGCGGTTCGTCCGCCACGCGGCCAAGACGGGCAAGCCGGTGTTGATCGTCAACCGCGGTGAGACCCGCGGAGACCGGTATGCGGCGGTGCGGGTCGACCGGCCGCTGGGACCGGCGCTGACGGAGCTGGTCGGGCGGCTGGCCGGGGGTCGCGGCCGAACCGCCTGAGCACCTGGTCCGGCACGGCGGGGTCTCGGGCGCTGCTCGCGTCGCGGCCGCCCAGCGCACCCAAGGCGGCCTTGGGGCGCCGGTCGCGACCGAACCGCCTGAGCAGCCGATCCTGCCGGACGCGCGGCCACGGCGGGGGTCTCCGGTGTGAATCACTCCACGCGGGGCGAGCTCACCGAGCCGGTCGACTGGCCGGGCGGGGGTCGCGGCCGAACCGCATGAGCACCTGGTCCTGCCGCGACGCACCGGCCGCGGCAGGCGGTGGCTCGGCGAACACCCCCGGCCCCAGCGCGAGCCCCGCGAAGATCGAGTCGTACGCCTCGTCGATCCACGCGACCAGGTCGGGGTCCAGGGTTTCGTCGGCTCCGAGCGCGCGGGCGAGGTCCCACGTGTGCACGACGCTGTCGGTCGTGCGCACGGCCAGCGCCCGCCGTCCGGTGAGCTCGCCGAGCGGGTAGTCGACGACCCGGTCCAGCGCCCCTTCCCCGGCGAAGGCGGCCGCACACGCGCGGACCGACTCGGTGAACGCCGCTACCGGGTCGTCGCCGAGGGCGTCTTCGTCGCGGCGGGCCAGGAATTCCTCGCGCGTTGCGCCGTGGAGGAGGCCGACGTAGTTGAGGTTGCCTCGGGTCATGTGGTTGACCAGCGCCCGGACGTCCCATTCGCTGCACGGCGTCGGCGCGTTCCAGCCGTCCGGTGGCACCGCGCGCAGGTGGTGCTCGAAACGCCGGGACGCGAGGAGGTAGCGATCGAGGAGCATGACCACCAGGTTCGTCCGGTCCCGGGCGGATATCGGACCTCGTCGACGAGCCGGTCCGGGCGGGTGGGGGGAACCCGTCCGGACCGGCTCTGGCGACGGACCTCCACAGCCGGTCGTCATCCGCAAGACGCGGCGGGCGCCCTCGTCGTTACAACGGCTGCAACCCGTTCCACGACCAGCGCGGCACGGGCAGCCTCGCGGGGACCTCGGCGGGCGGCCCGCGGTAGACGAGCACCTCGGCCACCGCCCACTCCATGTAAGACCGCAGCACCGCGCGGAACTCGGGGTCGGCGGGCAGGCCGGCGTCGTCCGCCGCCGCTGCGAAGCACGCCACGAACCGGCGGCCGAGGTCGCTGATGTCGCCGTTGCCGGCGTGCATCCGCAGCATCGCCGAGTGGTCGCTGCACTCCGCGGAGAACCGCGGCGGCCCGCCCATGACCTCGGCCCAGTACCAGGCGAGCCGCTCGACGTGCTGCGGGTGCTGATCGGGCTTCGAGAACGGGTGGTTCAGCTCCGGGTCGGCCAGGCAGCGCTCGTGGTGGGCGGCGGCCAACGCGCGGAACGCGGGCTCGCCACCGGCGAATTCGTACAGCGTCGGACGCATCCGCCGAGCCTGGCACGCCGGGCGGCCGGGCGCCAGGACGTCAGCGCGCTCCGGCCGCGGCGCGTTCCGCCGCGGGGGAGAAGCCGCCGAGCGCGTCGACCGCCCGCCGGACGTCCTCGGTGACGAGGTCGTGGTTGAGCGCGCCGGCGGCGGCCGCGCCCTGGGCGGCGGCGATGATCACCGTCGCCCGCGCGTCGACGACGTTGCCCGCGGCCCACACCCCCGGCACGCCCGTCTTCCCGGACGCGTCGACCTCGCCCTCGACGTGGCCGAGGTCGCGCAGCAGCTCGTCGTGCGGGACCGTCCGGGTGCGGAGGAACAGCGCCGTCCGCGGCACGAACCGGGCGCCGAGCTCGACGCCGGTGAGGCGGCCGCCCTCGCGCCGGACCGCGGTCACCACGCCGTCGACGACGCGGATCCCGCGCGCGTCGAGCCGGTCGCGGTCCGCTTCGGACACCGGCTCGGTGTGCGGGAAGTACACGACGTCCGGCGACCACTGGCGGACCAGCAGGGCGTGCTCGACGCTCTCCGGCTGGGTGCCGAGGACGCCGAGGGGCTGGTCGCGGACTTCGTAGCCGTGGCAGTAGGGGCAGGTGACCGCGTCCGTGCCCCAGCTTTCCCGCAGGCCGGGGAGGTCCGGCAGCTCGTCGTGGACGCCGGTGGCGACCAGGACGCGCCGCGCGGTCAGCACGCGGCCGCCGGCCAGCTCGGCCGTGAAGCCCGGGACGAGCCGGGTCACCCGGTCCTCGAGCAGTTCCACGCCGTAGCCGCGCAGTTCGTCCCGGCCGATTTCGAGGAGTTCGGACGGTGGCAGGCCGTCGCGCGAGAGGAAGCCGTGCATGTGCGACGCCGGGGCGTTGCGCGGGGTCCGGGCGTCGACGACCGCAACCCGCCGCCGCGCGCGGCCGAGCATCAGGGCGGCGCTGAGTCCCGCGGCGCCGCCACCCACCACCAGTACGTCGAAGCTGTTGTTTTCGCTCATGCCGCCACCCTGGCCGGTGGTTCGCGAATCCGACAACTTCTGTTGCCGATTCCGGGACAAGCGGGTTTGCTGGAGGCATGACCGACGCGATCACCCAGGCCCTGGCCGAGGTCGGCCCCCGGCTCAAGCGGGTCCGCACCCAGCGGCGGGTCACGCTGGCCGACCTCTCCGCGGCGACGGGCATCTCGAAGAGCACGCTCTCGCGGCTGGAGTCCGGTCAGCGGAAGCCGAGCCTGGAGCTGCTGCTGCCGATCGCCCAGGCCCACCAGGTGCCGCTGGACGAGCTGGTCGGCGCGCCGGAGGTGGGCGACCCGCGGGTCCGGCTGACCGCGCGCCGCATCCCGCGCCACAACGGCGCGACGATGACGGTGCTGCCGCTGACCCGCCAGCCGGGCGCGCCGCAGGCGTTCAAGATGATCCTGGAGCCGGAGACGGGCGAACCCGATCCCCAGGTCCACGAGGGGTACGAGTGGCTGTACGTGCTTTCGGGCCGGCTGCGCCTGATCCTGGCCGACCGGGACATGACGCTGGGGCCGGGGGAGGCGGCGGAGTTCGACACCCGGCTGCCGCACTGGTTCGGCGCGGTCGGCGGCCGTCCGGCGGAGATCCTCAGCCTGTTCGGGAAACAGGGGGAGCGGCTGCACCTGCGGGCGAAGTCGCGTTAGGCCAGGTGGCGCTGCAGCAGGAGGGTGTCGAGCCAGCGGTCGTGCTTGAACCCGACGCGGCGCAGCACGCCCGCTTCGGTGAAGCCCGCTGAGGTGTGCAGCCGCCGTGACGCCGGGTTGCCGGAGTCGACGACGACCGCGATCGCCTGCCGCGCCCCGGCTTTCGCGCACCGCGCCAGCAGTTCGCCGAGCAGCCGCCGCCCGTGGCCGCGGCCGGCGGCTCCGGGCGCGAGGTAGATCGTCGTCTCCACCGAGTACCGGTACGCCGGCTTCGGCCGCCAGGGCGTGGCCAGCGCGTAACCGAGGACCTCGTCTTCTTCGCGGAGGACGAGGAAGGGCCACGCGCTTTCGCGGATCTTCGTGCGCCACTGGGCCGCGGTCGGCGGCGTGGTCTCGAACGTGACGACGGAGCCGGTGACGTACGGCGCGAAGACGGCCGCGATGCCTTCGGCGTCGGCCTCGGTCGCTTCCGCTATAGTGGACATAGGACGTATCATAGAGGAATGATTGATCCGGGGTCGCTCGGCCGTCGTCTGCACGCCCTCCGGGCGGATCGGGGCCTCGCGCTGACGGCGCTGGCCCGGCAGGCGGGGGTCAGCGTCAGCATGCTGTCGGCGATCGAGCGCGGCGAGAAGACGCCGACGGTGGTGGTGCTGTCCCGGATCGCCGACGGTCTCGGGCTGTCGGCGTCGCGGTTGCTCGCCGACCTGGAGCACGACCGCGTGCTCGTCCGGCGCGCGGCGGAGCAGGAGCACATCGCCGAACCCGGCGGCTGGCACCGTACGGTCCTGACCCCGGTGGTGCCGGGGGTCAACTTCGAATGGATCCGCACGACGCTGCCGCCGGGCTGCGACGCGGGCGCGTTCCCGGCGTACGCCCCGGGTTCGCACGAATTCGTCGTCGTCGAGTCGGGCGAGCTGACCCTGGGCGTCGACGAGAGCGAGTACGTCCTCGCGGCGGGCGATTCGGTGTACTTCCCCGCCGACGCAAGGCATTCGTACGCGAACCGCGGCGGGAACTCCTGTGTGTACCACGTTGCCGCGTTGATCATGCGGCCGCGGGAGACGGTCGCCGTGGGCACCGTGCGCGAGGTGCTGGACTGAAGATCGGGCTCGTCCTCGCCTGCGGGCGGGGACGAGCTCGACTCAGCCGAGCACTTGCTCTGAGCTGAAAGCGCATTCTCGATCCGCCGTCGGAAGCCGAGGAGCTGTGACGCAGCCGGCCGGGTCCCGCGAGTGCGGGGACCCGGCCAGGTAACGCCGTTCACCAATGAGCTGGGCCGGATCAGCGGCCGCGCAGTTTCGGCCGGGCCAAGCCCACCGCCGCGACCGCGATCAGGGCCACCGCCGCCACCGCGGCGATCACGGTCAGGACCGGCGCCCGGCCGTCGGTGCCGGTCAGGGTGAGGATGCTCGAGACGAGCAGGACCGCGCCCACGCCCAGGTAGACCCAGCACAGCGACACCGTGGCCGGGATGAAGTGCCAACGCCGTTCGGACATCGAAACCTCCTCGATCGGGTGCATTCCGGAGTTGCCCCGATCCCGAGTCGATCAAACCGGCGGAAATCCGCCGTGACCCCGGGCGGCGATCGAGCCGTCGCAAAGCTGCCAGCCGCCGGGCTGTGCCGCCGGTTCACTGGGCCGCATGATCACACCAGCGCCGCGGTGGCCGGCCGTCTTCGCCGTCACCGTCGGGATCTTCGCCATCGTCACCGTCGAAATCCTGCCGATCGGGCTGCTGACGCCGATCGGGGCCGAGTTCGGCGTCTCGACGGGCACCGCCGGGGTGACGATGACCGTGCCCGGCTTCGTCGCCGCCGTCGCCGCGCCCGTGGTGACCGTCGCGGCCGGGCGGCTCGACCGGCGGCTGGTGCTGGCCGCCCTCATGGTCCTGCTCGCCGCCGCCGGCTTCCTCACCGCGGCCGCGCCCGCGTTCTGGGTGCTGCTGGCGGGGCGGTTCCTCGTCGGCGTCGTCATCGGCGGCTTCTGGTCCGTCGGCGCCGGCCTGGCGCCGCGGCTCGTCGGGACGGCGGCCGCCGCGCGGGCGACCTCGGTGATCTTTGCGGCCGTCCCGCTCGGTTCGGTGCTCGGCGTGCCGCTGGGCACCCTGGCCGGGCAGCTCGCGGGCTGGCGGACGGCGTTCCTCCTGCTGGGCGTGCTGAGCTTCGGGACCGCCGTCGCCCTCCTGCTCCTCACACCGCCGTTGCCGCCGGCGGAGGCCACCCGGCCGGCAGTCCTGAGTGGACTGCTGCGGCGCCGCGGCGTCCGAAGTGGACTGCTCGTGACGTTCCTGGTCGTCCTGGCGCACTTCGGCACCTACACCTACGTCACCCCGTTGCTGCGGGACGTCGTCCGGCCGCAGCTGCTCAGCGGCTACCTCCTGGCGTACGGCGTCGCCGGGATCGCGGGGACCTTCCTGGCGGCGCGGTACCGCGCGGGTCTCGCGGCGGCCGCGGCGGTGATCGCGGCGGCGGTCTTCGCCCTGCCGCACGCGGGGCCGATCGGGGCGCTCGTGCTGCTGGTGGCGTGGGGCGTGGCGTACGGCGCGGTGCCGGCCTGCTCGCAGGCCTGGTTCGCCCGCGCGGCCCCGGACGCGCCCGAGGCGGCGACCGTGTTGTTCACGGCGTCCTTCCAGGCCACCCTCTCCACCGGCGCGCTGGCCGGCGGCTTCGTGGTGGACGCGGTGTCGGTCCCGGCCGTCATGACCTGCGGGGGAGTGGTCGCCGTCCTGGCCGCGGTGGTGGTTCAGGGCGCCCGCCGAAACGCGGGCCGGACCACGTCGAGCAGCCGGTCTTCGGCGGGAACCGGCGAGCCGGGCCCGGCGAAGTAGGTGCCGACGGTGGACGTTCCGCTGGTCGGAACGCGAGGCTGTGCCGTCCGGCCGCGGTGGTGCGACGGTCGGGCCATGGCTCCCGTGATGGCGGCGATCGTCGGCCCCGGCAACATCGGCACCGATCTGCTGGCGAAGCTGCGACGCAGTGAAGTGATCGAAGTCGGTTACGTGGTCGGTGTGGTCGAGTCGGACGGCCTCGAGCGCGCCCGCGCGCAGGGGATCGCGGCGTCGGCCGAAGGCGTCGACTGGCTGCTGCGCCAGGATCCCCGGCCGGAGCTGGTGTTCGAAGCGACCTCGGCCAAGGCGCACGCCGTGAACGCCCCGCGGTACGCGGAAGCCGGCATCCAGGCGATCGACCTCACCCCGGCGCACCTCGGCCCGATGGTGTGCCCGCCGGTGAACCTGGGTGCACACCTCGACGCACCGAACGTCTCGATGATCACCTGCGGCGGCCAGGCGACGATTCCGATGGTGCACGCCGTTTCCCGCGTCACCAGTGTTCCGTACGCGGAGATCGTCGCCTCGGTCGCTTCGCGCGGGGCCGGCCCGGGAACGCGGGCGAACATCGACGAGTTCACGCGGACGACTTCGCAGGCGGTGGCCGAAATCGGCGGCGCCGGGCGCGGCAAGGCGATCATCATCCTCAACCCGGTCGAACCGCCGATGATCATGCGCGACACGGTGTTCTGCGCGATACCGCTCGACGCCGACCGCGACGCCATCACCGCGTCCGTCCACGAGATGGTCGGCGAAGTGCGGAAGTACGTGCCCGGCTACGCGCTCCGCGCGGACCCGCAGTTCGACGACGCCCGCGAGGACTGGGACGGGAACGGGCGGGTCGGGATCTTCCTCGAGGTCCGCGGCAACGGCGACTACCTGCCCGAGTACGCCGGGAACCTGGACATCATGACCGCCGCGGCCGCCCGCGTCGGCGAGCTGGTGGCGCGCGCGAAGCAGGAGGTGTCCGCATGAGTGAGCCGGCGGGATTCACGGGCCGCCCGGAACTGCGCCACGACGTCCGGATCGTGGACACGACGTTGCGCGACGGCAGCCACGCGATGGCCCACCGCTTCACCGAGCGGCAGGTGCGGGACACCGTGCGCGCGCTCGACCGCGCGGGCGTCGAGGTGATCGAGGTGACCCACGGCGACGGCCTCGGCGGTTCGTCGTTCACCTACGGCTTTTCCGCCGTCGACGAGCTCCGCTTGATCGCGGCGGCGCGCGAGGAGGCGAAGCAGGCGAAGATCGCGGTGCTGCTCGTGCCGGGCATCGGCACGGCCGACGACCTGCGGCGCGCGTTCGACGCGGGCGCGGGGCTGGTCCGGGTGGCGACGCACTGCACCGAAGCCGACGTCTCGCCGCAGCACTTCGGGCTGGCGCGCGAACTCGGCATGGAGACGGCCGGGTTCCTGATGATGGCGCACCGGACACCCCCGGAGGACTTGGCGAAGCAGGCGCGGGTCATGGTCGACGCGGGCTGCCAGGCGGCGTACGTGACGGATTCGGCGGGCGCGTTGCTGATGCACGAGGCCCGTGCCCGGTTCGAAGCGCTGGTCGCCGAGGTCGGCGACACGGCGTGGGTGGGCTACCACGGGCACCAGAACCTCTCGCTCGGCGTCGCGAACTCGGTGCTGGCCTACGAAGCGGGCGTCCGGTACATCGACGGCTCGCTGTGCGCGCTCGGCGCCGGCGCGGGCAATTCGCCGACGGAGGTCCTGGCGGCGGTGTTCGACCGCCTCGACATCGACACGGGCCTCGACGTCGGCGGCCTGCTGGACGCGGCCGAGGAGGTGGTGCGGCCGTACCTGCACCGCTGGCCGAAGCTGGACCGCAACGCGATCGTCCAGGGCTGGGCCGGGGTCTACTCGAGCTTCCTGCTGCACGCCGAGCGCGCGGCGGAGCGCTACGGCGTCCCGGCGCAGGCGATCCTGCGCCGCTGCGGCGAACTGGCGCTGGTGGGCGGGCAGGAGGACATGATCATCGACGTGGCGGTGCAACTGGCGGCGCGGGAGTAGGCCACCGGACGACGTGGCCCCGGCACCTGTGGATCACCTCGGCAAACCGTTCCCAGGGGCGCCGGGCCGTTCGCTGGTCCATTTCGGACCCGGCCCGGCGCTCACGGGGTCAGGCGGGTTCGCCGAACCACTCTCGCAGTGCCGCTTCGAGCCCGGCTGTCGAACCGTCCTCGCGCGCCCAGGCGATGTAGCCGTCCGGCCGGACCAGCACGCCGGTCAGGGCCGGTTCGCTGTCGCACTTCGCGGTCAGCACGTTCACGTGCCCGGCCCAGCCGCTCGCCGTCTCGCGCAGGTCGCCGTGGTCGGCGAGGTCGAGCAGGAGGGCCTTGCCGTCGTGGAGGTGCTCGCCGAGCCGGGTGCCGTCGGCGAGGGCGAAGTCGGGCGCGGCGCGGCCGGTGAGGTCGTGCTCGCCGTCGATCGGGTAGCGGTGCAGGACGCCGGAGAGCTTCTTGGCCAGGTACGTCGCGCCGTCGCCGGTGTGCAGCAGGTCGGCGACGACCTGGCGCAGCGCCTTGGTCCGCACGTCGCTGCGCATCAGCGCGACCTGCGCCCGGGTCCACTCGAGCACCCACTCGCCGATCGGGTGACGCTCGGTCGTGTAGGTGTCGAGCAGACCGGCGGGTGCCCAGCCCTGGATGGTCGCGGCGAGCTTCCAGCCCAGGTTGACGGCGTCGCCGATGCCGAGGTTGAGGCCCTGCCCGCCGAAGGGCGAGTGGACGTGCGCCGCGTCCCCGGCCAGCAGCACGCGGCCCACGCGGTAGGTGCTCGCCTGCCGCGCGTTGTCGGTGAAGCGCGTGGCGCTGTGGACCTTCGTCACCCGGATGTCCGCACCGGTGACGCGCCGGAAGCTGTCTTCGAGCTCCTGCGCGGTGACCGGCGCGTCCCGGTCCGCCGGCGGCCCGTCGAACTCGACGGTGAGCATCCGGCCGGGCATCGGCCCGTGGACGTAGAGGCCGCCGGAGCCGTGTTGCCACCCGGCGGGCAGGGCGTCGGCGCCGGTCAGCTCGACCATCGCCTGCCGCCCGGTGACGGCGGGATCGGTACCGGGGAACGCGAACCCGGCCAGCTTCCGCACCCGGCTGCGGCCGCCGTCGGCCCCGGCCAGCCACCCGGCGCGGACCGGTTCGCCGTCGGAGAGGTGGACGGTGACGCCGTCGGCGTCGGCGTCGAACCCGGTGAGCTCGACCCCGCGCCGGATCTCGACCCCCAGTTCGGCGGCGCGCTCGGCGAGGATCGCCTCGACGGCCTGCTGCTGGATGACGACGACCCGCCCGGCGGGCCCGGCGTCCCGGAAGGCGGGATCGTCGAAGTCGACGCCGGTGGAGGTGACCATGATCCCGGCGAAGTGCCCGACGGGCACGGCGGCCGGCCCGCCTCCGCCGCGGGACTCGAGGAACTTCTGGATCTGCGCGAAGTTCTGCTGCACGACGGCGTCCATCGCGGGCAGCAGGCCACGCCGGTAGAAGGCTTCGGCGGTGGTCAGGTTGACCGACCCCGCCTTGATCGTCTGGTCCGGCTCGGGCAGCCGTTCGACGACGAGCACGTCCACGCCCGCCAGCCGCAGTTCACAGGCCAGCATCAAGCCGACCGGTCCGCCCCCGGAGATCACCACATCCCTGTTCATGGGTTCGATGATGCCCCGAAACTTTTACCGAGTCAAACTTTGAGCTCGGTCTATACTCTTCGCATGGCGGATCCCGGACTGCGCGAGCGGAAGAAGCAGGCCACCCGCCTGCTGATCTCCAACGTGGCCACAGGCCTGTTCATCGAGCGCGGCTTCGAGGAGGTGACGGTGGCGGAGATCGCCGAAGCGGCGGGCGTGTCGAAGATGACGGTGTTCAACTACTTCCCGCGCAAGGAGGACCTGTTCCTGGACCGCCACGCGGACCGCCTGGCGGAGCTGACCGCGGTGGTGCGGTCGCGCCCGGCCGGCGTGTCGCCGTGCGAGGCCCTGCGCCGCCACCAGCACGAGCTGTTGTCCTCGGGCCACCCCCTGTCCGGGGCGATCGCGGGCGGCCCCGGGTTCTGGTGGGTGCTGACCTCGAGCCCGGCGCTGATGGCGCGCTGGTACGAGCAGGAGCGCGAGATCGCGGACGGGATCGCGGCGGTCCTGACGGAGGAGTCGGGCGAGGAGTTCCGCTCCCGCATGGTGGCCGGCCTGCTGACGACGGCGATCACGACGGTGTTCGCGCACGCGATGGGCCGGATCATCGCCGGCCACGACGCGGAGGTGGTCCGGCGGGAGCAGGTCGAGGTGATCGATCAGGCTTTCCACCTGGTGGAGGAAGGCGTGGGTGACTTCCCCGCTGCGCGGGGGTGACCGCCCGGATAGGGCGGGAGCAGAGCAGCGCCGGCTCGTCGGTGGCGCTCCTCAGCGCAGAGCCTTCTTGGCCCCGCGTGCTACGGCTTCGGCCACCGCGGCCAAGGCCGGGGAGTCCAGCTTCCACTGCTGCCAGTGCAGCGGTACGTCGACCGGGCGGGCGGGGACCAGGTCCACCAGGGCGTCGCCGCGCGGGGCTGCCTGGATCTCCGGGACCATGCCCCAGCCCAAGCCGGCCGCGACGGCGTCCACGAAGGACTCCGAGGCCGGGATGTGGTGGCGGACCAGCGTGAAGCTGCGGCGGCGGGTCAGGCTGCGCAGAAAGCGGTCCTGCAGGTCGTCCTTGCGGTCGAACACGATCACCGGGGACGCCGGCAGGGCTGACGCGATCGGCGCGTTGCTCAGCCAGCGCTCGATGAACGCCGGGGAGGCCATGGCTCGGTAGCGCATGCGGCCGAGGCGGTGGGACGTGCAGCCCTGGACCGGTTGGGGTGCGGTCGTCACCGCCGCCATCACCAGGCCTTCGCGCAGAAGGGCCGCCGTGTGGTCCTCGTCTTCGCGCTGGAGGTCGAAGCAGATGCCGAGGGAGTCGGGGAGGTCGGAAAGCGCCGGGAGGAACCAGGTCGCGAGGGAGTCCGCGTTCACCGCGATCGACAGCGTCCGGACCGACGAACCCAGGCCGAGTTCCGTGAGGGCGTCCTGCTCCAGCTGGGCCAGTGACCGAGCGAAGCGGACCAGGACCTGCCCGGACGAGGTGAGCCGGATCGGTTTGGTGCGCAGCAGCAGGACGCGGCCCGTGCGCTGCTCGAGGGCCTTCACCCGCTGGCTGACCGCCGACGGCGTCACGTGCAGGACCGCTGCGGCCGCGTCGAAACTTTGCTCGTCCACTACGGCGAGGAGCGTCTTGACCTGGTCGAGCGGGAGGTCCGACATCATGAGCGCTAATGTTACGTAAGAATCTTTAGCTGGAGTAATGCAGTCGGGCGGTCCTACCGTGACAGGGTGCTCCCACTCCTGCTGGCCGGCTTCGGAACCGGCCTTTCCCTGATCGTCGCCATCGGCTCGCAGAACGCCTTCCTGCTGCAACAAGGCCTGCGCGGGGGTGTCGTGGCGCCACTGGTCGTCATCTGTGCGGTGTCCGATCTCGTCCTGATCGGACTAGAGCCTGTTTTGATGTGCTGACCAGCCAGGTTGCTGAGCAGTGCCGACGGTGCGGCGTGTCGGAGATCGAATAGGCGAGGTCTCCGGTAGATCGATCAACGACCAAGAAGATCGAGAACACCGG